>CAVTQL010000031.1:0-45844 GCA_963736845.1 uncultured beta proteobacterium
GGCGACAAGCGCGGCGGCGATCAGAGTCATTACAAATTTCATGGTTATTCCTTCCTGAAAGTGATACGGGGAGCAGATTGACTCCGCTCCCCGTGAATTGCCTTAAGTCAGATCAAGTTCGCTGCTTATTTCTTGACCGGCTTGGCACCAGCTTGTTCGAGGTAGGTCTTGGCACGCAGACCGATGTCGGCCGCCTTGACCTGGTATTGCCAGATCTGCTCGGTCCACAGGTTGGCCTGATCCCAGTCCTTCTTGGCGGCGGCGGCGTCAGCCTTGGCCTTGGATTCCTTGATCTTGCCCAACTGGTCGGTTGCATCGTCGACCATGGCCACGACATCCGGGAAGTCCTTGAAGTTGACGCTGGTGATGTAACCGACCACGGAGTCGATGACGACCTGGGTGTCGACAACCTTCTTCAGCGTCGCCTTGTAGTCGGCCTCGGTGTAGCTGGCCTTGGCCTCGGTGGAGGTCTTGGTCGGCTTCCAGCCCTTCGGCTTGACCAGCAGGTAACCCTGCATTTCGAGGTGCAGCGCCGAGCAGAATTCCGTGCAGTAGTACGGATAGACGCCTTCCTTGTCGGCCTTGAACTTGACGGTAACCGTCTTGCCCGGTTCGATCGAGGCATGAACGTTGTAGGTCGAGACAGCAAAGCCGTGGGTTTCGTCCTGGGCGCGTTCGAGGTTGGTCAGGTGGATGGTGATCTCGTCGCCGACTTCAGCCTCGATAATTTCCGGGGTGATGTGCGACCGGATCAGCGTGCCCTTGACTTCGACCTTGTTGCCCTTGCGAGTCGTCACTTCTTCGCCGGCACGAACCATGTCGGGACTCAGCTTGTCGGTGCGGGAGTCGGTGCCGACCTTGTAGCGAACGCCCGGCTTGATCTTGGAGGCTTCGATGGCAACCACATAGTGCGGCTCACCCAGCGGCAGCGGCATGTCGTACAACAACTGCATCTTGTCGTTCGAAATGTCGATCAACTGGTGGTTCTGCGGATGCAGCGGGCCAACCGGAATGAAACGGTCGATGGCCAGCTTGTTCAGCGCGACCAGGTAACGACCCTTCGGATCGGCGGAATCACCTTCCATGGTCATCAGGTGACCGATGTTGTAGTGCACCGAGAGTCTTGTCGAGCACCTTGCCTTCGCAGTAACGATCAGAGTCATTACAAATTTCATGGTTATTCCTTCCTGAAAGTAATACGGGGAGCAGATTGACTCTGCTCCCCGTGAATTGCCTTAAGTCAGATCAAGTTCGCTTGCTTATTTCTTGACCGGCTTGGCACCGTTCTGCTCGAGGTAGGTCTTGGCACGCAGACCGATGTCGGCCGCCTTGACCTGGTATTGCCAGATCTGCTCGGTCCACAGGTTGGCCTGATCCCAGTCCTTCTTGGCGGCAGCGGCGTCAGCCTTGGCCTTGGCTTCCTTGATCTTGCCCAGCTGGTCGGTTGCATCGTCAACCATGGCCACGACATCCGGGAAGTCCTTGAAGTTGACACTGGTGATGTAACCGACCACGGAGTCGATGACGACCTGGGTGTCAACAACCTTCTTCAGCGTCGCCTTGTAGTCGGCTTCGGTGTAGCTGGCCTTGGCCTCGGTGGAGGTCTTGGTCGGCTTCCAGCCCTTCGGCTTGACCAGCAGGTAACCCTGCATTTCAAGGTGCAGCGCCGAGCAGAATTCCGTGCAGTAGTACGGATAGACGCCTTCCTTGTCGGCCTTGAACTTGACGGTGACGGTCTTGCCCGGTTCGACCGAGGCATGCACGTTGTAGGTCGAGACGGTGAAGCCGTGGGTTTCGTCCTGGGCGCGTTCGAGGTTGGTCAGGTGGATGGTGATTTCGTCGCCGACTTCAGCCTCGATGGTTTCCGGGGTGATGTGCGAACGGATCAGCGTACCCTTGACTTCGATCTTGTTGCCCTTCTTGGTCGTCACTTCTTCGCCGGCGCGAACCATGCCGGGACTGCGGCTTGTCGGTGCGGGAGTCGGTGCCGACCTTGTAGCGGACGCCCGGCTTCAGCTTGGTCGGCTTCGATGGCAACGACGTAGTGCGGCTCACCCAGCGGCAGCGGCATGTCGTACAACAACTGCATCTTGTCGTTCGAAATGTCGATCAACTGGTGGTTCTGCGGATGCAGCGGGCCAACCGGCATGAAACGGTCGATCGCCAGCTTGTTCAGCGCAACCAGGTAACGGCCCTTCGGATCCAGCGGAATCACCTTCCATGGTCATCAGGTGACCGATGTTGTAGTGCACGGAGATCTTGTCCAGCACCTTGCCTTCGCAGTGGTCCCACTTGACGACCTGCGAGTCGACGTAGAGGGAGGTGTAGGCAACACACTTCTTGGAGTCGTACTGGGTGTGCAGCGGACCGAGGCCGAGCTGGACCTGGGTATGCAGCGCATCCTTCATGGCGATCACCGGAATGCCGTACGGATCCTTGGATTCGAACTTGCCGGCCTTGATGGCGGCCTGGATCTTGTCGAAGGAATAGACCGAAACGTGGGTGTCCAGCTTGCCGGCGACGGTGATGAACTTGCCGTCCGGGGTCACGTCAACGCCGTGCGGCGACTTCGGTTCCGGAACCAGGAAGAGGATGCCTTCCTTGATCGCGGTTTCCATCATCAGCACGTCATGGCCGTTGATCTTCTTGGCCTTGCCGGCGGCAACCAGTTCGGCGGCCTTCTTCCAGTTGATCACGTGCATGTAGTCGGTGTCCTTGGCGGAGCAACCGGCTTCATACGGCGGACGGCCTTTTTCGATGCCGCCGACGTAACGCTCGGAACAGAAGGAGTTGGTGAACGACCAGCCGTCGGACGGGCCTTTACCAGCGTCGGACAAGTCCTGGCTGTACGGCGGCAGTTCGAGCGAGAAGGACTTCTTCGGATCGAGGCGGCCTTCCTTGCGGTCGAACTTCCAGTAGGTCACGCCACCGCGATACTTCTCGTTGAACTCTTCGAGCGGGTAGAACTTCTTGTTCTCCAGCGGCGCGGCGTACTGGGCGGCTTCGATCACGTAGTCGGTGTTCGGCGTGACGAAGGCGCCGCCGTGTTCGGACTTGTAGATCGGGTTGACGACGATCTGCTTGGTTTCGAAGTCGCGCAGGTCGATCACGGCGAGGCGCGGGTTGGCCTTGTCGTTGATGAACAGGAACTGGCCGTCGTACTTGCCATCGGTTTCGGAAATGGCCGGGTGGTGCGTGTCGCCCCAGTTGATTTCCTTGCCGTCGATGTTGCCCTGGCGCAGCACGGCCTTCGAGTTCTTCGTCGAAGCCGTAGCCCTGCCACGGTTCCGGCGTGAACACGCCGATGTACTTCAGGATGCGCATGGACGGAATGCCATACACGATGATCTGGCCGGACTGGCCGCCGGAACTGAAGGCGACGAATTCGTCGCGCTTGCCGGTCGGGACATAGGTCTTGGATGCGGCCAGCAGATCCTGCTGGCTGAGGCCGCGACGCTTCATCACGTCCTGCAGCGATTCGGCCGACCACGCCGATGGCAGCGCCGAAACCGATGCCGGCTGCGACGAGCAGCACGGTGGATTTCACTGCAAATCTTTTCATCTCGATTTCTCCCTTGAGAACAAGAACTTCAATTTCCAACCCTCGACTGTCGCCTGCGACAGAATGCCGCTGCGACAATTTGCCGCATACTGTATGCCTGCCACCGCGTGAAAGAATTGATATTTGCTAATTCCGTTTCCGGTTCTTCGGAGAAAATGCGGCATTCCCTCGGGCCTTCGCGCCAGGAAGAAACTGGTGAATAAGAAGATACTGATCGATGTGATCGGCATTCTGCTGATCGCGTTGGTCGTGGTGGTCGGCTACAAGCTGTCTCCGCTGCTGCTGCCCAGGGCGGACGTCACCGTGCAGCCCGATCCGGCATGCGACCTGAACCGGAGTGCCTGCCGGGTGGCCTTGCCGGACGGCGGTCAGCTCGAAGTGGAGATGGATCCGCGCCCGATTCCGATGGTCCGGCCGTTCCAGATCGAGGTGAGGCTGGGCGGGTCTCGACGCGACGCGGGTCGCCGTCGATTTTGCCGGGGTCGACATGAACATGGGCTTCAACCGGCCCGAACTGACAGCGCGCGGCGGCGGGCGCCATGCCGGCGAGGTGACGCTGCCGGTCTGCATCACCGGGCAGATGGACTGGCAGGCGACGGTACTGATCGATAGTGGCAGTCGGCGCATCGCGGTGCCCTTCCGCCTCGCCGCGCTGCCCCGGCAATGACCGGGCGAGTCATGGCACAAAGATTCCTGCTCGCCATCGCTGTCTTCCTTGCCGCGCTGGTGGTCGGGCTGGCGCTGTTCTGGCATCCCGAACTGCCGGAGCCGGCCACTGCCCAGGGCCGTTGCCCCGGCCGGCGGTGATTTCACGCTCGCGTCGGCGGACGGCCCGGTCACTCTGCAGGCTCTGCGCGGCAAGGTTGTTCTCGTTTATTTCGGCTACACCTATTGCCCGGATGTCTGCCCGACCGCGCTGGCGGCGACCGCCGCCGGCCTGGCGCTGCTCCGGCCGGAAGAACTGGCCGGGGTGGCGGCGATCTTCGTCTCGGTAGACCCGGAGCGCGACACGCCGGAACGCCTGAAGGAATACGCGACCTTTTTCCATCCCGCCATCACCGGCGTCACCGGCACGCCGGAAGCGCTCGCCGAAGTCGCGCGCCACTATGGCGTCTTCTACGCCCGCCAGACCGGCCGCGACGGCAGGTGGCGGTTATGTCGTCGATCACACCTCCGACACCTATGTCGTCGCGCGCGACGGTCGGCTCGACGGCAGGATTCCCCACGCCGCCTCGCCCGATGACGTGGCGGCGGCCATCCGCAAACGTTTGAACCAACCATGAAGGAGCAAGAAATGAAGAAACTGTCCCTGCTGGCTGCCGGCCTGCTGCTCTCCGCCGGTGCTCTGGCCGGTTCCGCCGACCAGGTCACGGTCAACAATCCCTATGTCCGCCTGGCGCCCCCCAACGCGCCTGCCACCGGCGCCTTCATGGTGATCCGCAACAACGGCGACAAGGATGTCAAGGTGGTCAAGGCCGACAATCCGCTCTCCAGGGCCACCGAGCTGCACACTCACATCAACGACGGCGGCGTCATGAAAATGCGCCCGGTTCCGGCTATCGACATCAAGGCCAAGGGCGAGGCGGTGCTCAAGCCGGGCGGCCTGCACGTCATGCTGATCGACCTCAAGGCGCCGATGAAGGAAGGCGATTCGGTACCGGTCACGCTGACCTTCGACGACGGCAGCAGCAAACAGGTCAACGCCAAGGTCGTGAAGCCCTCTCCGGCGCCGGTGGCGAGCGACCACAAGTAATACTGAAACTGGCCGCCGGCGGGTGGTCGACCGCAACAATCCGCGGTTGATCACCCGCTTTCAGTTTACGTCGTCGGGGCCACCGTCAGCCCGGGCGCATCGCGCCGACCGCCTGCAGCCCGGCGGCGATCGCCAAGGCATCGACCAGCGCGTGGTGCGGGCGTGGATCGGCTGCGTAGTGTTGCCCCACGGCGCGCTCGAAGACGGCGAGTTCATCACCGTCGAATGGTGCCAGCGTCATCAGCATGACCGCGTGCGCCGCCTTCGCCGCTGTGAAGCGCAGGAGCCCCGGCAGTCGGCTGCGCCGCCCGGTCAGCGCGTGATGGAGGATGTCGATGTCCCAGTCGCTGTCGACCAGCAGGACCGGATCAGTGAACTGGCGCAGCCAGCCGGCCAGGCGTGCCGGGAATTCCGCCCGGGTGCAGACAGCAGCGCCGCCTTCGAACAGCGGCAGGACGAAGCGGCGCACGAAATCCGAACAGGCGGCCAGCGGCACCGGTTCGAGTTCGCAGTAGAAGCGGCGGCCGTCTTCGCTGACGGCACCCAGCGAGAGCAGTTCGGCGTCACGGGTGAGACTGGTGAATTCGGTGTCGATGACGATGTACATATGCTCGTTCCGGAAGGTCCGGCGATGTGCAGAAACTTTGTGCGTCCGGGTGTGAATTCGTTCACATACAGCGGCGGAACGGCTTGGCATGATGTGCCCGACAACTCGACGGAGACCGACATCATGACCAACACAGAATACAAGCCGTATGCGTCGCAGCGCGTTCCGTTCGCCGGTGGCCGTTCGGAGCGGCCGGGCGAGCCGACGGGCAGCAACTTCGACCTGCGCGACACGCTGGGCGAGACTCTGGTCCGCGAGGCGTCTTTCGCCGAATTCCTCGCCGTGCTGAAGCAGACCGGCCGCAGCCTCGCCTGATCGTCATCGGGGCAATTCCGCTGGTGCCGTGACGCGGGCAGGCGGGGCCGGGGTTCAGTTTCTGACTGGCCGCTTGGCCAGCTTGCGCTGCAACGTACGGCGGTGCATCTTGAGCGCGCGCGCGGTGCCCGAGATGTTGCCGTCGTTTTCGCTCAGGACGCGCTGGATGTGTTCCCATTCGAGCCGGTCGACCGAAAGCGGTTCGTCCGGCGCCGGCAGTTCGAGGTCGGGCCCGTCGTCGCTGTCGAGCGCGGCGAGGATCGCTTCGATCTCGACCGGCTTGGCGAGGTACTGGACGGCCCCGAGCTTGATCGCATCGACTGCGGTGGCGATGCTGGCGTAGCCGGTGAGGACGACGATGCGGCAGTCGGGCCGGATCGCCAGCAGCGCCGGGATCAGTGCCAGCCCCGAAGCGCCGCCGAGGTTGAGGTCGAGGACGACGCGGCCGGGCGCCAGTTCGCCGGCCAGCGCCAGCGCAGCCGGGGCGCTGAGGGCGCCGCGGGCCGTCCGGCCGCGGCGTTCGAGCGTGCGGACCAGGAGGGCGTTGAAGCCGGGGTCGTCTTCGATGATCAGGATCGGTTCGGGCATCAGTTGTTCCGGGGAAGTTCGAGGCGGGCGAGGGCGCCGCCGTCGGGAGGGTTGAGCAGCGACAGGCGGCCGCCGAGCTGTTCGATCGCCGCGCGCGTCAGCAGCAGGCCGATGCCGCTGCCCTGCGCGTGCGGCGGAAAGGCGGCCGCGCCACCTTGCGCGAGAACCGCGGCGGGGAAGCCCGGCCCGCGGTCACGGATGTCGATGACGATCCGTCCCGCCGGCCAGGTGAGTCCTACTTCGACGGGCGCTGCCGAGGCGTTGGCGGCATTGTTCAGCAGGTTGAGCAGCGCCTGCTCGAGGCGCGGGTCGCTGACGACCGTCGGCGCCGGCTGCGGGCTGTTCACTTCCAGTTGGCTGGCCGCATGCGGGCGCGCCGCGTGCCAGCGCCGGCGAACGCCGTCGAGCCAGCGGTCGATGGCTTCGGCGGTCGAGTTCTCCAGCCGTTCGGCGCCGGCCCGGCGCGACAGGCCGGTGATGATCCCCTTGCAGACGTCGACCTGCTGCCGGAGCAGCGCGATGTCGTCGCGCAGCGCGGCCGGCAGTTCCGTCTCGCACGCCAGTTCGCCGGCGACCAGGGCGATCGTCGCGAGCGGCGTGCCCAGTTCGTGGGCGGCGCCGGCAGCCAGTGTGCCGATCGCCATGATGCGCTCGTCGCGCAGGGCCTGTTCGCGGGCCGCTGCCAGTTCGGCGTCGCGCCGGCGGATCAGGGCGGTCATGCGCACCACCAGCCAGGCGATCAGCGCCGCCGAGACGGCGAAGGTCAGCCACATGCCGAGCAGGTGCAGTTGCGCCGCGCGCGCCGCATCGCCCACCGACAACGGCAGGTAGAAGGCCATCAGGGCCGAGTAGGCCGCGACGGCGGCGACACCCGCGGCGATCACGCCGCGCACCGGCAGGGTCAGCGCGGCAACCGCCACCGGCGGCAGGAGCAGCGAGACCAGCGGATTGGTGGCGCCGCCGCTGAAGAAAAGCAATGCGGTCAGCGCGGCGATGTCGATCAGCAGATGGCTGAACAGTTCCCAGTGCGTCGCCGAATCCGCCTGTCGCAGTCGCCTGGCGGCCAGCGCATTGAACAGCGCGGTGGTGCCGATGATGGCAAGCAGCGGCACCTGCGGCAAGCTTATCGCCAGAATCGGCGGTACCAGCAGCGTCAAGCCGGCCATCAGGCCGAGGGCGATCCAGCGGGCGCCGACCAGGCGGCGCAGCGGGGAGAGGTGGTCGCTGCCTTCGGTGGTGCTGAAGATCACGGGCATGGGCAAATTATGCGTGATATGTGTCAATTTTGATTGCACCGCGACGTGCGACAATTCGCCGCATTGCTTCCCGGAGTCATCACGCATGGTGTTGCGCAATCTCGTTCCTCTGGTCATGGCCGGCTGGCTGGTGGCCGGCGCGGCGGTTGCGGTCAACCTCGAAAAAGGCAAGGAAATCAACGGGACCTGCGCCGCCTGCCACGGCGACCAGGGAGCCGGTGGCAAGCGGGGCGAATACCCGCGGATCGCCGGACAGCGTGTTGGTTATATCGAGAATCAGCTGAAGAGTTTCCGTTCGCGGACGCGGGTTAACATCCCGATGTTCCCGTATACCCAGGAACGCGAACTCTCCGATGAGGATATCAAGGACATATCGGCGTATCTGGCCAGCATCGAACTCTCCAACAAGATGCCAAGCTTCAAGGGTACTGAAGATGCGCTGACCCGCCTGCAGATGGTGGACCGCGTCATGATCATCCCGCGCGCCGAAGGTAATCTCGAACATGGCGAGGCGCTCTACCAGAAGCAGTGTGCTTCCTGCCACGGCAAGACCGGCAAGGGCAAGGGCATGTTCCCGATGCTGGTCGGGCAGTACACGAACTATCTCAAGCGCCAGGTCGATCTTTACCTCAAGGGCGATCGCCCGCACGACGAGCAAGGGGTCGTCGGCGTGCTGAATGGCCTGAAGGAACGCGATATCCAGGACATCCTGGCCTATCTCACTGCGATTCAGGAGCCTACGGAATGAAACGACTGAGCATGGCCGGCCTCTGCCTGCTGGCGATGCCCGGTGCTTTCCCGCATGCCCATGCCGGCAAGGCTGTCGAATGGTTCGCCAGGTGATTCCCGATTTGTCTCCAGATGGGTAAACTGCGCCCATGAGCGAGATACTGATTACCCGCAAGCACCACCTGTCGGCCAGGAAGGCGAAGCAGGCGGCCGAGCAGGTGGCGACCGACCTGCAGAACGAATTCAATCTCGATTATGCGTGGGACGACGAGGGCGTACTGCATTTCGAACGCACCGGCCTGCACGGGGAACTGACCCTGAGCAAAGGCGAGGCGACGATCCAGGTCCGCCTCGGGTTCCTGCTCTCGGCGTTCCGTGGAAGCCTGGAACGGGAGATCCACCGCTACTTCGACGAGCGCTTCGTCTAGGGCGTACGCCCTAGCCCTTAAGGCTGGCGACGAGGTCCACGTAAGCCTGCATCGCTGCTTCCGCCGAGGTTCCATGCAGGCCGGCCCAGGCATCGTACTTGGCGCGTCCGACGAGATCGGTGAATCCGGGTCGCTTGCCGGTCACGTCGCCATCGGTGGCCTGCTTGAACAGCGCGTAGATGCGCAGCAGCGTCTGGTTGTCGGGACGCTCGGCGAGCGTCTTGGAATCGGCGACGGCGGCTTCGAAGGCAGATTTCAGGTCGCTCATGGCATGTCCTCGAACGGGCTGGGAAATGCCGTATTATAGGCTTTTCGTTTGACCACGGAGTCCGTCATGGCGTCTCGCGAACGCATGTCCAGCGTCGATACTGCCTGGTTGCGCATGGATCGGCCGACCAATCTGATGCAGATCATCGGCGTCATGCTTTTCAAGGGGCAACTCGATTACGGGCGACTGCGCGCCACTATCGAGCAGCGCATGCTGAAGTTCCGCCGCTTTCGCCAACTGGTGGTGGCCGACGGGTCCGGCTATGTCTGGCAGGACGATCCCGATTTCGATCTCGACCGCCACCTTCACCGCGAACTGCTGCCCGCCCCGGGCGGCAAGACCGAGTTGCAGCATTATCTGGCCGACCTCGCCTCGGAGCCGCTCAATCCCAACCGGCCGCTGTGGGACTTCCGTCTGGTCGATACCGCGATCGGCGGCCAGGCCCTAATCATGCGCCTCCACCACAGCATCGCCGACGGCATCGCGATGGTCGGCGTTATCCTGTCGATGGCCGACGACGCGCCCGACGGAGGGGGAGAAGCGGCCCCCGCAGTGGCCGACGAGGCGAACGCAGAGGCGAGCGACGGGGAAGGCGACGATCCGTTCTGGGAGACGCTCTGGGGCCCGGTGAGCGACGCCAAGACGGCATCGCTCCGGCTTGCCGCCAGCCTGCGCGACAAGTACCAGGATCTCGTGCAGAACCCGGTCAAGGTGCTCGACTATGCGCGGGTCGCCGGCGCGATCGCCGCCGAGGTCGCCAAGCTGGCGATCATGCCCGACGACAGCCATACCCGGCTCAAGGGCAGGCCCGGGGCGGCCAAGCGGGTCGCCTGGTCGGAGGCGCTGCCGCTGCCGCACATCAAGGACGTTGGCAAGGTGCTCGGCTGCTCGGTCAATGACCTGCTGCTCTCCGCCGCCGCCGGCGCCATACGTTCCTATCTGGTCGACAAGGGCGATGACGTCGAGGGCGTCGAGATCCGGGCGATGGTGCCGGTCAACATGCGCCGTCCGAAGGATGCCGGCAAGCTCGGCAATCGCTTCGGCCTGGTTGCCGTCGAATTGCCGGTCGGCATCGAGAATCCGCTCGCCAGGCTGTACGCCACGCGGGCGCGGATGGAGGAACTGAAGGGCTCCTACCAGGCGGCGCTGACGCTGTCGATTCTCGGCCTGGTCGGCATGGCCCCGCACTTCGTCCAGGAGCAGGTGCTCGATCTGCTGGCGAGCAAGGCCACCGCCGTGATGACCAACGTGCCGGGGCCGAAGAGCGCGCTCTACCTGGCCGGCGCCAAGCTTGCCGAGCCGCTGTTCTGGGTGCCGCAGTCAGGCAACATCGGCATCGGCGTATCCATCCTTTCCTACGACAACCGGGTGCAGTTCGGTCTGATCACCGACCGCAAGCTGGTTCCCGATCCGGAGCGCATCGTCGCACGCTTTGCCGGCGAGTTCGAGAAACTGCTGCTGCTGGTGCTGATGGAGCCCGTGGAGCGACTGGCTGACCCGCATTCCGTCGAAGCCGGGCTGAGAAGGCGTCCCGCCCGCTCGACCGCGGTGCGCAAGCCACCACCGCCGGTTGCCGGCGCCGGCCGGGCGCGCTCCAGGCGTGCCGCGGCGGCTGCGGTCAACCCGGACGAAGGCGGCAATACCGGGTAGGACCGCTCCCGGCGCTGCCGCCGGGTTCAGTCGAGTTCGGCGATGGCTGCCTCGACGTCGAGCTTTTCCATTGCGTCGGCCGGCGTGCGCGCAGCGGCTTCCGCATAGAGTTTTTCGGCTTCCTTGATGCGCGAGCGGCCGAACAGCATGACCAGTCCGTTGGCGTATTCGGTACGGGCGATCGCCGAATCGGGATTGAGTTCCAGCGCGGCACGGAAGTGCTTTTCGCCCATTTCCTTCTTGGCGCCATAGGTGAGCCCCCCGACCAGGCTGCCGACCTTGTCGATGATTTCGGCGTGCCAGGTGCCTAGCGCGATCAGGGCATCGGCGTGGGCGGGCTGCAGCTTCAGCGCCTGTTCGAGGCTGCCCCTGACCTTGCCGCCGAGACCCTGGGCGAGTGCCTTGCCGATCGAGATACCCTGGCTGTAACGACCGAGGGCGTAGGCATGGATGTACCAGGCGTTGGCATCATCCGGTTCGGCAGCCTGCCGGGCGACGCAGCGTTCGGCGATCTCTTCGAACAGCCGCAGCTTTTCGTCCTCGTCGTCTTCCAGGTAGTTGGCGTAGATCATCGCTGCCTTGTTGGCGGCGTTGATGCCGGCGTCGCCGGCTTTCAGCCCGAGTTCCAACGCCTTGGCGAAATCACCGGCGTGGTAAGCACGCCACGCGTCCTGCACGGCTGCATCGGCCGGGAAAGGTTCGCAGTCGCCGCGGTGCAGGCGCGCCCAGTTCTTGTCAAGGTCGGCGCCGGCATAGGCGAAGGCCTTGTCGGGGTAGGGGAATTTTTTCCAGGTGTTCTTTGCCACGGTTGGTCTCCTTCAGTGTTCACTTACATATTCAATCGACAATTTTTCCAGCAATGCTCGTTCCTTGCCTTCCATGAAGGGCGCCGCGAGCGACATCACCTGATAGACGCCGCGTCCGATGTCGGGTGCCCCACGTGGCCGGCGGGCATGCTCGAACGACAGCCAGAAAGTTGCGACGACCGTCACGTTGGTGGCCAGGGCACGCAGTTCGCCGGGGGTGGCGTTGAGGATGCCCGAGGCAGCGAGCCCCTCGCCGACGGCGAGGGCGGTGGCCTGCTTGTGCTCGAGGATGCGCTGGAAATGTGTCTCGACCAGCCGGTTGCGAGTCAGCAGGTCATTGATGTCGCGGTAGAAGAAGCGGTACTTCCAGATGATCTCGAACAGCAGGTGAAGAAACAGCCAGATATCCTCGGTGCCGCGCGGGCGACTACCGGGCGCCGTGAGCAGGGACTCGATTTCCTTCTCGTATTCGGCGAACAGCGCGTTGACTATTTCGTCCTTGCTGTGGAAGTGGTAGTAGAGGTTGCCCGGGCTGATGTCCATTTCGTCGGCGATCACCGTCGTCGTGACGTTGGGCTCGCCGAAGTCGTTGAAAAGACGGAGCGCAGTCTCGACGATGCGCTCGCGGGTCCGGCGCTTGGGCTTCCTCTCCATGCTCACTCTCGTTGCGGATTCGCAGAGAGTGGAAGCATACATCACGCCGGCATTCTTGACTCAAGCCAGCCTTGCAGTTCGTCGAGGGAATCATCGAGGACGCTGGTCGTCTTCTTCAGGCTGACCTTGGCCCGGAAGCGCGACTGCGCGATCAGCGAGCGGCGATGGTCCTTCAGCACGGCGAGGTCGAGCGACAGCCCGTGCCGCTCGAGGATGTGCCGGAGTTCGTGCCGGCGGCGGAAGAGATCGATGCGCGTGCGCTGGTAGGCGTGCTCGCAGAGGCGCTGCCGGTCGCGGTAGCTGAACACGTTGGTGAAGAACATCTCCCCATCGTCGCGCGTCGGCTCGAAGAGAACGACATCGGCGTCGCCGTAATGGTGCTTGTAGCGGTCCATGCCGACCCGCATGCGCGAATGGATGATGGCGCGGAAGGTCTGCGACAGCACGACCGGCAGACCGCCGTCGTTCAGGTTCTGGCGCTCGCGGGCATTGCGTTTGGCTGCCAGTTCGGCATCGAAGGGGACCAGCGGATTGATGCAGAGGACGAGGTCGGCGCCCTCCTTGAGTGCAACCGAGGCGTGCAGGGTCTTGATCAGTGCGCCGTCGACGAAGTAGCGGTCGCCGATCCGGACGGGCGGGAAAAGCCCGGGCAGGGCGGTGCTCGCCTGCACCGCTGTCGAGATCGGGATGTCGTCGTAACCCGGCGAGCCGAAGGCGATCGATTCGCCCGAGTCGAGATCGGTCGCGACGAGAAACAGCCGGCGCTTCAGCTTGCGAAAATCGTTGGTGCGTCCGCGCCGCGTGAACAATTCGCGCATGACACGGTCGATGCCGCTGTTGTCGAAGACACCGGTCGGAATCGCCCGCGAGAGACGCTGGAAGGACTCGAGCAGGCCGTGGTGGAAGGGGTCGGAGAGGTAGTTCTGGAGCGCCGAGCGGAGCAGGGCGGGAATCGACAGTGCGCGGTGGAGGTACTCGCCGAAGGCCGGGCGCAGCAGCATTTCCGGATTGAAGAGTTCGTCGGCGTCATTGTCGATCAGTATCCGCGCCAGCTTCTCGGGCGTGATGCCGTTGGCGAACGCTGCCGCGACCAGGCTGCCGGAACTGACGCCGACGAAAATGTCGGCATGGTTGAAGTCGAGGCCGTCGATCGCTTCGGCAAGCGCCACGCTGGCGCCGATTTCGTAGATGCCGCCGACCGGACCGCCGCCGGCCAGGGCAATGCCGATTTTGGACATGACCGCTACCCCCGAATATGAGGGATGCCCAAACGCAGTTGGGTATCCCGAGAACCCTGCCGTTCATTGCCGGGTGCCGATGGCACCCGGTGTGCAGTTCAGGCGGAAGCGGTCTTGCTCGCCGCCGGCTTCTTCGCTGCAGTAGCTCTGGCCGGTTTCGCCGCGACGGGTTCAGTCGCGGCCGGCTCGGCAGCAACAGGCTTGGCTACCGCCTTGGTGGCGCTCCTCGCACCGTCCTGGCTGTCGGAGAGCTTCTGGACCACGGCGGTCAGTTCGGCGACGCGTTTGGCCAGCGTGTCGATGTCGCGCTTGGTCGGCACGCCGAGTGTCGCGACCGCGCGCGTGAGGCGTTCCTCGAACATCTGCTCGAGGCGGTCCCACGTGCCGGATGCCGTTGCGGCGACAGCCGCGACTTTTGCGTCGGCGACTTTGCGCGTCTTGCTCCGGATGCTTTCGCCTTCCTTGACCAGCGCCTCGAACAGCTTGTTGCCTTCTTCCTGTGCGCGGGCGTAGGCGCCGAGACCGGCCAGCCAGATTTGCTGCGTCGATTCCTTGACGTTGCGGGCGACTTGGTTGTCGGCGAGTACTTTGATCTTCTTGACCATGATCGAATCCTTTCGTGTGTGTGATGCTCGGGTTTTGATGCGCAGGTTTTCGCGAAACCTGTCCACACCTTCATGCTATGTCATTCGTCTAGAGGGGACACACTAATTAGCTTGGGATGTACCTCTGGATCGCCATTGCTTCCGTTCGCGAAAACGTCCCTCGCGGATGAAGAATGCCCGGCCGGAGCCGGGCATCCCGACGCTCCCGCCATTTGCACGGGAGCGTCCGCATCTGCCACGCGGGGAGTGACGGGCAGATTACTCTTGCGAACCTTGCTCAGGCAGCAGTTGTTTCACCAGCAGCGACATTATCGGCGCCGCTTTTCGTCGCGGCCGGCTGCTTGGCCGGCGCTGCCTTCCTGGCAGCCGTAGTCTTGGTGGCGGGAGCGGGGCAGCGGGAGCGGCGGCAGGCTTGGCGGCGGCAGGCGCGCGCGCCGGCTTCTTCGCGGCGCCGCCCTGGGACTCGGTGAGTTCCTGGACGACGGCGGTCAACTCGGCGACGCGCTTCGACAGCTTGTCAATATCCTTCTTGCTCGGCACGCCGAGGCTGGAGAGGGCACGGGCGACGCGATCCTCGAACACCTGCTCGAGGCGATCCCATGTGCCGGACGCCTTGGTGGTGACGACGGCGATCTTCTCGTCGGCGGCTTGCCGGGTCTTCTTCTGGATGCTCTCGCCTTCCTTGACCAGCGCTTCGAAGACCTTGCCGCCTTCTTCCTGCGCCTTGGCGTAGGCGCCGAGGCCGGCCAGCCAGATTTGCTGGGCGGATTCGCGGACGGTTTGCGTCAGCTGGCTTTCAGAAGCGGCGTTGAATTTCTTGACCATGTTCGATTCCTCGCGATAGTAAAAAAAGTATCTATACGACAGCTTTATCCTCTGCCCTTGGAGGCATACTAGGGTATAGGTCTAGAGGACGCACACTAATAACTAGGCAAACGCCTCTAGAATCATGGTTTGCAATATCACTTGAGGAGATGGAGAAATGCAATATTTCATCACCGGTGCGTCGGGCTTCATCGGCAAGCGCCTGGTCAGGAAACTGCTGGATCGTGACGCAACCAACGTCATCTATTTTCTGATTCGCGAGGTCGAGCGCGAGTCGCTTCCCGCCCTCTACGAGTTCTGGGGCTGCGACGCGAGCCGGGCGATCCCGGTGGTCGGCGACCTGACCCAGCCGCTGCTCGGCGTTGCTGCGGTCAACGTCAAGAAACTGGGCAAAAAGACGACCCACTTCTTCCACCTCGCGGCGATCTACGATCTCAAGGCCGATGCCGAGATCCAGCTCAAGGTCAATGTCGACGGCACGCGCAACACCGTGCAGTTCGCCGAAGCGATCGGCGCCAAGCACTTCCACCTGTTCAGCTCGATCGCGTCGGCCGGCCTGTTCGAGGGGCTGTTCCGCGAGGACATGTTCGAGGAAGCGGAGGGGCTCGATCATCCCTACTTCCGGACCAAGCACGATTCCGAGGGCATTGTCCGCCGTGAATGCAGCATTCCCTGGCGCATCTACCGGCCAGCCCTCGTCGTCGGCGATTCGCGCACCGGCGAGATGGACAAGATCGACGGGCCGTACTATTTCTTCAAGCTGATCCAGAAGCTGCGCAAGGCGCTGCCGTCGTGGATGCCGACCATCGGCATCGAGGGCGGGCGGATCAACGTCGTACCGGTCGATTTCATCGTCAATGCCGTCGACTGCATCGCCCACCTCAAGGGCGAGGACGGCAAGTGCTTCCATCTCGTCGATCCGAGCCCGATGCGTGTCGGCGACCTGCTCAACACCTTCGCCCGCGCCGCGCACGCGCCCGAGATGACGATGCGCGTCAATGCCGCCCTGTTCAGCTTCATTCCGAAGCAGTTGCGCAATTCCCTGCTGGCGCTGACACCGGTGCGCCGCATCCGGCACGCGGTCATGAAGGATCTCGGCCTGCCGGACGACATGTTCCGCTTCGTCAACTATCCGACCCGCTTCGACTGCCGCGAAACGACACGTGTCCTGAAGGGCAGCGGCATCTCGGTGCCGCCGCTCGACACCTATGCGTGGCGACTTTGGGACTACTGGGAGCGTCATCTCGACCCGGACCTGTTCATCGACCGCAGCCTGCGCGGCCAGGTCGAGGGCAAGGTCGTGCTGGTCACCGGCGCTTCGTCCGGCATCGGCAAGGCGACCGCCTGGAAGCTGGCCGAGGCGGGCGCGCACGTGGTCACCATCGCCCGCGACAAGGATCAGCTCGACGAAGCGGTGCGCGAGTTCGAAGCCGCCGGCCTCAAGCTGCATGCCTATGTCGGCGACCTGGCGGACATGGCTTCCGCCCAGGCGGTCACCCAGCAGGTGCTGGCCGAGCACGGTGCCGTCGATATCCTGATCAACAACGCCGGCCGTTCGATCCGCCGCGCCATCGAGAATTCGTACGACCGCTTCCACGACTTCGAGCGGACGATGCAGCTCAACTACTTCGGCTGCCTGAAGGTGACGATGGAGGTGCTGCCGAAGATGGCCGAGCGGAAGCGCGGCCACATCATCAACATTTCTTCGATCGGCGTGTTGACCAACGCGCCGCGCTTCTCGGCATACGTCGCCTCCAAGTCGGCACTCGACGCGTGGACGCGCTGCGCTTCCTCCGAGTTCGCCGACCGCGGCATCAATTTCACGACGATCAACATGCCGCTGGTCAAGACGCCGATGATTGCGCCGACCAAGCTCTACGACCAGGTGCCGACGCTGTCGCCGGACGAGGCCGCCGACCTGATCTGCAACGCGATCATCCACAAGCCGGTGCGCGTCGCCACCCGCCTCGGCATCGCCGGGCAGGTGCTGCATGCGCTGGTGCCGCGCGCCGCGCAGATCATCATGAACACGACCTTCCGCATGTTCCCCGATTCGTCGGCGGCGCAGCACAAGGAAAAGAGCGCGCTGCCCGCTCCGGCGTCGGCGGATCAGGTGGCCTTCCAGCAGTTCATGCGCGGCATCTACTTCTGATGGCAACCCATCTCAAGCCGGGCGACCCGGCGCCCGACTTCGCGGCGCCGGGGACCGATGGCGGCACGCTGCCGGCTGGCGGATTTCCGCGGCCGCAAGCTGGTCCTGTATTTCTATCCGATGGACGACACGCCCGGCTGCACCAAGCAGGCATGCAGCCTGCGCGATGCCAATGCGGCCATAACTGTTCGCGGCGCGGCGATTCTGGGGGTCTCGGCGCAGGGGCAGGAATCGCACCAGCGCTTCAGCGAGAAGTTCGCCCTCAACTTTCCGCTGCTGGCCGATACCGACCTCGCGATCGCCAAGGCCTACGGTGTTGCCGGCTCGGGTCTGGGCGGGCTGCTGCGCAGCGTTGTCGGGGTCAGCGAGCGGGTGACCTTCATCATCGACGAGACCGGCCACATCGTTCGCGTCATCGACGATCCGAACTGTGCCGATCATGGCGAGGAGGTGCTGACCACGCTGTGACGGCGCTGTCAGCGGCCGCTATTGGCCGGCGGAACATGCCCTGAGCAGTTCGGCGGCGGCGGGCCTGGCGTAGAGCACGGCGAGATGGCCAATGCCTGCCAGTTCGACATCGCCGGCACCGGGCAGGCGCTGGCTGTCCTGCGGCATCACGTAGTTGTCATGCGGCGTGCGGATCGATACCGTCGGCACCGGCAGTGGCTCCTGTCCAAGATCCCGCAGCCAGAGCGAGTTGGGTTCCATTTCCCGGGCGTTCTGGCCGATGCCGATGCGTGCCAGTTCGCTGCCGCCATGCGGCGAGGCGAGCGTGACCAGCCGCTCGACGCTCTCGCTGCCGTAGCGTGCCAGATAGGAGCGGCAGACCAGCCCGCCCATGCTGTGCGCGACGAGCACCACCTTGTCGGCGCCCGTGGCGCGGCGGACTTCCTCGACGCGCCGGGCGAGTTGGGGAACGAGCTTGCCGATGCTGGTATAGGGCGGTGCCAGGCTGACGCTCGCCACGGTATGGCCAGCGGCTTCCAGTCGGCGCCGCAGCCACCACCAGACGCCGCGGCTGCAGCCGTAGCCGTGTACCAGAACAAGCGGCCGCGGGCAGGGCCCCAGACGGTCATGCGGCATCCACAGTCGCTCGAAGGGCAGCACGACGACGAAGGTGAGCAGGAAGGCGAGATATTCGCCGACGATCATCCGCAGCCGTTCTCCCGCGGTCAGCGGTGGAGCGGGTGACTGGTGGGCAGCCGCGAAAGTCCAGGTCACCGCGACGATGCCGGCGCGCATACCGAGCAACGCCCCGACCGCGGCGAACGCCGCCGTGTCCCACGGGGCGTCGAACAGGAAGCGGGCAGTGGCGGCGTAGGCGGTCAGCTCGGCGGACAGCAGGACCAGCAGCGTGAGGGGAACCATGCGGCTCAGAGAATCGCTGGCCGCGGCCTGCCGGTCAGGGCGGCGGCGAGGAGCGAGGCATTGCGGGCGACCAGACCGTAGATCGAGAGCTGCGGGTTGGCGCCGATGCTGGTCGGGAACACGGATCCGTCGTGGATCGACAGGTTGTCGATCTGGAAATGCCGCCCCTCGTCGCTGACTACGCCGCGCTCGGGGGCATCCGCCATGGCGCAGCCGCCCATCACGTGGGCGCTGACGACGCGGCAGATCAGGGGTTCCAGCGCGAGTTCGGCGATGCCGCGGCGGGCCTCGGCCCAACTGGTGTAGCCCGAGGTGCGTTCATGGACCGGGGTGACCCAGGTGGCGCCGGCGGCAAACTGGATCTCCGCCATTACCAGCAGCGCCCGGCGCGCCGCTTCCCAGAAGGTCGCGTTGAGCGGATAGTCGAGCACCGGCGAGCCGTCGCCGCGCAGCCTCACCTGGCCGCCCTGGCTGTCGGGGTGGAAGCCGTCGCGAATCAGGGCGAGGTTGGTCTGGACGTTGGCGAAGTCTTTCATCAGCCTGGCATGTCCCTCGCCCCATCCCTGGAGGGTCGTCGAGAAGAGCACCGGATGCAGGGGCGGTGCTTCCAGTTTGAAGCCGAGCGGCCCGTCGATCGGGAACTCCTCGAGGAAGTGGTCGGTATAGACCGACTGTGGCGCACCGGCATAGGCCCTGACCGGTTGCTCGAAGAGCGCCGATGAAATGACCACCGGGTGCAGGAAGGTACGCTTGGCGAGCCGGCCCGCCGGGTCCGGCGCCTTGCTGCGCAACAACAGGGCCGGCGAGTTGATGGAACCGCCGGCGAGCACGAAGTGGCGGGCGTGCAGCGCCACCTTGACGCCGCTCGGGTGAAGGCCGTCGGCCTTGAGGGCGATGGCGTCGAGAACCTTGACCTGTTTTCCGGAAAACTCGAAGCGTTCGGCGCGCAGCCGCGAAATCAGGGTTGCGCCCTGCTCGAGCGCGCCGGGGATGGTGGTCACCAGCATCGACTGCTTGGCGTTGGTCGGGCAGCCCATCCCGCAGTAGCCGAGGTTCCAGCACATCTTGACGTTGCGCCGAATGACCGCGGCCGGGATGCCGAGCTTGCCGGCACCGCGCGCCAGCGCGGCGTTGTTCTCGTTGGGGGGAATCGGCCACTGGCCGACATGGAGGCGTTGTTCCATGGCCATGAACCATGGCGCCATCGCTTCCACGGAAAGGCTCTTGAGTCCGTGCGCCTGCTGCCACCACTGGAGGGTGGCCGGCGGGGTGCGGAAGTTGCTGGTCCAGTTGACCGTCGTCGAGCCGCCGACACAACGACCCTGGAGAATGTTGATTGCCTTGTCGGCTGTCTTGCGCGCGGCCGATTCCTGGTAGAGGTCGGGATAGGCTTCCGATTCCCGCATGCGGAAGTCGTCGCTGGTACGCAACGGACCTTCCTCGACGATGATGACCGCGAGCCCGGCGCGGGCCAGGATCTCGGCGGTGACGCCGCCACCGGCACCGCTGCCGACGATGACGACGTCGGCCTCGAAGCGCCGGTCGGCCGTCAGGCCGGAGGCATCGACATGCTTCCAGCCGGAAGCGAGACCTGCACGGAACGGATCATGCATCATTCCACCTTCGGGGGGCCGGGGTAGCCGATGGCTGCCCATGTGTCGGGACGGGCGTACCAGGCGCCGAATACCAGGTCGTGCAACGCCGCGTAGCCGGACTTGAGGAGGTTGAAGCGGCTGAACCGCCAATCCTGGAGAAACTTGCCGATGGCTTCCGGCGTTGCCTCCGGCCACGGCGACCAGAGGCCGGCAGCGAGCATCCGCGTCGGCGCGAAGGCCAGCAGGTCAAAGAGTTCCTCGATTTCCTTCTGGGTGGCCAGCGACAGCCCGGCAATCGCCTTGTCGACGCCGGCCACGGTCGTTGCGATGGCCTTCTGGCGGGGTTCGCCGGCGTCCGGCAGGGCGCCCTGCAGCATCACGGGGATCAGGGCGGACAGCACCATGGCGCGCCCGCCGTTCGCCGATGGTCGCGTGCATCCCGCCACGCCGAGCAGTGCGCCGCCAGCCAGCCCGGTCTTGAGGAACTCGCGACGGGTGGTCATGGCAGCGACGCGTCCCGACGACTCGCGCAAGGCGGCCGGGTTGGCGACGGAGAAAACGGCATCTGACATCGACTGCACCTGTCATCGTTGGACTCTTGCAGTGTAGTTGCCGGAAATTGCAGCCGTTAGGCAATTGACTCTAAACGGCCCGGGGCGGTGTGTTCATAATTTGCCCATGGCCGATCCCGAGCGTTCCGAACTCGACCGCAGCGCCTGCGCGGCGGCGCTGGCCGCCTTTCTGCGCGAGGCGCGCGACTGGCGGCTGGCGGCTGCGGCCGATGCCGGGCACGGCAGGCGCCGGCAGCGCCTGCGCGAATGGCAGGCGGCCCGCTCTGGCGGATACGCATGCCGACCTGCTTGCCAGTCCCCGCTTCGGTCGAGGCGGCAGCCTTCTTTCTCGCCGAACTTTACGGGCCGAAGGATTTCAGCCAGCGCGATGCCGAGGTCGAGCGCATCCTGCCGATGCTGACCGCGATGCTGCCGGTTTCGGGACTGCGGACCATCCTGCTGGCAGTCGAGGTTGACGCGTTGTCCGAGCGTTTCGACGCGGCGATGGTCGCTGCTCTCGGCGACCGCCTCGACCAGCCGGTGCTGACCGGCGAAGACTACGCCACGGCCTATCGCGCGATCGGCGACCGCCCCGGGCGGGCGCTGCAGATCCGCTTGATCATCGAGACCGGTGAAGCGCTCGAATCGCTGGCGCGCAGTTCCTTCGTCCGTGGCATCCTGCGAATGATGCACGGCCCGGCGTATATGGCCGGCCTCGGCGAACTGCACTCCTTCCTCGAACGCGGCTTCGACGCTTTCCATGGCATGGTCAACGACGCCGACGAATTCCTCGCGACCATCCGCGAACGCGAGAATGCGTTTTCCGCCGAGTTGTTCGCCGGCGGCGACTTGCCGGGCTAGGCTAGCGCCTCTCGGCAAGCCAGAGACAGCCGCCCCGGGTGTCCTTGTCGATCGCCGCCAGTATTTGCTCGTGGCAGGCCAGTTCGTCGGCGCTGGCGCGGCGGACGAGCAGCGGCTTGCGTTCGCCGCGCCGGGCTTCCTCGTTCTGTCGTGTTCGCGGCGCGGCATCGGGTTCGATCATCAGGGTGTTCTGGCCGCGCGTCATCGCCAGGAAGACTTCGGCCAGCAGTTCGGTGTCGAGCAGGGCGCCGTGCAGGGTCCGCTGCGAGTTGTCGATGGCGTAGCGCTCGCACAGCGCGTCGAGGCTGTTGCGCTTGCCCGGATGGAGTTCCTTGGCCATCTTCAGCGTGTCGATGACGCCGTTGCAGACGGTCCCGACCGGTACGCGGCCGAGACGATCCAGTTCGGCATTGAGGAAGCCGGTGTCGAACGGCGCGTTGTGGATGATCAACTCGGCGCCGGTGATGAATTCGAGAAACTCGTCGACGATGTCGGCGAACTTCGCCTTGTCGGCGAGAAAGTCGAGGGTGATGCCGTGGACCGCGGCAGCTCCTTCGTCGATTTCGCGCTCGGGATTGACGAACTTGTGCAGATGGTGGCCGGTCGGCCGGCGATTGACCATCTCGATGCAGGCGATTTCGATGATGCGGTGACCCTGGCGGGGATCGAGCCCGGTGGTTTCGGTGTCGAGAACGATCTGTCTCATGTGGCGTCCTTCAGTTCGTCGATGCCCCGGTTGGCGAGGGCGTCGGCACGTTCATTTTCCGGGTGGCCGGCGTGGCCCTTGACCCAGATCCATTCGAGTTCGTGCTGGCTGCGCAGTGCGTCGAGCTCGCGCCAGAGGTCGGCATTCTTGACCGGCTTCCGGTTGGATGTCTTCCAGCCGTTGCTTCTTCCAGCCGTGGATCCACTCGCTGATGCCCTTAAGCACGTATTGCGAATCGGTGTGGACGCGGGCGCTCACCGGGCCGCTTCAGCGCCTCCAGTCGCACGTATCGCTGCGGTGAGTTCCATGCGGTTGTTGGTCGTATCCCGCTCGCCGCCCCACAATTCCTTCTCATGCCGGTCGAAGCGCAACAGGACGCCCCAGCCGCCCGGTCCCGGGTTGCCGCGGCAGGCGCCGTCGGTGTACAGGTTCAACGGTTTCCTCAGCGGCCATGCCACTCCCTTTGCGCGACCGGGCGCAGCGCCTTGCCGGATACCGCATTGCGCCGCCACTGCGGGGTGATCAGGCGCATCGCGTGGGTGCGCTTGATGGCGCGCAGCAGATAGACGCCGCCGGGCACGCCCCACCAGCGGTTGCCGCCGGACTCGAGGAACTGCAGGCGGTGCAGCCAGGCCGACTGATCGAACGGCGGCGCAAAACAGCCGTAATGGCCCGGGTCGACCTCGAAGCCGAGCAGCTTGAGCCAGTCCTTCAGGCGCGCCACCGACAGGTAGTTACCGTGCCACGGGAAGCTGCCGGTGCGGTCGAAGCGATTGCGCAGCCCCCACAGCGAGCGCGGATTGAAGCCGGTGACGATCAGCTGGCCCTCCGGAATCAGGATGCGCTCGATCTCGCGCAGGATCTGGTGGGCGTCGGCGTGGAATTCGAGGACATGCGGCAGCACGACGAGATCGGTGCTGTGCGAGGCGAAGGGCAGGGCCGGCAGATCGCAGAGGACATCGACCGGGCCGCATTCGCCGGTTTTCTGGCGCAGCGGAATGCGGTTGGCGCGCAGGAAGTCACATTGCGCCATACCCAGCTGCAGCGCATTGAAGCCGAAGACGTCGGTAACGGCTGCATCGAGACTGGCCTGTTCCCAGGCGAGGACGTAGCGGCCCTGCGCTGTCTCGAGCCAGGCTTCGAGGCCGGGAATTGACATCCGCCGACCTTCGCTCGATAGTTTCGGCATGTTCGAAATCGTGCTCATTCCTGCCTTCAAGGACAACTACATCTGGCTGCTGGTGCGCGACGGGCGAGCGGCCGTGGTCGATCCGGGCGATGCGGCGCCGGTGCGCGAACGTCTTGCCGCGGCGAACCTGTGCCTCGAAAGCATCCTGATCACGCATCACCATGCCGACCATCAGGGCGGCGTGGCGGAACTGGTCAGGGACTGGCAACCGCGGGTGTTCGGACCGGCTGAGGAGTCTATCACAGGCTGCACCGACCCCTTGTGCGGCGGCGAGGAGATCGTCATCCTCGGGCAGAAGATCGCTGTCCTGGCGGTCGGCGGCCATACTCGCGGCCACCTCGCCTACCACGCGCCGGGCGCCGTCTTTTGCGGCGACACGCTGTTCGGCGCCGGCTGCGGCCGCCTGTTCGAAGGAACGCCGGCGCAGATGAGCGCCTCGCTCGGGCGCCTCGCGGCGCTGCCGGACGACACGCTGGTCTATTGCGCACACGAGTACACCGAGGCCAACCTGCGCTTCGCCGTCCTCGTCGAACCGGAAAACATGGCGCTGCAAGCCCGTTGCGTGCGCGTCGGCGCGACACGCGACGCCGACCGGCCCAGCGTGCCATCGACGTTGCGCGAAGAGAAGGAGACCAACCCCTTCCTGCGCTGTGACCAACCGGCGGTTATTGCGGCCGCACTGGCGCATGGTGCGGTCGACCGCTCGAAGACGGCCGTTTTCACGGCGATTCGCGCCTGGCGGAACGGCTTCTGAGGCCGAGGACAGGGCGGTTGCGACGCATCGCAGCCCGACGAGCGCCGCCCGATATGCTAAATTTGTCTTCCACAGCGAGCGGATGGCGGACAGAAACATGGTGGATCAGGGAAACTCCAACGGAGCGGGCGGTGCCCGCGTGATGGCAGCGATCAAAGCGCCGCGCGCCCGGCGCATCGGTTTGTGGCTGGTCGGCCTCGTCCTCGGCTTCGGCATCCTCGGCTATTTCGCCGCGCCGCCGCTGGCCAAGTCCCTGCTGATCAAGCAGTTGTCGCAGGAACTGGGCCGGGAAGTCAGCATCGAGTCCATCGACATCAGTCCGTACGCGCTGAACGCGCGGATCGGCGGCGTGTCGGTCAAGGCTCCCGGGGGCGCGGAGGTCGCCGGGTTCGACGAATTGGTCGTCAATCTCTCGTCCTTCTCGCTCTTCCAGTTCGGCCTGGTAGTCGACGAGATCCGCCTGCAGGGGCCGCGCGTCGCCATTACCCGTGTCGCCGAAGGGAAATACGACATCTCCGACCTGCTCGACAAGTGGCTGAAGCCGTCGGAGCCGTCGCCGACGCCGCGCTTCTCGCTGAACAACATCCAGGTCACCGGCGGCAGGCTGGTCTTCGACGACAAGCCGGAAGGGCGCGTGCACACCGTCGAGAACCTCGAGTTCACGCTGCCGTTCATTTCCAGCCTGCCCTACCAGGCCGAGATCATCGTGCAGCCCAGCTTTTCGGCGACAGTGAATGGCTCGCCGTTTGCGCTGCAGGGGAAGAGCAAGGAAATCTTCGAGGGCAAGCACGAGAGCGAACTGGCGGTAGATCTCGACCGCCTCGACCTCGCCTTGCTTCAGCCCTATGTGCCGGACTGGGTGCCGTTGCGCGTCGATGCCGGTCGCCTGGACACGGAACTCAAGGTCGTCTTCAAGGAAGTGAGCGACAAGACCTTCTCGCTGACGATGACCGGTGCCGCGCACGTCAGCGACCTCGTGGTGGCCGAGGCGGGTGGCGCCCACCTCGTCGGCTGGAAGCGGCTGGATGCCGAGATCGGCGAGGCAGATTTGATCAACACCCGATTCGTGGTGCGCAGCGTCGCGGTCGACGGCCTGGATGCGGCAATTTCCGTGAGTCGCGATGGCGAGCTGAGCCTGATCCGCCTGAGTGACCGCCTGATCGCCGGGCTGCCGGCTGCCGACCCGGCGGCCCCACCGGCCAAGCCTGCCGAATGGGCGATCGAGGGAATCAAGCTGAGCAACGGGCGGGTGCGCTGGAAGGACGAGTTGACCGTGCGCACGGTGGAGGGGGACCTCCTCGATCTCAACGCCACCATCGGGCGCATCGACCACCGGCTGGCCGAGCCGATCGAGCTCGTCGAGCTCGGTTACCGCATGGACCTCGGTGATCGCTTCCGTACCATGGACTCCACTGTGAAGGGCCTGCGCATCGACCTGCACGGGCATCGCATCGAGCTGGACGAAGCCGTATCGCGCGGCGTGCGCGCCCGCATGGTGCGCAACAAGGAGGGACAGGTCGAATGGCTGAGCATGCCGCTGCTGAAGACAGCACGCAAGGTCAAGCAGGAACTTTCCGATGAGCGCCCGTGGAATGCCGTGGTCGGCCGGCTGGTGGTCACCGATGCCGAGGTGCGCGTCGAGGACCGTTCGACATCGCCGGTGGCGGTGCAGACCATCGAGGGGCTCGAGATCACTGCCGAGAAGATATCGACCGAGCCCAATAGCAAGGGTAAGGTCGCCCTCAAGACCAAGGTCAACGGCAAGGGCGTTCTCCAGGTTGATGGCAGTCTGCAGCTGGCCCCGGTGGCTACTGCGCTCCAGGTCGAGACGACGGCGATCCCGCTGCTGCCGCTGCAGCCTTATTTCAGCGAGTTCGTGAACATCCAGCTGAACCGCGGCATCGTCTCGAACAAGGGCGAGGTCAGGCTGCAGTTCGACAAGGGCAGCCTCACCGGAGGCTACAAGGGGTCGCTGACGGTCGGTGATCTGATCGCGGTCGACAAGGCGAACAGCGCCGATTTCCTGAAATGGCGCTCGCTCCATTTCGGCGGCATCGACGTCGCGCTGCAGCCGATGGCGGTCAATATCGGCGAGATCGCGCTGGCCGACTTCTACTCGCGCCTGATCCTGAGCAAGGAGGGGCGCCTCAATCTGCTGGACATCGTCAAGCAGAAGCCGGAAGCCGAGGCGGGCAAGCCGCCGGCCGGCGATGCCGGCAAGTCCGCCGAGCCCGCCGCCAAGGTGGCGGGTGGCGCGGCGGCGAAGGAAACTGCACCGCCACCGATCAGGATCGCCAAGGTGACGTTGCAGGGTGGCACGGTCAACTTCTCGGACTTCTTCGTGAAGCCGAATTACACGGTCAATGTGACCAAGGTGGGCGGTCGCGTGAGTGGCCTCTCGTCCACAGCCGACAGCATGGCCGACATGGAATTGCGCGGCACCTATGCCAACTCGGCGCCGGTGACGGTGGCGGCCAAGCTCAACCCGCTGGCGGCGCAGGCCTTCCTCGACCTCAAGGCCGACGTCAAGGGGGTCGATCTTGTCTCGTTCTCGCCGTATTCGGGCAAGTACGCCGGCTACAACATCGAGAAGGGCAAGCTCTCGCTCGATATCGCCTACAAGCTGGAAAATCGCAAGCTGAGTGCCGAGAACCGTATCTTCATTGACCAGTTGACCTTCGGGAGCCAGGTTGACAGCCCGGACGCGACCAAGCTGCCGGTCAACCTGGCAATCGCGTTGCTCAAGAACAACCGCGGCGAGATCGACCTCAACCTGCCGATCTCTGGTTCGCTCGACGATCCGCAGTTCTCGGTCGGCGGGCTGATCGTCCAGGTCATCGTCAATCTTTTCGTCAAGGCGGTGACGTCGCCGTTCGCGCTGATCGGATCGATGTTCGGCGGCGGCGAGGAACTCTCGAACATCGAGTTCGGGCCGGGCCGGACGACGCTCGACGCGGCTGCCGTCAAGCGCCTGGAGACGCTGGCGAAGGCGCTGACCGAGCGCGATTCGCTCAAGCTGGACATCACCGGCCGCGCCGATCCGGAAAGCGACATGGAAGGCATCAAGCAGGTCGGCGTCGAGCGCGCGGTCAAGGGCGAGAAGCTGAAGGAGCAGTTGAAGAAGGGCGGCGAGGGCGTCTCGCTCGACGCGGTCGAGGTCGATTCCGCCGAATATCCGGTCTATCTGCAGCGGGCCTACAAGGAAGCGAAGTTTCCCAAGCCGCGCAACGTGATCGGCATGCAGAAGGATCTGCCGGTGGCCGAAATGGAGAAGCTGATGCTGACCAACCAGCCGGCCAGCGACGAGGAGGTCCGCCAACTGGCGCTGCGTCGCGCGGAGGTTGTCCAGGGCTGGCTCGTCGAGCAAGGCAAGGTGCCGCCCGAGCGCGTCTTCCTGCTGCCGCCCAAGGTCGGGGCCGACGAGAAAGGCAAGGCCGACGACAAGGCCAGGGCCAGCCGCGTCGATTTTTCGCTGCGCTGAGACATGAGCGAGACCGTCGCCCTGGTGCTGCTCGCCGGCGTCATTATCGTCGTCCTGCTGCAGGTAGTCCTGCTGCTGCGCGGCCGGCGGCGGGGCGACGACGAGGCCGCCCTGGGCGCGCTGCAGGCGGCGCAGGAGAAGGGGCTCGATCGCCTCGAGCGCGAACTGCGCGAGGAACTGGCGCGCAACCGGCGCGAGGATGCCGAGGAGGCTTTTCGTGACCGCGAGGAACGCGCCCAGTCGGCCAACCTGCTCGGCCAGGCGGTGACCACCCAGGTCGCCCAGTTCGGCACCCTGCAGGCCGAACGCCTCGAATCGTTTTCCCGCGACCTGAACCGCTTTTCGCTCGGCCTCGACGAGCGCTTCGAGCGCCTGAAACTGGCCGTCGAAGGACGGTTGGCCGCCATCCAGGCGGACAACGCCACCAAGCTCGACGAGATGCGCCGGACGGTCGACGAGAAACTGCATGCGACGCTCGAGCAGCGCCTCGGCGAGTCGTTCAAGCTCGTCAGCGAGCGGCTCGAACTGGTGCATCGCGGCCTCGGCGAAATGCAGTCGCTGGCGACCGGCGTCGGCGACCTCAAGCGCATGCTCGGCAACGTCAAGACGCGCGGCACCTGGGGCGAGGTGCAGCTTGCCGCCCTGCTCGAGCAACTGCTGACCGTCGACCAGTTCGCCGCCAACGTGGCGACGGTTCCGGGTAGCGGCGAACGGGTCGATTTCGCCATCCGCCTGCCGGGCAAGGGGGATGGTGCGGTGGTCTGGCTGCCGATCGACGCCAAGTTCCCGATCGAGGACTACCAGCGCCTGCTCGACGCGCAGGAGCGTGGCGAGCCGCTGCTCGTCGAGGAAGCTGCGCGGGCGATCGAGGCGCGCCTGAAGATCGAGGCGCGCAGCATCCACGACAAGTACGTCGCGCCGCCCCACACGACCGATTTCGCGTTTCTCTACCTGCCGATCGAGGGCCTCTACGCCGAGGCGTTGCGCCGTCCCGGACTGGCCGACCTGCTGCAGCGCGAATGGCGGGTCAGCCTGGCCGGGCCGACGACCTTGTCGGCGTTGCTCAACAGCCTGCAGATGGGTTTCCGTACGCTCGCCATCGAGCAACGTTCGGCCGAGGTGTGGGCGGTGCTCGGTGCGGTCAAGACCGAATTCGGCAAGTTCGGCGAGGCGCTGGCCCATACCCGGAAGAAGCTCGACGAGGCCAGCAACAGCATCGGCAAGGCGGAAACGCGGACCCGCCAGTTGTCGCGCAAGCTCAAGGAAGTCGAGGCCCTGCCCGTCGCCGAGGCGGAGGTCCTGATCGGCACCGCCGAATTCGATGGCGAAGAAGACTGAGCTGGAGGCCGCCTTCCGGGCGACCACCTATCGCGTGTTCCTTCCGGGCGGGAGCTGCGACCTGCGCGCCGGCGTTGCCTCGGAAGCCTTGCGTTGCTGGCTGGAGACGGCCGGTGTCGGGGAGTTCGCCATCCTGACCGCGCACAATCCAGGCGCCGAGCGCGGCGACGAGGAAGAGAATGCCGCCCGTCAGTCGCAACTCGAGTGCGACCTGCTGGCTGCCGGGTTCGAGCCTTACGCCGGCGAGAACGTGGCCGCCGACGGCGGCTGGCCGGAAGAGGAAACCTGCTTCGTTCCCGGGATTGCGCTGGCCGAGGCGGTGGCGCTGGCGGCGAAATACGGGCAGAGCGCGATCATCCACGGCGGCAACGACGGCCTGCCCGGCATCGTCTGGCTGGAAACGGCGGCGGTCGACGCGGCGACCGCCTGATTTCCTACCAGAGCTTCCACCAGGCCGACTTGCGTTCCAGGCCCTCGGTGTAGAAGCGGCTGTCGGGGAAGTTCTTGCGCATGACGCGCTCGGCATCGTCGCGCAGGTCGGTCATTCCCAGCTTGTCGTAGGCCGTGACCAGGATGAACATCGCCTCCTCGCTGGCGGGCGCCTCGGGGTAGGTCTTGATCGCGTTTTGCGCGCGGTTGGCGGCGGCGATGTAGGCGCCACGGTTGATGTAGTAGCGGGCGACATGCACTTCATGCGACGCCATCGCGTTGATCAGATAGTTCATGCGCTGGATGGCGTCCGGCGTGTACTTGCTGTTGGGGAAGCGGGTGACGAGTTCGCGGAAGGCGTCGAAGGACTCGCGCGCCGCCTTGGGGTCGCGCTCGCTCGGATCCTGCGTGCTGATGTAACCAGCGAAGCCGAGGTCCTCGTTGAAGTTGATCAGGCCCTTGAGGTAGTAGGCATAGTCCACGGCCGGATGATTCGGGTGCAGCTTGATGAAGCGGTCACACGCGGCGAGCGCCGATCCCGGCTCTTCGGCCTTCCAGTACACGTAGCCCAGCTCGAGCTGTGCCTGCTGCGCGAAGCGCCCGTATGGGTAGCGCGCCTCGAGCTTCTCGTAGTAGCGCGCGGCCTTGTCCCAGGCGCCGTCGGCCTGTGCATCGCGCGCTTCGGCGTAAAGCTTGTTGGCTGACCAGCCAATGGTCTCGTCCTGCTTGGAGTCAAGGAGCCCGCAGCCGGCAACGGCGATGGCCAGGGAAAGCGCCGCCAGCAGGCGGAGGAGGGAGGGGAATGCGGCTACACTTCGCATCATGGGAAATCCTTTGGAAGATCGCACGGATTATAGCGGAAACGTGCCGGATCGCTCCGCCGTTCCTCGGCACTGTGCCGGCCGCCGGCTCGACCAGGTGCTCGCCGAACTGTGGCCGCAACATTCGCGCAACCGTCTGCAGGGCTGGGTGCGGGAGGGCAGGGTGCGGGTCGACGGGGAGGTCGAGAGCGAACCCAGGCGCAAGCTGCACGGCGGCGAGCGGCTGGCGCTGGAAGAGGCGCCGGACCCGCAGGAATTCGCCGAGCAGCCCGAGGACATCCCGCTCGCGATCGTCTTCGAGGATGAGACGCTGCTCGTCATCGACAAGCCGGCCGGCCTCGTCGTGCACCCGGGCAGCGGCAACTGGAGCGGCACGCTGATGAATGCGCTGTTGCACCACGTGCCGGCCATCGCCGCAATCCCGCGCGCCGGCATCGTGCATCGGCTGGACAAGGACACCAGCGGCCTGCTCGTCGTTGCCAAGACCCTGGAAGCGCAGACCGACCTCGTCCGCCAGTTGCAGGCGCGCACGGTCCGACGCCAGTACCTGGCGCTGGTCAACGGCGTCGTCCGCCGTGACAACGGCATCGATGCGCCAATCGGCCGGCACCCGGTACAGCGTACGAAAATGGCCGTCGTTCCAGAAAGTCGTGGCGGCAAGCCGGCCGTCACGCGCTACCGAATCCTCGAAACCTGGGCTCATTGCACGCTGGTTGAATGCACGCTGGAAACCGGTCGCACCCACCAGATCCGTGTGCACATGGCATCGATCGGCCACCCGCTGCTCGGCGACCCGGTCTACGGCCAGGCACGACCCCCGCCTTCCCGCGTTCCACCGACAGGCGCTGCACGCCACCCGCCTCGGCCTCGTTCATCCTGCCAGCGGCCTGTCGCTGCAATGGGAAGTGCCGATGCCCGACGACCTGGGCGCGCTGGTCGAGAGCCTGCGCCATGCCTGACTTCATCGTTCCCGACTGGCCGGCGCCGGCGCATGTGCGCGCCCTGCAGACGACCCGCATCGGCGGTTGCAGCCCGGCTCCGTGGGCCAGCTTCAATCTTGGTGACCATGTCGGTGACGACCCGGCCCGCGTCGCCGCCAACCGTACCACGCTGCGCCGCCTGCTGCCGGGCGAGCCATGCTGGCTGCGGCAGGTGCACGGCACGGTTGCGGTCGACGTCGGAAAAGTGGCCGAAATGACCGCCGCCGACGCCGCCTGGACGGCCCGGCCCGGCACCGTCTGCGCCGTGATGACCGCCGACTGCCTGCCGGTTCTGTTCTGCGACCGCGCCGGCACGACTGTTGCCGCCGCCCATGCCGGCTGGCGCGGTCTCGCCGCTGGCGTGCTCGAGGCCGCCATCGTCGCGATGAACGTCGCCCCCGGCGAACTGCTCGCCTGGCTCGGTCCGGCCATCGGCCCGGCGAATTTCGAGGTCGGCGACGAGGTGCGCGCGGCTTTCCTCGCGCATGATCCGGCCGCCGCCACGGCATTCGCCACGCACGGCCGCGGCAAGTGGCTGGCCGACATCTATGCGCTCGCCGCCCGGCGGCTGGTTGCCGCCGGCGTCACGGCGATCTCCGGCGGCGACTGGTGCACGCTCGCCGACCAGGAACGTTTCTATTCCTACCGCCGCGATGGCGTTACCGGCCGCATGGCGACGTTGGTCTGGCTGGCGGCGGGCGGCGTATAATTCGCCGGTTGATCGCGAGCGAACATATCCCTTGAGCACACTTTCCTGGATCATCGCCATGGCGCTGGCCGGCGGCGTCGTCAGCGTCTGCGCGGCGGCGGCGGTGGGGAATACGTTCGGGGCGCAGCGCATCGGCATGCTGATCTCGTACGCGATCGGCGCGTTGCTCGGCGCGGCCTTCCTCGAGATCCTGCCACATGCGCTCGAGCATGGCGACCCGCACCGCATGGCGGCGACGGTGCTGTTCGGCATCCTGCTCTTCTTCGTGCTGGAAAAGCTGGTGCTTTGGCGGCACTGTCACCACGACCATTGCGAGGCGCACGAGGCGCAGGCGCCGGCCCACGATCACGGGCGCTCCGGGCTGCTGATCATGGTCGGCGACACTTTCCACAATTTCGTCGACGGCATCCTGATCGCCGCCGCCTTTCTGGAGAGCACGGAACTCGGGATCGTCACGTCGCTGGCCATCGTCGCCCATGAAATTCCGCAGGAGGTGGGCGATTACCTGATCCTGCTGCATTCGGGCTACAGCAAGGCGCGGGCGCTCGCCTTCAACCTGCTCTCGAGCCTGGCGACCGTGGTGGGCGCGTTGCTGGCCTACCTGGCGCTGTCCGAGATGACGGCATGGATTCCTACGCTGCTCGGGCTGGCCGCGGCGAGCATGATTTACGTCGCGGTCGCCGACCTGATTCCGGGGTTGCACAAACGGGCGGAACTGCGGGCGACGCTGCAGCAGATCCTACTGATCGGCCTGGGTGTCGCGTCGATCGTCGGCGTCCGCGCGCTGGTCGGCGAGTGACCGCCGGCGCTGGCGGCGCGCCTTGAAGCCGCCGAGCCAGAGCAGCAGGGCGCAGGGAAGCAGGCCGTAGAAGAGGAAGCGAGACGATGGCGGCGACCACCGTGGGCTCGTTGATGGCGACGAGGACGGTGACGTAGAGCCAGCCGATGGCGACGATATACATCGCCATAATTATGCATGCAAATCCATTGACAGCGTTCCGGCGGGTATGGAGAATCCGAAAGCTCGACCCGGGGTTAATCAACAGAGAAGAGACTGACCATGGCGCAGCAGGGATCAGACAACAACGACGCTCTATTGGGTTCGGCCAGGGAATTCATGCAGGCTGGCCAGAACATGGCGCAGCAGTGGATGGATTTCCTCGGCAAGGCCGGCAACCCGGCCGCAGTCCAGACACCGCCGGCCGATCCGCAGGCGCTGGCCGATCTGCACAAACAGCACATGGATCAGCAGATGTCGCTCTGGCAGTCGGTGCTGTCCAGGCAACCGGGCGGGGAAGAGACTTCCAAGGTACCCGCCGATCCCGGCGACCGCCGCTTCGCCGCCCCGGAATGGCGCGCGAGTCCGATCTACGATTATCTGCATCAGGCGTACCTGCTCAACACGCGCTTTGTCCGCGATCTCGTCGAGCTGATTCCGGCGGCCGACGACAAGGCGCGCAACCGCATGCGCTTCCTGGCACGCCAGATTTCCGACGCGATGGCGCCGTCGAACTACGCCGCGACCAATCCCGAGTTCATCAAGCTGGCTATCGATACGCGCGGCCAGAGCATTACCGACGGCATCAACAACCTGCTCGCGGATTTCGAGAAGGGACGCATCTCGATGACCGACGAATCGGTCTTCGAAGTCGGCAAGAACATCGCGACGACCGAGGGTGCGGTCGTCTTCGAGAACGAACTGATGCAACTGATCCAGTACGCGCCGCTGACGCCGGAAGTCGGCACGCTGCCGCTGGTGGTTGTACCGCCCGTGCATCAACAAGTTCTACATCATGGATCTGCAGCCGGACAATTCGCTGATCCGCTACATGGTCGAGCAGGGCAACACGGTTTTTCTGGTTTCCTGGCGCAATCCGAAGGAGGAGCAGGGCCACCTGACCTGGGAGGATTACCTCGAGCACGGCCCGATCGCGGCACTGCATGTGGCGCGGGAGATCTGCGGCGTGGAGCAGGTCAATGCCCTCGGCTTCTGCGTCGGCGGCACCATCCTGAGCTCGGCGCTGGCTGTGCTCAAGGGCCGCGGCGAGGACATCGCCGCCTCGCTGACGCTGATGACGACGCTGCTCGATTTTTCCGACACCGGCGAGATCGGCCTCTTCATCGACGAGCGCGGGCTGATGGCGCGCGAGTCGACGATCGGCAAGGGCGGCCTGCTGCCGGCGCGCGACCTGCAGAACACGTTCTCCTTCCTGCGCGCCAACGACCTGGTCTGGAACTACGTCATCGCCAACTACCTGAAGGGCCAGAAGCCGGCAGCCGTTCGACCTGCTCTACTGGAATTCCGATTCGACCAACCTGCCGGGTCCGTTCGCCTGCTGGTACATGCGCAACCTTTATCTCGACAACAGCCTGCGCGTGCCGGGCAAGCTGGAGATGTGCGGCCAGCGCATCGACCTCGGCAAGCTGGAGATGCCGGTCTACGTGCTGGCCACCCGCGAGGACCATATCGTCCCGTGGGAAGCGTCCTACCAGAGCACGCGCATCCTCGGCGGTCCGGTGCGCTTCGTGCTCGGCGCTTCCGGGCATATCGCCGGCGTCGATCAATCCGGCTGCGAAGAACAAGCGCAGCTACTGGGTCAATGACGACGTCAAAACCGATGCCGACGACTGGTTGACCGCGGCAGACGAGAAGAAGGGCAGCTGGTGGTCCGACTGGGCCGACTGGCTGAAGCCGCTGGCCGGCGAGTCCGCGGCCGCGCGCGCAAGCCGGGCAATGCCAGGCACAAGCCGATCGAGCCGGCGCCCGGCCGCTATGTCAGGGAACGCGTCGTCTGATTATGTCGTCAACAAGAGGGAGAGACTATCGATGTCGAGAGTAGCACTGGTGACGGGGGGCATGGGCGGCCTCGGCGAGGCGATCTGCATCAAGCTGGCGGCGCTCGGCTATCAAGGTGGTGACGACCTATTCAGCCCGGGCAACACCAAGGTCGCAGGACGTGGCTGAAGGGCATGAACGACCATGGGCTACGGCTTTCAAGCGCCTATCCCGTGCGACGTCACCGACTTCGATTCCTGCCGGGCCTGTGTCGCGGCGGTGAGCAGTGAAGTCGGTCCGGTCGATGTGCTGGTCAACAATGCCGGCATTACCCGCGACATGACCTTCAAGAAGATGACCAAGGCCGACTGGGATGCGGTGATCAGCACCAACCTCGATTCGGTGTTCAACATGACCAAGCAGGTGCTGGACGGCATGACCGAGCGCAAGTGGGGGCGGGTCATCAACGTCTCGTCGGTCAACGGCCAGAAGGGCGCTTTCGGCCAGATCGAACTACTCGGCGGCCAAGGCCGGCATGCACGGCTTCACCAAGGCGCTGGCGCTCGAGGTGGCGAGGCAGGGCGTCACGGTCAATACCATTTCGCCGGGCTACATCGGCACCAAGATGGTCACCGCGATCCCGCAGGAAATCCTCGACTCGAAGATCCTGCCGCTGATCCCGGTCAACCGGCTGGGCAAGCCGGAGGAGATCGCCGGCCTCGTCGCCTACCTCGCTTCGGACGAAGCGGCGTTCGTCACCGGCGCCAACATTTCCATCAACGGCGGTCAGCACATGTTCTGACCGGCGTGTTTTTTTACCCGCAGCAAATATCAACAAAAGGAAGGAAAGACTATGACACAACGTGTTGCTCTCGTTACCGGCGCCATGGGTGGTCTCGGAACCGCAATCTGCCAGGAACTGGCCAAGGCTGGCCACAAGGTGGTTGCCTCCTATCACCCGCAATTCGACAACAAGGAAGAGTGGCTGAAGGAAATGGCTGCTGCTGGTTTCAACGATTTCGTCTGTGTCGCTGGCGACGTCTCGGACCTCGCTTCGTGCCAGGCCATGGTTGCCGAAGCCGAAGCCGCCTGCGGCCAGGTCGACATCCTGGTCAACAATGCCGGCATCACCCGTGACCGCATGTTTGCCAAGATGGAAAAGGATGGCTGGGATGCCGTCATCTCCACCAACCTGACCTCCCTGTTCAACATGACCAAGCAGGTCTCCGCCAAGATGGCCGAGCGTGGCTGGGGCCGCATCATCAACATCTCCTCCGTCAACGGCCTCAAGGGCCAGGCTGGCCAGACCAACTACTCGGCCGCCAAGGCCGGCGTGATCGGCTTCTCCAAGGCGCTGGCTGCCGAACTGGCCGCCAAGGGCGTGACCGTCAACGTCATCTGCCCGGGCTACGTGGCGACCAAGATGGTCATGGCGATCAAGCCGGAAGTGCTGCAGAGCATCATCGACGGCGTGCCGATGAAGCGTCTGGCCAAGCCGGAAGAAATCGGTGGCGCCTGCGCTTACCTGGCTTCCGACATTGCCGGCTTCATGACCGGCGCGACGATGAACATCAACGGCGGCCTGTACTACCAGTAATTCGCGATTTCTTGCGCTGCATCAAGAACAGGCACCTGCGGGTGCCTGTTTTTTTGCCTATAATGCTGCACTGCACACAAGATCGACCAAGGATTGCGGGATGTCCGAACAGTTTCGCCTGATCAAGAAATATCCGAATCGTCGCCTTTACGACACCAAGACGAGCGCCTACATCACGCTCGGGGATGTCAAGGATCTCGTCCTCAAGTTCGAGGTGTTCAAGGTGATCGATGCCAAGACTGGCGAAGACCTGACGCGCAGCATCCTGCTGCAGATCATCCTCGAAGAGGAAAGCGGTGGGGGTCCTTTGTTCAGCTGCGAACTGCTGTCAGGCTTCATCCGCTTCTACGGAAATGCCATGCAGGGCATGCTCGGCAAGTACCTCGAAAACAACATGCGGACCTTCGTCGATTTCCAGCAGAAATTGCAGGAACAGTCCCGCCTGGTCAATGGCGACAGTAGCCACTTGCAGGGAGATTTCTGGGCGCAGTTCCTGAATTTCCAGCAACCGGCGATGCAGAGCATGATGACGGCCTACATGGATCAGTCGAAGAAGATGTTCCAGAAGATGCAGGATCAGTTGCAGAGCCAGACGCGCAACATGTTCACCGGCCTCCAGGTTTCCGGCGTGCCAGAAAGGGCCGAGAAGCCCTGAGCGGCAGCCGGGCCTTGTGGGCGGGGGTCAGCCCGGCAGCGTCGCCGGCAGTTTGGCCTGGATCAGGTTCAGCAGCGGCGCGAAGACCTTGGGCGTGCCGGCGACGATGTTGCCGCTCGCCAGGTAGTTTGCCTCGCCGCGCATGTCGCTGACCAGGCCACCGGCCTCGGCGATCAGCAGGGCGCCCGCCGCCATGTCCCATGGCGCCAGGCCGAATTCCCAGAAAGCGTCGTAGCGGCCACAGGCGACGTAGGCGAGGTCGAGCGAGGCGGCGCCCGGACGGCGCTGGCCGCCCGCCTTGCTGGTCAGTTCCTTGAAGATGGCCAGATAGGTGTCGATCAGGTCGAAACTGCGGTACGGGAAGCCCGTGCCGATCAGTGAATCCTGCAATTTGATGCGCCGCGAAACGCGGATGCGGCGATCGTTGAGGAAGGCGCCACCGCCCTTGCTGGCGGTGAACAGTTCGTTGCGGTTCGGGTCGAAGATGACCGCCTGCTCGACGACGCCGGCCTTGGCCAGCGCAATCGAGACGGCATACTGAGGCAGCCCGTGGATGAAGTTGGTGGTACCGTCGAGCGGGTCGATGATCCACTGGTAGCCGCCGGTATTCTGGCCGCGCGCAGCGGTCTCGCCGGACTCCTCTGCTAGAATCCCGTACTGCGGATACGCCTCCTGCAGCGTCTCGATGATCGCCGCCTCAGCGGCACGGTTGACCTCGGTGACATAGTCGTTGGGCTGCTTGGTGGTGACATTGAGCAGATCAAGGTTGTTGGACGCGCGGTTGATGATCTTGCCGGCGCCGAGTGCTGCCTTGACGGCGATGTTGAGGGCTGGATGCATGGCTTAAAGAGCTGGCAGGCGGCACGGGCCGTCCGCGGAATTGGGAAGGCGCAATCTTACTATGAAGCCGGAAGTCCTGCTGTCACGCATCCACGTCGTTCTCTGCCGCCCGAGCCATCCGGGGAACATCGGCGCCGCCGCCCGGGCGATGAAGACGATGGGGCTGGCGCGCCTGCACCTGGTCGAGCCGCGTGCCTTTCCCGACCCCGAGGCTGACGCGCGGGCGACGGGTGCGGTTGACGTGCTGCGCGAGGCGAAAATCCACGACACGCTGGCCAGCGCGCTGGCCGGTTCGCTATTCGCCATCGCGCTGTCGGCGCGGCGCCGCGATCTTGGTCCGGAAGTCGGCGAGCCACGGCAGATGGCTGCCCGTCTGCTCGCGGCGGCGGCGGACGGCGACGTTGCGCTGGTCTTCGGCAACGAAACGGCGGGACTGAGCAATGACGAGATCCGGCAGTGCGATGCGGCGGTGATGATTCCTGCCAATCCCGTGTTCAGTTCGCTGAACCTCGGCGCGGCGGTGCAGGTGCTCTGCTACGAGGTCCGCATGGCGGCCTGGGCCGGCGCGCCGCCGGTGGCGGACCCGCAGGTGACGCCCTTCGCCTCGCCGGCGGCGACGCATGACGAGATCGAGGGGTTCTACCGCCACCTGGAGTCGGTGATGACGGAGACCGGCTTCTACAACCCGGAACATCCCGGGCGCCTGTTGGCCAAGCTGCGCCGGCTGTTCGGCCGGGTGCGCCTGGAGAAGGACGAGATCAATATCCTGCGCGGCATCCTGGCCGCCACCCGCAACCCGACCGGGCACGCGCGCCGGGGGGGTGACGGAAGCGCTGCCTGACAGCTTCCCGGCAGGTGCGCTATTTTTTGTCGTGGGGACGTGCTGCGCCCCGAGCGCGTCGCCGCTCTTGCCTGGGGCGTGTCCATGCCAGCACTGTCCCATAAACAAGAACCCCGCCTTGCGGGCGGGGTTCTCTTCATCCTGTGCCGGACGTCTGGTGGGTGCTGAGGGGTTCGAACCCCCGACATCCAGCTTGTAAGGCTAGCGCTCTACCAACTGAGCTAAGCACCCCGCTGCGGTTCAGTTGACGGCGTCCTTGAGGCCCTTGCCGGCGCGGAATTTCGGCACTCTGGCGGCCTTGATCTTGAGGGTCTTGCCGGTGCGCGGGTTGCGCCCGGTGCGCGCGGCGCGCTCGCCGACGTAGAAGGTGCCGAAGCCGATCAGGCTGACGCTGTCGCCGTCATTGAGGGCAGCCTTGACGGCGGCCACGGTGGCATCGAGGGCACGGCCGGCAGCGGCCTTGGAGATTTCGGCGGAAGCGGCGATCTGATCGATCAGTTCGGATTTGTTCATAGGATTCCCCTTTGGTGGTTTGAACGACAAGTAAATCTCTGAGGAGCGAGTTATAGCGCCCCGCAAATCCCTGTGTCAAGCGGATTATCAATCCTTGCAGGGGTTCCGCGGCAGGCCGGAAACAGGCCTCCGGTTCAATACGTTGGCATGCTTCCTTGCGAATCAATGAGTAAGGACGGTTTGCGCAGAAGCGTTCTCAGCCGCCGCCTTGACGCCGGCTTCTTCACCGGCGGTTTCCGGGAGCGCCTCAGGCATCCGTTCGAGTGCCCGCTCGAGCACCTGGTCGATCCACTTGACCGGCACGATCTCGATCTTGTTCTTGATGTTGTCGGGAATCTCGGTGAGATCCTTGACGTTCTCTTCCGGAATCAGCGCCGTCTTGAGGCCGCCGCGTACCGCCGCCAGCAGTTTTTCCTTGAGGCCGCCGATGGCCAGAACCTCACCGCGCAGCGTGATCTCACCGGTCATGCACACCTCGCAGCGCACCGGTATCCCGGTGTAAGCGGAGACCAGCGCCGTCGTCATGGCGACGCCCGCGGAGGGCCCGTCTTTCGGCGTGGCGCCTTCCGGGACGTGGATGTGAATGTCGGTCTTCTCGAAGGCCTCGTCCTTGATGCCGAGGCGGCGGGCGCGGGCGCGCACGACCGAGCGGGCGGCTTCGACCGATTCCTTCATGACGTCGCCGAGCGAACCGGTGCGCAGGATGTTGCCCTTGCCTGGCATGTTGGCGCATTCGATGGTGAGCAGTTCGCCGCCGACCTCGGTCCATGCCAGTCCGGTCACCTGGCCGACCTGGTTTTCCTTTTCCGCCATGCCGAAGCTGTAGCGGCGCACGCCGAGGAATTTGTCGAGATTCCTGGCGTTGACCGCAATCTTGCTGGTGCGCTTGCCCAGGACGAGTGTCTTGACCACCTTGCGGCAGATCTTGGAGATTTCCCGCTCGAGCGCACGCACGCCGGCTTCCCGCGTGTAGTAGCGGACGATGTCGCGGATCGCGCTGTCGGCCACCGATAATTCGGTTGTCTTGACGCCGTTGTTCTTGAGCTGCTTGGGCAGCAGGTAGCGCATGGCGATATTGACCTTCTCGTCTTCCGTGTAGCCGGACAGGCGGATGACCTCCATGCGGTCGAGCAGTGGCGGCGGGATGTTCATCGTGTTGGCAGTAGCGACGAACATCACGTCGGAGAGGTCGAAATCGACTTCGACGTAGTGGTCCTGGAAGGTGTGGTTCTGCTCCGGATCCAACACTTCGAGCAACGCCGACGACGGGTCGCCGCGGAAATCCTGGCCGAGTTTGTCGACTTCGTCGAGCAGGAACAGCGGGTTGCGCACGCCGGCCTTGGTCAGGCTCTGCAGGATCTTGCCCGGCATCGAGCCGATGTAGGTGCGGCGATGCCCGCGAATCTCGGCTTCGTCACGCACGCCACCGAGCGCCATGCGGATGAACTTGCGATTGGTCGCCTTGGCGATCGACTGGCCGAGCGAAGTCTTGCCGACGCCCGGGGGGCCGACCAGGCAGAGGATGGGCGCCTTGACCTTGTTGACGCGCTGCTGCACCGCAAGGTACTCGACGATGCGCTCCTTGACCTTGTCGAGGCCGTAATGGTCGGCGTCAAGCACCTTCTCGGCAACGCGCAGATCCTTGCTGATGCGCGTCTTCTTGCGCCAGGGCAGGCCGACCAGCGTCTCGATGAAGTTACGGACGACAGTTGCCTCGGCCGACATCGGCGACATCAGGCGCAGCTTTTTCAACTCGCTCTGCGCCTTGGCCAGGCCTTCCTTGCTCATGCCGGCGGCCTTGATCTTGCGGTCCAGCTCCTCGAGGTCGGCGCCGTCCTCGCCTTCGCCGAGTTCCTTCTGGATCGCCTTGACCTGTTCGTTCAGGTAGTACTCGCGCTGGCTCTTCTCCATCTGGCGCTTGACACGGCCACGGATGCGCTTCTCGACCTGCAGGATGTCGATTTCGGATTCCAGTTGCGAGAGCAGGCGGTCGATGCGGTCGCGCACGCTCCCCATTTCGAGGATTTCCTGCTTCTGCTCGAGCTTGAGCGGCAGGTGGGCGGCGATCGTGTCGGCCAGGCGGCCGGCATCCTCGATGCTGGCGATCGACGACAGAACTTCCGGGGGAATCTTCTTGTTGAGCTTGACGAACTGGTCGAACTGGGCGACCACGGCACGGCGCATGGCCTCGATCTCGTGATCCTCGACCCCGGCCTGCGGTAGCGGCACGGCCGTCGCCATGAACACCGCGGCCTGCGCCTCGATGGCCTCGACGCGCGCGCGCTGAGTCCCTTCGACGAGTACCTTGACGGTGCCATCGGGGAGCTTGAGCATCTGCAGGATGTTGGCGACACAACCGATGCGGTAGAGGTCGTCCGGCTCGGGTTCATCCTTTGCCGCCGACTTCTGGGCCAGCAGCAGGACATTCTTGCCCGCTTCCATCGCCATTTCGAGGGCCTTGATCGACTTCGGGCGGCCGACGAAGAGCGGGATCACCATGTGCGGGAAGACGACGACGTCGCGCAACGGCAGCAGCGGCAGTTCGACGGTTTCCGGGAGCGTGTTGGGGTTCGACATTACGATGCCTTTGAAATAGGTATGTAGCCCCCAGTTGAGGGCGGGAAACCGGTTTTCAAGCGGCCGGCTCAGTTGGCGCCGGAAACCCTTGGCTGATCCGCGTAAATGAGCAGGGGCGGGGTGTCGCCGTTGATCATGTTCTCGTCGACAACGACCTTTTCGACATTCTCCATGCCCGGGAGTTCGTACATCGTGTCGAGCAGCGCATGTTCGAGGATCGAACGCAGGCCACGGGCGCCCGTCTTGCGCTCCAGCGCCTTCTTGGCGATGGCCGACAGCGCGCCGGGACGTACTTCCAGTTCGACGTCCTCCATGTCGAAGAGCTTCTGGTACTGCTTGATCAGGGCATTCTTCGGTTCGGTCAGAATCTGGATCAGCGCCGGTTCCTCGAGTTCCTGAAGCGTGGCGACGACCGGTAGACGGCCGATCAGTTCGGGGATCAGGCCGAACTTGATCAGGTCTTCGGGCTCGACTTCGAGCAGGATCTGGCCGATCGCCTTCTTGTCCTTCTTGCTCTTGACCTCGGCAGCGAAGCCGATGCCGCCCTTTTCGGAACGGTTCTGGATGATTTTTTCCAGCCCGGAAAAGGCGCCGCCGCAGACGAACAGGATGTTGGTCGTGTCGACCTGGACGAAATCCTGGTTTGGATGCTTGCGGCCACCCTGCGGCGGGATCGAGGCGACGGTACCCTCGATCAGCTTGAGCAGCGCCTGCTGCACGCCTTCACCGGAGACGTCGCGGGTGATCGACGGGTTGTCCGACTTGCGCGAGATCTTGTCGATCTCGTCGATGTAGACAATGCCCTGCTGCGCCTTCTCGATGTCGTAGTCGCACTTCTGCAGCAGCTTCTGGATGATGTTCTCGACGTCCTCGCCGACGTAGCCGGCTTCGGTCAGCGTCGTTGCGTCGGCCATCACGAACGGCACGTTGAGCAGGCGGGCGAGCGTCTGGGCGAGCAGGGTCTTGCCGGAACCGGTCGGGCCGACGAGCAGGATGTTGCTCTTGGCCAGTTCGACGTCGCCGGTATGCTTGGCCGAGTGGCGCAGGCGCTTGTAGTGGTTGTAGACGGCGACGGCGAGGATGCGCTTGGCGACTTCCTGGCCGATCACGTACTGGTCGAGGATCGAGCAGATCTCGCGCGGCGTCGGCAGGTCGGAGCGCCCGGCCTTGGCCGCTTCTTCCGGCAGTTCGTCGCGGATGATGTCGTTGCACAGCGCGATGCACTCGTCGCAGATGAACACCGACGGGCCGGCGATCAGCTTCTTGACTTCGTGCTGGCTCTTGCCGCAGAAGGAGCAGTAGAGCAGTTTTTCCTGGCCGCCTTTGGTCATCCGAACCTCTCCGGTCAAGCCGCGTCGCGGCGGGTTAACACCTGGTCGATCAAGCCGTATTCTGCCGCTTCCTGGGCAGAAAGGAAATTGTCGCGATCGGTGTCCTTTTCGATGCGCTCCAGCGGCTGGCCGGTGTGCTCGGCCATGATGCGGTTGAGGCGGTCGCGGATCGACAGGATTTCACGGGCGTGGATGGCGATGTCCGAGGCCTGGCCCTGGAAGCCGCCAAGGGGCTGGTGGATCATCATGCGCGAATTGGGCAGCGCGAAGCGCTTGCCCTTGGCGCCCGCGCAGAGCAGGAAGGCCCCCATCGAGGCTGCCTGGCCGATGCACAGCGTCGACACGTCGGGCTTGACGAACTGCATGGTGTCGTAGATCGACATCCCGGAGGTCACCGCCCCGCCCGGCGAGTTGATGTAGAAGTGGATGTCCTTGTCCGGGTTTTCCGCTTCGAGGAACAGCAACTGGGCGACGACCAGGTTGGCGCTGGCGTCGTTCACCGGGCCGACGAGGAAGATGACGCGTTCCTTGAGCAAGCGCGAATAGATGTCGTACGCGCGCTCGCCGCGCCCGCTCTGTTCGATCACCATCGGCACGAGGCCGAGCGCCTGCGGATCCTGGATGATTGCGTTATCGATGTTCATGTCGGTCCCTGTCGGTTGCCTTGCGGATGCGCCTGGTTGCCTGATCTATTGCTTCTGGCCCATCAGTTCGTCGAAGACGGCGGCCTTGTCGCTGACCCTGGCCTTGCCCAGCACCCAGGCGACGACGTTGTTTTCGATCGCCACGCCTTCCACTTCGCCGAGGCGCTGCGGCTGCGCGTAGTACCAGCGGACGACCTCTTCCGGCTGCTCGTAGCTCTGGGCGTTTTCCTCGACCAGCGCGCGAACCTGCTCCTGGCTTGCCTGGAGCTTTTCGGTCTTGACCACTTCGGCGAGGATCAGCCCCAAAGTCACCCGACGCCGGGCCTGGTCGGCAAACCACTCGGGCTGGATGGGCATGTCCTTGACCTTCATGCCGCGCTGTTCCATGTCCTGGCGGGCCGCCTGCATCAGGCGCTGGATTTCCATCTCGACCAGGGTGTTTGGCACACTGATCGGATTGGCCTTGAGCAGCGACTCCATGACCTGATCCTTAAGCCTGCCCTCGATGCGGCGCTTTACTTCGCGCTTCAGGTTGGCTTCGATCTCGGCGCGCATCTTGCCGACGTCGCCGTCGGCGATGCCCATCGAGCGTGCGAAGTCGGCATCGACTTCAGGCAGCTTCGGTGCCTCGACCTGCTTGACAGTGATCTCGAACTGCACCTGCTGGCCAGCCAGTTCCTTGGCGAAGTAGCTGTCCGGGAAAGTCATGTCGAAAGTCCGGGACTCCCCGGCCTTGCAGCCGGCGACAGCCTTCTCGAAATCGGGCAGCATCGTTCCCTGGCCGAGCACGAAGGGATAGTCGCTGGCCTGGCCGCCCGAGAACGGCACCCCATCCTTCCTGCCGAGAAAGTCGATGACGACGCGGTCATCAGCTGCCGCCGCGCGGTCGGTGTCTTCGTAGGAAACGCGCTGCTTGCGCAGAATGTCGAGGGTCTTGTCGACCTCGGCGGCGCCGACTTCAAGCACCGGGTGCTCGATTTCCGCGGTCGACAGGTCGCCGGGGACGAATTCGGGATAGATCTCGAAGATCGCCGAGAATTCGAGGTGGGTGGTGCTGTCGCCGCTCTTCGCCTCGATCCGCGGGTAGCCGGCGACGCGCAGCTTCTGCGCGGTCACCGTTTCGCCGAAGACGCGGTCGAGTTCCTCGGAAAGTACTTCGTGGCGCGCCTTCTCGCCGTACTGCTGCTTGACGATGCTGAAGGGCACCTTGCCGGGACGGAAACCGGGCAATTTGACGTTCCTGCCCATGCGCTTGAGCCGCTGATCCATCTCCTTCTCGACATCGGCGATGGCAATCGCCAGATCGACGCGGCGTTCGAGTTCGTTAGCTTGTGCAGTGCTTGCTTCCATGAGGATTCCTACGAGCCGAAGAATGAAAACGGCGAATTCTATCACGCCCCACCGGCTCGGAAGACGTCGCATCGTTACGGCGGATATAGACAGGAGTGGTCGAAATTGGCTACAATGCGCCGCTGTTTCAGTGGCGGCATTAGCTCAGTCGGTAGAGCACTGGATTGTGATTCCAGATGTCACCGGTTCGAAACCGGTATGTCGCCCCACACAAAAAACCTCGTGCAATCAATATTTTGCACGGGGTTTTTCCTTTTTTGCGATCCTTCGATATACGCCACTGGATCGCTGATCTTGCAAACTTTGTAAGATCACCAGGCTGAATTGCGCTCAATCAGACCGCACACGCGTTACCAGCAGCAAAGGATGTGCGAGAAACAATACGTCTGCTGCTGGTGGGTGAGTCTGATGGGGTACCTTGTTCAAATTGGCAACAAACCGTATAGGCAGGGTTCATTCAGCCCATGCGTTCGAGCAGCCGGGCCGCGGATTTCTCGTGCAG
>CAVTQL010000032.1:0-43652 GCA_963736845.1 uncultured beta proteobacterium
GGCATGATCCGCGAAACCCATGCCGCCGCGCCGCAAGGCACGATCATGGCCTACGCCGACAACGCCTCGATCATCGAAGGCGCGACCATCCAGCGTTTCTACCCGGATGCCGACCGCGGCTACTCCTACAAGGAAGAGCTGACCCACATCCTGACCAAGGTCGAGACGCACAATCACCCGACCGCCATTTCGCCGTTCCCCGGCGCGTCCACCGGTTCCGGCGGCGAAATCCGCGACGAAGGCGCCACCGGCAAGGGTTCCAAGCCGAAGGCCGGCCTCTGCGGTTTCTCGGTCTCCAACCTCAATCTGCCGGATGCGCCGCAGCCCTGGGAACACGCCTACGGCCGCCCGTCGCGCATCGCCTCGGCGCTCGACATCATGCTCGAAGGCCCGATTGGCGCCGCCGCCTTCAACAACGAATTCGGCCGCCCGAACCTGACCGGCTATTTCCGCACCTACGAGCAGGATGTCGCCGGCACGGTGCGCGGCTACCACAAGCCGATCATGATCGCCGGCGGTCTGGGTAGCATCCAGGCCGAGCAGTCGTTCAAGGACGAAACCTTCCCGGTCGGCACCAAGTTCGTGCAACTGGGCGGCCCCGGCATGCTGATCGGCCTGGGCGGCGGTGCCGCTTCGTCGATGACGGCCGGTTCCAATGCCGAAGACCTCGATTTCGCCTCGGTCCAGCGCGGCAACCCGGAAATCCAGCGCCGCGCGCAGGAAGTCATCGACCGTTGCTGGCAGATGGGCAAGAACAATCCGATCCTGTCGGTGCACGACGTCGGTGCCGGTGGCGTTTCCAACGCCCTGCCGGAACTGGCCCACTCGGGCGGCGTCGGCGCCATGTTCGATCTGCGCAAGGTGCCGACCGAAGAGCCGGGCATGTCGCCGGCCGAAATCTGGTCCAACGAATCGCAGGAACGCTACGTGCTGGCCATTCCGCCGAACCGCATCGCCGAATTCCAGGCCATGTGCGAGCGCGAGCGCTGCCCGTTCGCCGTGGTCGGCGAAGCGACCGGCGACGGCCACCTGACCGTGACCGACGCCCATTTCGGCGTCAATCCGGTCGACATGGAAATGGAAGCGCTGCTCGGCAAGCCGCCGCGCATGACGCGCGACGTCAAGCATGAGCCGGAAACCTTCGTTTCCTTCGACGCCACGGCCATCGAACTCAAGGACGCCGCCTATCGCCTGATGCGTCTGCCGACCATCGCCGACAAGACCTTCCTGATCTCGATCGGCGACCGTTCGGTCGGCGGCATGACCGCGCGCGACCAGATGGTCGGCCCGTGGCAGGTGCCGGTGGCCGACGTCGCCGTGACGACGATGGGTTATCAGGGTTACCTCGGCGAAGCCTTCGCCATGGGCGAGCGCACCCCGCTCGCCGTCTTCGACGCGCCGGCTTCCGGCCGCATGGCCATCGGCGAGGCGCTGACCAACCTGGCCGCCGCCGATGTCGGCGAACTGGGCAAGGTCAAGCTCTCGGCCAACTGGATGGCGCCGTGTGGCGTCGCCGGTGAAGATGCCCGCCTGTTCGACACCGTCGAGGCCGTTTCCGACCTGTGCAAGGCGATTGGCGTGTCGATCCCGGTCGGCAAGGATTCGCTGTCGATGCGCACCGCCTGGGAAGATGGCGGGCGTCAAGAAGCAGGTCGTCTCGCCGCTGTCGCTGGTCGTCACCTCGTTTGCTGCGGTCGACGACGTGCGCAAGACGAAAACGCCGCAACTGGCCGTCGATCAGGGCGAAACCGAACTGCTGCTGCTCGATCTCGGCAAGAACCGCCTCGGCGGCTCCTGTCTGGCCCAGGTTTACAACGCCACCGGCAGCGATGCGCCGGATGTCGATGAACCGGCCAAGCTGAAGGGCCTGTTCGATGCCGTGCAGAAACTCAATCGCGACGGCCTGCTGCTCGCCTACCACGACCGTTCCGACGGCGGCCTGTTCGTCGCTGCCTGCGAAATGGCCTTCGCCACGCGCCGCGGCGTGTCGCTCGATCTCGACGGCATCTGCTACGACGCCGGGGCCGGCGATGTCGATGGTTCGGAAAAGCTGACCAACCTGCTGGCCGGCCGCGATTTCGAGAACATCGTCCGCGCCCTGTTCAACGAAGAACTCGGCGCCCTGATCCAGATTCGCCGCGCCGACCGCGAAAAGGTCACGCCGATCCTGCGTGCCCTGCGGCGTGCCGTACCACTTCGTCGGCACGATGAACGAGTGGGACGAAATCCGCGTCACCCGCAACGCCAAGCGCGTGCTGCGCGAAAAGCGCGTCGACCTGCAGCGTGCCTGGTCCGAGACCAGCTACCAGATGCAGGCCATGCGCGACAACCCGAGCTGCGCCCAGCAGGAATTCGACCGCATCCTCGACGTCGCCGATCCCGGCCTGACGCCGAAGCTGACCTTCGATCCGCAGGACGATTTCACCAAGGTTTATCGCGAAGTCAGCGGCCGGCCGCGCGTCGCCATCCTGCGCGAGCAGGGCGTCAACAGCCATTACGAAATGGCCGCCGCCTTCGACAAGGCCGGCTTTGCTGCGGTCGACGTCCATATGAGCGACATTTTGGCTGGCCGCGTCAGCCTCAAGGACTTCAAGGGCCTGGTCGCCTGCGGCGGCTTCTCCTACGGCGACGTGCTCGGCGCCGGCCTCGGCTGGGCGCGGACCATCCTGATGCACGACGGCTGCCGCGACGAGTTCGCCGCCTTCTTCAAGCGCAAGGACACCTTCGCGCTCGGCGTCTGCAACGGCTGCCAGATGATGAGCGCGCTCAAGTCGATCATTCCGGGCGCCGAACACTGGCCGGCTTTCCGCCGCAACAAGGTCGAGCAGTTCGAAGCGCGTTTCGTGATGACCGAAATCCTCGATTCGCCGTCGATCTTCTTCGCCGGCATGGAAGGCTCGCAAGTGCCCATCGTCGTCTCGCACGGCGAGGGCAGGGCGGTGTTCGACAACGCCGACGACCAGGCCAAGGTGCTGTCGGCCGTGCGCTACGTCGACAACAAGGGCGAGCCGACCGAGGTCTATCCGTACAACCCGAACGGTTCGCCGAACGGCTTGACGGCGGTGACCACGGCCGACGGCCGCTTCACGATCATGATGCCGCACCCGGAGCGCGTCTTCCGCACCGTGCAGATGTCCTGGCACCCGGAAAACTGGGGCGAGGATTCGCCGTGGCTGCGCATGTTCCGCAATGCGCGGCGCTGGGTGGGCTGATACCGCCAACGCCCAACGTGGCGATTCAGAATACTGTTCAGTTTCATGATGTTCCTTTCGTCGGGAAACACTCAAAACCGGCTGAACCTCAGCGTAACCCTCGTCAGTCGCAGCCAGCCATTCGTCAACGTTCTGAAGGCGACAATATGACTTCTCGCACGGATTTCTGCCCCTGAAAGTCTCGGGTGGTCGAAAGGCGATTATTGCCAAGCCGCAGGTTTTCGCTCAAAGTCGCGGCCATGAAAACATCCGCCGTCACCAGATACGTCCTGTCCGGGCTGCCGCTGCTCGCGACCTTGCGCGAATATCGCCTCGCCTGGCTGAGCAAGGATTCGATCGCCGGCCTCTCGGCGTGCATCGTCTCGATCCCTTCGGTGATCGCCTACGCCGAACTGGTGCACCTGCCGCCGATCGCCGGACTCTACGCGGCGCTGGCGGCGGCCATCGGCTACGCGCTGTTCTCCAGTTCGCGGCACGTCATCGCCGGGCCGGATGCCGCGATCGGCCTGCTGGCCGGTTCGGCGATCCTGCCGTTGTCGGGTGGCGATCCGGCGCGCATCGTCATTCTTGCGGCGGTCCTCAGCATCCTGTCGGGGGCCGTGCTGATGCTCGCCGCGCGACTGAAGCTGGGCGTCATCGCCGATCTGCTGTCGCGCCCGGTGCTCATCGGCTACCTGAACGGCGCGTCGCTGGTGCTGATCGCGACCCAACTGGGCAAGATGTTCGGCATCAAGACCGAGGGCGAGGAATTCTTCGAACTGGTGTCTGACGGTGGTCGAGAAACTGCCCGAGACCCAGGTGCCGACCTTCGTGATCGGGGTGCTGCTGGTCGGGCTGCTGGTCGGGCTGGCGCGCTGGCTGCCGCGCATACCGGGGGCGCTGGCGGTCTGCGCGGTGGCGATCGTCGCGACCTTCGCCTTCGACCTCGGCAGCTACGGCATCGCGCTGGTCGGCCAGGTTCCCTCCGGCGTGCCGCAGCTGACCATTCCCGCGTTCCGCTGGGCGGATGTCGCCGCGCTCGCGCCGGCCGCGGTGGCGATCGCCTTCCTGGCGTTCTCGGACGGCATCCTGCTGGCGCAGACCTTTGCCGAGAAGAACGGCTACGAGGTCCAGCCGAATCGCGAGCTGGTCGCCCTCGGCTCGGCGAACATCCTGGCCGGGCTCTGGCAGGGGTTCCCGGTATCGGCCAGCCAGTCGCGCACCTCGATCGTCGATTCGTCCGGTGGTATGACGCAGGTCGCACAACTCATACTGGCCGTCGGCCTGCTGATCTTCCTGTTCTTCCTGACGGGGCTGATCGCGCTGCTGCCGAAGGTTGCCCTCGGCGCGATCCTGATCGTCACCGCCATCGGCATGCTGGAAGTGGCGTCCCTGAAGGGGCTCTACAAGATCGACCGGGTCGAGTTCGGCATTGCCGCCGGGGTGACCCTGGCGATCCTGATCGCCGGCGTCGTGCCCGGGATCATTCTTGGCCTGCTGCTGTCGCTGATTTCGGTGCTGGTCGAGATCTCGCGTCCGGATGATGCCGTTCTCCGCCGCCGGCGCAGCGATGGACGCTTTCACGATTGTCGCGAGGATGAGGGCGATGCGGAAAGCGTGCCGGGTTTGCTGGTCTATCGCCTCTACGCGCCGCTCATTTTCGCCAATGCGCGCCATGTGGTGACCCGCATCCGGAAGCTGGTCGACGAGGCCGATCCGCCGGTCAGGTGGCTGGTCATCGACGCCCAGGCGATCCATGACATGGACGTGACGGCGGCGCAGCGCTTCGCGGAACTGCACCAGGAACTGACGGAAGAAGGGATAGACGTCAAGATCGCCGACACGCCGCGGCCCTTCCTCGAAGAACTCGCGAAGGTCGGGTTGTCCGAGGAAATTGGCCGGAACGATTTCTTCCCGACGGTCACGAGGGCGGTCGAGGCCTTCGAGCAGCTCGATGCCCCGGAGGCTGCGAAGGCCGGCTGGGGGAACCGTCGCCGCGGGGATGTCGCGGTCGACGCCGGGAAACCCGGCGTTTCCTGAGCGGGGCGAAATGCCTCAGTGGCCGAGATGCACCGGGATGCGGTGCGGCCCGAAGGCCTTGCCGTTGCGGCCGAGAGCCGGGCCGAAGCGGCCGGCGATGGCGGTCGCACAGTGCGGGCAATGCCCTTCCGGGGTCAGGTCGTAGCGCCGGATGTCGTACCAGTCGCGGACGATCAGCGCGGCGTGGCAGCCCGGGCAGAAGGTGGTGCCCCCCTCGGTGTCATGCACGTTTCCGGTGAATACGTGGTGCAGGCCGGCATCGAGCGCGATGCGCCGGGCCTGTGTCAGCGTCGCGGGCGGCGTCGCCGGGATGTTGTCCATCTTCCAGTCCGGGTGAAACGCCGAAAAGTGGAGCGGCACGTCCGGCCCCAGTTCGCGGGCGACCCAGGTGGCGAGCTGGTTGATCTCGTCGGCGCTGTCGTTCTGGCCGGGGATCAGCAGGGTGGTGATTTCCAGCCAGCAGTCGGTCTCGTGGTGGATGTAGGCGAGGATGTCGAGCACCGGTTGCAGGTGGCCGACGCAGAGCTTGTGGTAGAACGCGTCGGTGAAGGCCTTGAGGTCGACGTTGGCGGCATCCATGACGGCGAAGAATTCCTTCGCCGGTTGCGGGTGGATGTAGCCGGCAGTGACGGCGACGTTGCGGATGCCCTGCGCGCGGCAGGCGAGCGCGGTGTCGATGGCGTATTCGGCGAAGATGACCGGGTCGTTGTAGGTGTAGGCGACGGCGTCGGCACTATAGCGCTTGGCCGCATTGGCGATCAATTGCGGGCTGGCGCTGTCCATCAGGCGGTCCATGTCCTTCGACTTGGAAATATCCCAGTTCTGGCAGAACTTGCAGGCGAGGTTGCAGCCGGCCGTGCCGAAGGAAAGGATGCTGCTGCCCGGGTAGAAGTGGTTGAGCGGCTTCTTCTCGATCGGGTCGATGCAGAAACCGGACGAGCGGCCGTAGGTGGTGAGCTGCATGGCGCCATTGACCATCTGGCGGACGAAGCAGGCGCCGCGCTGGCCTTCGTGCAACTGGCAGTCGCGCGGGCAGAGGTCGCACTGGACGCGGCCGTCGGGCAGCGGGTGCCACCAGCGGGCGGGGTGCAGGGTTTCGGGCTGGGTCATGGCTGTTCCTCTTTCCATTTCTTGACGGTGTAGCGTTCGAGACGGACGTCCTGCCCCCAGTAGGCGGCGGGCAGGCCGGCTTTCTGTTTGAGATGGGCCATGAAGACGGCGGGGTCGGGCAATTGCTCCCAGACCTGCGGCAGGAAGGTCGAGCGGCGGCCGGATGCCGAGAAGATCACGCCGTCGATCTCCGGGCGCAACTGGGCGAGGGCGTCGGCCTCGTCGCGGAAACTCATCGGCTCGGCCGGCGTCAGCAGCGACACCTCGACGCGGGTGATCGGCAGTTCGCTCCTTGCGCAGCGGCGCTGAAGCGCGGGTCGCGGAAGGCGGCATTGCGGGCGTTGTCCTGGACGTCCTGGAGCAGCGGGCGCCAGGCCTGCAGGCTGCCGATGCAGCCGCGCAACTGGCCGCGCTGGGTCAGCGTCACGAAGGTCGCGCCGTTTTCGTGCAGTTCCGGCAGGTCTGCCCGTGGCGGCGACCGGGCAGGCCGAAGTGCGCGGCGATGGCGTTGCGAGCCAGGGTCAGCAGGGTGGTGCCGAGGTCAGCCATGGCCGGCGTCCTCGCTGAAGGCGAAGCTCGCGTAGCCGACCACGCGCTGCTTGTCGCCGGCCGTGTCGCCGGAGTTGCAGCGGTGGATCAGTTGCGGCACCAGCCCGCGCTGGCGCGCGGCGAGCAGCAGGCCGTTGACCGGGTAGGCGCCGCAGGCCTGCTCGGGACGGATGCCGGTGTCGAGTTCGAGGATGTGCCGGCAGGTGTCGCGGTCGACCTGGTTGGCGGCGGCGTAGGGCAGGAAGTGCGAGAGGTCAGAGCTGATGACGATCAGCGTTTCCGGCCCACCCCACAGGCGGTCGAGCACCTCGGCAACGGCCTCCGGCGACGCATGGCCAACGGCGAGCGGGACCAGCGTGAAGCTGGTCGAGCGCGCGCTGCAGGAAGGGCAGGTGCACTTCGAGCGAATGCTCCTGGGCATGGACACGATCGCTGAAGACGATCTGCGGAAGCCCGGCGATCGCCGCGATGGCGGCACGGTCGAGCGGGATCTCGCCGAGCGGGGTGGCGAAAACCTCGCTTTCCGGCAGCGCCAGCCCGTTGACCCCGACACGGTGGGTCGGGCCGAGCAGAATGACGCGGCGGATGGTCGCGCGCCACGGCGCCAGCGCCGCGTAGCCCTGTGCCGCCGTCGATCCGGAATAGACATAGCCGGCGTGCGGCACGATCAGCGCCTTCGGCTGGCTGCCCGGACGGGGTGGCGCCGCCGCGAGCAGCGTATCGACGGTCGCCGCCAGCACAGCCGGCGAACCGGGATAGAAGGCGCCGGCGACGGCGGGGGGGCGGGTATTGATCATGGCAGTTACCTCAGACAAGGAGCAGGCCGCGGTCCACGACGGGCGCCGCCAGTTCCTGTGCAATGAAACTCACGGTATTCATTTGCCTTCGTCCTTATTCGTTAAAATTACGCCATGCCACGTCATTTCGCAATCGTTCCCGCTGCCGGCAGCGGCGCGCGCTTCGGCGCCGACCAGCCGAAGCAGTACCTGGGCCTGCTCGGCCGGCCGCTGCTCCATCACACGCTGGCGGCGCTGGCGGCGTGCCCGGAGATCGACCGGGTGTGGGTGGTGCTGGCGGCGGACGATGCCGAGTGGGGCCGGTACGACTGGTCGGAACTCGGCGCGAAGGTCGAAACCCTGCGCTGCGGCGGCGCCACGCGCGCCGAGAGCGTCGCCAACGGCCTGGCGGCGGCGTCGACGGTGGCGGCCGACGACGACTGGGTGCTCGTCCATGACGCGGCGCGTCCCTGCCTCAGCGCCGCCATGCTCGCGGCGCTGTTCGCCGAGTTGGTCGACGACCCGGTCGGCGGCCTCCTGGCGGTGCCGGTCGCCGATACGCTGAAGCGCGCCGACGCCGCACAGCGCGTCGCCGCGACCGAGCCGCGCGACGGCCTGTGGCAGGCGCAGACGCCGCAGATGTTCCGCTACGGCCTGCTGCGCGACGCGCTCGCCGCGGTGCCGCGACGTCACCGACGAGGCCAGCGCCGATCGAGGCGCTCGGACTCAGGCCGAAACTCGTGCGCGGCGACGCGACCAACCTGAAGGTGACCTATCCGGCCGACCTGGCGCTGGCAGCGATGATACTGAGGGGACGCAAATGAACTTCCGGGTCGGGCAGGGTTACGACGTGCACCGGCTGGTACCGGGCCGCAAGCTGATCCTCGGCGGCGTCGAGATTGCCCACGAGACCGGGCTGCTCGGTCATTCCGACGCTGATGCGCTGCTGCACGCGATCACCGACGCGCTGCTCGGCGCCGTCGCGCTGGGTGACATCGGCCGGCATTTCCCGGATACCGACCCGCGCTACCAGGGCGCCGACAGCCGCGCGCTGCTGCGCGCCGCCGTCGCGTTGCTCGCCGGGCGCGGCTGGCAGCCAGTCAATGTCGACGCGACGCTGATCGCCCAGCGGCCGAAGCTGGCGCCGCATGTCGCGGCGATGGCGGCGAATGTCGCGGTCGACCTCGGAATATCGCCCGATTCCGTCAATATCAAGAGCAAGACCAACGAGCAACTCGGCTACCTCGGCCGCGAGGAAGCGATCGAGGCGCAGGCCGTCGTGCTGGTCGAACGTGTCGGCTGACGCGCCGGCGGCCGTATCCGCCGGGCCGGAAACGGCGCGCGTCTTCTTCGCCCTGTGGCCACCCCCGGAAGTCGCGCGCCGCCTCGCCGGCATCGCGCGCGAACAGGCCGCCCGTCATGGCGGCAAGGCGACGCGCGCCGATACCGTCCATCTGACCCTGGCCTTCATCGGCGACGTCGCCGTGTCGCGGCTGCCCGAACTGGTTGCCGCGGCGGAGCGGGTGAAAGGTTCGTCTTTCGCCCTGGCGCTCGGTACCTGCGGCTACTGGTCGCACAATCGCCTGGCCTGGGCCGGCTGCGACGAGGTGCCGGCGGCACTGGCGCAACTCGTGCGGCAACTGGCGCAAAGCTTGCGGCATGCCGGCTTCCGGGTTGACCGGGCCAGCGACGACTTCGTGCCGCACCTGACGCTGGTCCGCCGCCAGACGGACGCCGCTCCCGCACCGCCGATCGAACCTGCCATCGCCTGGCCATGCGATGCGTTCGTGCTGGTCCGCTCGCGCCTGTCGGCGGCTGGCTCCTGCTACGAGAAACTGCATTCCTTCCCGCTCGATCCCGAGCCAGACAACCCGCAAGAGGCTTTCCCATGACGACGCTTTTCTCCCCGCTGCAAGTCGGCGCCATCGCCGTTCCCAACCGCATCTTCATGGCGCCGCTGACGCGCTGTCGGGCCGGCGAGGGGCACGTGCCCAACGCGCTGATGGCCGAGCACTACGCGCAGCGCGCGAGCGGCGGGCTGCTGATCGCCGAGGCGACGATGGCGATGGCCGGCAATTCCGCCTTCTGGCACGAGCCCGGCATCCATTCCGAAGCGCAGGTCGCCGGCTGGCGGCTCGTGACGTCTGCGGTCCACGCCGCCGGCGGGCGCATCTTCCTGCAGGTCTGGCATGGCGGGCGGGCGTGCCATCCGGCGTTCAACGGCGGCGCGCAGCCGGTCGCGCCGAGCGCCGCTGCCGATCACCAACGACGAGGTGCATACGCCGGAGGGCAAGCAGCCGCATGTCGTGCCGCGCGAACTGCGCGATGACGAACTGCCGGGGATCGTCGCCGGCTTCGCGCGGGCCGCCGAGAACGCGCTGGCCGCCGGCTTCGACGGCGTCGAGGTGCACGGCGCCAACGGCTACCTGCTCGACGAATTCCTGCGCGACGGCGCCAACCGGCGGTCCGGCCCCTACGGCGGTCCGCTCGCGAACCGCGCCCGCCTGCTCCTCGAGGTGATCGACGCGACCTGCAAGGTGTGGGGCGGCGACCGCGTCGGCGTGCGCATCTCGCCGCTGAACAGCTACAACAGCATGATCGACAGCGACCCGGTCGGTCTGACCGCGTGGCTCGCCGGGCGACTGAACGATTTCGGCCTGGCCTACCTGCACGTGATGCGCGGCGATTTCTTCGGGCAGCAGCACGGCGACGTGATGACCCCGGCGCGCGACAACTATCGCGGCGTGCTGATCGGCAACATGGGCTACACGCCGGCCGAGGCCGAGGCGGCGGTGGTCGCCGGCAAGGTCGACGCGGTGGCCTTCGGCACTGCCTTCCTCGCCAATCCCGACCTGCCGGCCCGCATCCGCGCCGGCGCGCCGCTCACCGCGCCCGATCCGGCGACCTTCTATACGCCGGGCGCGGCGGGCTACACGGACTACCCGACGCTGGCCGCGGTCCACGATCAACCGCAGGCCGACACGCAGCATCATGGGGTTTGAGAAGCCAAGCGCTTCGTTGCATGCCCGACGGGTACATGGCATGAACCAGGAGTGGTCGATGGAAAAGATTCAGGCGTGCCTTGAGACGGGCGATTGCCGCCGTCGTATCTTTCGCCGTTGCGGGCCTACCCGCGTTTGCCCTCGCGGCCGCTCCGGAACTGGCCGGCACGTCTTGGCAGCTGCTCGCCATTCAGTCGATGGACGACGCGCAGGGCACCACCAAGGTCAGGGAACCGGGCCGGTTTCACGCTCGAGTTCGGGCGCGACGGCCGTGCCGCGCTGCGCCTCGATTGCAACCGCGGCACCGGCGACTACAAGGTCGCGCCGGCCGGCGACGGCTCATCCGGCTCGCTGACCTTCGGCCCCGTGGCGACGACGCGCGCGATGTGCCCGCCGCCGCACCTCGACCAGCGCGTCGCGCGCGACCTGGCACATGTGCGTTCCTACCTGCTCAAGGACGGCAAGCTCTACCTCTCGCTGATGGCCGACGGCGGCATCTACGAGTGGGCGCCGCAGCAGACTGCGGCTGCCGCTGCGGACAAGGAGCGCGTCGTCAAGCCCGTGCAGTTCGCCAAAGGCAAGAGCTCGGCGGTGATCCGCGACCGCATCGTCGGCCGCCAGTACATCGACTACCAGCTGCGTGCCGGCGCCGGCCAGCGCATGACGGTGAGCCTCAAGGGCAGCAATCTTGCCAACTACTTCAACCTGCTGCCGCCCGGTTCGGCCGACGCCGCGATGGCCGATCGGGCGAGCTGGTCGACAACCGCTTCGACGGCCTGTTGCCGGACGACGGCGTCTATACGATCCGCGTGTTCCTGTACCGCGCAGCAGCACGTCGCAACGAGGCGAGCGATTTCACGCTGTCGGTCGGCGTCACGGGGTCGCCGCTCAAGCCGGTTTCGGCCACGACGGATGCGGTGCTGCCCGGCACCCGCTACCACGCCAGCGCGACGACGCAATGCGAACCGCTGTACTCGCAGGCGCGCGAGTGCGAGGTCCATGTCGTGCGGCGCGGCTTCGACGGCACGGCGACGGTGGAATTGCGCTGGGACGGCGAGCGCAAGCGGCGCATCCTGTTCGTCAAGGGCGAGCCGAAGGCGGCCGATACGCCGCAGGCGATGACCTCCACGCGCAACGAGCGCGGCTGGCGGGTGAGCTTCGGCGGGGAAGAACATTTCGAGATTCCCGAGCCGCTGGTGTTCGGTGGCTGACGGAGCGGCGCCGGGGAAAACTCTTGCTGCCCTGGTATGTTGCGGCAGTAGTGGTGGCCATCGGCGGGTGCACCTGTCAGCCCGGCTCAGTCCCTGATGGCGATTACCAGGCGTGCCAGCAGGCCGCCGCCCGGGTTGGGCAGCAGTTCGAGGCGCCCGTCGTGCAGGCGGGCGATGCGTTCGACGATGGCGAGCCCGAGACCGGTGCCGGTGGCGTTGCTGCGGGCGGTGTCGTGGCGGGTGAACGGGCGCTTGAGGCGCTCCGCGTCGCCGGCCGCGATGCCCGGGCCGCGGTCGGCGATTTCGATGCGGATTTCGCCGTTGACCGCAGCCGCCGTCAGGCGCACGTCGCCGCCGCCGTATTTCGCCGCGTTGTCGAGCAGGTTGCCGAGCGCGCGCGCCAGCGCCTTGCGGGCGGACCGCCAGCGGCGGTAGCGGCGCGACATCGATGCGGATATTGCGGCCGCACCGGCGTTCGCGGGCGACGAGGCTGGCGAGCAGGGCGGCGAGGTCGCAGGCCGCCGGCGCTTCGCCGAGATCGTTGCGCGCGTAGTCCATGAACTGCGAGATGACCGCTTCCATCTGGCCGATGTCGGCGATCACCGCGTCACGCGTAACGGCGTCGGGCATGCTCATCTCGGCTTCGAGGCGCAGCCGGGTCAGCGGCGTGCGCAGGTCGTGCGAGATGCCGGCGAGCACCTCGGAACGGTCGCGCTCCTGGCGTTCGCAGTTCGCCCGCCATCGAGTTGAACGCGGCTGCCAGTCGGCGCAGTTCCTCGGCGCCGGTTTCGGGCAGCGGGGCGGGGCGCTGGCCGCGGCCGACGACCTCGGCGGAACGGGCCATCGCCTTGAGCGGCCGGCTGATGCGCGAGGCGATCAGCCAGGCGACGGCGAGCGCCAGCCCGAGCGCCACCAGGCCCCAGGCCAGCCAGTGGCTGGCGATGTCGCGTGTGGCGCGTTCGCGCGGCAGGATCAGCCAGTATTCGTCATGGTCGAGCTCGTCGAGGCGGAAGCTGACCCAGAAGCCGGCGATGCCGTCGACCTCGGCGGCGATCCGCGTGTTCGGGCCGAGGCGGGCGGCGAGTTCGCGGCGGACGAGGTTCATGAAGCGGTTGTCCGGCAGCGGCTCGATGCGGTCTTCCGCTTCGGCGGGCAGCAGGCGGATGCCCTCATGCGTCGTCAGGTCGGCGAACAGTCCCGGCCGGCGCTCCGGCGCGGCGGCGAAAAGTGCTGCGCGGATCAGGTTGACCGCGGATGCCGCCAGTTGCGCGGTCTCGCGCGCCCGCGGCTCGGCCTCGAGGTAGCGGAACAGACTCAACCAGGCGGCCGTCGTCAGGACGACGAGCGCTGCCAGCAGCAGGAAGGTGCGCCCGAGCAGGGTGCGCGGGATCATCGCTCCTCGGCGCCGTCGGGCACGAAGACGTAGCCGAAGCCCCAGACGGTCTGCAGGTAGCGCGGTTGCGCCGGGTCGTGCTCGACCAGCTTGCGCAGGCGCGACACCTGCACGTCGATGGCGCGGTCGAACGGGCCCTGCTCGCGGCCGCGGGCGAGCTCCATCAGCTTGTCGCGCGACAGCGGCTGGCGCGGGTGCTGCAGCAGCACCTTGAGCACGGCGAACTCGCCGGTCGTCAGCGCCAGGGTTTCGCCGCCGCGCTTGAGGCTGCGCGGCGGCGAGATCGACCTCGACGTTGCCGAAGCGGACCGTTTCCTCGCCCGTCTCCGGCGCCCCGGGCGGCGTGCTGCCCTGGCGGCGCAGCACGGCGTGCATGCGGGCGAGCAGTTCGCGCGGGTTGAACGGCTTGGGCAGGTAGTCGTCGGCGCCCATTTCGAGGCCGACGATGCGGTCGACCTCGTCGCCCTTGGCGGTCAGCATGACGATCGGCGTCATGTCGCCGGTGCCGCGCAGGCGGCGGCAGATCGACAGGCCGTCCTCGCCGGGGAGCATCAGGTCGAGGACGATCAGGTCGAAATGCTCGCGGGTCCGCGCCCGCTCCATCTGCGCGGCATCGGCGACGCCCTTGACGTCGAAGCCCTGTTCGCCGAGGTAGCGGATCAGCAAGTCGCGCAGGCGGCTGTCGTCGTCGACGACGAGGAGGCGGTGTTGTCTCTGGTTCATGGCATGAAGGGTAGACCGGCGGCGGCCGGCGGCATGGTTCGAATGGTAACAAGCTTTTGCCGCGGCGATCGTCGAAACAAGTTGTTACAAAGCGGGCGTTCGCAGCGCGCGGTGGCGCCACCGGGGCGATGCACAATGGCTGCCATGATGGAAGAAGAAGTATCGGTCATGCGCGTGGCGCGTCCCTTGGTTGCGTTGCTCGTTGCGGCGACGCTGCTGGCGGCCGGTAGCATGGCGCGCGCCGAGTTCCGCCGCGAGGCCGGGGCCGAGCCGCTGGTGGTGGCACAGTTGCCGCCGGACCAGCGCCGGCTGATGCGGCAGGAAATGCGCGAGCACTGGCAGCAGATGCCGCCTGACGAACGCCAGCGCCTTCCCGACGGGCGCCGCGAACGCTGGCAGCAGATGCCGCCGCAGGACCGCCAGCGCTGGCAGCAGATGCCGCCGGAAGACCGCCAGCGCCTGCGCGAGGAGATGCGCGGCCGGCGCGATGAGTCCGGCGGCGGGTACGGTGGTGGCTACGGCCCGGGATCGCGCGGTCCCGGCGGCGGCTACCGGGGCGGGCGGCCATGAGCGGGCTGTTCGCAGGGGCCGTTGGCGCGCCGCAGGCGCAGGGCGCGGGTCGTCTGCCGGACGGCCATCGCGGATCCGCTTGATCTTGTGCTTGCCTGAGCCGGGATTGTCTGACGCTGGTCCGGTAAAATGCCGGGGATGAACCTCCTGGCCCTCGAGACTTCCACCGACCGCGGCTCCTGCGCCCTTTGGCAGGACGGCGTGGTGAGCGAGCGTGTCTGCCCCGCGGGAGTACCGCATTCGCAGACGCTGCTGCCGCTGGTGCGCGACCTGATGCGCGCCGCCGGCCTCGGCTTCGCCCAGCTCGACGGCATCGCCTTCGGCGCCGGTCCGGGCGCCTTCACCGGCCTGCGCGTCGCCTGCGGGGTGGCGCAGGGCTTGGCGGTAGCGGCCGGGCTGCCGGTCGTGCCGGTGAGCGGGCTCGCGGCGATGGCGGCGGCGACCGGCGCGCCGCGGGTGCTGGCGCTGCTCGACGCGCGCATGGGCGAGGTCTATGTCGGCGCCTGGCGCCGGCGCGCCGATGACGGCGAATACGAACTCGACGGCGAAATCCGCGTCGCGGTGCCGGCGGATGTGCACCTGCCGGCCGAGGCAGACTGGCTTGCCTGCGGCAACGCGCCCGCTGCTTACCCGCTGCTGGCGGCGAGGCTGGGCGCTGCTGGGGTGCCGGTGCGCGCCGACATCCTGCCCGGCGCGGCGGCGATCGCCGCCATTGCCGCTGCCGCGCTGGCCCGCGGCGAGGGCGTCGATCCGGCGCTGGCGGCGCCGCTCTACGTCCGCGACAAGGTGGCCAAGACCATCGGCGAACGTCTTGGCGAGGGGGGCAGGGCGTGACCGCGGTCGCTTTGGCCCAGGCGATCGCGCCGCTGACCGCCGATGATCTCGACGCCGTTGCCGCGCTGGAAGGTTCGCTCCAGGAATTCCCGTGGTCGCGTGGCAATTTCGCCGATTCACTGGCGGCCGGGCATGCGTCGTACGTCGTCCGCATCGATGGCGATCTCGCCGGCTTTGCGGTGGTCATGACGGTGCTCGACGAGGCGCACCTGCTCGCCATCGGCATTGCCCGCCGCTGCCAGCGGCAGGGACTGGGCAGCGCGCTGCTGGCACAGGTCAGCGCCGACGCGCGCGCCGGCGGCGCACGCCGCCTGCTGCTCGAGGTGCGGCGCTCCAACCGGGGCGCCACCGATTTCTACCACCGCTCCGGCTTCGCGCAGATCGCCGTGCGGCCGGGATATTACCCGGCGGCCGCCGGGCGCGAGGACGCGCTGATCTTCGCCAAGGAACTGGCATGACCCTGAGCCGTGAACAGATGCTGGCCGAGATGGGCATCACGCCCATCTGGCGGCTGCGCGAGCCACCTGCTGGAGCGCTCGGCGACGCGGCCGGCGCCGCGGCAGCCCCGGCGCCTTTCGCTGTCACGGCGGAGGAGGCGCTGGTGTCGGCGCCGGTTGCGGTCGACGCCCTGGAATGGCCGGAATTGGCGGCCGCCGTCGCTGCCTGCCGCGCCTGCGGGCTATGCGAGCAGCGTCGCCAGGCGGTGCTCGGTGTCGGCGATCGCGCGCCGGACTGGCTGTTCGTCGGCGAGGGACCGGGAGCGGAGGAGGACGCCCGCGGCGAGCCCTTCGTCGGCCAGGCCGGCAAGCTGCTCGACAACATGCTGGCAGCGCTCGACCTGACGCGCGGGGACAAGGTTCTACATCGGCAACGCGGTCAAGTGCCGGCCGCCCGGCAACCGTACGCCGGAAGCGGCCGAGATCGCCGCCTGCCGCCCGTGGCTGGAGCGGCAGATCGAACTGCTGGCGCCCAAGATCATCGTGCTGCTCGGCAAGGCGGCGGTGCACTCGGTGCTGCACGACGACAAGTCGCTGGCCTCGCTGCGCGGCAGGCGCTTCGAATACCAGGGTATTCCGGTCGTCGTCACCTACCACCCGGCCTATCTGTTGCGCAACCTGCCGGAGAAGGCCAAGGCCTGGGAGGACCTGCTGTTCGCCCGGCGCTGCCTGCGCGAGGCACTGGCCAAGGGTACGGGAACGGTCTAAGCCGGCCGCGCCGGTCAGTGGGCGCTGGTGTCGTCGAGGTGGCAGACGTCGTCCTGCTCGCGCTGATTGGCGAGATGGCGCTGGCGGATAAGGTACATCAGCGCGCTGACGAAGAGGCCGAAGAGGGTGACGATCCAGTAGATCGACACGTCGCTGCGGATCATCACGAAGTAGAGGCCGGTCATGACCAGGATCGACAGGTTCTCGTTGAAGTTCTGCACCGCGATCGAGTGGCCGGCGCCCATCAGGATGTGGCCACGGTGCTGGAGCAGGGCATTCATCGGCACGACGAAGAATCCCGACAATGCGCCGATCAGGATCAGCAGTGGCACCGCCAGCCAGAGTCCGGTGACGAAGTTCATCGCCAGCACGATGATGCCCATCGCGATGCCGAGCGGGATCACCCGCACCGACTTGCGCAGCGTGATGACCCGGGCGGCGCCGACGGCACCGATGGCGACGCCGACGGCGACGACGCCCTGCAGCATCGACGACTTCGACAGGTCCAGGCCGAGCGCCACTTCCGACCACTTGATGACGATGAACTGGAGCGTCGCGCCGGCGCCCCAGAACAGCGTCGTCACGGCCAGCGAGATCTGGCCGAGACGGTCGCGCCAGAGCAGCATCAGGCAGTGGTTGAATTCATGGATCAGGTAAACCGGGTTCTTCTTGAGCGGCTTGTGGTCGACCCCGGTGTCCGGCACGTAGAGGTTGAAGATCGAGGCGATCAGGTAGAAGCCGCCGACGATGGCGATCGACATCTCGCTGACGGTGTCGATGCCGGTGTCGATCAGCGGGAAATCGAACGCCAGCAGCGTCTGCGCGATGTCCGGCTTGATCAGCATGCCGCCGACGACAACGCCGAGGATGATGGCACCGACGGTGAGGCCCTCGATCCAGCCGTTGGCGACGACCAGCAGCCGGTGCGGCAGGTATTCGGTGAGGATGCCGTACTTGGCCGGCGAGTAGGCGGCGGCGCCGAGGCCGACGACGGCGTAGGCGGCGAGGGGATGAACGTCGAAGAACATCAGCGAGCAGCCGGCGATCTTGATCGCGTTGCTGATCAACATCACCCGCCCCTTCGGCATCGAGTCGGCGAAGGCGCCGACGAAGGCGGCGAGGACGACGTACGAGACGGTGAAGAAGGTCTTGAGCAGCGGCTCGTATTCGGACGGCGACTGCATCTCGCGCAGGACGGCGATGGCGGCAATCAGCAGGGCGTTGTCGGCGAGCGCGGAAAAGAACTGCGCCGCCATGATGATGTAGAAGCCGAAAGGCACTTGCGCTCTGTCTCGTTATGGTTTTGGCCAGTTTATACCACGGAATCCGGCGAGGCCAGCCGCTGACAGCCGCGGGCTGGCGCGGTCGACGCCCGCCCGGGCGGCATTTTCAGGCGGTGCCGCGTCTTCCTGTGGCCAGCGCTCGCTCCGATGTGATTGAATAGCGACCGCGATCAACGAGGAGGAACGAGAAATGGCCGACCGGCGCTTGCAGGTCTTTCATGCGGTCGCCCGGCATCTGAGCTTCACCCGGGCGGCGGACGCCCTTTTCATGAGCCAGCCGGCGGTGACCTTCCAGATCAAGCAGCTCGAGGACCAGTGCGCCACCCGCCTGTTCGAGCGCCGGCACGGCAGTATCGCCCTGACGCCGGCCGGCGAGCTGGTGCTGGCTTACGCCGGGAAGATCCTGGCGCTGTCCGACGAGATGGACACGCGCCTGGCGGAAATGACCGGAGAAATGCGCGGGCCGCTGCTCGTCGGGGCGAGCACGACGATCGCCGAGTTCATGCTGCCGCAGGTGCTCGGCGAGTTCAACGCACAGTACCCGCAGGTGCGGGCGCGTCTGATCGTCGCCAATTCGGAGAGCATCGAGAGCCGGGTCGCCGAACATACGCTCGATGTCGGCCTGGTCGCGGCGCCGGCCAAGTTGCCGGGCCTCGCCAGCGAGGTCTGCTGCGAGGACGAGCTGGTCGTCATCTGCGCCACCGGGCATCCGCTCGCCCGCCTGGCGAGGGTTGCGGCGAAGGCGCTGGTCGATTACGAATACATCTCGCGCGAACCGGGTTCGGGAACGCGCGAGGTCAGCGATACCTATTTCCGCACGCACCGGGTGGCGCCCGAGAACCTCAAGACGCAGATGGAACTGGGCAGCCCTGAGGCGCTCAAGGGCGTCGTCGCCACCGGACTCGGCTTCGCCATCGTCTCGCGCGCTGCCGTCAACAAGGAAATCCGGCTCGGGACGCTGGCCGCCGTTCCGCTGCATCCGCCGCTGCGGCGCAGCCTCTATCTGGTGCAACCGGCAGACCGTTTCCGCTCGCGCGTGGTGGCGACCTTCACCCGCTTTGCCGCGCAGAAACTGGGAGACTTGGCGCCATGACCGTCTCGCGGCCCATCCGCGCGCGCATCTCGCGTAGCGCGCTGCTTGCCAACTATCGTCTGGCCCGCCGCCTGGCGCCGGCGGCACGGGCGTGGGCGGTGATCAAGGCCGACGCCTACGGGCACGGGCAATGGCGGGCGGTCGAGACGCTCCGCGGCGAGGCCGACGGCTTCGCTGTCCTCGAATGCGAAAACGCGGTGGCGCTGCGCGCGGCCGGGGTGACGCAACCGATCCTGCTGCTCGAAGGCATCTTCTCGGCCGGCGACGCGCGGGCCGTCGCCGAGTACCGGCTGGATACCATCGTGCACTGCCGGGAACAGCTCGACATGCTGCTCGCCGCCGTGCCCGCCGAGGCGCCGCTGGCGATCCACCTCAAGCTCAACACCGGCATGAACCGCCTGGGGATGAGCTGCGGTCAACCTGCGCCGGTCACGCGAAATGCTCGCCGGCCGGCCCGGCGTCGCGCTGACCCTGATGACCCACTTCGCCGACGCCGACGGCGAGCGGGGCGTCGCCGAGCAACTCGCGCGCTTTCGGGAGATGGCCGGGGACTGGGCGGGCCCGGTGAGCCTGGCCAATTCGGCGGCCGTGCTGCGCCATCCGCAGACGCACGCCGACTGGGTGCGGCCGGGCATCATGCTTTACGGTTCCAGCCCGTTCGCCGACGCGAGCGCCGAAAGTCTCGGGCTGCACCCGGTGATGGCGCTGGAAAGCGCGATCATCGGCGTCCAGGAAATCGCCGCCGGCGCGCGCGTCGGCTATGGCGGCACCTTCGTCGCCGCACGGCCGATGCGCATCGGCGTCGTCGCCTGCGGCTACGCCGACGGCTACCCGCGGCATGCGCCGAGCGGCACGCCGATCGCGGTCCTCGGGCAGGCGACGCGGACCGTCGGCCGCGTGTCGATGGACATGCTGGCCTGCGACCTGACCGCCATTCCGCAGGCCGGCATCGGCGCGCCGGTGACGCTGTGGGGCGCCGGCGCCGCCGGCTACGTGCCAGCCGATGAAGTCGCGGCGGCGGCAGGTACGATCGCCTACGAGCTGTTCTGCGCGCTGGCGCCGCGCGTCCCGGTCAGTTTCGTCGCCTAACGCCGGCTGCCGGCCGGTTTGCCGCGCGGCTGCCCGGACGCGCTGGTGTATCCTCCGTCTATGGCAAAGAGCAAGTCGATCTACTGCTGCACCGAATGCGGCGCCAGCAGCCCCAAATGGCAGGGCCAGTGCCCCGGCTGCGGGGAATGGAACACGCTGGTCGAGAGCGTCGCCGAGAAGGCCGGCGGCCACCGCTTCGAATCGCTGGCGCCGGTGGCGCGGGTGCAGAATCTGTCGGAGATCGAGGCGTGCGAGGAGGATCGCCTGGCGACCGGCATCGGCGAGCTCGACCGCGCCCTCGGTGGCGGCCTGGTCGCGGGCGGCGTCGTGCTGATCGGCGGCGACCCCGGCATCGGCAAGAGCACGCTGCTGCTGCAGGCGCTGGCGCTGCTCTCGGCGGGCTGCAAGGTGCTCTACGTCAGCGGCGAGGAATCGGGCGAGCAGGTGGCGCTGCGCGCCCGCCGCCTCGGGCTGGAGACGCGCGCGCTGCATCTGATGGCCGAGATCAACCTGGAACGCATCGTCGCGACCCTGCAGGGGGAACGGCCGCAGGTCGCGGTGATCGACTCGATCCAGACGATGTGGTCGGACCAGCTTTCCAGCGCCCCCGGCTCGGTCGCCCAGGTGCGCGAATGCGCGGCGCAACTGACGCGGCTGGCCAAGCAGTCTGGAATCACCGTCATCCTCGTCGGCCACGTGACCAAGGAGGGTGCGCTCGCCGGCCCGCGCGTGCTCGAGCACATCGTCGATACTGTCCTCTATTTCGAGGGCGACACGCATTCGAGCTTCCGTCTGGTGCGCGCGGTCAAGAACCGCTTCGGGGCGGTCAACGAACTCGGCGTCTTCGCGATGACCGACAGGGGGCTGAAGGGCGTCAACAACCCGTCGGCGCTGTTCCTGTCGCAGCACGGCCAGGAGGTCGCCGGCTCGTGCGTGCTGGTGACGCAGGAGGGGACGCGGCCGCTGCTGGTCGAGATCCAGGCACTGGTCGACGCCGCGCACGGCAACCCGCGGCGCCTGACTGTCGGCCTCGACGCGCAGCGCCTGGCGATGCTGCTGGCCGTCCTCCATCGCCATGCCGGGATCGTCTGCTTCGACCAGGATGTCTTCGTCAACGCCGTCGGCGGTGTCCGCATCGGCGAGCCGGCAGCCGACCTGGCGGTTTTGCTGGCGATTGTTTCATCGTTGAAAAACAAAGCGTTGCCGGAGAAACTTGTAGTGTTTGGTGAAGTTGGATTGGCCGGCGAAATCCGCCCGGCGCCGCGTGGGCAGGAGCGTCTCAAGGAGGCAGCCAAGCTCGGCTTCACGCGCGCGCTGATTCCCGCAGCCAACCGCCCGAAGCAGCCGATCGCCGGCATCGAGGTGATCGCGGTCCGCCGCGTCGAGGAGGCGGTGGCGAGGATGCGCGAGTTGGACTAAGCTGGCTGGCGACAAGATGTTCAACCTTTCCCGCTATTTCTCGACCTTGAGCCTGATCCTGATCGGGCTGGCCGCCGGCCTGCTCGGTGTGATGTATCGCGAGGTTTCGGTGCGCCAGATGAGCGCGCTGGCCGAGGATCGCAACCTGGCGATGGCGCAGGTGTTCCGCAATGCGCTCGGCGAGCCGCTCGACGAGCTGATGGCGTCGGCGGTCGGCCGCGACGCGTCGATGCTGCGCGACTCCGGCGAGTCGCACCGGATGCGCGAAAGCGTCATTGCGCTGATGCAGGGCACGGCGGTGGTCAAGGTCAAGATCTACAACCGGCTGGGGGTGACGATCTTTTCCACCGATCCGGCGCAGATCGGCGAGAGCCGCCTCGACAACCCGGGGTTCAAGTCCGCCCTCGGCGGCACCGTCATCAGCGACCTGAGCCACCTTGACGCGATGGATACCTTCGAAGGAGCGCGCTCGAATATCGACCTGCTCGCCAGCCACATCCCGATCGCCGGGGAGGGGACCGCCGTCGAGGGGGTGTTCGAGCTCTACCAGGACGTGACGCCGTTCATGGCGTCGTTCCGCAACACCATGTGGATGGTGACGGCGGTCGTCATCGCGATCTTTTCGCTGCTCTACCTGATGCAGTTTCTCGTCGTGCGACGGGCGCAAGGGATCCTGCACGATCAGGCCGAGCGCATCGAGGCGGCGCGCAACACGCTCGAAATACAGGTCGATGCGCGCACCGAGGAGCTCCGGCGCGCCAACACCCAGCTCGTCGCCGAAATCGGCGAGCGCCGCCAGGCCGAAAGCAAGCTGAACTATCTCGCCTATCACGATCCCCTGACCGGGCTCGCCAACCGCCGCTACTTCATCGAGCGGATGGAGGCCAGCCTGGCCGACGCGGCGCGCAAGAACCACCGGCTGGCGGTGTTGTTCATCGATCTCGACCAGTTCAAGCAGGTCAATGACTCGCTCGGCCACGTCGTCGGCGACGAGTTGCTGATCGCCGTCGCCGCCGGCCTCTGCGAGCATGTCCGGCTGATCGACATGCTCGCCCGGCTCGGTGGCGACGAATTCATCTGCGTGATGGAAGCGGTGCGCACCGACGAGGAAGTGGCGATGCTGGCGCGCGAGGTGATCGCCGCCTTCGATTCGTCGTTCCGCATCGGCACGCACGATCTCTTCCTGTCGGCCTCGGTCGGCATCAGCGTCTTTCCCAACGACGGGGATTCGGTCGGCGACCTGTTGCGCAACGCCGACACGGCGATGTTCCGGGCCAAGGCGATGGGGCGCGGCCATTTCCACTTCTACACGCCGGAAATGACGCGCGACGCGCTGGAGAAGATCCGCATCGAAACGCTGCTGCGCCGGGCGCTCGAGTTCGGCGAGATGTCCGTGCACCTGCAGCCGCAGGTCGAGGCATGCAGCGGCCGGCTTGTCGGCGCCGAGGCGCTGATCCGCTGGGACAATCCGGAACTGGGCAGTGTGCCGCCGTCGCGCTTCATTCCGTTGGCCGAGGAATCGGGGCTCATCATCCCGCTCGGCGCCTGGGTGCTGCGCGAAACCTGCCGCCAGGTGATGCGCTGGCAGGCCGGCGGCTTCGATCTGCCGCAGGTGTCGGTCAACCTCTCGGTCAAGCAGCTCGAGCGCCCGGATTTCGTCGACATGCTGCAGCAGATCCTCACCGAGACCGGCATCGAGCCGTCACGCCTGAAGCTGGAAATCACCGAGTCGGTGGTGATGGCGGTCGAAGACGCCTTCACGCTGCTCGACCGGCTGCGCCGGATCGGCATCAGCCTGGCGCTCGACGACTTCGGCACCGGCTACTCGTCGCTCAGCTACCTCAAGATGCTGCCGGTGCAGCAGCTCAAGATCGACCGCTCGTTCGTCACCGGGATCGGCTGCAATCCCGAGGACGAGGCAATCATCAAGTCGGTCATGGCGCTCGCCCGCAGCCTCGACTTCGAGGTCGTCGCCGAGGGCGTCGAGACCCTTGAGCAGGCGACGTTTCTCAATGCCGAGGGCTGCCATCAACTGCAGGGCTGGCTGCACGGGCGCGCGCTGGCACCCGCCGACTTCCGGGCGCGCTGGTTGGCCCTGAAATGACCGGGCTGGCCTGGCGCCTGCTCGGCCGGGAACTGCGCTCGGGCGAGTTGCGCCTGCTGCTCGCGGCCCTCGTCATCGCCGTGCTGGCGGTGACCACCGTCGGTTTCTTCACCGACCGCGTGCATCGCGCGCTGGAGCAGGAGGCGCACCAGTTGCTCGGCGGCGACCTGGTGCTCGTCGCCGATCACCCGTGGCCGGCGGCGATACGCGCCGAGGCGGTCGCGCGCGGGCTGCTGACCGCCGATGCGGTGCTCTTCCCGAGCATGGTCATGGCCGGTGGCCGCATCCAGCTTGCCGACGTCAAGGCGGCGAGCAGCAATTATCCGCTGCGCGGCCAGCTCGCGGCCAGCAAACTGGCGGGCGAACCGGGCCGGCCGGTTGCCGGCGGGCCGGGAGCGGGAACCGTCTGGCTCGACGAGCGCCTCGCCGCCGCGCTCGATTCAGGTCCCGGGCAGGCCGTGCAACTCGGCGGGCAGAGCCTGCCGGTGGCCGCAGTCCTGACTTTCGAACCCGATCGCGGCATCAATTTCTTCAGCCTGGCCCCGCGCCTGCTGATGCACCTCGACGACCTGCCGGCGACCGGCCTCGTCCAGACCGGGTCGCGCGTCACTTACCGGCTGATGGTGGCCGGCGAGGCCCGCGCCGTCGCCGGCTTCCGCACCTGGGTCGAACCGCGTCTCGGCCGCGGCGAGCGACTCGAGGACGCCGCCAACGCGCGCCCCGAAATTCGCGGCGCCCTTGACCGGGCGCAGCGCTTTCTCGGCCTCGCCACGCTGTTCGACCGTGGTTCTCGCCGCGGTCGCGGTTGCCCAGGCGGCCCACCGCTACATGCAGCGCCATCTCGATGCCTGCGCCGTGATGCGCTGCCTGGGCATCACGCAGGCTGGCCTGATCCGGCTGCATGTGGCGCTGTTCGCCTGGATGACCCTGCTCGCTGCCGCGCTCGGCTGCGCGGCTGGTTACGTCGCCCATTTCGCGCTGCTCTCCTGGCTCGGTGACCTGCTCGCCATCCGCCTGCCGGCGCCGGGCTGGGCCGCCCCCGCCGAGGGCGCCGCGATCGCCGCCGTGCTGCTCTTCGGCTTTGCCCTGCCGCCGCTGCTGCAACTGAGCAAGGTGCCGACCCTGCGCGTGCTGCGCCGGGAACTCGGCCCGCCGCGACCCTTCCTGGTCGGCGGCTACGCGCTCGGGATCGCCGTGCTGGCCGGGCTGATGCTCGTCGTCGCCGGTGATGCGAACCTCGGCGCCTGGGTGATTGGCGGCTTTGCCGCGGCGCTCGTCGTCTTCTGGCTGATCGCGCGCCTGTGCGTGCGCGCGGCGGCCAGCCTGCGCGGCGTTGGCTTTGGCTGGCGGCGCGGGCTTGCGAACCTCGAGCGGCATGCCGCCGCGAGCACGTTGCAGATCGTCGGCCTGGCGCTCGGCCTGATGGCGATGCTGCTGCTGACCGTGACCCGTGGCGAACTGATCGATGTCTGGCAGCAGGCGACGCCGGCCGACGCGCCGAACCGCTTCGTCATCAACATCCAGCCCGAGCAGCGCCAGGCAGTGCGCGACCTGCTCGCGGCTGGTGGCGTTGCGGCCGAACTGGCACCGATGGTGCGCGGGCGGCTGCTGCGCATCGGCGAGCAGGTGGTCAGCGCCGCCAGCTATCCCGATGACGAGCGGGCGCAGCGCCTGATCGAGCGCGAGTTCAACCTCTCCTGGCGGGCGGAGCTGCCGCCGGGCAACCGCGTCACCGCCGGGAACTGGTTCACCGCCGCCGACGTCGGCGAGGGCGTCGCCTCGATCGAGGAGGGGCTGGCGAAGACGCTCGGCATCGTGCTCGGTGACGAACTGCTGTTCACCGTCGCCGGCCAGCAGGTGCGCGTGCGCGTCACCAGCCTGCGCCGGCTCGATTGGGATTCGATGCGCGTCAATTTCTTCGTGCTGACGCCGCCCGGCGTGCTCGACGACACGCCGGTCAGCTATATCACCAGCTTTCACCTGCGCGCCGACCAGGCGGAGCTGGCGCGCGCCCTGATCGGTCGCTTCCCCAACCTGACGCTGGTCGACGTCGGCGCCATCCTCGCCCAGATCCGGGCGATTGTGGGCCAGGTGGCGAGCGCCATCCAGTTCATTTTCCTGTTCACCCTGGCGGCCGGCGCGATTGTGCTGGTCTCGGCGCTGCTCGCCGCTTTCGACGAACGCCGCTACGAACTCGCGGTGCTGCGTGCGCTCGGCGCCGGACGTCGCCAGTTGCGCCAGTCGCTGCTCGTCGAACTGGCCGTCGTCGGCGGCATTGCTGGCCTGATCGCGGCGGCCGGGGCCGTGCTGGTTGGCCAGATCCTGGCGCGCGAGGTGTTCCAGCTCCAGTTGCCGGTCCCCGTCTGGATCTTCCCGCTGGCGAGTGCTGGTGGCGCCGTGCTGTCGGTCGGCGTCGGCTGGCTCGCGGTACGGCGCCTGCTCGCGACACCGCCGCTGCTGGCGCTGCGCGCCGGCGCCTGAGGCGCGCGCCGGGTTCCAGCGGCGGCTCATGCCGGGCGGGACCAGCGCCTCGGGTAGAATGGCGCATGGATTCCACTCGACCGGCGGTGAAACCGCTCTTCGGCCACCGCAAGTTCTGGGCGCAGCGCTTCGGCCCGGCGCCTTTCCTGCCCATGTCGCGTGCCGAAATGGACGCGCTGGGCTGGGATTCGTGCGACATCATTCTCGTCACCGGCGACGCCTACATCGACCATCCCAGCTTCGGCATGGCGCTGATCGGGCGCCTGCTCGAGGCGCAGGGCTTCCGCGTCGGCATCATCAGCCAGCCCGACTGGAATTCCGCCGCCGACTTCAGGAGACTGGGCAAGCCCGAACCTGTTCTTCGGCGTCACCGCCGGCAACATGGATTCGATGGTCAACCGCTACACCGCCGACCGCAAGATCCGCTCCGACGACGCCTACACGCCCAACGCCGAGGCCAACAAGCGGCCGGACCGCGCCGTCACCGTCTATGCCCAGCGCTGCCGCGAGGCCTTCCCCGGCAGCAACGTGGTGATCGGCTCGATCGAAGCCAGCCTGCGCCGCATCGCCCATTACGACTACTGGTCGGACAAGGTGCGCCGCTCGGTGCTGCCGGATTCCAAGGCCGACCTGCTGGTCTTCGGCAACGCCGAACGCGCCATCGTCGAACTGGCGCACCGGCTGGCACGGGCGAGAAAATTGGCGAGATCCGCGACCTGCGCGGCACCGCCTTCATGGTGCCGCGCGGCTGGCTGCCGAGCGACGACTGGGAGGCAATGGATTCGACCTCGGTCGATACGCCGGGGCCGCTGGTCAGGCACGCCGACCCCTACGCCATGGAAATGGGCCCTTCCGGACCGTTCGACCGCAGCAGCCCCCGGCGAGCACGCGGTGCGCATCGTCTCGCGTGCCGAACGGCTGGCCGCGCTCAAGGAGCGGCGCGCCCACACCGTCGTCCGCCTGCCGTCCTACGAGCAGGTCAGCGACGACCCGGTGCTCTACGCCCACGCCTCGCGCACCTTCCATCTCGAATCGAACCCCGGCAATGCGCGCGCGCTGGTCCAGGCGCACGGCGAGCGCGACGTCTGGCTCAACCCGCCGCCGATCCCGCTGACCACCGAGGAAATGGACCAGCGTCTACGACCTGCCCTACGCCCGCCGCCCGCACCCGGCCTACGGCGACGCGAAGATCCCGGCCTGCGAGATGATCCGCTTCTCGGTCAACATCATGCGCGGCTGCTTCGGCGGCTGCACCTTCTGCTCGATCACCGAGCACGAGGGGCGCATCATCCAGAGCCGCTCGGAGGACTCGATCCTGCGCGAGATCGAGGAAATCCGCGACAAGACGCCGGGCTTCACCGGCATCATCTCCGACCTCGGCGGGCCGACCGCCAACATGTACCGCCTGAAGTGCAAGGACGAGAAGATCGAGTCGGCCTGCCGCCGCCTGTCCTGCGTCTATCCCGGACATCTGCGAGAACCTGGGCACCGACCACGCGCCGCTGATCTCGCTCTACCGCAAGGCGCGCGCGCTGCCCGGCGTCAAGAAGGTGCTGATCGGCTCCGGCCTGCGCTACGACCTGGCGGTGCGCTCGCCCGGAATACGTCAAGGAACTGGTCACGCACCACGTCGGCGGCTACCTCAAGATCGCCCCGGAACACACCGAGGAAGGGCCGCTGTCGAAGATGATGAAGCCGGGCATGGGCGCCTACGACCGCTTCAAGCAGCTGTTCGACCGCTTCTCGAGCGAGGCCGGCAAGGAGCAGTACCTGATCCCGTACTTCATCGCCGCCCACCCGGGCACCACCGACGAGGACATGCTCAATCTGGCGCTGTGGCTGAAGAAGAACAACTTCCGCCTCGACCAGGTGCAGACCTTCCTGCCGACGCCGATGGCGCTGGCGACGACCATGTACCACACCGAGAAGAATCCGCTGAAGCAAGCTGTCAGCGGCAGGGCGGGGAAGTCGTCGGCGCCGTGCGCAGCGGCCGCCAGCGCAAGCTGCACAAGGCCTTCCTGCGCTACCACGACGCCGAGAACTGGCCGCTGCTGCGCGAGGCGCTGAAGGAAATGGGCCGCGCCGACCTGATCGGCAACGGCAAGAAGCAATTGATCCCGGCCTGGCAGCCGGCCGGCACCGGCGGTGGAGTCCTCCCGCGGTCAACCGCCGAAAACCGGCCAAATCCGCAAAGCCACGATCAGCCCGCGTGCCGTCCAGCCGCCCGGACGTCCGGCCGGCAAGCCGACGGCACCACGCGGTCGCCGCCGTCGTGCGTAAAGGCTGACAACCCGTCAGACCAGGAACGCTCATGGAAGAAACCACCACCTACGAACAGATCGGCGGCGACGCCACCGTCGCCCGCTTGTGCGACCGCTTCTACGAACTGATGGACAGCGTGCCGCAGTTCCAGGGCATCCGCGCGATGCACCCGGCCGACCTCACCAACTCGCGCGACAAGCTCTACATGTTCCTTTCCGGCTGGCTGGGCGGCCCCGACCTGTTCGTCGAGAAATTCGGCCACCCGCGCCTGCGCGGCCGCCACATGCCGTTCGCAATCGGCGTCGCCGAGCGCGACCAGTGGGTCGCCTGCATGGTGCTGGCGATGGAGGATGTCGGCATCGAGGAGGGCTGTCCGCGCCAGGCTGATGGCGAACTTCTTCCACACGGCGGATTTCATGCGCAACAAGGCGGAGTGAAACCCGCGAAGGTCGAACCGGGGCGAGCGTGCGCCGAGCGTTGACAATCTCCGGCCACGTGGCACCATTCGCCACATGATTGAAATCCGCAAGACAGAGGCATTTGCCCGGTGGCTGGACGGGCTGCACGATATGCAGGCACGGGCGCACATCCAGGTTGCCGTCGAACGCCTGGCCGCCGGCAAGGCCGGGGTTGCGAGGCAGCTGGGGCAGGGAGTCGCCGAGTTGCGGATCGACTACGGTGCCGGTTACCGGGTGTATGTCACCAAGAGCGGGTACGATACCCTGGTTCTGCTCGTGGGCGGCAGCAGCAAGCCGCAGCCCGCTGGCACCGGCAGCCAGGGAGCGCGCGCATGAGCAAGGTGGTCACGACCCGCTACGACGTCGCCGAGCATCTGCGCACGCCGGAAGAGATGGCGGCCTACCTGGAAGCCTGCCTCATGGAGGCGGATGGCGACGCCGGGTTCGTCGCCCGGGCGCTGGGCGATATCGCGCGGGCCCGAGGCATGGCGCTGGTGGCCCGCGATGCCGGGCTGTCCCGCGAAGTCCTCTACCGGGCGCTGTCCGGGGAGGGAACCCCGAGTTTCGACACCGTCCTCAAGGTGGTCGGCGCACTCGGCCTCAAGTTGCATGCCGAAGCCGTTCGCGGCTGAGGTTTTATTCGCGGCCAGCGCTCAACTGGCCCTGCCCGGAATTCTGCCGGGGCGCGCGCAAGACCTCAGGGTTTGGGGCGCATCTGGTCCGGACGCAGGTTCGGCGTGAAATAGACGTCGGCGTCGTCCAGATCGACCGCAGCCCCGTTCTTGTTTACCAGGGACTCCTCGTTGTCCTTCCAGCCGCGAATGCCGGTCTTGAGGGAGAACGCGTTGGTGTAGCCGAGCACCTGCATGGAGTGCACCGCCAGTACGCTGCGGTAGCCCGAGCGGCAGACCACTGCGATCTCGCGCTCCCGTGCCTCGACCAGTTCCGGGACAGTCTCCTCGTACTCCCATTCGCAGGCGGATTCGAGGATCCCGCGCGGCACGTTGAGCGATCCCGCGATGTGCATGGCGTCGTATTCGTGCGGCTCGCGGACATCGATGATCAGCAGGTCCGGATTTTTCGCGAGCCTGGCCGCCATCTCCCAGGGCATGATCTCCCTTACGTCGGCAAGATTTTCCCTGACCAGCTCCAGAAAGTTCTTCATCGACCTTCCTCCCTCCCGGTGGCCACCAGACGCACCCGGAATCGCTCCTGTCCGTGATTCAATGTCATTTCCCGCTTCCTCGCGTTCCGGGAAGCCGGTGCCAAGCCGATCCTGAGCCATCGACAATCTTGTGTCAAATACGGAATAAGTAGGCCTGGAAGGGCTGTTGGCATGTTGCGGCGCAGCATGGGTGGTAGAATCACGCCTTTGATTTTTCAGGCCATTCCTTCCCATGCCCGCCCGCCCAATCCGCAACATCGCCATTATCGCCCACGTTGACCACGGCAAGACCACGCTGGTCGACCAATTGCTCCGCCAGTCCGGCACCTTCGCCGCCCACCAGCACCTTGACGAGCGCGTGATGGATTCCAACGACCTGGAGAAGGAGCGCGGCATCACCATCCTCTCCAAGAACACCTCGGTGGAATACGCGGGGATTCATATCAACATCGTCGACACGCCGGGCCACGCCGACTTCGGCGGCGAGGTCGAGCGCGTGCTGGGCATGGTCGATGGCGTGCTGCTGCTGGTCGATGCCGTCGAAGGGCCGATGCCGCAGACGCGTTTCGTGACCAAGAAGGCGCTGGCCCTCGGCCTCAAGCCGATCGTCGTCGTCAACAAGGTCGACCGCGACGGCGCCAACCCCGACAACGCGATCAACCTGACCTTCGACCTGTTCGACAAGCTGGGCGCGACTGACGAGCAACTCGATTTTCCGATCGTCTATGCCTCCGGCCTCAACGGCTGGGCGGCGCTGCAACTCGACGCGCCGCGCGACAACATGAAGCCGCTGTTCGAAACCGTGCTGTCGCACGTGCCGGCGCCGGACGCGGACATCAACGCGCCGCTGCAGTTCCAGATATCGGCGCTCGATTACTCGTCCTACGTCGGCCGCATCGGCGTCGGCCGCATCAAGCGCGGCCGGGTGAGGCCCGGGCAGCAGGTGCTGGTCATGTTCGGCACCGAGGAAGAGGCCGCCGAGCACGAGCGCACGCCGATCCGGGCGAAGATCGGCCAGGTTCTCGGCTACATGGGCCTGAACAAGGTCGAGCTCGACGAGGGGCAGGCGGGCAACATCGTGCAGATCACCGGGATCGAGGACCTCGTGCTGGGCTGTACGGTGACCGACCCGGAAAACCCGGAGACCCTGCCGCTGCTGAAGATCGACGAGCCGACGCTGGAGATGCAGTTCATGGTCAATACCAGCCCGCTCGCCGGCACCGAGGGCAAGTTCGTCACCAGCCGCCAGATCCGCGAGCGCCTGCACAAGGAACTGCTGACCAACATGGCGCTGCGCGTGCATGACACGCCGAACAGCGATATTTTCGACGTTTCGGGGCGCGGCGAACTGCACCTCGGCATCCTGCTCGAAAACATGCGCCGCGAAGGTTTCGAGCTTGCCGTCGGGCGGCCGCGCGTGGTCAAGAAGACGATCAACGGCGTCGAGTGCGAGCCATTCGAAATGCTCTCGGTCGATGTCGAGGAGCAGCACCAGGGTGGTGTCATGGAAAGCCTGGGCATGCGCAAGGGCGACATGCAGGACATGGTGCCGGACGGTCGCGGCCGCGTGCGCATCGAATACCGCATTCCGGCGCGCGGGCTGATCGGCTTCCAGGGCGAATTCATGAACCTGACGCGCGGCACCGGCCTGATGAGCCACGTCTTCGACGAATACGCGCCGATCAAGGAAGGCAGTGTCGCCGAGCGGCGCAACGGCGTGCTGGTCTCGCAGGACAACGGCGATGCCGTCGCCTACGCGCTGTGGAAGTTGCAGGATCGCGGCCGCATGTTCGTCAACCCCGGCGAGAAGCTCTACGAGGGCATGATCATCGGCATCCACAGTCGCGAGAACGACCTCGTCGTCAATCCGATCAAGGGCAAGCAACTGACCAACGTGCGCGCCTCCGGCACCGACGAGGCGGTGCGCCTGGTGCCGCCGATCCAGCTCAGCCTGGAAGCGGCCGTCGAGTTCATCGCCGAAGACGAACTGGTCGAGCTGACGCCAAAGTCGATCCGCATCCGCAAGCGCTACCTGACCGAGATCGAGCGCAAGCGGGCGCAGCGCGCCTCCTGATCTGGCGTCTGCAAACGATTATGAAAGGCGACCGCGGGTCGCCTTTTTGTTGCCGCTGTCTGCGGTCAACGGCTTGAAAGGTCGAAAAATCAGCCGCCGGTCATCGACATGAAGCGCACCACACTCGGCGCCTCCATCTGCTGCGTGAAGTCGTGGCCCCAGGGCTTGATGCCCATGCTGTCGACGATCGCCTGGCGCAGCGGCGCCTCCTCGCCCGGATGCTGGCGCAGGATGGGGAGCAGGTGAACCGCGTCGTTCTGGCCGAGGCAGGGGTAGAGTTCGCCCTTGGCGGTGATCCGGACGCGGTTGCAGGTGTCGCAGAAATTGTGGCTGTGCGGCGAGATGAAGCCGATCCGCGTTTCCGCGCCGGGAATCCGCCAGTAGCGCGCCGGGCCGCCGGAGGATTCGGTCGAACGGGATCAGGTCGAAGCGGGCGGCCAGCCGCTCGCGGGTTTCTTCGGAAGAGATGTAGGTGTTGCTGCGCCCGAGAATCTCGCCGAGCGGCATTTCCTCGATGAAGGAAATGTCGAGTTCGTTGTCGAGCGCGAACTGGACGAGGTCGGCAAACTCGTCGTCGTTGATGCCGCGCATCATGACCGTGTTGAGCTTGGTGCGGGCGAAGCCGGCGGCGCGTGCGGCGGCGATGCCGGCAAGAACCTTGGCGAGGTCGCCGATCCGGGTGATGGCCTTGAAGCGGTCGCCCTTGAGCGTGTCGAGGCTGATGTTGATGCGCCTGACGCCCGCGGCCTTGAGCGCCGATGCAAAACGGTCGAGTTGCGAGCCGTTGCTGGTCATGACCAGGTTGTCGAGGCCGGGCAGGGCGCCGAGGCGCTCGATCAGCCACAGGCGTCCTTGCGCACGAGCGGCTCGCCGCCGGTGATGCGCAGCTTGCTGACGCCGAGGCCGACGAAAACCGCCGCGACCTGCAGGCATTCTTCCAGGCTCATGACCTCGTGGCGCGGCAGGAAAGTCATTTCCTCGGCCATGCAGTAGGTGCAGCGGAAGTCGCAGCGGTCGGTGATCGACATGCGCAGGTAGCTGATCCGGCGTCCGTACTTGTCGACCAGCGTACCGGGCGCGTGGGAACGTTGCGCGCTGTCGACGGTCGGATTGGAACCATCCGTTCCCGCGGGTGACGCTTCCGGCCTCAGGGTTTCGTTGTGCATCGCTCTTCAGGCATCATGTTCGGACCCGGATGGAACCTGCTGTCGGGTGAGGCCGCCGATTATCGGTACTGGAGGTATTTCCAACAAGTGGAGACATCAAAAATGCAAAAGTTCAACCTGATCGGCGCCGCGAGTTGTGCTGTCCTGCTGGCCGGCTGTTTCGGCGGCCTGGGCGTGTCCTCGGCGGAGCGCGCCGAGGCGGTGCTGGCACCGACCGCCGGCAGCCAGGCCAACGGCAAGGTCACCTTCGCCCGCAGCGGCAACAAGGTGCTGGTTACCGCCGAGGTCAGCGGCCTGGCGCCCGGTGCGCACGGCTTCCATATCCACGAGAAGGGGGATTGCAGCGCGCCCGACGCGACGAGTGCCGGCGGCCACTTCAATCCCGGCGGCAAGCAGCACGGCAACCCGGAGCACGCCGAACACCACGCCGGCGACATGCCGCAGTTGATCGCCGACGCGCGCGGCGTCGCCAAGCTGACCGCCTATCTCGATACCGTGCAGATGGGCGAGGGCGCGGCTGACATCATCGGCCGCGGCGTCATCGTCCATGCCGCGCCGGACGACTTCAAGACGCAGCCGACCGGCAACTCGGGCGCACGCGTGGCGTGCGGGGTGATCGTCAGGAAATAGGCCGTTCGGGCCGTCAACCGCAGCTAGTGCGCGTGCGGCCGCCGGCTCTGCTGCCAGGCGAGGACAACCTGTCCGGATCCGGCCAGGATCGCTTGGTACTGCTCCGCCGGCAGGCTGGCGCGGAGCGCCGCGAAGAGTTGGCGCGTGTTTTCCTGCGCCAGGTTACCGGAGCCTTCCGGCGCGTCGAGCAGGCGGATCTGGATGCCGGCCAGCGCGTCAGCGAGCAGGCGCCAGCCTAGTTGGGGCATCCGGCGGGCGAGCGCCAGCATCAGGCTTCCCAGCGCCTGTGTGATGCGCTGCGCTTCCACCTCGTCGTCGCATGCCGTCATCGCCAGCCAGAGGGCGAGATGGATGTTGCGGCGCAGCTCGATCTTGAAATCGACCGCATCGCTCTCGACCTCTTCGATCTGCTTGAAGTACTGCTGGAAGCGGGCATCGGCGGTGGCGTCGAGCCGGTTGCGCAGCGCGCCAAGCAGAGTCGTCAGCGCCGGGATCGCGGTGAGTCCGAAAGCCTGGCTGTAGGCGAGGCCCCATTGATCGAGGCCGCCAATCAGCAGCGCCCAGCGCAACGCTTGCTCGTTCGGCCCGGCGCCGGCCTGGCACCAGCGGTCGCAGTGGCTGTCGAGGTCGGCCAGCACGGCAGAGAGCTTGCTCGCGTCGGCAGCGAACGTGAGGCGGAAGATCGTGGCGAAGGCATCCTGTGCCATGCGCGCGGCTTGCCGTTGCCTGTCGCGCGGCACCAGCGTGGCGAGATGGTCGGCGGGGATGTCGGTACTCATGTTCGGCAATGATCTGGCGGCAGGGAAGTCGGCGCAGCGTTGCGCGCTGAAGGGCGACAAGATACCGCGAATCCGGCGTTTCCTGAAGCCCCGGCAGACCTGCTGCGCGGGTTAAAACAGTTCTCCGAACGGCTGTCCGGCGCCAATGGTGCGCTGCAACAAATTGCTTGACAGTGGCGGCCGAGAAGGTAGAATACGCCGTATGTTGCACCGCAGCAATTTGATTGGGCGTGCAGCTCGAACCCCTTAACCAAGCACCTTAGGAGAATTCACCATGATCACTCAGCCCCAGGATCTCGCCAAGGCCGGTTTCGCGTCCGCCACCGTCGTCGCCAAGACTGCTTTCGACAGCTTCGAGAGCCTCGTCGCCCTCAACATGAGCGCCACCCGCTCGCTGTTCGAAGCCTCCTTCGCCAACGTCAGCAAGCTGTTCGGTACCACCGACATTCAGTCCTTCATCAAGGTTCAGCAGGAACTCGCCATGCCGGCGATCGAGAAGGGCGTCGATTACTCGCGCAACGTGCTGGCCATCGCGGGTGAAACCAAGGACAAGATCGCCAAGGAAGTCGAGTCGCAGGTCGCCAGCGCCAACGCCAACGTCGCCGATCTGGTCGAGCAGGCCCTCGCTGCCGCGCCGGCCGGTTCCGAAGCCGCCGTCGCCGCCGTCAAATCGGCCATCAATGTCGCCAGCGACGCCTACGAAGGCATCAACAAGGCGGTCAAGCAGGTTGCCGACGTGACCGAGGCGAATGTCGTCGCCGCCACCGAAGCGACGCTGAAGGCTGCCAACGTCGCCGCCCCGAAGGCCGCGCCGCGCGCCCGCAAGACCGCCTGATCTTCACCGATCAGCCAGCATAAAGCCGAGGCAGCTTGCCTCGGCTTTTTTGTTGACCGCCGCGTCCAGCCTGAAGTTCCGCCGCGCAAATGGCGAGTTTCCTCTGCGATTCAAGCAGTTGGCTTGAATTGGGATTTGGTTTTCTGTCTACGGGGTGATTGCGCGGACGAGAGCCATCGCGCCCTGCTGCTTGGTTCCAGCCGTGGTGGTGACCTCGAAGGTTGGCGTATCTGGCGCGGCGTTGGGCGTGCGGCAGGTGTTGCACACCGCCTAGAACAACACCCCCATCAGCTTTTTCAGCAATTCTTCCAGCGACATCATGGTCAGCGCGAGCGGCACGATCGGCGCCAGCGTGGCGCCCACAAGGCGCAGGATATCGTCCCGCTTGATCGGCACGATGCGCATGTTCTGCACGACCGAGAAGCTGTTGCCCATGTCGGCGAGGGACTGGATGTCGGCGCTGCCGATGAGCGGCTCATCCGCCGGCGCGCCGCCGCGCAGCCATTTGGCATCGAATTCGCGCACGTAGCGCTCGGCCAGCGTGCCGTATTCGCGCGAACCCGTGCGCTTTGCCTGGGCAAGCTGGGGCGCAAAGACCAGGAGCGGGCAGAGGATCACGCACAGCATCAGGATGACCACGAGGGCAATTTCGACCTTGAACTGCGGCAGGGCGGCCCCCAGGAAGAAGATTCGGTTGGCCAGGTTGCCGGCAAGCAGGGCACCATGCGCCACGGCGAGGACACTGAAGGCGTAGAGCTGGGCGGAGATAAAACCCAGGCCGCCGAGGCAATCGGGATGCGTGGGAACCAGGCTCAACTCGATGCGCGACACCTGCCAGAGGAAACGTGCCCAGATGAACAGTCGAAAATACCAGCGCAGCAACAGGAACTGGAAGATCGGCACACTCAGGTAGGCGTACCACATGCCGGCGAACGAGAACTGCGAACCCGCGGCGGACGGGGTCGCGTACCACGTCGCCGTGTCGAGCGCGATGTACTGGCGCCAGACGACCAGGATGCCGACTCCATAGACGAAGGCGATCAGCAGCACTTCGGCGAGCACCGAATTGCGCAGGCGGAACGCCGAAGCGACGGCTGCCTCGAAACGCGCCATGGCGTTCGCGGGAATCATGTTTCGTTCGAGGAACTGCTGCAGCAGGGGCCGCATGCGCCGGTGCACCACCAGTTCGGCGGCGATCAACAGAGGCAGCGCCACCAGGAAGCGGACGTGGGTTTCGATGTCGAACAGGAACGGCACGCCCGTGCTGCCGCCCCACAGGTTTCCTTCCAGCCCCGAGAGCAGCAGCAGCGGCAGCCACGCCAACAGCGCGATGACGATGATGCGCTGGCGTACCATCATCAGCGCGTCGTCGGTCAGGTGCGCCCGCCGGAAAAGCTGGAAGAGCGGCCCGCCGAGGACGAGCGAGAAACTCGGGGGGATTCCTCAGGAGATCCCAACCTTCGGAAGGTTCCGCTGTGCGGGCTTTCATTTCCGGTCTCCTCGTGATGCTGACATCCGCTTGTCGCAAGCTCGTTGTTCATATATTGCTCCCTGCGGACTCTTCTGCATAGCCTATCGGCATCAGGGATGATGGGTCTGGCAATATGCGAAATTCCGGTCTAACATGAGTTACTTATGGGAGCTGGATGCCTCATGGCTGGTTGTCTGCCCGGCGTGCCATTCCCGGGTACCAGCGAGGCTGGGTCAATAGTTTTCTCGGGGAGTACAGGTCATGGCTGAAATCACACCGCGCTGGGAATGGCGTTCATTTGGCCAGCGCTTCGGCGAGGCGGAGGGGCGGCTGGCGCAGCTTGATCCGAATGGCGTCCAGGAAAGCGACGAGATCTACCTGCTCTCCGGCGCCGGCGACAACGTCAAGGTCCGCGATGCGCTGATGGACATCAAGGTGCTGCGCGAGGTCAATGCCGATGGCCTCGAGCAGTGGACGCCGGTCATGAAGGCCGGCTTCCCGCTTCCGGCAGCCGAGGCGGAGAAGGTGCTCGAAGCACTCGGGTTGCCGATCCCGACTCCGCTCCGCGCCAGCTACACGCTCGACGAATTCAGCGAAGACTTCGCCAGGCCGGGCGGTGCCATTCGCATGGTGAAGGTCCACAAGCGGCGGACCCGCTACACGGTTGGCGGCTGCACGGCCGAACTGTCCGAAGTCGTGGCGAACGGCAAGCCCACCCGCACCATCGCCGTCGAGTCTACCGATGCCGAAGGGGTCATCCGTGCCGTCCGGGAACTCGGCCTGGGCGGCTACATGAACACCAGCTATCCGCGCGCATTGGCCGCCCTGATCGATGACGAGGCGGAGCGTTACGCCGTCATCGATGCCGGCACCAATTCGATCAAGTTCCACATCGGCGAGCGCGACGTCGGCGGCAACTGGCGGACCCTTGTCGATCGCGCGGAAATGACCCGCCTCGGCGAGGGACTCGCCCAGCAGGGCGTCATCATCGCCGCCGCGTTGGAGCGCACCGCCGCGGCGATCGCTGGCATGGTTGACGAGGCCAGGCGGCACGGCGTGCGGGCGATTGCCGCCGTCGGCACGGCCGGCCTGCGCATCGCATCGAACGGCAGCGAAGTCGTCGCCGCCATCGCGGCGCGCACCGGCGTCCGCATCGAGGTGATCTCGGGCGAAGAGGAGGGCCGGTTGGCCTACGTCGCCGCCAAGGCCGGCCTTGGCCTGAACGAGGGCTCGCTCGTCGTCTTCGACACGGGCGGCGGCAGTTCGCAGTTCACCTTCGGGCACGACGCCAGCGTGGACGAGCGCTTCAGCGTCGACGTCGGCGCCGTGCGGTATACCGAGCGCTACGGGCTCGACCGCGCCGTTTCGCCCGAGGTGCTGGGCGAAGCGATGGCGGCGATTGCGGCCGACCTCGCGCGCATCGACGGGCGCCCGGTTCCCGATGCGCTGGTCGCGATGGGCGGCGCGGTCACCAATATCACCGCGGTCAGCCATCGTCTCGCCACCTATGACCCGGCGGTCGTGCAGGGCAGCGTCCTCGACCGCGCCGAGATCGATCGCCAGATCGAGCTCTACCGGTCGCTCGATGCCGACGCCCGCCGCGCCATCGTCGGCCTGCAGCCAAAGCGGGCGGAGGTCATCCTGGCCGGCGCCTGCATCGTCCGCACGGTCATGGAGAAGCTGGGCAAGGACAGCTTCGCCGTCAGCGACCGCGGCCTGCGCCACGGTGTGCTGGCCGAGCGTTTCGACGCCTGAACGGGGCGCTATGCTTGATCAAGAAGGCGCTAGGTAACAAGACTGTTTTTTTTCATCCAAAGGAGATCGACCATGGTTACCAAGACAACTACAACAACCGCGAAACCTGCTGCAAGTGCAAAGCCCGTGCGGGCTCGGACGGCTCGCCAGCCCGCACTGGCGAAACCCCTTACGGGTGAGCAGGTAACCGAAATGTTCAGGCTCGTGAAGGGGGCGACCAGCGTTGAACTGAAGTTGTCCGTCCCCGTCGGCAGTGCGCCGGTCAAGAAAATCGGACTCGACCCGGTCGAGGCACAGCCACGGCAGGCATTTTTCTTCGATACGCCCGATCTGGCCCTGAACAAGGCCGGCATCGTCGTCCGCGCGCGGCGTATCCAGGGCGGCGACGGCGATACGGTCATCAAGCTGCGCCCGGTCGAACCCGAAACGATCGACCCGGAGCTGCGTCGCTCGAGTGCCTTCAAGATCGAGGTGGATGCGATGCCGGGCGGGTTCGTCTGCTCGGCTTCGTTCAAGGGCGTGTGCACCAACCAGGAGGTACTCGACGTGGCCTCGGGCGGGATGCCTTTGCGCAAGCTGTTCTCCAGGGAACAGCGCGCCTTCTATGACGCGCACGCGCCGGCGGGCGTCACGATGGACAAGCTCGTCCTCCTCGGTCCCGTCTTCCTGCTCAAGTCCAAGCATTACCCGAAGGCGAAGGACTTCGATCGCCCCATTGTCATGGAAGTGTGGATCTATCCTGATGCATCACTCGTCATGGAAGTCTCCACCAAGTGCCTGCCGAAAGAAGCCTTCCAGGTCATTGGCGATTTCAAGGAGTACCTGGCCCGCCACGGCATCGCGCTCGGTGCCGACCAGTCTGCGAAGACCAGGACCGCGCTCGAGTTCTTCGGCGCCAGGCTCAAGAAGGAGGCGCTGGCCGGCTGAGCGACTTCGCCGGCCGAAAAAAGCAGAAAGCCACCGGAAATCGGTGGCTTTCTCGTGTTGACCGCAACAACCGGTCAGACGACGGCGCCTTCCTCGTTGGCACCCTCGATGACCTTCTTCTGCTTGGCGATGAACTGCTCGCGCGAGACGCCGAGCCACATGACCAGCGGGCTGGCGACCAGCACCGACGAATAGATGCCGAAGCAGATGCCGATGGTCAGCGCCAGCGCGAAGTAGTACAGGGTCTCGCCGCCGAAGATCAGCATCGACAGGACCATCATCTGGGTGCTGCCGTGGGTGATGATGGTCCGGCTGATGGTGCTGGTGATGGCGTGGTCGAGTACTTCGGGAGTTGACAGGCCGCGCACCTTCTTGAAGGTCTCGCGCACCCGGTCGAAGACGACGACCGACTCGTTGACCGAATAGCCGAGGACGGCGAGGACCGCGGCCAGCACCGACAGCGAGAACTCCCACTGGAAGAAGGCGAAGAAGCCGAGGATGATGATCACGTCGTGCAGGTTGGCAATGATCGCCGAGACGGAGAAGCGCCACTCGAAGCGGAAGGCGAGGTAGATGACGATGCCGATGACGACCAGCAACAAGTGCCATCGCCCCGTTCTCGGCCAGTTCCTTGCCGACCTGCGGGCCGACGAATTCGACGCGGCGCAAGGTCGGCGCCGGGCGCTTCGGTAGCCAGCGATTTCATCACCGCTTCGCCGAGTTGGGCGGTATTCTGGTCGCCCTTGAGCGGCAGGCGGATCATGACGTCCTGCGAGGAGCCGAAGTTCTGCACCGAGTAGTCGTTGAAGCCGGCCTTGCCAAGCGCGCCGCGGATCTTCTCGAGGTCGGCCGCCTGCTCGTAGTGGGTCTCGATCAGGGTGCCGCCGGTGAATTCGACCGAAAGGTGCAGGCCCTTGGTGAGCAGGAACAGCACCGCGAGCAGGAAGGTCACCAGCGAAATGATGTTGAACTTCAGCGCATGGCGCATGAAGGGGATGTCGCTTCTTGATGCGGAAAAATTCCATGGCCGATTACCCTTGTTTCTGGCTGTTCGACCGCGAGCGACGCCGGGCTTCCAGATCTGGCCGATGGCGACCTTGGTCAGCTTCTTCCGGCGGCCGTAGATCAGGTTGACCAGCGCGCGCGAGACGACCACCGACGAGAAGATCGAGGTCAGGATGCCGAGGCAGTGCACCACCGCGAAGCCGCGGATCGGGCCGGAGCCGAAGATGAGCAGTGCCAGGCCGGCGATCAGCGTCGTGATGTTGGAGTCGAGGATGGTGCCGAAGGCGCGCTCGTAGCCTTCGGAGATCGCCGCCTGCGGCGGCATGCCGTTGCGCAGTTCCTCGCGGATGCGTTCGTTGATCAGCACGTTGGCGTCGATCGCCATGCCCAGCGTCAGCGCGATGGCGGCGATGCCGGGCAGGGTCAGCGTCGCCTGCAGCAGCGACAGCAGGGCGACGAGGAAGAGCAGGTTGGAGGCGAGCGCGATGTACCGAGACAAGGCCGAACATCTGGTAGTAGACGATCATGAACAGCGCGATCGCGGCGAAGCCCCACATCGTCGAGTTGAAGCCCTTCCTGATGTTGTCGGCGCCGAGCGACGGGACCGATCGTGCGTTCCTCGATGATGTCCATCGGCGCCGCCAGCGCACCGGCGCGCAGCAGCAGCGCGGTGTCGTTGGCTTCCATGGTCGTCATGCGGCCGGAAATCTGCACGCGGCCGCCGCCGATCTCGGTACGGATCACCGGTGCGGTGACGACCTCGCCCTTGCCCTTCTCGATCAGCAGGATCGCCATGCGCTTGCCGACGTTGTCGCGGGTGATGTCCTTGAAGATGCGGGCGCCGGCGGAGTCGAGCGTCAGGTGCACGGCCGGTTCCTGCGTCTGGTTGTCGAAGCCGGGCTGGGCGTCGGTCAGGCGGTCGCCGGTCAGCACCACCTGCTTCCTGACCAGCAGCGGCTGGCCGCCGCGCTCCTTGTAGACCTCGGTGCCGAACGGCGGGTTGCCGGCCAGTGCGGCATCGAGGGCGCCGGGCGAGTCGTCGACCATGCGGACTTCGAGCGTCGCCGTGCGGCCGAGGATGTCCTTGGCCTTGGCCGTGTCCTGCACGCCGGGCAACTGGACGACGATGCGGTCGGCGCCCTGCTGCTGGATGACCGGCTCGGCGACGCCGAGCTCGTTGATCCGGTTGTGCAGCGTCGTGATGTTCTGCTTCAGCGCGAACTCGCCCAGGCGCTTGATCGCCTCCGGCTTGAGCGTGGCGACGAGGCGCGGCTCGGACGCGTCGCCCTGTTCGGCGAGAATCAGGTCAGGCTGGCTGTCGGCGATCGTGTTCTTCGCCTTGTCGCGCGTCTCGGCGTCGCGGAACCTGATGACGATGCGCTCGCCTTCGCGGCCGACGCCGGCGTGGCGCAGGTTCTTGTCACGCATCGCGGTGCGCAGGTCGGCCGAGGTCGAGTCGAGCCGCTTGGTCAGCGCGCCCTTCATGTCCACCTGGAGCAGGAAATGGACGCCGCCGCGCAGGTCGAGGCCGAGGTACATCGGCAACGCGCGCAGGCTGGTCAGCCATTTCGGCGAGGCGGACAGCAGGTTCAGCGCGACGACGTACTGCGGGTCGGCGGGATCGGGGTTGAAGGCCTTTTCCAGTATGTCTCTGGCCTTCAACTGGGTGTCGGTATCACTGAAGCGGGTCTTGACGCCGTTGAAGTCGAGCTGGATGCCGCTGTGGGCGATGCCGGCGACTTTCAGCGCTTCCTCGACGCTGGCCTGCGTCTTCTGGTTCACCTTGAGCGTGGCCTTGGCGCTGGAAACCTGCACCGCCGGCGATTCGCCGAAGAAGTTGGGCAGCGTATAGACGAAGCCCAGCACCACCGCGACGGCGACGATGATGTACTTCCAGAGGGGATAGCGATTCATGACTTCCTGAATGCGATGAAGGCGGCCAGCGGCCGCCTTCGAGCGTGATTACAGCGACTTCAGCGTGCCCTTGGGCAACACCAGGCCGATGGACGGCTTCTGGATGACGACTTCGGTGCCTTCGGCGATCTCGACCGAGACGTAGCTTTCGCCGACCTTGGTGATGCGGCCGACGAGGCCGCCCTGGGTGACGACTTCGTCGCCCCTGGCCAGCGCCGCGATCAGCGCCTTGTGCTCCTTGGCCTTCTTCATCTGCGGCCGGATCATCAGGAACCAAAGCACCACGAACATCAGGATCAGGGGCAGCAACTGCCCGAGGCCGCCGAATGCATCGGAGGCGGCGCCGGCAGTCTGGGCGTGAGCGAGGCTAATCAGATGGTGTAAACTCCCGAAAGCGGAAGATCAAACCGCGGATTCTATCATTGCTCGGCCGTTCGGTCGTGCGCAAAGCTCGCTGCCCATGTACGAGCCCCCCGGCCTCGATGGCGTCGCGCATTTCGGCCATGATCGTCTGGTAGAAGTGCAGGTTGTGGATGGTGTTGAGCATGCTGGCGAGGATTTCGCCGGCACGGAACAGGTGGCTCAGGTAGGCGCGGCTGAAATTCGTGCAGGTGTAGCAGGTGCAGGAGGGGTCGAGCGGCCCAGTGTCGGCCTTGTGCCGGGCGTTCTTGATCTTGATGTCGCCGAAGCGGGTGACAGGTGGCCGTTGCGGGCATTGCGGGTCGGCATCACGCAGTCGAACATGTCGATGCCGGTCTTGACCGCATGCACCAGGTCTTCCGGGGTGCCGACGCCCATCAGGTAGCGCGGCTTGTGCGCCGGCAACCGGGCGCGACGTGGGCGAGGATGCGCGCCATTTCCTCCTTCGGTTCGCCGACCGACAGGCCGCCGATGGCAAGGCCGTCGAAGCCGATGTTATTGAGCCCGGCCAGCGATTCGTCGCGCAGATCTTCGTACATGCCCCCCTGGACGATGCCGAACAGGGCGTTGCCGCTCATTTTTCCTTCAGTCAGCCGGTCGTGCTCGTCGCGCGAACGCTGCGCCCAGCGCATGCTCATGCGCATCGATTTCGCCGCTTCGTCGCGGCTGGCCGGCCAGGGCGTGCATTCGTCGAAGATCATGACGATGTCGGCATTCA
>CAVTQL010000033.1:0-12770 GCA_963736845.1 uncultured beta proteobacterium
CGGGGGCGGGGTCGTGCATCTTCCTGCATGTCTGGGCGGCGGCGGATGTACCGACGGCGGGGTGTACGGCGATGTCGCTGGCGGATATGACGGAGATCGCCGGCTGGCTGGATGCGTCGGCGTGCCCGTTGCTGGTCCAGTTGCCGTGGTCGGGGTACGAGCGCTGGCGGGAGGCGTGGGGGCTGCCGGCGTTTGCCGCGCATGACTGAGCCGGGCTAGACTGGCGGGCCTTCAACCTCTCTGCCTCTCCGCCCGTGCTCAATAAAATCTGGGTCGCCTTCATTCTCGTCGGCTTTGTCGCGGCGGTGGCGCAGTTGCTGCAGGGCGACCTCGATATTTTCACGCGCGTGCTGACCGGGCTGTTCGATACGGCCAGGACCGGCTTCGATATTTCGCTCGGGCTGGTCGGCGTCATGAGCCTGTGGCTGGGCATCATGAAGATCGGCGAGCGGGGCGGGCTGATCCAGTTGTTCGGCCGCGTCGTGGCGCCGTTCTTCCGCCGCGTCTTTCCCGACATCCCGGCCGGCCACCCGGCGAGCGGCAGCATCGTCATGAACGTCAGCGCCAACATGCTCGGCCTCGACAACGCGGCGACGCCGCTCGGGCTGAAGGCGATGCGCGAGCTGCAGGAGATCAACCCGCACAAGGACACGGCCAGCAACCCGATGATCATGTTCCTGGTGCTCAACACGGCGGGCATCACGCTGATCCCGACCTCGGTGATCGCCATCCGCCAGGCCATTGCGCTCAAGCAGGGGCTGGTCGGCTTCAACGCCGCCGACATCTTCCTGCCGACGCTGCTCGGCACCTTCGTCTCCTTCTGCGCCGGGCTGGTCGCGGTGGCGATCTGGCAGCGCATCAATTTGTTCTGCAAGCCGGTGCTCGCCTTCTTCGCCGGCTTCGCGGCGCTGATGGGCGGGCTGTATTTCTGGCTGGCCGGCATGCCGCCCGAGCAGATGGCGCAGATGATCGGCCTGCTCGGCAGCGGCATCATCGTTTCGATCATCGTCCTCTTCGTCGGCGTCGCCGCGTGGCGCGGCATCGACGTTTACGAGAGCTTCGTCGAAGGCGCCAAGGAAGGGTTCGGCGTCGCGGTGCAGATCATTCCCTACCTGATCGCCATGCTGGTCGCGATCTCGGTGTTCCGCACCACCGGCTGCATGGATTACGTGATCGGCGGCATTCGCAGCGTCGTGCTGGCGCTCGGGCTGAACGACGATTTCGTGCCGGCGCTGCCGGTCGGCCTGATGAAGACGCTCTCCGGCAGCGGCGCGCGTGGACTGATGGTCGACGTGATGACCACCTATGGTGTCGATTCCTTCCAGGGCAGGCTGGCGGCGATCATCCAGGGATCGACCGAGACGACCTTCTACGTGCTGGCCGTCTATTTCGGCAGCGTGAACATCACGAAGACACGCTACGCCGTGGCCGGTGGCCTGATCGCCGATGCGGTCGGGCTGGTCGGGGCGATCCTGATCGGCTACGCCTTCTATCACTGAGACTGCTGCGGTCGACCGGCAAAATCGGCGAAAATCGCGGTTTGCCGGTCCAGCCAGCCCAAGTGCCTACCCTCGTTTTCTTCAACAAGCCCTACGGCGTCCTCAGCCAGTTCACGCCGGAGGGCAGATGGCGGGCGCTCGACGAATTCATCCCGCTCAAGGGCGTCTATGTCGCCGGCCGGCTCGATGCCGACAGCGAAGGCCTGCTGATCCTGACCGACGACGGCAAGCTGCAGGCGCGGATCGCCGATCCGAAACACAAGCTGGAAAAGACCTATTGGGCGCAGGTCGAGGGAATTCCCGACGAAGCGGCGCTCGACCGGCTGCGCGCCGGCATCGCGCTTCGAGACTTCACGGCGCGGCCGGCGAAGGTGCGGCGTGATCGACGAGCCGGCCGCGTCTGTGGCCGCGCGACCCGCCGATTCGCTACCGCGCGGCGATCCCGACTTCGTGGCTGGAAATCCGCATTTCGGAAGGCAAGAACCGCCAGGTACGGCGGATGTCGGCGGTGATCGGGTATCCTGTGCTCCGCCTGATCCGCGCCGCCATCGGGGCGGCGACGCTGGAGGGACTGGCGCCGGGCGCGTGGCGGCAGGTTGACGGCAGCGTCAAGGATTTGCAAGGGAGTCTTGATGAATAGGAAAACATGGGGCGCGCTCGCCGGCCTGCTGCTTGCGGCAGTGTCCTTTGCGCAGGATTCGATGCCGGTGATGGAACTGACCGCCGGCATGCATCGCATCGAGGCGGAAGTCGCCGCCAACGACCAGAACCGCCAGGTCGGGCTGATGAACCGCCGGGTCATGCCGCCGCAGCGCGGCATGCTCTTCGTCTTCAGCCGCGAGAATACGCACTGCATGTGGATGCGGAACACCTTCATCCCGCTGTCGGTGGCCTTCATCGACGCCGACGGCGTCATCATCAACATCGAGGACATGCAGCCGCAGACCGAATCCAACCACTGCGCGCGCAAGCCGGCGCGCTATGCGCTGGAGATGAACCAGGGCTGGTTCGCCCAGCGCGGTATCAAGCCGGGGGCGCGGCTGGGCGGCATCGACCGGGCGCCGCGGCCGCAGTGAGGGCGGCCGACGCCTGGCGTTCCCGCTTCGCCGGCGGCGGGCCGCAGCGCGCGCTGCGCTCGTGGCTGACCGAGCCCGGCTCGCTGACCGCGCGCTGCCAGCGGCATGCCGCCGACTTCCGGGTGCGCCTGCTGCGCCAGGACAAGGGCCGGCCGTTGGCGGACGAGGAGGGGCCGCGCGGGCTGGTGCGCGTGCGCGAAGTGGTGCTCGAATGCGACGGCGTGCCGGTGATTTTTGCCCATACCACGCTGTCGACCGCAAGCGGAGGCCGCCTGACCCGCTGGCTGGCGCGACTTGGCAACCGTTCGCTCGGCTCGCTGCTGTTCGCCTATCCGGGGTTCCGGCGCGGCGCCATCGAGTTTCGCCGGCTCGATCGCCGGCATCCGCTCTACCGCCGCATCGCCGGCCAGTGGCCGGTCGGAGAATTCGTCTGGGCGCGCCGCTCGCGGCATCGCCTCGGGCAACAAGAGGTGCTGGTCACCGAGGTATTCCTGCCGGCGATCACCGGGCTTGGGCTAGGCAAGACGCAATAGCCAGGACGCAGCTACAAACGGCAGGAACTTCCGCCTAGCGGCGCGGCGCCTTGACCGGCCGGCCCTTGCCGCCGCGGGCGCCGCGGCAGAACTCCAGGCGCTCGCCCTTGAGCTTGCCGGCGACGCCATCGACTACCGGCACGATGTCCTCCAGCGCAGTCCGGCCCGGCTCGGCGGCGATCAGCTTGAGGCCGCGTCCCTTGGGCAGCAGGCGGATTTCCTCGATGGCGAAGACCAGCCCGCGGCCGTCTTTCGTCAGGCAGGCCACCTCGCCCTGCGGTGCCAGCGCGAAGATGACCGGCGTTTCTTCCTCCGGCAGGGTCATGAAGGCCTTGCCGGCCTTGCCGCGCGACAGAAGATCGGCACCCTGGCAACGGAAGCCGTAGCCGCCGCTGGCGGCGACCAGGTAGATTTTTTCGTTCTGCACGGCCTGGGCAAGGCAGGGCTTGCCGCCGACATGAAAGTCGGCCAGCGAGGTAGCCGGGACGCCGTCGCCCTTGCCGCCCGGGATGTCGGCAGCGGGAATCGAATAGGCGCGGCCGCGGGTGTCGAGCAGGACCAGGTTATCCACAGTCCGGCATGGCAGGCAGGCGAGCAGGCTGTCGCCGGAACGGAAAGTCAGTTGTGCCGGATCGACGTTGTGGCCGGTGCGCGAGCGCAGCCAGCCGTGTTTCGAGACGATCAGCGTGGTCGCCTCGTTGACGATGGAAACCGTTTTGGCATCCGCCATCGTGACCTTTTCGGCGGCCTCGATGACCGTACGGCGGTCGTCGCCGTATTTCTTCGCATCAGCCTCGATTTCACCGGCGACGCAGGCGCGCAGAGCCTTTTCCGAGTCGAGCAGCTTGTTGAGGCCGGCGGCCTCGGCGCGCAGCTTCGCCAATTCCTCGCCGATCCTGATGCCTTCCAGCCGTGCCAACTGGCGCAGGCGGATTTCGAGGATGTCCTCGGCCTGGATCTCCGACAGCTTGAAGTGCGCCATCAGGTCCGCCTTGGGGTCGTCCGCCTCGCGGATGACCTTGATGACGCGGTCGATGTCGAGCAGGATCGCCTGGCGGCCTTCGAGAATGTGGATACGCTTCTCGGCGGCGCTCAGCCGGTGGCGCGTGCGGCGTTCGACGGTGGCTAGCCGGAAGCGGCACCATTCGGCGATCATGCTGTACAGGGAAGCCTGGCGCGGCGTCCCGTTGACGCCAAGCACCGTCAGGTTGATCGCGGCGTTGGTTTCGAGGCTGGTGTGGGCGAGCAGCATGCGTACCAGGTCATCCTGCCCCTGGCGCGACGAGGCCGGTTCGATGACCAGGCGCACGGCGTGTTCCTTGCCCGATTCGTCACGCACGCCGCTCTCGGAAATGGCCGAGAGGAAGGCGGCCTTGAGGTTCAACTGTTCGGGCGTGAATACCTTCTTGCCGGCCTTTTCCTTGGCGAGCGGGTTGGAGCAGGCCTCGATTTCCGACATCACCGTGGCGGTCGAGACGCCCGGCGGCAGTTCGGTGATGACCAGTCGCCACTGGCCGCGGGCGAGGTTCTCGATCTTCCACCTGGCGCGCACGCGCAGGCTGCCGCGTCCCGTCCGGTAGGTGGCGGCGATCTCCTCGGCCGACGAGATGATCTGGGCGCCGCCGGGGTAGTCGGGCCCGGGGACCAGCGCCAGCACCTCGTCCTCGCCGAATTTCGGGTTCCTGACGAGGTTGACCGCGGCCGCCGCGATTTCGCGCAGGTTGTGCGCCGGAATTTCGGTCGCCATGCCGACGGCGATGCCGGAGGCGCCGTTGAGGAGCACGAAGGGCAGGCGCGCCGGCAGCAGCGCCGGTTCGTCGTTGGCGCCGTCGTAGTTGGGCTTCCAGTCGACCGTGCCTTCGTCGAGTTCGGCGAGCAGCAGTTCGGCGATCGGCGTCAGGCGGGCTTCGGTGTAGCGCATCGCCGCCGCGTTGTCGCCATCGCGCGAGCCGAAGTTGCCCTGGCCATCGACGATCGGGTAGCGCAGGCTCCAGTCCTGCGCCATCCGCACCATCGCGTCGTATACCGACGAATCGCCGTGCGGGTGGTACTTGCCGATCACGTCGCCGACGACGCGCGCCGACTTCACGTGGCGCGGGCTGCGGTACAGCCCCATGCGGTGCATCGCGTAGAGAATGCGGCGTTGCACCGGCTTCTGGCCGTCGGCGGCGGAGGGTAGGGCGCGCCCGGTGACGACGCTCATCGCGTATTCGAGATAGCGGCGGGCAGCGTAGTCGGCCGGCGAGGGAATGTCGCCGGCCGGGCCGTTGGCCGGGGCGGCAGGTCCGGCGGCAGCGCCGGAGTCTGCAGTTCGTCGGCGGATGGCTTGGCGTTGAACAGGCTGAGTTGGTCGGTCATGGTGTGGCGTCGGAATCCTCGATCGAGTCGGCGGCAAATTTATCACGGGCGGCGGCTACCGGCCGGCGAAAATCTATGGTCAGCCCGATTTTCGCAAGGCAGGTTTGTGTGAGCTGAATGCGGGCCTCGCTGGTCGATCAGAACAGCGCGCCGTTCGGATCGGTCTCCGGCTTCTCTGCCGATTTCTTCGCCGCTGTGGGTGCCGTGATCCTGATTCGCGCCCCCCACTTCAGGGCACCGCTGGCGGCGAGGCCGCTGTCGAGCAGCCGCTCGCATTCCGCCATCAGCGTCTCGGCAATTTCGGAATGATGGTTCGGGTCGAGCGATTCCATCATCTCGTGGGCGGTGTAGAGCCCTGCTTCCCGCGACAGGGTGGCCGCGATTTGCCGGGCCAGGTGGTCGCTCAAGGCAGAGAGCTGCTGCCGTTCGCGCAATGGCAGGCGGTTCCTCGAGCGCGCCAGCCAGTCGGCGGCGAGGCTTGCCCCCTGGGTTTCCGTCAGCCATTTCTGATGCTCGTAGTAGATCGTCAGGCGCTCGGCCGCCAGTGCGAAGATCAGGGCGACGCGCATGCCGCGATCCGTCATGGACTGACTTGAAACCTTCTCCCACGTCATTTGCCGCCATCCCCTTGCGAAAGTCCGCAGAAACATAGCACACCGGGAAGAAGGCCCGGGCGACGCACCTCGAACGTGGAACTTTTTATGAAAAATTCACCGACCCTCCCGTTCGAAGGGGGCTAACATGAAAAAACGCTCGACAGGATGTTCAACGCAAGTGCAATTTGTTCAATCGCAATGCAAAGGAGATGCCATGGGAATATTCAGCACGATCATGTCCAAACTCGGTTTCGGTGACGACAAGGTTGCAGAAGCAGCCGCGCCTGCCGCCCCAGAAGCCGCAGCGGCAGCACCGGCCCCGGTGGCGATCAGCGCGGTCGATGTCGTGGCCAAACTGGAAGCGCTGGCGAGTTCGCATGCCGAAAAGCTCAACTGGAAGGTATCGATCGTCGACCTGATGAAACTGCTCGGCCTCGACAGCAGCCTTGCCGTGCGCAAGGAACTGGCGACCGAGCTGGGCTGCCCCGCGGACAAGATGGGCGATTCGGCGCAGATGAACATGTGGCTGCACAAGACCGTCCTGCAGAAGCTGGCGGAAAACGGCGGCAACGTGCCGGCGAGTCTGCTGTAGCCATCCACCCGGTTCTTTCACCTTTCGACAGGCCCGCCGCGAGCGGGCCTGTTCGCGTCGCCATCTTCCCGCCTTCGTGGGGACGCCGGGCACTTCCGCGGCACCTCGCCGAGCGTTACATCAGGATCGCGAAGATGCTGCTGTAGTCGTCGCGCCAGGGCTGGAAACCGGGGCGGGCACTGATCGGCGTCGCGTCGGTCAGTTGCGGGTGGCGGAAGAAGGCGGGGTCACCGCTGATCAGCGCCCAGCGCGAGCGGAAAACCTGGCGCTGGCGGTCGCCCTCGAAGTCGACCAGGCGAACGTCCTTGCCGAAGTGGTCGGCGGCGGCCTTGACGACCGGCTGCAGGTCGAGGAAGCGGTTGGTGATATGGACGGCGAGCACGCCGTCCGGCTTGAGGTGCCGGAAATACTGCGCGAACGCCTCGCGGGTCAGCAGGTGGATCGGCACCGAGTCGCCGGAAAAGGCATCGATGACGAGCACGTCGAACTTCTGGTCAGGTTCGACCTCCAGCTGCAGGCGGGCGTCACCGAGAATGGTCTCCGTTGTGGCGGCCGTGCGCGACAGGTAGCTGAAATTGCTGTTGGCAATTTCGATGACCAGCGGATCGATCTCGTAGAGCCGGAAGTAATCACCTTGGCGACCATAGCTGACCAGCGTCCCGACCCCCAGCCCGACGACGCCCACGCGCATCGGGCCTTGCGCGGCCTTGATCGCGATGGCCTTGCCGGCGCCGCCCTCGGGGCTGTAATAGGTGGTCGGCAGGTCGAGCTTGTCGGCGGCCAGGTGCTGGCGTCCGTGGACGATCTGGCCGTGCAGCATGCTGCGGTAACCGTCCTCGGCATTGGCGAATACTTGCAACGTTCCGTAGAAATTGCGGCGCGAGACCTCGGCGCCGCCGGTTTCCGCCGCATGATCGTCGATCCTGAACCACGCCAGCAGCACCAGCCCGACCAACGTTACGGTGATGGTCGCCAGCCTCTGGCGGCGGCCGGCGAAGCTGGCCCGGGGAATGATGGCAATGGCTGCGACCAGCCCGGTGAGCAGGATGCCGATGGAAAGTTCGTAGTTGCTGTCGAACCAGTACGGGGCGACGACGCCGACGAAGAATCCGCCGACGGCACCGCCGACAGCCAGCATCAGGTAGTAGCCGGTGAGCTGGCTGGGGTGCGGCTGCAGGCGCGCAAGTTCGCCGTGACAGACCATGCAGCAGACGAAGAAGGCGAACAGGTTGATCGCCATCGAAACGAAAATGGGGAGCTGGTTCAGACCGAGCGTGGGCAGGACGGCAAGGGCGGCGAGACTGAAGACGAGCAGTGGCAGGTAGAGTTTGCGCCGGTACCAGCCATGATGATCGAAGCTGAGGATGAAGGAGAGCAGGTAGAGGGCGAGCGGCGCCACCCAGATCATCGGAATCGGGGCGATGTTCGCGGTGAGGAAGCTGGTATCGGCGACCATCAGGATGGACGGGCAGGCGGCCAGCGCGGCCCAAAGCAGCTTGTTCTTCCAGGTCGGCGGCGGGCCGTCGTGATGCTGCTGCGCGGCCAGCGGCTTGCCGTTGCGGCCGCGCCAGGCGAGCAGGCCGCCGGCGACGACGAAACAGACAAAGAGTCCGGACCACAGGTACGACTGCCAGCGGGTCGGGAAGAACGGCTCGACGGCCAGCGGGTAGGCAAGCAGCGCCAGCATCGAGCCGAAATTGGAGAGGGCGAACAGCCGGTAGGGCACGAGGCCGGAACGTTCGCGCGCGAACCAGGCTTGCAGCAGCGGACCCGTCGTCGATAGGACGAAGTAGGGCAGGCCGATTGAAACCATAAGCAAGCCGAGAATGCGCAGCGTCGGGTTCTCCGCGCCGGTGGGCTTCCAGTCGGCACTGGCGCCGATCGGCAGGAGCACCAGGCAGAGCAGCAGGAGACTGCCATGCAGCAGGCTCTGCCGGTAGGGCGAGAGGAAGCGGACGACCCAGTGCGAGTAGAAATAGCCGAGCAGCAGGGTCATCTGGAAGAACAGCATGCAGGTCGTCCACACCGACGCCGAGCCGCCGAACCAGGGCAGGATCATCTTGCCGATCAGCGGCTGGACCTGGAACAGCAGGAAGGCGCTGAGAAAGATCGCCAGTCCGTAGTGCACGGTGAGGCGGAGGTCGATCTTCATAAGGCTGTCCGTTCGAGGTTGCGGCGCGGCGAAGCGGCGGATAGGCCGGCGTGGGCCGGAAGGCGTGGCAGGGTGTTCATTTGATCGTTCTTGGCCGGGATCGGCTTGGGCGGGCAGGCGGCATGTTACCCGAAGTTGGCCGCCGGTGAGGCATTGGCGATGCGGATTGGCGCCGGCCCTATACTGTCGGCCTTCATTGAATCTGCCGGCGCTTGCCCGGCAGCCGCCCGGAAATCGAGAATGAAGTCATCGTGCGTTGCCCGCTGCTGCCTGGCTACTGCCCTCATCTTGTGTGTCGGCGCGCTGTCCGGTTGTTCCGGCTTGGTCAAGCTGAGTTCCGACCTGCGCGAGACGGCGCGCGATATCCGCCTGGTTTCTGGTACGGTCACCTCGCCGGCATGCCGGGACTGCGAGACTATCATCGTCGTTCTGGCCGACGAGGCCGGTAGCAGCGTCAACAACTATCGCGTGTTCGAGCGGCCGGGAGCGTTCCGCCTGGCGGCGCTGGCTACCTCGCGCTACCTGTTCGCCTTTCAGGACCTGAACGGCGACTTCGAATTCCAGTCGGACGAGCCGTCGGGCTGGTTCGACCTGCGCGATGCCTCGTTCTTCTTCGGCCAGGCGGAAGACATCGGCATCGTCCTGTCGGGCGATGCCGGCCGGCGGCGGCCGGCCAGCCTGGGCAACCTGTTCGACCTGCGCGGTTCGACGCTCGGCCGCGTAAACGTCCAGCTCGGCAAGCCGGCGCGCCTCGACGATGCGCGCTTCTCCCCCGAAGCTGCGGCGATGGGCATGTGGCAGCCGCTCCGCTTCATGAAGGAAGGCTACGCCGGTATCTACTTCCTCGAACCCTACGCCGCGGACAAGACGCCCGTACTGTTCGTGCACGGCATCGCCGGCAGCCCGCGCGACCTCGATGACGTTATCGCTGTGCTCGACCGCCGCCGCTTCCAGCCGTGGCTGATGAACTTTCCCTCCGGCCTCGACATACGCGCCCTCGGCGATGGCCTTGTCGGCCTGCTCGCCGAACTGCGTCACCGCTTCGGCTTCGCTGAACTCCACATCGTCGCCCACAGCATGGGCGCCGTCGTCGTCCGCGAATACCTTGCCGAATGCGCGCGCAGCGACGGTTGCGACTATGCGCGGCGCTTCATCTCGATCTCCGCGCCCTTCGGGGGAGATTCGGCGGCGCGTCTGGGCGTCGAGTACGCGCCGGTCGTGATGCCCGTCTGGCGCAGCCTGGCGTCCGACGGCACCTTCATCAAGCGCCTCTTCGACGAGCCGTTGCCCGACAGCGTCACGCACTTCCTGGTCTTCGGTTTCCGCAATTCGGCGACGCTGCGCAGCGCCAGCGGCGACGGCGTCATCCCGCTGGCCAGCCAGTTGCGCCCGGAAGCCCAACTTCAGGCGCGGGCGCTGCGGGGCTTCGACGAGGATCACATGAGCATCCTTGCCAATCAGCAGGTGCTGCGTTACATCAAAGAGATCCTCGAAGGCCGCGACCAGCGCCGTCCTGCGCGGCCGCCGCGGGCGATGCCCGGCGGCTTGTAGGGCGGCGTCAGCGTCCCAGCTTCTGGCGGATCGCCGGTAGCGCCGCCTGGGCGGCGCGTTCGCCTTCGAGCATGGCGTCGTGGCGGGCGGTGAAATCCCAGGACTTGACGTAGCGCAGCTTCGGGCGAATGACGATATCGGCCCCCTTCAGCTCGTTGGCGCCGATGATGCCGCCCATGATGGTCGTCGTCTGCCACAGGATCGCGGCCAGGCTGTCGACCGGCTGGCCTTCCGGTCGGTCCGAGATATCGACGGCGATGACGATGTCGGCGCCCATCTCGCGCACCGCCTGCACCGGCACCGGGCTGGTCAGGCCGCCATCGACATAGCTGCGGCCGCGGAACTGCGTCGGCTGGAAGACGCCGGGCACGGCCGCGGAGGCGCGCACGGCCATGCCGCTATCGCCGGTGCGGAAGACCACGCGCTCGCCGCTGTTGAGGTCGGTGGCGACCGTGGCGAAGGGCTTGTTGAGCTTTTCCAGCGGACGCTTGTTGAGGTGCTGGTTGACGAAATCCTGCAGGGCTTCGCCCTTCAGCAGGCCGCGCCCGCCCAGCGTCCAGTCGGCGAAGATCTTCTCGTCGAGTTGCTGGGCGATCTTCTGCATTGCGAAGGCATCGTGGCCGGCCGCGTAGAGCGAGCCGACCACCGCGCCGGCGCTGGTGCCGACCACGACGTCGGCGACGATGCCGTGCGATTCGAGCACCTTGATCACGCCGATATGGGCGAAACCGCGCGCCGCACCGCCGCCGAGGGCGAGGCCGACCTTCGGCTTCGCCGCGACGGGTGCTGCGGGCGCTGCGGCCGCTTTGTCCGGGGCCTTGCCGGGCAGCGACGGAGCAGCCGGCGAGGAGGGCGGCGACGGTTGCGGTCAACAGCCGCCGGCGAGAGAAAACGGGCTCAGACATCGGCTTCCACCAGGCCGCCATCCTTTTCCATCCAGGCACGACGGCCGGACGCTTCGCCCTTGCCCATCAGCAGCGTGAACGTCCGGTGCATTTCGCGGATGGCGTCACGGTCGGCCTGGAAGGGTACGAGGCGGCGGGTGTCGGGGCACAGCGTGGTTTCCCAGAGCTGGTCCGGGTTCATTTCGCCGAGGCCCTTGAAGCGGGAGACGGTGATCTTGTTCTCGGAAACGCCTTCCTCGCGCAGCTTGTGCAGGGTCTGTCTCCTTCTCGGCTTCGTCCAGGCAATAGACCTTGCGGGTGTGGCCTTTCGCCTCGACATCGACGCGGAACAGCGGCGGCTGGGCGACGTGGATATGGCCGCGCTCGACCAGCGCCGGGAAGTGCTTGAGGAACAGAGTGAAGAGCAGTACCTGGATGTGGCTGCCGTCGACGTCGGCGTCGGACATGACGATGATGCGCCCGTAGCGCAGGCCGGAGACGTCGACGCTGTCGATCTGCTCGATGCCGTGCGGATCGACGCCGATCGCCACGGAAATGTCATGCACTTCGTTGTTCTTGAACAACTGGTCGCGGTCAACCTCCCAGGTGTTGAGCACCTTGCCGCGCAACGGCAGACCGCCTGGGTTTCCTTGTCGCGGCCCTGCTTGGCCGAGCCGCCGGCCGAATCGCCTTCGACCAGGAAGACTTCGTTGCGGGCGAGGTCGTCGGATTCGCAGTCGGTCAGCTTGCCGGGCAGGGTGGCGATGCCGGAGGATTTCTTCTTCTCGACCTTCTGCGTCGATTTCATGCGGTTCTGCGCCGCCTTGACCGCCAGTTCGGCGATCTTCCTGCCGTAATCGGCGTGGCTGTTCAGCCACAGCTCGAACGGGTCGCGCACCATCTGCGAAACCAGCTTGTAGGCGTCGCGGCTGGTCAGTTTCTCCTTGGTCTGGCCCTGGAACTGCGGGTCGAGCACCTTGGCCGAGAGCAGGAAGGTCATGCGGCCACAGACGTCCTCCTGCGCCAGCTTGACCTTGGCCGGCAGGATGGCGTGGTGGTCGGCGAAGGTCTTGATCGCCTCGAAAACGCCCGCCTTCAGCCCGGCCTCGTGGGTGCCGCCATCGAGCGTCGGGATCAGGTTGACGTAGCTTTCCGGCTTGCCACCGCCTTCCTCGAACCACGCGAGCGCCCAGGTGGCGCCTTCGCCGACCGCGAAGCCGTTTTCGACCGCGATCGTCTTCTCGCCGACGAAAATCGGCGCCACCGGCGATCCGGCCATCATCTCGGCCAGGTAGTCGGTCATGCCGTTGCGGTAGCACCAGCTCTTCGGCGGTTCGCCCTCGATTTCGAGGTCGACCGTGACATTCGGCATCAGCACCGCTTTCGAGCGCAGCACGTGTTCGAGCTGGACGAGGTTGATCTTCGGTGAATCGAAATATTTCGGGTCGGGCGAGATGCGCACCGTCGTGCCGGTGGTGCGCGGACCGCAGTCGCCGATACGGGTCAGCGGCTCGGTGACGAAGCCGGCG
>CAVTQL010000034.1:0-49077 GCA_963736845.1 uncultured beta proteobacterium
AAATCCCAGTATCGCATCGGTTCGCAACATGACCAATACTGCGCCCGCCACCGTCAGGAGCAGTGGAATCAGGCTGAGCAAGGTCCCTGTGATATAGCCTGAAAGCTGGGCCGCTTCGTAGGTCAGCAGTGCCAGGATGTCCCCGCGGCGGCGCTGATGATAGAAGGCCAGCGGCAATGATTGCAGATGATCGTAGATGCGGATGCGCAGATCGGCCAGGATCCGTTCGCCGCTGACATTGACCAGGTAAGCATTTCCGAACCTGAGGAGCGCCTGGCAGGCAAAGAGCACGAACAGGGCAAGCAGTATCCACCCAACCCTCGCCTGGACGCCGGCCAGCATGTTCCCGGCGAACTGTCCACCTAGCCAGGGAATAGCCAGTGTCACACCGGTTTCAACCAGCATCAGGAGGCCAGCCAGCGCCAGCTTTGCACGGTAGGGCGCCGCGTAGCCAAGAAGAAAGCGCAGGTTCATAGGGGTCACGGGAAGCGAATATTACCCTATCTGCCCTCTCCTTCTTGGCCGAGGGGTAGCCTGCCGACACATGGCCGCAACACGGACACCCCCCGACCGGTGTTGCGCGGCGGAATCGCTACCACATCGCCGCCTCGACAAGCACTTCCGCTGGCACGATCTGCGGCATACCTGGGCGACGTGGCAGAGCGCCATGCGGGGACGCCTACGCATGAGCTGCAACGCTTGGGGGGATGGCAAACCGGGGCGATGGTGGAGCGTTATACACATCTGGTGCCGGATCATCTGGCGGTGGCCGCTTCGCGGCTGGATTCTGTGTTCGCTGGCTACGATCTGGCTACGTAGCACCGGAAATGAAAACGGCCCTCCATCTGGAGAGCCGCTGAAATACTGGTGGCCAATCGCGGAATCGAACCACGGACACGCGGATTTTCAATCCGCTGCTCTACCAACTGAGCTAATTGGCCTAGGGAGGGCGAATTATAGCGGGGTGTCCGGGGCGCCGCAACAAGGTCCCGCCAAAATGCGGGGCTCAGGTGCCGATCGGCGGCGACTGCCGGTAAAGCTCCGAGAAGTCGTCGGGCGGCGGGAGCGGCGGCGGGGGCGGCTGCCACAGCGGGAAGGCGATGCGGGCAACGGCGCCGTGGCCGGCCGGGTTGGGCCGCAGTCTGGCCGTCGCCAGGTGCAGGGCGGCGATTTCGCGAACAATGGCGAGCCCGAGCCCGCTCCCTTCGGTGGACGCGTCATCGACACGATAGAAACGTTCAAAGACCATTTCCGCCTGCTCTTCGCTGATGCCTATGCCGTCATCCTCGACCTCGACGACGATCGTCGCCCCGGCCCGGAGGACACGGCAGGTGACGTGGCCGTCGGACGGCGTGTAGCGCAGCGCGTTGTCGATCAGGTTTTTGGCCAGTTCGCGCAGCAGCGCCGGATTGCCCCTGACCATTGCCGGCCCGTCTGCCTCGAAGCCGAGATCGATCCCCTTTTCCAGCGCTTGCGTCACCCAGCCCTCGACCACCTCGCGCACGAGCAGCGCGAGATCGAGCGGTTGATGACTCTGCTGGGCGGCCTCACTGCCTTCGGTACGCGCCAGCGTCAGCAACTGGTTGACGAGCCGGCCAGCGCGGTCGACGCCGATGGCGATCTGACGCAGCGCGTGGCGCTGCGCCTCGGGATCGGCTTCGCGGATGGCGAACTGGGCCTGCGTCTTGAGGCCGGTCAGTGGCGTCCGCATCTGGTGCGCGGCATCAGCCACGAAGCGTTGTTGCGCCTCGACGTTGCGCTTCATGCGCTCGAGCATCTCGTTGAACGCCTCGACCAGCGGCTCCAGTTCTTCCGGAACCCGCTGCGTGGCGATCGGCGAAAGATCGGCGGGCGAACGCTTGGCGATCGTGTTGCGCAACCGTGTCAGCGGGCGCAGGCCGCGCGACAGCCCGAACCACACGAGCATGACCGCCAGCGGAATGATCACGAACTGCGGCAGGATGACGCTGGCGACGATCTTGTTGGCGAGTTGGTTCCGCTTTTCCGTCGTCTCGGCCACCTCGACCAGCACCCAGCGACTGCGCGGCATCCCGCCGTCGGCGACGTAGGAATAGGCGACGCGGACGTCCTGCCCGTTCAGTTCGACGTCGCGGAAGTAGATTTCGCCGGGCAGCGCCCCCGGAACGGCATCGAGATCGGGCATCGGCAGTTCGCGGTCGCCGGCCAGCAGCTTGCCGTCGCGGCTGACGACATGGAAATAGACGCTGTCGGTCTCGTCGGCCCGCAGCAGCGCGCGCGCCGCGGCCGGCAGGCTGACGACCGGCCTGCCGTCGACCAGCCTGACCTGGCGCGAAATCGCCATGACTTGCTCGCGCAGCGACTGGTCGTAGGGGAAAGTCAACACGTTGTTGGAGAAGTAGTGGGTGAAGGCGATGCTCAGCGGCCAGACGAACAGCAGCGGCGCCAGCATCCAGTCGAGGATCTCGCCGAACAGCGAGCGCTCGGTGACGACCGGCGACTGACTACTCGGCCTGGGGTCGCTCAAGGCAGTAGCCCAGGCCGCGGACCGTGGCGATCTTGACGCCGCCGGCCTCAAGCTTCTTGCGCAGGCGGTGGACATAGACTTCGATCGCGTTGTGGCTGACCTCATCGCCCCAGCCGCACAGGTGGTCGACCAGTTGGTCCTTGCTGACCAGGCGACCCATGCGGTTGAGCAGGATTTCGAGCAGGCCGATCTCGCGCGCCGAGAGGTCGAGCCTCTGGCCCTCGATCTGGGCCATGCGACCGACCTGGTCATAGGTCAACGCGCCGCACTGGATGGTCGGCGCCGTCCCCGCCGAGCGCCGCGTCAGTGCGCGCACGCGCGCCTCGACCTCGGCCAGTTCGAAAGGCTTGGCCATGTAGTCGTCGGCGCCGAGGTCGAGCCCGCGGACGCGGTCGCCGGTCCCGTCGAGCGCGGTGAGGATCAGCACCGGCAACTGGCTGCCGCGCGCACGCAAGCGCTTGAGCACTTCCAGTCCGGGCAGCCTCGGCAGCCCGAGGTCGAGAATCAGCAGATCGTAGGTCGCGGTGAGCAGCGCGGCATCGGCATCGAGACCGTTGGGCGCCCAATCGACTGCGTAGCCGCCCTGGCGCAACGACAGGGCAAGCCCGTCGGCAATGATGGCATCGTCTTCGGCAATCAGGATTCGCATGTGTCAGGCGCCCATACCGGCGTAAGTGTCGTGTAAGCCGGGCGCATTAACCTGCACTGGCTGTTCTCCTTTCAAGGTCTTCGGAGTCGGCGGCCCAGGCCGCTGCTCGGGGGGTTGCCCGATCCTGCACTGGGCGCCCCCTACCTTTTCTTTCCCCGCAAGATTCCCGCAAGTCTAGCAAATAAACCGCCCGGCGATTCGCCCGCTGCGCGTGCGCGTCCGTGGCGACCGCAGCGGTTGCGGTCAACCGTGCCGGAGCACCGGAATCCGGGCGAAAAAAAGCCCGGGTCGAAACCCGGGCCTTTGTGGTGACGCTATTTTATCGCTTAGTGGCCGCCAGAGACCGCGGCACCGAGGCCGGTTTCCGAACGGAGTTGCTGGGCCGGGTACAGGGCACGTTCCTTCTTGGCCTGGTCCGAGTTGTCCAGGATGGACACCAGCCAGATCGTGAAGAACGCGGCGGTCATCGAGAAGATGGCAGCGGAGTTGTACGGGAACCAGGCGGAACCCTTCGGGTTCTTCATGCACCGCTTCCCACACGCTGGCGGAACCGATGGTCAGCACGGTGGCCAGGATCAGGCCGACGGTGCCGCCGACGACGACGCCACGGGTCGTGCAGTCCTTCCACAGCACCGACATGAACAGTACCGGGAAGTTGCCCGAACAGGCGATCGTGAAGGCGAGCATGACCATGTAGGCGACGTTCTCCTTCTCGAAGGCGATGCCGAGGGCCATGGCGAGGACGCCGAGAGCCACCGTAGCGCCCTTGGACACACTTCAGTTCGGTCGCGGAATCGACGTTGCCCTTGCGCCAGACGGAAGCGTAGAGGTCATGCGACACGGCGGAAGCGCCGGACAGCGTCAGGCCGGCCACCACCGCGAGGATGGTCGCGAAGGCCACGGCCGAGATGAAGCCGAGGAAGAGGTTGCCGCCGACGGCGCCGGACAGATGCACAGCAGCCATGTTGCCGCCGCCCTTGAGGCCGTCCCACACCGGCTTGCCATCGGCACCGATCGCCTGGACGCCTTCGACCATCTTCGGCACGTAGAAGGCTGCCGGATCGGCGATCAGGTTGACGATGGCGCCGAAGCCGATGATGAAGGTCAGGATGTAGAAGTAGCCGATCCAGGTCGTCGCCCAGGCCACCGACTTGCGGGCTTCCTTGGCGTTCGGCACGGTGAAGAAGCGCATCAGGATGTGCGGCAGGCCGGCGGTGCCGAACATCAGCGCCATGCCGACGGAGATCGCCGAGATCGGATCCTTGATCAGCGCGCCCGGACCCATGATGGCATCCTTCTTGGAGTGCACTTCGACCGCCTTGGTGAACAGCGCTTCCGGCGAGAAGCCGAACTGCAGCAGCACGGCAAACGCCATGAAGGTCGCGCCACCGAGCAGCATGCAGGCCTTGATGATCTGCACCCAGGTCGTCGCGGTCATGCCGCCGAACAGCACGTACATCATCATGATCACGCCGACCAGGATTACCGCGTAGAGGTACTCCATGCCGAACAGGATCTTGATGAGCTGACCGGCGCCGACCATCTGCGCGATCATGTAGAAGGCCACGACCACCAGCGTGCTGATCGCCGCGAAGGTACGCACCGGCGTCTGGGCGAAGCGGTAGGAGGCAACGTCGGCGAAGGTGAACTTGCCCAGGTTGCGCAGGCGCTCGGCCATCAGGAAGGTGATGATCGGCCAGCCGACCAGCCAGCCGATCGAGAAGATCAGGCCGTCGAAGCCGTTGGCGAATACCAGGCCGGAAATGCCCAGGAAGGACGCGGCGGACATGTAGTCGCCGGCGATCGCGAGGCCGTTCTGGAAGCCGGTGATGCCGCCGCCGGCGGTGTAGAAGTCGGCCGCGGTCTTGGTCTTCGAGGCCGCCCACTTGGTGATCCACAGCGTGGCGCCGACGAAGATGGCGAACATCGCGATGGCCGTCCAGTTGGTGGCCTGCTTCTGTGCCTGACCGAGGTCGGCACCGGCGGCAATGGCGCCACCGGCAACGGCCAGCGCGGCGACCGCTGCGAGAATGTGCTTGATGTTCATGTTATTTCTGCGCCTCCGCAATGAGCTTCGCGTTGGTCTCGTCGAACTCGCCATTGGCGCGGCGGACGTAGATCCAGGTCAGGATGATGGTGAAGACGATGACGCCGACGCCGATCGGAACGCCGATGCTCGTGGTCATGCCGGGAGCCAGCTTGGTCGCCAGGAATTCCTTGTTGTAGGCGACCAGCAGGATGAAGCCGTAGTACGCGGCTGCACCCAGAAGGGTCATGATGATCGAGTACCTGCTGCGCATGGCAACGAACTCGCAGGAATTTCGGGTTTGCCGTCACCCGGTCTAGTACGTCTTGCATGGATTTTCTCCTCGCTATGTGTGTGTAGAGGCATTGCTGCGAAGCGTAATGTATGGGTGACTTCTTACAAAGAGCTTACAAACCGTTACAAAAGTCATAGGCAGCGCCTTGATATTCAACAAAAAGCCCCGCTCATGGCGGGGCCTCCTGTTGCGGCGCGGGGCCGGGGCAGGCTTACATCCCCATGCCGCCCATCCCACCCATGCCGCCCATGCCACCCATGTCGGGCATGCCGCCGGCCGGCTTGTCTTCAGCCAGTTCGGCGACCATGCATTCGGTGGTCAGCATCAGGCCGGCCACGGAAGCGGCGTTCTGCAGTGCGGTACGGGTGACCTTGGTCGGATCGAGCACGCCCATCTCGACCAGGTCGCCGTAGTCGCCGGTAGAAGCGTTGTAACCGTAGTTACCCTTGCCACGCTGCACCTTGTCGACCACCACGGACGGCTCGTCACCGGCATTGGCGACGATTTCGCGCAGCGGTTGCTCGAGGGCACGCAGGACGATCTTGATCCCGGCATCCTGGTCGTGGTTGTCACCCTTCAGCTTGCCAACGGCCACACGGGCGCGGATCAGGGCAACGCCGCCGCCGGCGACGATGCCTTCTTCCACCGCAGCGCGGGTCGCGTGCAGGGCGTCCTCGACGCGCGCTTTCTTCTCCTTCATTTCGACTTCGGTCGCGGCGCCCACCTTGATGACGGCCACGCCGCCAGCCAGCTTGGCGACACGTTCCTGCAGCTTTTCCTTGTCGTAATCGGAGGTCGCTTCCTCGATCTGGATGCGAATCTGCTTGACGCGCGCCTGGATCGTGTCGGCTTCGCCGGCACCGTCGATGATGATGGTGTTTTCCTTGGAAACCTCGATGCGCTTGGCCTGGCCCAGATCCTTCAGGACAGCCTTTTCCAGCGACAGGCCGGTTTCTTCGGCGATCACGGTACCGCCGGTCAGGACAGCGATATCTTCCAGCATGGCCTTGCGACGGTCGCCAAAGCCCGGCGCCTTGACGGCAACGGTCTTGAGGATGCCGCGGATGTTGTTGACGACCAGGGTCGCCAGCGCTTCGCCATCGACATCTTCAGCGACGATCAGCAGCGGACGGCCAGCCTTGGCCACTTGCTCGAGGATCGGCAGCAGGTCGCGGATGTTCGAGATCTTCTTGTCGAAGAGCAGGACCAGCGGGTTTTCCATCAGCGCTTGCTGCTTGTCACCGTTGTTGATGAAGTAAGGGGACAGGTAGCCACGGTCGAACTGCATGCCTTCGACGACATCGAGTTCGTTGGCCAGGGACTTGCCATCTTCAACCGTGATGACGCCTTCCTTGCCGACCTTTTCCATGGCATTGGCGATGATCTCGCCGATGTCGAAATCGGAGTTGGCGGAAATGGCGCCCACCTGGGCGATTTCCTTGGTCGTCGTGCACGGCCTGGAAAAAGCCTGAAGTTCGCTGACGGTGGCGGTGACTGCCTTGTCGATGCCGCGCTTGAGATCCATCGGGTTCATGCCGGCAGCAACGTACTTCATGCCTTCGCGAACGATGGCCTGAGCCAGCACGGTAGCGGTGGTGGTGCCGTCACCGGCGATGTCGGAGGTCTTGGAAGCGACTTCCTTGACCATCTGGGCGCCCATGTTGGCGAACTTGTCCTTCAGTTCGATTTCCTTGGCGACGGAAACGCCGTCCTTGGTGACGGTCGGGCCGCCGTAGGAGCGCTCGAGCACGACGTTGCGGCCCTTGGGGCCGAGGGTGATCTTGACGGCATCGGCGAGGATATTGATGCCCTCGACCATGCGGGCGCGGGCGGAATCACCAAACTTGACTTCTTTAGCAGCCATTTAATTCTCCTGAATTTTGTAGGTTAAGAGGGGCGGCGCTTAAGCGACCAGAACGCCCATGATGTCTTCTTCACGCATGACCATGACTTCCTCGCCATCGACCTTGACGGTCTGGCCAGCGTACTTGCCGAACAGCACGCGGTCGCCGACCTTGACGTTGACGGCGATGTGCTTGCCGTTGTCGTCGCGCTTGCCCGGGCCGACGGCCAGGACTTCGCCCTGATCGGGCTTTTCGCCGGCGGTATCGGGAATGACGATGCCGGCGGCAGTGGTGCGCTCGGCTTCGATGCGCTTGACGATCACACGGTCGTGCAACGGACGGATTTTCATGTGGATGACTCCTCGAGGTTTGTAAAAGGTGGAAATTGGCCGGTCACGTCCGCTGACGCTCCGGTAACGGGGAGGGCATCTGTTAGCACTCGTCCCCGGTGAGTGCTAATGATAGGGGCGGGCCCGGCGAATTTCAAGTTGACCGGGGCCAGGAATTTTCGTGACGGTCGCGGTCGACCGCATTTACGGGGCAAAAACGACCCCGCCGGAACGCCTCAGCGCACGACCTTGCGCCATTCCGCCTCGAAATAGCGGACCAGCACCTGGTTGTTGAGCCGGTTGACCTCGGCCGGCACGCGCGCCATGTCGGCCGGGAAGTGGAACAGCAGGGGCGTCGTCTCGGCGCTCAGGAAGCGCGTCGCCACCGGGTAGGATGCCGGCGGCACGAAGGCATCGCGCCCGGCGAGGATGAATCCCCACTCGCCGAACGACGGCACCAGCGCGTGATAGGGCGCCGTCGCGAAGCCGACGTCCTCGAGCGTGGTGACCACGCACCAGAACGACTGGCGGGCGTAGAGCGGCGAGGTGGACTGGACGACGATCAGGCCTTTGGCCGCCAGGCGCTTCTCGAGCAAGCGGTAGAAGGCGCCCGTGTACAGCTTGCCGAGCGCGAAATTGGCCGGATCGGGAAGGTCGACGACGATGAAGTCGAAGTACTCGCGGCTCTCCTCCAGCCATTGCAGCGCATCGGCGTTGACGACGCGGACGCGTTCCGACTTCAGCGCGCCGCGATTGAGTTCGACCAGCGGCGGCGCGCTGGAAAACAGTTCGGTCATCGCCGGATCGAGGTCGACCAGCGTCACCGCCTCGATCTGCGGGTATTTCAGGACCTCGCGCAGCGCCAGCCCGTCACCGCCGCCCAGCACCAGCACGCGCTTCGCCCAAGGCAGGCTGGCCAGCCCGGGATGCACCAGCGCCTCGTGGTAGCGGTACTCGTCGTGCGACGAAAACTGCAGGTTGTTGTTGAGGAACAGGCGCAGGTCGTCGCGCCAGCGCGTCACCACGATGCGCTGGTAGGGCGTCGATTCGGCATGGACGATGTCGTCGGCGTAGAGATGCGCCTCGGCCAGCGTCGTCAGTTGCCCGGCCCCGGCCAGGCCGGCGGCCAGCAGGGCGAAGACGCCCCAGCTCTGCAATGCCAGCCAGCGCCTGGCCGGCAACTGGTCGCGGAAGATATGCAGGGCCCAGAGCGCCACGCCAACATTGAGCAGGCCGAACAGCAGCCCGCTGCGGACCATGCCGAGCTGCGGCGCGAGCCACAGCGGAAAGAGGACGGAGACCGCCAGCGCGCCGAGATAATCGAAAGTGAGCACTTGCGACACAAGATCCTTGAAGTCCAGGTCGCGCTTGAGGATGCGCATGACCAGCGGGATCTCCAGCCCGACGAGGACGCCAACGCCGAACACGGCGAGATAGAGCAGCAGCCGGAACGGCGCCGGCAGCCAGGCGAACGCCAGGAACAACCCGACCGCCGAGAAGCCGCCGAGCAGGCCGACCATCAGTTCGATCCGGATGAAGCGCCCGATCAGGTCGCGGGTGATGTACTTCGACAGCCAAGAGCCGACACCCATCGCGAACAGATAGGTGCCGATCACCGTCGAAAACTGGGTGACCGAATCGCCGAGCAGGTAGGACGACAGCGCGGCGGCGATCAGCTCGTAGGCCAGCCCGCAGGAAGCGATGACGAATACCGAGAAAAGCAGGGCATGGCGCATGGACGAGGATGCTAACCTGAAACCATGCTGGCCGGAATGCGCACCGCCCGGGAACTCTGGCTGCCGCACGGGGTCTTGTAGCCCATATTGTCCTGATTGCTTGCGAAAGCGAATGCTCGCCGTGACCGCCAGAAACCTCGTCCCCGCGCTGCTCGCTTGCCTCGCGCTGCCGCTCGCCGCCGCGCCGAGTACGACATCGATCCGACGCACACCTACGCCAGTTTCGCCATCGACCATTTCGGCTTCTCGACGCAGCACGGCCGCTTCAACACCACCCAGGGGACGCTCCACTTCGATGAAGAAACCGGAACGGGCACGGTCGACATCCGCATCGACGCGACCTCGCTCGACACCGGTTTCGATCTGCGCGACACCGTGCTCAGGGGCAGCGAGTGGTTCAACGTCAAGGACCATCCCGACATCCGCTTCCGCAGCCAGCGTTTCATACTCAGCGACGGCCGTCCGGTTGCCGTCGAAGGCACCCTGACCCTGCTCGGCGAGACGCGGCCGATGCGCCTCGAGATCCATGCGCTTCAAGTGCGGACTCAACCTGGTGATCCGCAAGCGCGGCTGCGGCGCCGATGCCGAGGGCACCCTGCGCCGCTCGGACTTCGGCATGCGGACCGGCCTGCCGTTCATCGGCGACGAGGTCCGCCTGCGCATCCAGGTCGAGGCCTATCCGTCCTGAGCGTCCGTTGCGGACTGCTAAAGTCATGTGCCGGCGCCTTGTTTCTGCGAAAATGTCAGGCTCCCTTTCGCCGTCCGGAGTCGCATGCCTCCCCACCCCGCCATTGCCCCCACTGCCGAGATCGTCGCCGAGCTGAAAGCTGGCCGCATGGTCATCCTGGTCGATGAAGAAGACCGCGAGAACGAGGGCGACCTCGTCATGGCGGCCGAACACGTCACGGCGGAGGCGATCAATTTCATGGCCAAGCATGGTCGCGGCCTGGTCTGCCTGACGCTGACCGAGGAACGCTGCAAGAAGCTGGGCCTGGCGCAGATGGCGAGCAACAACCGCACCCAGTACGGAACCGCCTTCACCGTTTCGATCGAGGCCGCCGAAGGCGTCACCACCGGCATCTCCGCCGCCGACCGGGCGCGCACCATCCAGGTCGCCGTGGCCAAGGGCACGACCGCCGACGACATCGTCCAGCCCGGCCACGTCTTCCCGATCACCGCGCGGCCAGGGGGCGTGCTGGTGCGCGCCGGCCACACCGAAGCCGGCTGCGACCTCGCCGCCCTGGCCGGCCTCGAACCGGCCGCGGTGATCTGCGAGATCATGAACGACGACGGCACCATGGCGCGCCTGCCGGAACTGCTCGACTTCGCCGGCGAGCATGGCCTGAAGATCGGCACCATCGCCGACCTGATCCACTACCGCGCCGGCTCGGAAACACTGGTCGAGCGCGTCGTCAGCAAGACGATCGGCACGGCGCACGGCGAATTCACGCTGCATGCCTACGTTGACCGCGCCAGCGGCGCGACCCACCTGGCGCTGGTGCGGGGCGAGATCCCGGCCGGCGGCGAGACGCTGGTGCGCGTTCACGAGCCGCTCTCGGTGCTCGATTTCATCGACCCGGCGAGCAAGCAGCAATCCTTCTCGATCGACGACGCACAGGCGGCGCTCGCCCGCTTCGGGCACGGCGTCATCGTCCTGATGCACCGCCCGGAGGACGGCGAGGCGCTGCTCGCCCGGCTCACCGGCAGCACGCCGCGCGGCCCGGCCAAGTGGGACCCGCGCACCTACGGCATCGGCGCCCAGATCCTGCGCGATCTCGGCGTCACCAAGATGCGCCTGCTTTCGAGCCCGCGCAAGATGCCCTCGATGGCCGGCTTCGACCTGACGGTCACCGGTTTTGTCACCTCTCCCGCGGAGCTCTGAACGCATGTCCCGTTTCGACAACATCTTCGAGTACGACAGCAACCTCGCCGGTGCCGGCCTCCGGATCGGCATCGTCATGGGCCGCTTCAACCTGCCGAGTCTGCGAGGGCCTGCTCTCGGCCTGCGTCGCCGAACTGAAGCGACTCGGCGTCGCCGACGCCGACATGGCGATCGCCAGCGTGCCCGGCGCGCTGGAAATCCCGCTCGTCCTGCAGACCATGGCGCAGAGCCGCCGCTACGACGCGCTGGTCGCCCTCGGCGCCGTCATCCGCGGCGACACCTACCATTTCGAGGTCGTCGCCAACGACTCCTGCCGCGCCGTCATGGAGGTCCAGCTCGAAACCGGCGTACCGGTCGCCAACGGCATCCTGACCTGCGACAGCGACGAGCAGGCGGAGGTCCGCATGCAGGTCAAGGGCGCCGACTGCGCCCAGGCCGCGGTCGAGATGGCCAACCTGCAGAAGGCCCTGACCCAATGACCACCTTCGCCCGGATACGACCAGCCGCCAGCGCCGAAGGCGCCGCCCAAATCGGCCCGCCGCCGTGCCCGCGAGTTCGCGCTGCAAGGCCTTTACCAGTGGCGGGTCGGCGGCGCCGACGAGGCTGACATCGCGGCGCACCTGCCCGAACTCGATGGCTTCGCCAAGGCCGACCGCGAGTTCTGCCTGGCCACCATCCACGGCGTGCTGGCACGGCACGAACAGTTGACCGCGCTGGTCGCCGCCCACATCGACCGCCCGTTCCGCGAACTTTCGCCGATCGAGGCCTGCATCCTGCTGATCGGCACCTGCGAACTGGCGCACAACCCCGAGATTCCCTACCGCGTCATCATCAACGAGGCGATCGAGCTGGCCAAGTCCTTCGGCGGCACCGACGGCCACAAGTACGTCAACGGCGTCCTCGACAAGGTTGCGGCCGGGGCGCGGCCGGCCGAGGTGGAAGCCCGCAAGAAGGGCCGCTGATGGCGGCAGGCGGGTCGGCCGGCGAATTCGACCTGATCGCGCGCTACTTCACGCGCGCGACGCCGTCAGCAACGCTCGGCCCCGGTGACGACTGCGCCCTGCTGCAGCCCTCCCCCGGCAGGCAACTGGCCGTCACCACCGACATGCTGGTCGCCGGCACCCATTTCCTGCCCGGCACCGACGCCTGGAACCTCGGCTGGAAGACATTGGCGGTGAACCTGTCCGACCTTGCCGCGATGGGCGCGACGCCGCGCTGGGCGCTGCTCGCCGGGGCGCTGCCCGCGGTCGACGAGGCGTGGATCGCGAAATTCGCCGACGGCCTGTTCGCCTGCGCCGCCGAGTACGGCGTCAACATCGTCGGCGGCGACACCACGCGCGGCCCGCTCAATCTCTGCCTGACGGCGCTCGGCGAATGCGAGCCGGGGCAGGCGCTACGCCGTGACGGCGCCCGCGCCGGCGACCTGGTCTGGGTGTCCGGCCGCCCCGGGCTCGCCGCCCTCGGGCTGGCGCACCGGCAGGGCCGCATCGCGCTGCCGGAACCGTGGCCGCGACTGTGCCTCGGCGCGCTCGACAAACCGCGGCCGCGGGTTGCCCTCGGCCAGGCGCTGGTCGGCGTCGCCTCGGCGGCGATCGACGTTTCCGACGGCCTGCTCGCCGACCTCGGCCACATCGGCGAGCGCTCGCGGCTGGCCGCGACCGTGCGACCTCGTCCGCCTGCCCCACCTGCCGAAGGGCGCGAGCTACGACGCCGAACTCCGCCGCCTGGCGCTCGAATGCCAGTTGGCCGGCGGCGACGACTACGAACTCTGCTTCACGACCCCGCCCGCGCAAGCCCAGGCGGTCGCCGCGATCGCCGCGCGCCTCGACCTGCCGCTCTGGTGCATCGGCACGATGGTCGATGGCACAGCCGGCGCAGTCACGGTGCTCGACCCCGACGACAGACCGATCGAATTCTCCCGGCGAGGCTACGACCACTTTGGCTGAATCCTCCAAGGGCCCGCCCAGCCTCCGCTTCCTGCTCGCCCACCCGGCGCATTTCCTCGCGCTCGGTTGCGGCAGCGGCCTGGCGCCGGTGGCGCCGGGAACGGTCGGTACGCTGTTCGCGTGGCTCAGCTTCGGTTTGCTGCACCGGAATTTCTCCGACTTCTCGCTGCTCGGGCTGTTGGTCGCAGCCTACGTCGCCGGCATCTGGTTCATCGACGTCACCGGCCGTGCGCTGGGCGATCCCGACCACGGCAGCATCGTCTGGGACGAGATCGTCCCGTTCTGGCTGGTCCTGCTGCTGACGCCCGACACCTTCCTCTGGCAGGCCACCGCCTTCGCGCTGTTCCGCCTGTTCGACATCACCAAGCCGCAGCCGGCGCGCTACTTCGACCAGCACGTCAAGAACGGCTTCGGCGTCATGGCCGACGATCTGGTGGCCGCCGGCTACACGCTGCTCGTCCTGGCGCTGCTGAAAATCGCCCTGTCCTGACGGTCGACCGCAACAGGCTTAGAATGGCGCCATCGCCATCCGCCCGGAGCCCGGCATGAGCCACAAGCACGCCCACCTGATGCGCACCATCTTCTCGGATCCGCCAAGCGCGAATGTGCACTGGCGCGAAGTCGAGTCGCTGCTGCACCACCTCGGCGCCGCCGTCGAACCGGCGCACGGCGCCCGTTTCAAGGTCACGCTGAACCGGATGGAGGTCTTCCTGCACCACCCGCACCAGGGGAGCACGTGCAGCCGCACCGACATCAAGCAGTTGCGGGAGTTTCTCGGCCGCGCCGGCGTGACGCTTGCCGCCTACGAGGCCGGCGAAGACTGACCGGAAGAAGCGCCGAGCAGCAGCGCCACCACGCTGTCGGCGAGTTGGTCGATCGACAGCGGGCCGCCGGGGCGATACCACTGCGGCGTCCAGTTGAGCATGCCGAGCAGCAGCAGTCTTAGCGGCGGCACCGCCGTGGCGAGGCGACCGGCCGCCGCCAGTTCGTCGAGTGTCGCCTGCCAGGGAATCTGGTAGCGATCGAAGGCGGCGGTGATCTCCGCCCGCGCGGCGGCATCGAGGCGCCGGGTTTCGCCGAGCAGCATCGGCGAATGGCAGTCGCCTTCGAGCAGGGTGCCGAGGTGGGTGCGCACCAGCACGCGCAGCCGCTGCCCGGGGTCGGCGATGCCGGCGATGGCCGCGACCAGGCGGGCGTGGCCCGCGTCCAGCCCCTCGATCATCGCCGCCTTGAGCAGCTCCTGCTTGCTGCGAAAGTGATAGAACGGGCTGCCCGCGCGCATCCCGACGGCATCGGCGATGTCGCGCGTGGTCGTCGCATCGAAGCCCTTGTCGACGAACAGCCGCGCCGCCGCACGCAGCAGTTCGGCACGGCGATTGGATTCGGGCCCGGGTTCGCTCCTGCGCCGGGGCATCTCAAAGGTCCGCCGCGACCCGGGTGCCCTGGTCGATGGCGCGCTTGGCGTCGAGTTCCGCGGCGACGTCGGCACCGCCGATCAGGGTGACCGGTATCCCGGCCGCTGCCAGCGGCTCCTGCAGGTCACGGCACGGTTCCTGCCCGGCGCAGACGACGATGGTATCGACGGCCAGCGTCTTCGCCTCGCCATCGACCGTGATGTGCAGGCCGGCGTCGTCGATGCGCTGGTAGTCGACGCCGGAAATCATTGCGACGCCGCGCTTCTTGAGCAGCGTCCGGCGGATCCAGCCGGTCGTCTTGGCCAGCCCGTCCCCGACCTTGGCCGACTTGCGTTGCAGCAGGTACACCTGGCGCGGCGCCGCCTCGTCGTGCGGCGCCTTGAGGCCGCCGCGCGCGGCGTAGGTCGGGTCGATGCCCCATTCGTCGTTGAAACGCTCGGCCTCGCTGCGCGCGTCGTGGCTGTGGGTCAGGAACTCGCCAACGTCGAAGCCGATGCCGCCGGCGCCGATGATCGCCACCGCCTTGCCCGCGGTTCGCCGCCCGGCGATAAGGTCGAGATAGCCGGTCACGCTCGGATGCTCGATTCCGTTGATACTCGGCTTGCGCGGCGTGATGCCGGTCGCCAGCACGACGTGGTCGAAGCCGCCGGCGATCAGCGTTGCGGCGTCGACGCGCTGGTTCAGGCGCAGATTGATGCCGGCCTTCTCGATGCGGCGACCGAAATAGCGCAGGGTCTCGGCAAACTCTTCCTTGCCCGGGATCCGCTTGGCGATGTTGAACTGGCCGCCGATGCGGTCGGCCGCGTCGAACAGCGTGACATCATGGCCGCGCTCGGCCGCCGTCGTCGCGCACGCCATGCCGGCCGGCCCGGCGCCGATCACCGCCACCTTCTTCGCCGCGGCGGCCCGGCCGATCACCAGTTCGGTCTCGTGGCAGGCGCGCGGATTGACCAGGCAGGAGGTCAGCCTGCCGTTGAAGATGTGGTCGAGGCAGGCCTGGTTGCAGGCGATGCAGGTGTTGATCTCGTCCGCCTTGTTCGCCGCCGCCTTGACGACGAAATCGGCATCGGCGAGGAAGGGCCGTGCCATCGACACCATGTCGGCGCAGCCGGAGGCGAGGACTTCCTCGGCGACTTCCGGCGTGTTGATCCGGTTGGTCGTCACCAGCGGGATCCTGACCGCCCCCTTGAGCCGCTTGGTGACCCAGGCGAAGGCGGCACGCGGCACCATCGTCGCGATGGTCGGGATGCGCGCCTCGTGCCAGCCGATGCCGGTATTGATGATGGTGGCGCCCGCCGTTTCGATCGCCTGTGCCAGGGCGACCACTTCGTCCCAGGTGCTGCCACCCTGGACAAGGTCGAGCATCGACAGGCGGAAGATGATGATGAAATCGGGGCCGACCTTTTCGCGCGTCGCGCGGACGATCTCGACCGGGAAGCGGATGCGGTTCGCGAAGCTGCCGCCCCACTCATCGTCGCGCAGGTTGGTCTGCGGCGCGACGAACTGGTTGATCAGGTAGCCCTCGGAACCCATGATCTCGACGCCGTCGTAGCCTGCCTTCTGCGCCAGGCGAGCGCAGCGCGCGTAGTCGGCGATGGTCTTGCGCACCCCCCAGCGGGTCAGCGCGCGCGGCGTGAAGCGGTTGATCGGGGCGCGCAGCTTCGACGGCGCGACATTCAGCGGGTGGTAGCCGTAACGGCCGGTATGCAGGATCTGCAGGGCGATCTTGCCGCCCTCGGCGTGCACCGCGTCGGTGATCAGGCGATGCTTGCCCACCTGCCACGGGAAGCTCAGTTGCGAGCCGGCGTGATAGACGCGGCCGGCGAAATTGGGGGCGAAGCCGCCGGTCACGATGAGGCCGACGCCGCCGCGGGCGCGCTCGGCGTAGAACGCCGCCATGCGCTCGAAGCCGTTCTTCTCCTCCTCAAGGCCGGTATGCATCGAACCCATCAGCGTGCGGTTGCGCAGCGTCGTGAAGCCCAGGTCGAGAGGGGCGAGCAGGTGCGGATAGGGGGTCTGGGCGGCGGTTTGGTTCATGTGCTGATCTCCGGAATGGCTGATTAATTATTAAGCAAGCAATCGCTTGGTTATTGTTCCATCATCCACCCGGAAAAGCAAGCCCGGCCCCTCGCGAAGAGGCCGGGCGCCACCATCCTTCCTTCGTGCCGATGCCGATCAGCCAGCCTTGCCGGAACCCTTGGCGTCAGCGAACAGTTTCTCGATCTGCGCCAACCGTTCCGCCCGGTCGCCACTCGCCGTGCCGACCGACTCGGCGGCGCGGCGGATGACATCCAGCATTTCCGTGCGGACAGCAGGGTCGGCCGGCAACATTTTCGGGATGGCGGCGAGCGCCCCGTCGCGGTCGAGCAACAGGCTGAAGAACTGCTCGCGCAGGATTTGTTTGAACTCCGCCAGTGTCAGGCCGCCGTGTTCGGCGCGACGAATCAAGCGCAGTTCGTTGAAGGCGCGCTCGTCCACCCCCGGCCCTTCCATGCCGATATAGACCAGGCTGCGGATCGCCGCTTCGCGAGCGCCACCCTCGGCGATACGGGCTTTCAGTTCCGCGATGCGCTGCTCGATGAAAGCGATGCGCTCCGGTTCCACCCCGGGTCGCGGGCGCGGTGTCTCGTCCGAGGAGCGCAGTCCGACCAGCGCCTGCAGCAGCGGCGAACTGTAGATCGCCAGGAAGATCTGCTCCATGCTGCGGTCGCGCAGATCGCGATAGCCGTCGAGCGCGGCGATGATCCCATCCGAGATCATGGCCTGCCACTGCAGGAGCGGATTGTCGGGCGAAACGGGCCGGCGGTGCTCGCGGATCTGCTCGGCGAGCTGGGCGACTTGCCGCATCAGCGGGTTGCGGTCCGAAAACAGCTCGATGGGCAGTTCGGAGGCGTTGAGCTTGTGCAGCCACTCGGACGTCTGTTCGTTGATCGATGCCTGGACAAAGGGCTGGAACAAGGTGCGATACAAGCCGAGGTTGATCTCCGATACCCGCTGCACCGCAGCGAAGCGGCGTTCGTTCTCGGGGTCGGGCTGGACGATGGTCCGCAGGTCGTCCAGCGTACGCGGCTCGAAGCGCACGATCCAGTCGCCGGTGACCAGTTCCGGATTGGCGACGTCGGCAGTCTTGGGGGTCATCACCGCTTCATACAAACCGGGCGGCAGCACGTCGATCAGATCGATGTTGGAAGCGAACTCCTGGTGCTCCTTCCTGGCGATTCCTCCCCCGACAAAGATGCCGAGATGGCCAACGCTTTCGTGGATCGCATAGACGATGGTCTGGCCGCAGGCGCGGATGTCGTCGTCCTTGCCGTAGAGATCGACGATCCAGCCCAGCGCCTGCTGCGGCGGCGTGATGTTGTCGCCCTTGGAGCAGAAACAGATGATCGGCGAGCGGATGTTGCGCAGGTCGATCCGGACGCCGTCGCTGGTGACGATTTCGGCGGTGGCCAGCTTGTTGCCGACGAACAGTTGATCGACGATCCACTGCATTTCCTCGCCGTTGAGATTGACGTGGCCGCCCCACCATTTCTCGAATTCGAGGAAGCGCGATCCTTCGCTGTCGACCTTCCGCCAGAGATCGTAATTCTTGGTCCACAAGGTATTGGCGGGATTGAGGTTTTCGAAGTTGGAGACGAGATTGCCGCCGTCGAACTTGCCGTTGCCCAGGTCGCTGGTCAGCGCCGTCATCCAGCTACCGCCCGCCAGTCCGCCGGTATAGCGCATCGGGTTCTCGCCCTCGACGCCCGCCCAATAGGAAAGCGGCGAGCCGGGAATGATGACCGGCCCAAAGAGTTCAGGCCGGGTCGCAGCGACCATCATCACCGCCCAGCCTGCCTGGCAGTTGCCGATGACACAGGGTTTGCCGTCGGCGTCAGGGTGGAGTTCGATGACTTTTTCCAGGAATATCGCTTCGGCGTGCATGATGTCTTCGATCGTCTGGCCGGGCATCGGGTCGGGGGTGAAGCCGACGAAGTAGGAGGGATGACCGGCGCGCATCGCCATGCCGAGTTCGCTGTCGGCCTTGAAGCCGCCGATGCCCGGCCCGTGTCCGGCACGCGGGTCGACGACCACGAACGGGCGTTTCTTCGGGTCGATGACGACACCCTCCGGCGGCTTGACGCGCACCAGCAGGTAATTGGCCGGTCGTTTGAACGTCCGGGCATCGAGTACCAGTTCGGCATCGAAGCTCAGGACGTTCGGCACCGCCTTTTCCTTCTGCGCGTAGTACTGGTCGCTACGCTGACGGAGCACGTCCCAGAACAGGATGGTGCGTTGCACGGCATCGGTCATGTACTCACCGAGCGGTCCCCAGGGTTGCATTCCGGCATTCATGGCGCCGAACATCCCTTGCCCGGCTTCCGGCGTCGATCCGGTTGTCTTCTTGCTGAGTGTCTTGGGCATCTTGATTCTCCTGAGTTGGTGACTGATGGCTACACGATGATTATCCCCCGTTGGCCCCGGCAATGAAACTCGCTTCGCCTGCACGGGGTGGAGAAGGCCTCCGCGGACATTGCCAGGGTTCCCTCGGGCGTCACCAGGAGACCCCCGGGAAGCAGTCGCGGTCGACTGTGTGAAACTTTCGGCTTTCAGCGCTCTGGCCGATATGCTTGCACCGATGTGCTTCGCGATTGACGGCGATGGCGCCGGCTAGGATACTGGACGTCCCCGGCACAGCCGGAACCGCTCACTTTCCCGGCATCGCGCCCCCCTTTCCCATTCCCTCTCAGGAACCTCTCATGCTGCAAGAGCTTCCCTCCTTCCCCGGCGTCAAGGGTCCGGTCGTCATCATCGTCATCGACGGCTACGGCCTGCCGAAATCCGACGTCGGCAGCGCCATCGCCGCCGCCAGGAAACCGACCCTCGAACGCCTCTTCGCCGGCTACCCGAACATCCGCCTGCGCGCACACGGCACTGCGGTCGGCATGCCCTCCGACGACGACATGGGCAACTCCGAGGTCGGCCACAACGCGCTCGGCGCCGGCCAGGTCTATAGCCAGGGCGCAGCGCTGGTCGCCAATGCGATTGCCGACGGCGCCATCTGGCAGGGTGACGCGTGGCAGCAGATCGTTGCCGGCGCCAAGGCCGGCCGCGGTGTCATCCACTTCATCGGCCTGTTTTCCGACGGCAACGTGCATAGCCACATCGATCACCTGAAGGCGATGGTCGCCCAGGCCAAGGCCGAGGGCGTCAAGACCGTGCGTATCCACGCCCTGCTCGACGGCCGCGACGTGCCGGAAACCAGCGCGCTCGACTACGTGGTGCCGTTCGAAGCCTTCCTCGCCGAAATCAGCGCCGATGGCTTCGATGCCCGCATCGCCTCCGGCGGCGGTCGCCAGTACATCACCATGGACCGCTACGATGCCAACTGGAGCATGGTCGAGAAGGGCTGGCACACCCATGTGCTGGGCGAAGGCCCGCAGTTCCCGAACGCGACGGCTGCGGTCAACGGCCTCCGCGAGCAGAATCCCGGCACCATCGACCAGGATTTGCCGGCATTCGTCATCGCCGAAAACGGCCGGCCGATCGGCACCATCGAGGATGGCGATGCGGTCGTCTTCTTCAACTTCCGCGGCGACCGCGCGATCGAGATCACGCGCGCCTTCGAGGAAACCAGCTTCGCCAAGTTCGACCGCGTCCGCACCCCGAAGGTGACCTACGCCGGCATGCTGCAATACGACGGCGACCTCAAGTTGCCGGCCCGCTTCCTCGTCGCCCCGCCGGCAATCAGGGACACCTCCGGCGAATGGTTCGCCAAGGCCGGCATCGCCCAGTTCGCCTGTTCGGAAACGCAGAAGTTCGGCCACGTCACCTACTTCTGGAACGGCAACCGCTCCGGCAAGTTCGCCGGCGAAACCTGGCAGGAAGTGCCGAGCGACGTCGTCCCCTTCGAGCAGCGCCCGTGGATGAAGGCCGCCGAGATCACCGACGCGATGATCGCCGCGCTGCAATCCGGCCAGTACCGGACGCTGCGCTGCAACTACGCCAACGGCGACATGGTCGGCCATACCGGCAACTTCGCGGCGGCGACCATCGCCATCGAGGCGGTCGACCTGTCGCTCGCCCGCCTGCTGCAGGCGGTGGACGCGGCCGGCGGGGTGGCGCTGATCACCGCCGACCATGGCAACGCCGACGAGATGTATGAAATCGACAAGAAGACCAAAGAGCCGGCACGCAACGACGACGGCTCGTTCAAGGCGAAGACCGCACACACGCTCAACCCGGTGCCGCTGATCCTCTACGACAACGTCAGCGGCGGCAGGCTGCGTCTCCGCCAGACGGAAACGGCGGGCCTGTCGAACATCGCCGCGACCGTGGCCAACCTGCTCGGACTGGAGAAACACGCCGCCTGGGACGACAGCCTGCTCGCCTTCGGCGCGGCGGAATAGGCCGCCGGCACTTATTGGAGAACGCATGCCTCCCATCGATCACAGCCGCCTGGACCGCGTCGTCGAAGAAGCCCGCAAGGCGAGCGAGAATCGCGAAAAGGGCTATCGGGAACGGGCGCTCAGGATCTATCCCGTGGATCTGCGGCCGCTGCGCCCGCGAATTCACGCTCGCCAACCTGCGCGAACTGACCGTCCATCACCGCGACCATAACCACGACAACAACCCGCCCGACGGCAGCAACTGGGAACTGCTCTGCATCTACTGCCACGACAACGAACACCAGAAGCAGATCGAGGCCGATCGCGGCAACAGCGACGGCCGCAGCGCGCGGGCGGGCGGCGCGACGCACAGCCCGTTCGCCGGCCTGCAATCGCTGTTGAAGCCCGACCAGCGGAGCTGAACCGGGCGCAGCCTACTTCAGCTTCTCGATGCCGAGCATCCGGAGGATGCTCGCCTCGTAGAACGGCTCCGACGTCCCCTTCTTCATCTTGCGGATGAAGTACTTTTCGAAGGCAATCTTGGCCAGGTGCACCCACTTGCCCTCGGCGAACCAGTTTACGTTGCGCGGCGGAATCTGCGGCATCGCCACGAAGACCACGCCACTTTCGCCGAAATCGGCGATGCACACCGCATTCCAGGTCGCCTCCCGGTCAGCCGGCAGGCCCGCGAGGTCCGCGTGGATATTGTGCACCGTGGCGGTCACCATCGACTCGATCATGTAGCCCGTCTTGGGCGTGCCGACCGGAATCGGGGTCGGCTCGACGGGCGGGATGGCGACGCAGACGCCAACCGAGAAGATGTTCTTGTACTTCTGGTTGCGCTGATGCTTGTCCACCGTGATGAAGCCGCGCGGATTGGTCAAGCCCTCGAGACCGAACACCGCGTCGACACCCTTGAACGCAGGCAGCATCATGCTGTAGCTGAAGGGCAGTTCATGCTGCTTCTTCTCGACCCCCATGTCGTCATGCTCGGTGACATACATCTTGCCGGCTTCGACCTTGGTCACCTTGGCGTTGCAGATCCATTTGATGTGCTTGTCGCGCATGCCGGACTCGAGGATGCCCTTGGAGTCGCCGACGCCGCCCAGACCGAGGTGGCCGATATAGGGCTCCGAGGTGACGAAGGTCATCGGCACCTGGTTGCGGATCCGGCGGCGGCGCAGGTCGGTCTCCATGATGAAGGCGTATTCGTAGGCAGGCCCGAAGCACGACGCGCCCTGTACGGCGCCGACCACGATCGGGCCAGGGTTCGCGCAGAACTGCTCCCATTCTTCGTGCGACTTCATCGCATGATCGACATGGCAGACCGAATGCGTGTGACCGCCGTGCGGGCCGAGGCCTTCGATCTCGTCGAAGGCGAGCTTGGGACCCGTGGCAATCACCAGATAGTCGTAAGGCAGCGTATTGCCGTCGTTGAGCTCGAGCTGGTTCTGGTCGGGGTGGACACGCTTGACCCCCGTGGAATTGAACTCGATGCCCTTGCGCTCGAGATAGGTCCGCACCGGAAATTCGACCTGCTTGCGCTCGCGCCACTTGACGCCAACCCAGGGATTGGACGGCACGAAATGAAAGTTCTCGCCATTCGAGACGACGGTTACCTTGTGCTTCTTGTCCAGCTTCTCACGCATTTCGTAAGCCGCCGGCATGCCACCGACCCCCGCCCCCATGATTACGATGTGTGCCACGTTTGCCCCTTCCCAGGTTTGCTTGCCGCTACCGCGCTACCGAATCGCCGAAGACGCGCGAAAGCGCGCGCCAGCCAAGATGCCGCCATTAGGCGCAATCGTTCCGGCGCTTGTCTATAACCACAAAGGGTGTGCCGGATATAACCCCCCGGCGGGGAGGCTGTTCCGACGACTTGCCGGTGGAGGGGAAATGGCCGGGGGGCGCTTCAGGAGCGTGGCGGCAAGCCGTCGCTATTCGCTTGGCCTTCCTTGGCAAACAGGACAGCCGCCTTGACCCGCGATGACAGGTTGAGCTTGGTCAGTATGTGCCGCACATGCTGCTTCACGGTGTCGTAGCTGATCGAGAGATTCTGTGCGATGACCTTGTTGCTCTCGCCACGCGCCAGCAACTGGATGATCTCGCGCTCGCGCTCGGTCAGCAGCTTGAGCGAACTCTTCGGCTCCTGACCGGGTTGCTCGCCGCGCAGGAGGTCGATCATCTTGGCGGTCATCGCCGGAGCGACGACCAGTTCGCCGGCGGCGACGCGGCGAATCGAATCGACCACGTCATCGGGTGCCATGTCCTTGAGCAGATAGCCACGCACGCCGGCACGGATCGCGTTCGCCAGATCGGTCTCGGAGTCGCTCATGGTCAGCATGACGGCCGGAATGGCAATGCCCTCGCTGCGCAACTGCGTCAGCAGGGCGATGCCGTCCAGCGGTTTCATGCGCAGATCGACGATCAACAGATCCGGCTTGGCCAGGCAGAGGGTGCGCACCTCATCGATATTGTCGGTGGCACCGAGAACGGCAAAGTCGTAGCAGTTGGCCAGAAGTTCACTCAGCCCTCGTCGGCAGAGACTCTGGTCATCGACCAAAACCACTTTCAACTTCTCACTCACTCGCAGCTCTCCAATCGCTTTCGGGTTCCAAGAAGAACAATTGCACTCGTGTCCCCAGCCCCCGAGCGCTTTCTGCTCGGATCTCGCCACCGATACGGCGCGCCCGCTCGCGCATGATCAGCATACCGTAATGTCCTTCGACTGGCGCAAACGTGTGCGCGCCGACCCCATTGTCTTCGACGGTGAAAACGTAATAACCGGCAGTCGCATCGACAAACAGGCGCGCGTGTGTCGCACCGGAATGCCGGGCAATATTCGTCAGCGCCTCACGCACGATGTTATACACCTGAATTTCGTGCTCGATCGGCAAAGCAAGATCGACCAGGCGATTCTGGAATTCGAGCGCGATGCGGTTGCCCTCGCGAAACTTTGATACGAGGTCGTTGAGCGCTGCCAGCAAGCCTCCGGGATTCAGCTCGAAGCGAAAATCGGCGATCAGTTCCCGCGCACTTTTCTGGCTGCTCTCCAGCGCCTCATCGACATCCCTCGCATATTTTGTGGCCATCAATTCGTTGCCAGTGCGGATTGCATCGAGCAGCAGGCTGGTTCGCATTCGGGCAAAGGTAAGCGCCTGCGCCAGTGAGTCGTGGATGTCGTTGGCCATCTGCCGACGTGCCGCCAAGCGCTCCGCACGGTGCGACTCGCGATTGATGTACGTATATTCGATGGCGGCCCCCATCATCTCCGCAAAGGCAGCGACAGCATTCATCACGCGGCTTGCCAATTCACGCGGGGCGTCAAAGAACAGGGTCAGGATACCAAGTGGCACGCCCGGTTGATTGGGTGACTCCAGCGGGGCCGCAACGAGCGACTTGAAGCGGCAACTGGCATAGGGACAATGTTGCCTCGAGGCACAACTGCTGATGTCCGAAGCATGGACAACCCGGCCGAGGGTCGCCATGTCATTGGCTTCGCATTCCAGTTCGACGAAATTCTCCGCCTCTTCCTTCAGTTCGGCCGACAAGGCTGCCGAGCCGATGATCTGAAGCGTGTGTCCATCAGGTGAAAGTAGTCGCACCACACCGGCAGTAGCATGGGTCGTGCCGATGATGCTGTCCAGAAAGACGATCATCAAGCCCTTGAGTTGGCCCGCGCGCGGCGAGGAAACCTCGTGTGACAAGCACTTTTCGACGCCACCATCCTCGCCGGGCGGAACAAATTCGGGATCGCGCACCCATGAAAACGCCGAAGGAACCGCGTCTGATTCGGAAACCGCTATTGGGCCCATCTATTTGACTGCTCATTTGCGTGAAGGTATCCTCAGACTAAGTCCAATCTTCCGAAATATCAACGCTCAACCTCTAGGTCTGCTGCTACGCGAAGGAATGGTTGTCGATACCACGCTGATTGGTGGCACCGCCTTCGATCAAACGGAACGATAAAAAGCGCGGCCCAAAATTCACCGCGAGCTCAACTTCGACGTGCAACTTTTTCCCCAAGCGCCCCAGTAGCGCCCAACCCTGGAACCTGTCAACACGAGGATTCGTCGTGCCAGCCATAATTCCCGATTTTACCGAGGCCGACCTGCAACTGGTGTCGTCGCTCCTGCAAGAACGCTACGGCAAGCCCATCTCGCCGGAAGTCGCGGATAGCGAGCTGCGCCTGGACCCGGCCAACGACGAGTTGACCGTTTGTCCGACCTACTATTGGAGCGAACGAGGCGCGCATTTTGTGGTTTTCAAGCTCCCGCTTGGTCAGTATCGCTGCCAGTTCTTTTATACCGATGTCGACCACTACGGCACCGGCAGAGAAAGCTATGACGATTTGCGCGACTGCGTGTTGACGTTACTGCGTGTGCAGGCCGACCATGAGCGACAGAGCGCCGAGCTTTCTTCCGGGATCTCCGCCACTCGCCCGGCGCTGGAATCCGGCGAAGATGACTACCATGCGCCTTTGATTGTATGAAAGCGTCCAGAGCATTACGGCTGCGCAAGTTGAAAGTACTTATCCAGCCGAAATCAGACTGGCAGGATCATCGTTTCGCGTCCAGTGCGTTTGCAACGTGAAGATTTGTGTCGTTTCCGATAGTCATGACCGGGGGCCCGCGCTGGCAGCCGCGGTAGCCGAGGCCAAGCAGGCGGGGGCGCAGGTAGTCATCCACTGTGGCGATGTGATCGGCGCCATGACGCTACGTCCACTGCTTTCCCTGGGTTTGCCGGTGCACGTCGTGCATGGCAACAATCTGGGCGACAGTATGGCCTTGTGGAATCTGTGCAAGACCTCCAACGGACTGATCACCTACCACGGCCAGGATGCCAACCTGACGCTGGCCGGGCGCCGGATTCTGGCGACACACTACCCGCACTATGCCAGGGGACTTGCCTGCACCGGCGACTATGACATTGTCTGCTGCGGGCACTCTCATCAGGCAAGCGCTGTGTCCCAGCCGACAGTAGCTGGCGGTTTCACCTGGCTGTTAAATCCGGGTACGGTTGCCGGACTGGGCGGCCCGGCAACCTGGATGCTTGGCGATTTGACTGCCCTGGAGTTCGAAATCAGGCCGCTCTCCTGAAATGGATTGGTGTTCCGACCGACTACGTCATATCATATAAGCAAATAAGAATTTGGCTGGCATCGACCCAGTGCCGTTGTTAACGATGCCAAGGTAGCAAAGCGCAGCGTTTTTGCAAGATAAGGGAGATCACATGACGGACCCTATCGCGACCAGTCAGACCATCCTCGTGGTCGGTGGAGGCATCAGCGGCATCACCGCGGCACTGGAGGCTGCGGAATGTGGAAAGGAAGTGGTGCTGGTCGAGCGTAGCGCCACGCTGGGGGGGCGGACAGCGTTGCTCTACCGCTACTTTCCCAAGATGTGCCATCCCACCTGCGGTCTGGAAATAAATCTGCGCAGGCTCAAGGGCAATCGCCACGTGCGAGTAATCACGATGGCCGAGGTGCTTTCGATAGAAGGCACCCGTGGTGCCTATACGGCGAAGCTGAAGATTTCGCCGCGCTATATCAACGACAACTGCACAGCCTGCGGCGAGTGCGAAAAGGCTGTCGCTGGCGAAGTGCCGGACCCGTTCAATTACGGATTGGGCAAGACCAAAGTGGCCCATCTGCCACATGCGATGGCTTACCCGCAACGTTATGTTCTCGACCCGTCGGCGATCGGCACCGCCGATGCGGACAAGGCCAGGGAAGCCTGCAAGTATGGCGCGGTCGACCTCGAAATGGGTGCGGAAACCGTTGAAATCATCGTTGGTGCCGTCGTCTGGGCAACCGGATGGAAGCCCTACGATGCTGCGAAGATCCAGCCCTACGGCTATGGCCGTTTCCCCAATGTAATCACCAGCGTCGAGTTCGAGCGCCTGGCCGATCCCGCCGGGCCGACTGGCGGCAAGATCCTGCGGCCGGGCGACGGCAAGGAGGCGAAGAATATCGCTTTCATTCAATGTGCCGGATCGCGCGACGAGAACCACCTGCGCCACTGCTCGCGCATCTGCTGCATGGCCTCGTTGAAGCAGACCCAGTATGTGCGCGAAGCCTATGGCGAGACTGGCAAGTTGACTATCTACTACATCGATATCCGCGCCATCGACCGCTTCGAGGACTTCTACCAGATGGTGCAGAAGGACGCGACGGTCAGCTTCGTCAAGAGCAAGGTGGCGAAAATCGTCGAGAACCAGGAAAACGGCAACCCGGTCCTGCACGGCGTGAACACCGAGGGTTACCACCGCTACGCCACCGAGTACGATCTGGTGGTCCTCGCGGTCGGCATGGAGCCCGAGATCACCGGCGTCAAGTTGCCGGACGACATCATCCTCGACTCGTCGAACTTCATCGAAGGCAGCAGGGATGGCGGCATGTTCGGCGCCGGCGCGGCGGCCAGCCCACTCGACGTCAACCGCTCGGTGCAAAGCGCGACGGCTGCATCGTTGCGGGCGATCCAGGCCATTTATAAAACCGCTTCAACGGAGGCCGCGTAATCATGGCCGAGAACAAATTTGCAGCCTACCTCTGCTCCGGCTGTGGCATCGGCGATGCCATGAAGGTGCCGCAGCTCGAAGCCATCGCCAAGAAGGAAGGCAAGATGGCCATCGTCAAGAGCCACCCCTTCCTGTGCAATGTCGAGGGCGTGCAGATGATCAGGGACGACATCGCCAACGAAGCCGTCACCCACGTCTGCATCGCCGCCTGTTCGCGCCGCGCAAAGACCGAGGCCTTCCAGTTCGACGGCGTCGCGATGTCGCGCGCCAATCTGCGCGAAGGTGTGTTGTGGGTGGTCGCCGCCGGCAAGGATCACGATGAAGTGCGCCAGGAAATGGCCGCCGACTACGTCCGCATGGGCTGCGCCGAAGTCAAGAAAATGGCCCATCCTGCCGGCAACCGGAAGGAGGGTTCAAGCAAGCGCATCCTGGTCGTCGGTGGCGGCATGTCGGGCATGACCGCAGCGCTGGAAATCGCCGAGACGGGCTACGAGACCGTGATCGTCGAAAGAACCGGCGCGCTTGGCGGCATGGCGGCGCAGTTATGGAAACGCCAGCCTTTCAAGGAACCCTACGCCTCGGCGCAGGAAACCGGCGTGACGGAGATGGTCGCAAAGATCGCCGCGACGCCGCTGATCAAGGTCCATCTGAATACGACCATTACCGAAACCTCTGGCGCTCCCGGTCGCTTCGTGATCCAGATCGCGCAGGAATCGGGAGCAGTGTCCGAGGAGATCGTCGGTGCCATCGTGCAGGCGACGGGCTTCACCACTTACGACATGGCCAAGTTGCCGGAACTTGGCGGCGGACAGCCCAACGTGGTCGACCAGGCCGGTCTCGAAGCGCTCGCCCGGACCGCCAATGGCGGCGTCATCAAGCGCGCAGACGGCAAGGAAGTCAAATCCGTCGTCTTCGTCCAGTGTGCCGGTCAGCGCGACGAGACGGGCACGCATCTGTCCTACTGCTCCGGCCACTGCTGCGGAACCAGCATCAAGCAGGCGACCTATTTCAAGGATGCCAATCCCGACGTCGACACTGTCGTCATGTACCAGGACCTCCGGGTACCTGGCATGGGTGAGGATTTCTACCGCGGCGCGCAAGAACGTGGCGTGATCTTCACCAAGGGCAAAGCCTCCAGGGTCATCGGCGGCGACAGTTGTGCGGTCACTTTCAAGGACCTGATCCTCGACGAAGAGAACACCATTGCCGCCGACCTCGTGGTGCTGGCTACCGGCCAGGTGCCCAACGCCGGCGTCAACCTCGAAGCCTGGAACCCGGTGGTCACCGCCGCCGAGGGTGGCGACGAAGCCGCCAAGGCGCAGCGTGTCGTGATGCACGGCACTTCGGTGCTCAAGCTCGACTACCGCCAGGGTCCGGACGTGCCGCAGTTCAAGCACGGCTTCGCCGATTCGCATTTCATCTGCTTCCCCTACGAAACCCGCCGCACCGGCATCTATGCCGCCGGTCCGGTTCGCAGGCCGATGGACATTCTGCAGGCCACCGACGACGCTACCGGTGCCGCGCTGAAGGCAATCCAGGCGGTCGAGAATGCCTCTGTCGGCCGCGCTGCGCATCCACGCTCGGGCGATCTGTCCTTCCCCACGGCGCGCCTCGAGGGCTGCACGCAGTGCAAACGCTGCACGGTGGAATGTCCCTTCGGCGCGATCGACGAGGACGAGAGGCGCTTTCCCAAGTTCAACGAAGAGCGCTGCCGCCGCTGCGGCACCTGCATGGGCGCCTGCCCGGTGCGGGTGATCTCCTTCGAAAACTACTCCTGCGATACCGTCGGCAGCCAGGTCAAGGCAGTCGAGATTCCCGACGAGGACGAAGAAAAGCCGCGCATCCTGATCCTGGCCTGCGAGAACGACGCCTACCCGGCGCTCGACATGGCCGGCCTGGCGCGCATGACCTACTCGGCTTTCGTGCGCATCATCCCGGTGCGCTGCCTCGGCTCGGTGAACACCATCTGGATCACCGACGCGATGAACTCGGGCTACGACGGCGTGATGATGATGGGCTGCAAGAAGGGCGACGATTACCAGTGCCACTTCGTCAAGGGCTCGGAACTCGCGCACTACCGCATGAGCAAGATCGGCGACACACTGACGCAGACTCGGCCTGGAACCCGAGCGCGTGGTGACGCAAGAAGTCGCGATCACCGACAGTGCTCGCGTGGTTCGGCTGATCAACGACTACGTCGCCGAACTCGACAAGCTCGGCCCCTCGCCCATGAAGGGCTTCGGCTAAGGAGGAGCGACAGATGACAATCAACGCAAATGGGGCCAATCAAGCCGCGAATTCGGGTGCGCTGGAACGTTACCGCAACAACTTCCTCAAGGAAGTCGAGGCCAACGTCGAAGAAGGCCACATGGTCAAGATGTGCATGCAGTGCGGCGTCTGCGCCGGCTCCTGCCCGTTCGGTCCGGACTGGGAGCATTCGCCGCAGAAGCTGTTCATGATGATCCGCGCCGGCAAGCGCGACGAGGTGCTGGGTTCCGACTCGATGTTCATGTGCACCTCCTGCTACAACTGCATCGTGCGCTGCCCGCGGCAACTGCCGATCACCCACATCATGCACGGGCTGGCCAACTACGCGCATCGCCTCGGCCTCGCACCCAAGGGCCAGCCGACACGCGACTTTGCCACGCTGTTCTGGAACAACCTGGCCAAGAAGGGACGCGTCAATGAGCTGATGCTGACGCTGCGCCACTATTTCAAGGACGGCCTGATTCCAGGCATCAAGACGGCATTGGCGATGCAGGGCATCGGCCTCCGCATGTTCAAGGCCAAGCGCATCAATCCGATGGAAATCTTCGGCGGTCACAGTCTCAAGGATCTCAAGGGATTCCACGCCATCGTGGCCAAGGCCAAGGAAATCGAGGATCGCAAGAAGGGGTTCACCGCCTGACGGAGAAAGAAAATGGCAAAGAAAGAATACGCGTTCTATCCCGGCTGCTCCTCGCAGCTCAAGGCTTCGGCGTCGAACTACCTGGTGTCGACCAGATCCATGTGCCAGGTGCTTGACGTCAAGCTGACCGAGATTCCCGACTGGAACTGCTGCGGCGCCTCGATTGGTTATTGCGAAGGCGGCGAACTGCCGCGCCTGGCGATCAACGCCCGCAACTTCGCCCAGGCCGAGACCCATCTGCCGGGACAGGATATCGTCGCGACCTGTGCCGCCTGCTGGCTGGGCGCGCGTGAAAGCAAGGAAAGGCTGGATGCCTCAGCGCAACTGATGCGGGAAACCAACGAGGCGCTCGCCGCCGCCGGGCTGCACTACAAGGGCGAGGTCAATGTGCGCCACATGGTCGAAGTACTGATCGAGGACTTCGGCTACGACGGACTCAAGGCGCCGATGAAGAAATCGCTGGAAGGCATCAAGTTTGCCGGCTACGTCGGCTGCCAGACCAACCGCCCCTTCGGCATCGATGGCGAGTCTTTCGAGAACCCGATGTACCTCGACAAGATGGTCGAGACCTTCGGCGGCGAAGCGCTCAAGACCTACGACCAGAAGGTCGCCTGCTGCGGCGGCGGACTGGCCTTTTCCGAACCGGAAAAGAGCCAGAAGCAGATTCGCGATATCGTCGAATCGGCTTACGACCACGGCGCCGAAATGATCGTGACGCCCTGCCCGCTGTGCCAGGCCAATGTCGAGGTCTATCAGTCGGAAATCAACAAGAAGCAGGGCACCAAGCTCAACATGCCCGTGGTCTACTACTCGCAGTTGATGACTATCGCCTACGGCGGCTCGGCCAAGGACGCCGCCCTGGACGGCCAGCTGATCCGTGCCGAGAAGCTGGAAAAGATCGCCGGAAAGTAGCCACCCGCGGCGCTACGGCAGCGGCATCGTCGTTGCCTGCCAGCCAGGCGGAATCCCTGGCACGGAAGGCGACGCGAGCGCCGATCCTGGCAGGAAGGAATCGGTATCACTTCCAGCGATTTTTCCGCGTCAGGAGATGTCCTCGCCGTCGTCGGTCAAGTCCTGCTCCGTCTCCAGCGCGCGCTTTTTGGCGGCTTCGCGTTCCTCGATCAAGCGCTTTTCCTGCACCTTGACCAGGCGTTCCTGTGCCGCCTCGGCATTAAGGGCAATGCTTTCCTCGCCGAACATGACTTGGCGCAGGAAGCGAAAGGCAAACTGCAGCAAGGCGATGTCGTCCTTGGCAGGGCATCCTTCTCGTCCTGTTTCAACTCGAACAGGCGAGTCGAAGGATTCGACCAGGACGAACTCGCGAAAGCGGTCAATGTCGTAGCAAGCCATGAAGAAAAGTTGCCGGCTGCGCAAGGTCGGCTTGCCGATCGATCGGGCCGGATGACTGTTTCTTCAGCACCAGTTGACGCCATCCGCGCGCCAGCTCGTCGTACTCACCGAGCCCCTGCTCCTTGCGATAGTCGCCGATGGTGATAGGCCGATTGACTTCGTGGCCCTTGCAGTGGTCTTCCTTGACGATGGCGTATGAGTCGCGGTCGACGTATTCGTCCTGCCTGCGCATCGACAGCAGCGCCACCGGGTAGTAGCGGCAGGCGGTCGGCCGGTCGGCATAGATGTCGCAGCCCTCCGGCTTCATGAAACGACAGGCGGTACCCTCTTCGACGGGACGAAACTTGACCCCGGCGATACTGTCCTTGTCCATCTCATAGGGCACCGTGTATTGCTTGAGGAACTCGGTGGAACTGATGCCCAGCCGCGTCCTCATACGCAGCACGTCATAGGGCGTCAGTGAAATGTCGATGTTGGAACAACAGGCGTTCCAGCAGCCGATGCCCTTGTGGCAGGAGAACTGAATGACGTGTGTTCTCGTCCACCATGGTGGGAAGGACGGGGCTTTGCGGAAAGGGAATATCGGGCTGGGACATGAAACACCTCGTGACAACTGGGGGTTTAACGGTTGTGCATCCCACCGGGGGATACCGTCTGCGCCCGAAGGGACGCGGACATAAACAAAACAGGCCGAAAACCTTGCGGCTTCCGGCCTGAATCTTACAGGCTGCCAGTACTTAGTGCGGAGCGGCGGCCTTGAACAGCTTGGACTTGTCGATCAGATCGATGTGCTTACGCTTGAAGCAGGTCCACTTCTGGGAGTGCTTGTCGTAGATCGAATTGACGAAGCAATGCCAGTTCTCCTCGTCGACGAAATTCTTGTCGGTGCGATAGTAGAAGCCGGGGTAGCGGCTCTCTTCGCGGAACTGGATGTGCTTCATGTGGGCTTCTGCCGTCAGGATGCGATGGTAGTTTTCCCAGGCGCGCAGCAGTTCATGCAGATCCTTGGCACGCAGCTTGAGCGAGTCTTCCTTCAGCATCTCAAGCTTCTCTTCGGCAACGGCCAGCATCTTGTCGTTGGTGTTGTAGTACGTGGCGACACCGGCAACGTACTCGTCCATGATCTTCTGCAAGCGCATCTGCAGCATCTTGGGCGTGATGTAGTGCGGGTTGACGTCGATCGCCGTGGTGTAGTCCTTGTGCGTCAGGAAAGTGCGCACCGGCCTGCCAGATGGTTTCAGCGATCTGCTCGACGGTTTCGTCGAATTCGAGCTTGTAGTCGGGATTGTCGAGCACGTACTTGATCATCGACTTGGCGGCAAGGCGCCCTTCGGTATGCGAACCGGAGGAGAACTTGTGGCCGGAAGCGCCCACGCCGTCGCCGGCGGTGAACAGGCCCTTGACCGTGGTCATCGAACGGTAGCCCCAGTTCCAGCCCTTGGGCAGGTGTGCCGGGACGCCGTCGTACTCTTCCGTGGTCGGTGCGCCGACGTCGGTCGGGCCCGACACCCAGATGCCACAGCAACCGGAGTGGCTACCCAGCAGATAGGGCTCGGTCGGCATCAGCTCGGAGTTCTTTTCGCGCGGGTCGATGTTCTCGCCGACCCAGATGCCGCACTGGCCGATACACATGTCGAGGAAGTCTTCCCAGGCTTCGGCTTCCAGATGCTTCACTTCCTTCGGCGTCAGGGTCTCGGCCAGCTTGGCCAGGGCGGTGACGGTGTCCATGTAGATCGGGCCGCGACCTTCCTTCATCTCCTTCAGCATCAGGTGGTTGCGCAGGCAGGAAGCGGGAACGGCAGCCTGCCCGTAGGGCGGGTAGTCGTTCAGCATTTCCTTGTTTCTGACCATGTAGTCTTCACCATAGGCGTTGGTGGCCTTGGCCTTGAACAACAGGAACCAGGCGCCGACCGGGCCGTAGCCGTCCTTGAAACGGGCGGGCACGAAACGGTTTTCCATCATGGTCATCTCGGCGCCGGCTTCGGCAGCCATAGCGTAGGTGCTACCGGCGTTCCACACCGGGTACCAGGCACGACCCGAACCCTCGCCCACGGAACGCGGACGGAACAGATTGACGCAACCGCCGGCAGCCAGCATCACGGCCTTGGCCTTGTAGATGTAGATCTTGTTCTCGCGCACCGAGAAACCGACGGCCCCGGCAATGCGCGGTCGGATCATTCTTGTCGTTGATCAGATGAACGATGAAAACGCGCTCTTCGATGCGGCTCAGGCCTAGGGCCTTCTTCGCGGCTTCGGCAACGATCCACTTGTAGGACTCGCCGTTGATCATGATCTGCCACTTGCCCGAACGCACCGGCTGGCCACCATCCTTCAACAGGGGCAGGCCTTCCTTCTGCGATTCGGCACCGTCGTGACGGACGCCTTCCGAGTCGGTCTTCCAGATCGGCAGGCCCCACTCCTCGAACAGGTGCACGGAGTCGTCAACGTTGCGGCCCACGTCGTAGGCCAGGTCGTCACGGGTGATCCCCATCAGGTCGTTGGAGACCATACGCGCGTAGTCGGCCGGATCCTGCTTGTCGCCGATGTAGGTGTTGATCGCGGACAAGCCCTGCGCCACGGCGCCGGAACGGTCCATCGCGGCCTTGTCGACCAGTTTGATCTTGAGTTCCTTGCCGGTCTCGAGCTTTGAGGGCTTCGGCCCAGCGCATCATTTCATATGCCGTACCGCAGCAAGCCATGCCGCCGCCTATCAGCAGAATGTCCAGTTCTTCGTGGACGACTTCCGGTGCTTCAAATGTTCCAGCCATTTCTTGTTCCTCGATTGGTCAATTATTTGCGGATCAGTTCGGCAGGGTCGCCGGCGCGGAAGCCACCCATCATGGACTTGGTGAAAACGCCATCGATGGTGAGCTCCGACATCTTCGGCATCGGCTTGCCACCGTAGCAGTCGATCGAGCCTTCTGCCGTCGTGCGGATCGGGAACTTGAAGCGCTTCAGCGTGCCGTTGCGGAACTTGATGGTCCACATGATGGAATCGGAACCGCGCATCGGCTGCACCGAGCCGCCCAGCGGCACGATATCGGCGTAGTGACGGCATTCGATGGCGCCCTGCGGGCAAATCTTCACGCAGGAGTAGCACTCCCAGCACTGCTCCGGCTCCTGGTTGAAGGCCTTCATGGCATGGCCGGTTTCGGAACCGTCCTTGTCCAGCTTCATCAGGTTGTGCGGGCAGATGTACATGCAGGCGGTCTTGTCCTGTCCCTTGCAGCCATCGCATTTCTCGGTTCTTACGAAGGTAGGCATAACTACTTACTCCTTTTTTGTAGTGGAATTAAAAACAAAATCAACCTGTCTCTGGGTTTTCGGCATCGTGGCAGTACGCTGAACGTGCTACAGGTTTGACTTGCACGCTTAGCCAAGCCCAGCGTAGTACTCACGCAGAACTTCAAGAACCTCAGGCCGACTGAACTCGGGAGGAACTTCAGCACCTTCGGACAGGGATTTGCGCAGCTGTGTCCCTGACACCTGGAGGCGGTCGGCATCATCATGCGGGCAAGTGCGGGCCGAAGCCATCCCGCCGCATTTGTAGCACCAGAAGGAGATATCGATTTTCAGCGCTTCCGTCTGCAGCGCATCCTTGGGCAGGTGGTCGAAAATATGATGGGCATCGAACGGCCCGTAATAGCTACCCACGCCAGCGTGGTCACGGCCGACGATTTGCTGCGAGCAGCCATAATTCTGGCGGAACAGTGCGTGTAACAGAGCCTCGCGCGGGCCGGCATAGCGCATATCGAGCGGGTAGCCCGCGTGGATCACCGTTTTCTTGACGAAATAGTTCTCCGTTAGCCTGGCGATGGCCTTGGCACGTACTTCGGCAGGAATATCGCCCGGCTTCAGGTTGCCGAGCAGGGAGTGGATCAAGACACCATCGCAGGTTTCGATGGCAATCTTGGCCAGGTATTCGTGCGAACGATGCATCGGGTTGCGGGTTTGAAAGGCCGCGACCTTGCTCCAGCCCATCGCCTCGAATTGCGCACGCGTCTGCTTCGGCGAGAGGAAGAGATCGCCGTATTTTTCCGGGAACTCCCCTTGCGAAAGAACCTTGACCGGACCCGCCAGATTGACATCGCCCTGTTCCATGACCAGCTTTACGCCGGGGTGCTTGGGGTCGGTGGTCTTGAACACGGTGGCGCATTCGTGCGCCTTGTCGATCGAATACTTCTCGGTAACCCGCATGGTTGCGAGGATGGAGCCATCTTCCGGGTCGCTCAGCGCGATGTCGCCGCCGATCGAGATCGTCTCGGCCGTTGTCGTGTCGGTTGACAGGGTGATGGGGATGGGCCAGAACAGGCCACTGGCCATCTTCATGCCGTCACAAACACCCGCCCAGTCGGCATGTGACATGAAGCCTTCGAGAGGCGTAAATCCGCCAATCCCGAGCATGATCAGGTCGCCCTTTTCGCGCGAACTGACGCGCACTTTGGGCAAACTCTGCGCGCGTGCCAATTCGGCAGCAAGCGCGTCGCCTTCGAGCAGCAACTCAAGCAGGCCGCGCCCGCCGTGAGGTTCAACCAGAGCCATGATGTTTGTTCCTCCCACCTGTGATCTCTTTGCAAGCGTTTCCTACAGCAAACCCCGGCGAGACTCGCTATCTTTTGAATATAGGCATATAAGTAAATCACCGGAAATTGAAAGCTCTTTGACGTAGGACAAATTCAGGTCAAAAAAGCAGGGAAAATCGGTCCACACCCATCAGGGTTATGGCCATCCTCACCCGATATGGTTATAGACACGTAGCGAGAGGATTGGGCCTAATTGCGGAGCTTGCAAAAAATCCGCGCTGCGGCAATGTTCCGAGATGCGGAGGCGAGACTGCCACCCCCAACAAGATAGGCCTATGTCCTCTCCAATTCATGATCCGATCAAATCACCGCTGCCCGATGCCAAGGTCGAAGTCAAGACGACCACCTGTTACATGTGCGCGTGTCGATGCGGCATCCGTGTGCATCTGCGCGGCGGCGAAGTGCGTTACATCGAGGGGAACCCGGACCACCCGCTGAACAAGGGTGTTATCTGTGCCAAGGGCTCGTCGGGGATCATGAAGCAATATTCCCCGGCCCGCCTGACCCAGCCGCTCCGCCGCAAGGCCGGCGCCGAGCGCGGCAGCGGCGAATTCGAGCCGATTTCCTGGGATGAGGCCTTCGCGATGCTCGAAGAACGCCTCGCGAAGATCCGCGCCACCGATCCGAAGAAATTTGCCCTGTTCACCGGCCGTGACCAGATGCAGGCCCTGACCGGGCTCTTCGCCCGCCAGTTCGGCACCCCCAACTACGCGGCGCATGGCGGCTTCTGTTCGGTCAACATGGCCGCCGGCATGATCTACACCATTGGTGGCTCGTTCTGGGAATTCGGCGGCCCCGACCTGGACAGAGCGCGACTGTTCATCATGTTCGGCACTGCCGAGGACCACCACTCCAATCCGATGAAGATGGCGCTGTCGAAGTTCAAGCGCGACGGCGGCCGCTTCATTTCGATCAATCCGGTTCGCAGCGGCTACTCGGCGATCGCCGACGAATGGGTGCCGATCCGTCCCGGCACCGACGGCGCGCTGCTCCTCGCCATCATTCACGAAATCCTTGCCAAGGGTCTCTACGACCGCGAATTCCTGGTCCGCTACACCAACGCAGGGCAACTGGTCAATGTCGAGGAAAAACATGACGAATTCGGCATGTTCCTGCGCACCGAAGTACCGACCGAGGATGCCTGCTACGACCCGCAGAACAAACTCTGGTGGGACCGCGGCAGCAACCGCCCGGTCGTCACGCATACCGACGGGTGCGATCCCTTCCTGCTCGGCGAGTTCACGATGCACGACGGTACCCGCGCCAAGCCGTCTTTCCAGTTGTTGCAGGACCGCGTTGCCGACTACACCCCGGACTGGGCCGCCGACATCACCGGCATCCCGGCCGATACCATCCGCCGCATCGCCCACGAGATGGGCGTCACCGCACGCGACCAGCGGATCGAACTACCGATCTCATGGACCGATTCCTGGGGCAAGGAGCACGACACCGTCACCGGCAACCCGGTGGCCTTCCATGCCATGCGCGGCCTGGCGGCGCATTCCAATGGATTCCAGACCATCCGCGCCCTGAGCATCCTGATGACACTGCTCGGCACCATCGACCGCCCGGGAGGTTTCCGCCACAAGGTACCTTTCCCGCGCCCGATCCCGCCTTGCGCGCGAACGCCGAATACTCCGCTGGCGATCAAGCCCAATCATCCGCTCGACGGCATGCCCCTGGGCTGGCCGTCCGATCCGGACGATCTCTTCGTTGACGAAGCCGGCAATCCCGTGCGGATCGACAAGGGCTTCTCCTGGGAATACCCGCTGTCCGTGCATGGCCTGATGCACAACGTGATCACCAACGCCTGGCGGGGCGATCCCTATCGCATCGACACGCTCCTGATCTTCATGGCCAACATGGCATGGAATTCGACGATGAACGCCGTCGAAGTACGCAAGATGCTTGCCGACAAGGATCCCGAAACGGGGGAACACAAGATCCCGTTCATCGCCGTCTGCGATGCCTTCCAGTCCGAAATGACGGCCTTTGCCGACCTGATCCTGCCGGACACCACCTATCTTGAACGGCATGACGTGATGTCGATCCTCGACCGGCCAATCTCGGAATTCGACGGCCCGGTCGATTCGGTGCGCATTCCGGTCATCGCACCGCCGCCTGGCTGCAAGCCCTTCCAGGAAGTCCTGATCGAACTCGGCACACGGCTCAAGTTGCCGGTCTTCATCAACAAGGACGGTAGCCGCAAGTACAGGAACTATCCCGACTTCATCGTCAATTACGAAACCGAGCCGGGCTCCGGCATCGGCTTCCTTGCCGGCTGGCGCGGCGAGGGCGGTGAAAAGAGCATGCAAGGCAAACCGAACCCCAATCAATGGGAGATGTACGCCCGGAACAATTGCGTCTTCCATCACGAGCTGCCCCGCTCGTACCAGTACATGCGCAACTGGAACAAGGGCTACCTCGAATGGTCGAAGCGCAGTCGCATCACGCGCTACGCCGAACCGATCCTGATCAACCTCTACTCCGAGGTCCTGATGCGCTTCCGCCAGGCGGCGCAGGGCAAGGGCGAATCTCGGCAACCGCCGGACCGGCTCAGAAAGCGCGTCGAAACATACTTCGACCCTCTGCCCTTCTACTACGAACCGCTCGAAACCCAAGTCTCCGACAAGCAGCAATACCCGCTCTCGGCGATAACCCAGCGACCGATGGCGATGTACCACTCGTGGGATTCGCAGAACGCCTGGCTGCGACAGATTCATGCGCACAACGTGCTGTTCGTCAACACGCACACTGCGCACATCAACGGGATTGCCGATGGCGACTGGATCTGGGTCGAGTCGCAATGGGGCAAGGTACGCTGCATCGCGCGCTACTCCGAGGCCGTTGAGCCGGGCACGGTGTGGACATGGAATGCCATCGGAAAGGCGGCCGGCGCCTGGGCGCTCTCGCCCGACGCCAACGAATCGCAAACCGGTTTCCTGCTCAACCACCTGATCAGCGAAGAGTTGCCGACGCAACTCGGCGGCAGTTCCAGCACCATCTCCAACTCCGACCCGATCACCGGCCAGGCTGCGTGGTACGACGTCCGGGTGAAAATCTACAAGGCGGGACCGGAAGAACCCAAGCACAGCGAACCGCAGTTCGCGCCGCTGCCGAAGTATCCTGGCATGGGCAGCGTGTTGAAAAAACTGAACTTCCTGGCAGGGAAAGGAAAGTTCAAATGAATGTTTCCACCATGCTGACCTCCGGCACTTGCCCCATGGAGGTTTCCCGCAGGCAACACAATATTTGACGCAGCGCCAGCGGAGTGCTCGCCATGACCCAACTCGCCCTGGTCATCGACCTCAACGTCTGTGTCGGCTGTCACGCCTGCGTCACCAGCTGCAAGGAGTGGAACACCTCCGGAGCGGCCGGGCCGATGTTCGACGACAACCCGTACGGAAAAAACCCGACCGGGACCTTCTTCAATCGCGTACAGAGTTTCGAGATCGGCCAGTACCCGTCCACCGAAACCGTTCATTTCCCGAAATCCTGCCTGCATTGCGAGGAGCCGCCGTGCGTCCCGGTTTGCCCGACCGGCGCTTCATACAAGCGGAAGGAAGACGGCATCGTTCTCGTCGACTACGACAAGTGCATCGGCTGCAAGTACTGCTCGTGGGCCTGCCCGTATGGCGCGCGCGAACTCGACGAAGACCAGAAGGTGATGAAGAAGTGCACGCTCTGCGTCAACCGGATCTACGACCGGAATCTGCCCGAAGCCGAGCGCAAGCCAGCCTGCGTGCGTGCCTGTCCGACCAACGCCCGGCTGTTCGGCGACATCCACGACCCGGACTCGGAAGTGTCGCACGCCATCCGCGAGCAGGGCGGCTACGCGCTGATGCCGGAATGGGGCACCTCGCCGGCCAATCACTACCTGCCGCGACGGAAGACGACGATCCGCATCCACGAGGACGAACTCGAACGCGCTGACAACCCCTTGCGCATCGACAGCGAAATTCCGCAACCGGCCGACCTCGGACCCGCCCTCGACGACGTCGCCTCCTGGTAAGAAACGGACACTCCATGCACCCCGCTTTTTCCGTGATCTTCCTCACCACCCTGATCGGCGCCGGACAGGGGCTTTTTCTGGCGGCCTTCACCGCCGAGTCGTATGCCGCTTTCGGCCTTCTGCCGGCGGTGGCACCCTCGTTTCTGACCCTGAGTTCGGGAATTGCCCTGATCCTGATGGCCGGCGGGCTCACTGCCTCGTTCTTCCACCTCGGCCGCCCGGAACGTGCCTGGCGTGCCGCCACCCAGTGGCGTACATCATGGCTGTCGCGAGAAGTGATCGCGCTGCCGGCGTTCATGGGCGCCTTGTTTCTTTACGGGGCGCTTCATTTCTACAAGATCAACCCGGTGCTTGGCCACCTGCCAAGCGGCGCCCCGATCGAACTCTCCGCCGTCATCGGCAGCGCCGCCACCCTGCTGGCATTCGTGCTCTTCGTCTGCACAGCGATGATCTACGCCGGGCTGCGTTTCCTGCGCGAGTGGCATACGCCGCTTACCGTCATCAATTACATCCTGCTCGGCGGCGCCTCGGGCTTCACGCTGGCCGCTGCGCTGGCCGCCTTTGCCCTGCCCGACTTCGCGCCATTCTTTGCCGGCTGGGCAGTCATTCTGACGCTCGCCGGCCTGGTCAGCCGGACCGCGTCGCTGATCCGCAACGCGCGTCTGAAGCCGAAATCGACCCCGCAGACGGCCATCGGCATCAAGCATCCGCGTATCGTCCAGAAGACCCAGGGCGCCATGGGCGGGTCGTTCAACACGCGCGAGTTCTTTCATGGTCAAAGCCGGCAGTATTGCGGTCCGTCAAGTGGGGATTCCTCTTGACCGCGTTTCTGATCCCGACGATCCTGCTGAGCGCAGGGCTTTCCATGGAGGCCGGCGGTGTTCTTTCCCTCGCCTTTGTGATTCAGTACCTCGGGTTGCTGGCCGAACGCTGGTTCTTTTTTGCACAGGCAAACCACCCACAAAATCTTTACTACCAGGCTGTCAGTTGATCCGGGGAGGATCGTCATGAAGTGGATCAAATTTCTCGCCTTTGGGGCGATCGTCGCGGGGCTCTACGGCATGCTCTTTGCGTTTGAAGCGGATGTCATCCGTCTGTGCAAGCAAGGCGGCTGGTACTTCTTGTTCCCGGTCGGCGTTGCCTTCGTGTTCTCGTACTTTCACGGCGCCTTCACCGGCATGTTCTGGGACGTGCTGGGCGTCCAGGCCAAGCAGTCGAAATAGGAGCCAGCGATGGACGCCAGCGCACTCAATTTCATCGATCTCACGGCGGGCAATATCGCCTTCCTGCTTTTCGTCGGCTTCGTCGGCGGCCTGGTTTCGGGCTTCATCGGATCGGGGGGCGCTTTCGTGCTGACGCCGGCCATGATGTCGATGGGCGTGCCCGGTATCGTGGCCGTGGCCTCAAACATCTGCCACAAGTTCCCCAAGGCACTGGTGGCCGCAATCAAGCGTCACAAGTACGGGCACGTTGACCTCAAGGTCGGCCTCATCCTGGGCCTTTCGGCCGAACTGGGAATGCTCTACGGTGCGGGCGTGCAGCAGGGCATCAAGACCCGCCTGGGCGACGCGGGTTCCAACCTGTATGTCTCGGCCGCGTTTGTGGTCGTGCTCGCCATCGTTGGCACCTGGGTCATGGTCGATGCCTTGAACCTTTACCGGCGTGGCGCCACCGACCAGGAAGAACAGGTCACACGCCTGGCGCGTTGGGTGCAAAACGTGCAGTGGCTCGGGCCGCGCTTCTATTCGCACGGTGCCAAGGCGCACATTCCCTGGCTCGTAACGCTTCCCATCGGTTTTGCCACCGGCATGCTGGCAGCCACCATCGCCGTGGGCGGATTTGTCGGCGTACCGGCCATGCACTACGTACTGGGCCTGCCCTCGATGATGGCCTCCGCCACCGAACTCGTGATCGCCTTCGTCATGGGGCTGGGCGGTACCATCAAATTCGGCTGGGGCGGCTACGTCGACCTGCGGCTGGCGATGGTGATCCTGGCCGGCTCGCTGTTTGGTATACAGCTCGGAGCGATCGGTACTACCTACGTCAAGCCGTTCATGGTCAAGGTCGTGATGGCGGCGATCATGATGCTGGTGCTCGTCTCGCGCGCCTTCATCATTCCGGTCTACCTGTCCGAACTGGGGTGGATCGAGCACATCGCCGACAGCACCACGGCATTGTTGAAGCAGGTCAGCTTCTGGATCATGGTTGCGGCGCTCGTCGTCGGCGCGGTGATCGTGCTTGGCTCGCTCGTCAGCGGCATGCGCGCCCATGCCAGCGAAAAGGCTGCCCAAGCGCAGGATATCTGTGAAGACTGATCATACATAAGCACTTCATTAAAGATAACCCCATCGGGTTATCCGCTCCCCCCGTCGTGGGTATGGACGGAATTTCGCTGTGCGTTCCTAATAGTGCGCCAGCAGCTTGATTTTTATGGCTTGCTTCGTGAAGCAAGCATTTGCCAACCATTTGGAGATGGATCATGAATTTTGACAAGGAACTCAACGCGCGCGGCCTTTCCTGCCCGTTGCCCATCGTGAAGACCAAGAAGTCTCTCGCCGACATGACGTCCGGCCAGGTGCTCAAGGTGATCGCTACCGACTGCGGCGCCGTCAAGGACATGCAGGCCTTTGCCGACCAGACCGGCAATACACTGATGTTGACCACCGAGGAAAACGGCGAATACATCTTCTTCATGAAGAAGAAATAGGAAATACCGGAACCCAGGACCAAAGGGGAAAGCATGACCAAGAAAATGGCGATCATCGCCACCAAGGGCACACTGGACATGGCCTATCCGCCATTCATCCTCGCCTCGACGGCTGCCGCGCTGGGCTACGACGTTCAGATCTTTTTCACCTTCTATGGCCTGCAGTTGCTGCGCAAGGACCTCTCGGACGTGAAGATCAGCCCGCTGGCCAACCCGGCGATGCCGATGCCCGTGCCGATGCCGGTGCTGGTGCAGGCGCTGCCCGGCATGGAAACCGTCGCCACCATGATGATGAAGCAGAAACTCAAGAAGCACGGCGTCGCCACGCTGGAAGAATTGCGCGACATCTGCCTCGAAGCCGACGTCAAGTTCATCGCCTGCCAGATGACCGTCGACCTGTTCGAGTTCGACAAGAGCGAGTTCATCGACAACGTCGAATACGGCGGCGCGGCGATGTTCTTCGGCTTTGCCGGCGAGACCGATATCTGCCTGTTTGTCTGAACAGGGCGGTTCGACTGAAGCAATCCATAACCACCATCAAGCAGTCAAAGCACACACCTAGGGAGAGACACATGAAATTGAAAGCACTTGCAAGAGCATCAATCCTGCCGCTGGTCCTGTTGCCCGGAATGGCACTGGCCACCAGCGGCTACTTCTCGCACGGCTACGGCGTCAAATCGATGGGCATGGCCGGCGTCGGCATCGCCCTGCCGCAGGACGGCCTCGCCGCGGCGACCAACCCGGCTGGCACCGCCTTCGTCGGCAACCGCCTCGACCTTGGCCTGACCTGGTTCCGCCCGTCGCGCGGGTCCGAAATCGAGGGCAACCCGTTCCTCAACGGCTCATTCGACGCCAATGACAGCCAGAACTTCTTCATTCCGGAAATCGGCTACGCCCAGCAACTGTCCCCGCAACTCGCGGTAGGCGTGGCGGTTTACGGCAATGGCGGCATGAATACCAATTACGGCACCAGCCCCTTTACACCTTTGGCCCAAGGCGCCTCGGATAGGCCGGGGCGGCGTCGATCTGTCGCAACTGTTCATTTCACCGTCGCTGGCCTGGAAGATCAACGAGAACCACGCGCTCGGCATCGCCCTCAACCTGGCCTATCAGCGCTTCAAGATTGAGGGGGTTCAGCCCTTTGCCTGGGCTGGCTATTCCGAGTCACCCGCCGACTTCTCGAACAACGGTTACGACAGTTCGTACGGCTGGGGCGTCCGCATCGGCTACACCGGGAACATCACCCCTGATCTGACCCTGGGTGCAACCTGGGCGTCCAAGACCTACATGACCGAGTTCGACAAGTACAGGGGTCTTTTCGCCGAGCAAGGGGACTTCGACATCCCCTCCAACTTCGGCGTCGGCCTGGCATGGAAAGCCACCAATGAACTGACCATCGCCGGCGACTACCAGCGCATTCTCTACAGCCAGGTCGCCGCGATCGGCAACCCGATCGGCAATCTGTTTACGGGCAACCTGTTCGGCAGTAACAACGGCCCCGGTTTCGGCTGGGAGAACGCCAACGTCTGGAAAATCGGCGCCGCCTATGCAATGGGCGACTGGACCCTGCGTGGCGGTTACGAGTACATCGATCAGCCAATCCCGCAGGACCAGACCTTCCTGAACATCTACGCACCGGGCGTCGTGAAGCATCACCTGAGTCTCGGCGCAACCTGGCGTGTCAGCAAGACCGGCGAATTGAGCATGCAGTACACCCATGCCTTCAAGGAGACCGTCAACGGCGTCCAACTCGATTCCGCCCACGCTTGGCGGCGGCGAGGCCAACCTCTGGATGTACCAGGACAGCCTGAGCGTCGCCTACGGCTGGAAGTTCTAAGCGGCAGAACCTGCCGCAGGCCGCAACAGGAAAGGCCCGCTCCGGATCCGGAGCGGGCCTTGTTTTTTGCCCTTGAATCGCCGTTGACCGCAACCGGCGGAATTTCACACGATCCGGTCCAGGTAGCGCGCCCGGTAGAGCAGGCGCGGTCGCGCCGGGTCGTCACGGAAGGCGGCGCGGTCGTGCAGCACGTTGTTGCAGAGCAGGCCCATGCCCGAGTCAAGCTGCCCCTGCAGGATGAACGGCGAATTTGAGGCGAGCAGCCCTTCCAGCGCGGCGACGGCGGCCTGCGTGGCGGCATCCTGCTTCCAGGCGATGCTGCGGGTCCGTGCGGTGTAGCGCATGTGCAGGTGCCCGTCCGGGTCGAGCGAGAAGACCGGGCCGCCCTGCGCCGGGCGCACGCCGTCCTGTTCGTCCACCCGCTCGGGAATGAGCATCGCGTCCGGCTGCATCAGCGCCCGGACATGCCCGGGGTCTTCGTCGCGCAGCAGCAGGTAGGCCATCTCGTGATCCATCAGGCGGTTCTCGCCGCCCGTCGCCGCAGGACGGACGCAATGCAGGACCATGCCGCGGATCTGCCATTCAGGCGTGTTGTAGTAACCATCCGTATGCCACTTGATCGGCCGGTCGGTGTACGGGATGTAGTGCTTCTGCGTGCCATCGTCGAAGACGCGGATTTCCGAGATCCCGTCTTCGCCGGCCAGCCAGTTGGCATCCAGCCGGTGCAGGCCGAACTGCTCCCCGAGCCGGCGCGGGATGTCGGCGTCCTCGTCGCGCACGCCACCCGCGTAGACCACCATGTTGCAGCGCCGGATGCGCTCCATCAGGGCGCCATGCTCGGCTGCCGACAGCGCGCGCGGGTCGCGTACTTCCACGACGAGTTCGCTGACGGCGACCGGCGCGGTGGCCAGTTTTTGATCGCGCCAGCGCTCGTAGCTTGCCCGGTCGTTCAGGTCGAAAGGATTGCCGGTCATTCAGTCACCGCTGGCGATGGCGCGGCGACGCGGCTGGCGGGGCGCTTCATCCATCAGGTTGCGCATCGTCTTGTCGACCATCTCGACGGCCGCCGGCGCCTGGATGGCCATGATCTGGTCGATGATCCAGCCGCTGTCGCGTTCGTTCATGATGCCGCTCAGGCAGAAGGCAAGGTAGCGCGTGAACCTGAACGAGGGTCCGTCCTCGCCGTAGTCGAACTCGGCGTAGCCGGCCGCGCGCCCGTTGAGCTGGTCGATGAAGGACTGCTTGTACTCCCCGGCATCGCCCCCGAGCAGGCGGCTCTGGTTCTCGGCCTGGATTTCCGCCAGCCGGTTCGCCAGCGTGCCGGTGAACATGGCGCGGGCCTCGCCGTCCAGCCGCCGATAGGCAATGCGGTCGGCGACCTGCACCAGAAAGATCAGGAACTCGTTGAAGAAGGCGAAGTACTGGGGGCCGATGGCGACCTCGAAGTCGGCCTTGCGCGTCGCCTTCAGCGCATCATCGGCGATCCGCCAGGCAACGAAGGCAACGGCACCCGCCAGTTCCTCCGGCGTATGCTGGCGGCCTTCCTTGAACCAGGTACTCTTGATCCTCATTCAGCACCCGGCGCGGTCCCGGCAGGCAGGGCGCACGCAGGCGCTCTCCCCCCTTGGCCCGAAATGCGCCTCACCCCTTGCGGATATAGAACTCATGGACGCCGATGGACACTTCGACGGCATCGAGAATCTCCATGCCGGTGGCGCTCGCCCAGCCGCCGATGTCGGTGACCACGCCGGGACAATCGCTGGTCAGTTTCAGCACCTCGCCGGACTGCATGCCGTTGAGCAGCTTCTTCGCTTCGACGATCGGGCCCGGGCAGGTCGCCCCCCGGATGTCGAGCGCCACTTGCGCCGCGGGGAATTTGTGCGTGGATTCCCCCTTCTGGATGAAGTAGCCGACGCCGCCCTCGGCCATGCGCTCGTGCTTGACGACCTGGTTGCCGGTCGCCTTCGCCCACGCGAACAGGTCGTCCTGGGTGCCGGGACAATCGGATATCAGCAGCAGGATCTGCCCCGCCGCCAGTTCATCCACCATCCGCTTGGCGCCGAGCAGCGGCTTGGGGCAGGACAGCCCCTTCATGTCGAGTACTACATTGACCGAATCCATCGCCATTCTCCTCAATAGCCACCCTTGCCGTAGGGCTGGGGCAGCCCGGCAACCTTCGCCCCCTGCTTCGCCGGGCCGATCGGAAACAGATCGTACAACGCTTTGCTGTCGGCTTCCGGCCAGAATTCATTGACCCCCTTCAGCATGGCGCGAAAGTTGGGTGTATGGCCATTTTCGCGGTATTCATCGCGCAGGTAGTTGATGACTTCCCAGTGCCGCGGGGTCAGTTCGATGTTTTCGGCGGCCGCGATCACATGCACCACATCTTCGCTGTAATCAGGTTCCAGCAGATAGCCATCCGCATCCGTCTCGAGTTCATTGCCAGCGACTACATAGCCCATCTTTATCTCCTCATGATCAAGAAAGGTGCCCCGACCGGTCAGTACAAATCCGAAATGACCTTGTAGGGGACGAAAACTCCGCAACCGTACCGGCGCTCGCCGCCCAGTCCGGTGTACAACAGGCGCAGCGAATCCTCCGGCTTGAGGTCGTGGATGACCAGGCTGAAGCCATGGATGCCGCGGTCGCCATCGACCAGGCTGTTGCGCCGGCCGCAGATCAGGCTCGCGGTGATGCCGAGCGCGGCCAGGTCCGCCGATACGCCCGTCATGAACGCCACCTCGTCTTCGGTGCCGACGACGAGATGGGCATGGATTGTCGGGTAGGGTTGAATCTCGCGCAGCCTGCCCGCGCCGAGACGCAGCGGGCTGTCCGCCGAGATCGAGTTCCCGGCCCGCCAGCGCCTCGACTTTGCCGCCCAGCGCGGCCGGCAAGCGCAAGACCAGCTTGGCGCGCCTGGGCAGCAACATGCCCGCAGCGCTTCCGGCGGTGCGCAACGGCAGGACGCCAACCGACGTTTCGGCCGCCAGTTCCGGAACGAGGCGCGCCAGCGCATGCCACAGCGCGAAGGGGTAATTGGCCGGGATGCAGTCGCCGCTGATGTCGAAGACCGCGTCGATCATTTCTGGAACGGCGGCACTCATTCGGCGGGCGCGTCCTGCGTGGCGGCCCAATCCTGCATGGCGCCAGCCCACTCCCGCGCAGTGCCCGGGTCGATGTCGAAGATCGTGAAGCGCTTGCCCTCGCGAATGCGTATCCGCAGCAGACTCATGCCCCCCTCGGCGTGATCGATCTGCTGCAGTTCGATCTGCTGCCGGCCGAGCGGCACTTCAAATCGGGCCAGTTCCCTTGTGTGCGCCATTTCGCTTCTCTATTCCGGTTGCTGTATTGGTCCCGCGAGTCTATGGTGAATGGGGTGGGGATTGAAATACCACCGGCGGAAGGTCCGACCCCACCCTAAAGGGTTATAGAAAATACCCGCTAAGGGTGATGGATTGCCGGCAACTTGCCCCGTAGTATTGATTTAATCAAGAAATTGGGCGCGCCGTGATTTCGGCTGTCGGCAGAGCCCAGACGCATCCGTCCCATTGCGGCAAGAACCGGCTCCGTGCCTGGATATTGAAACGAATTATGGGGGTGGTGTTCTCTCATCCCACTGAAAGGAAGAATGATGGCGAAGAAGATGCATGACACTCCGAACCTCGACGAACTCGAGAAGGGTCCGTGGCCAAGTTTCGTCACCGGACTGAAGGATCTGGCCAAGGACAAGGACTACATGGTTGACCTGTTGGGTCAGCTGGAAACGTCCTACAAGACCCGCAAGGGCTACTGGAAGGGCGGCACGGTCGGCGTCTTCGGTTATGGCGGCGGCGTGATCCCGCGCTTCACCGAACTCAAGGACGAAAACGGCCAGCCGGTGTACAAGGATGCCGCCGAATTCCACACCCTGCGCGTCATGCCCCCGCCGGGCATGCACTACGACACCGACACCTTGCGCAAGTTCTGCGACCTCTGGGAGAAGCACGGCTCCGGCCTGATCGCCTTCCACGGCCAGTCAGGCGACATCATGTTCCAGGGCGCAACGACCGAGAACGTCCAGAAGGCGTTCGACGAGATCAATGAGATGGGCTTCGACCTCGGCGGCGCCGGCCCGGCTGTGCGCACCTCGATGTCGTGCGTCGGTGCAGCCCGTTGCGAGCAGTCG
>CAVTQL010000035.1:0-122500 GCA_963736845.1 uncultured beta proteobacterium
AGTCGCTTGAACCGAAGAAGTGATTCGGGGATAATCCGCCCTCCATTCGCCCCGATGGCGGAATCGGTAAACGCAGCGGATTCAAAATCCGCCGCCGCAAGGCGCGAGGGTTCGAGTCCCTCTCCCGGCACCAGAATTCAAGCGGCTCTCCTCCCCGGAAAGCCGTTTTCGCTTATGACTCGGAGCGAACCCCCATGTCGTTGACCGTCAACGACTTCGACTTCCCCTGCCGCCCGAACTGATCGCCCAGCACCCGGCTGCCGAGCGCACCGGCAGCCGCCTGCTGCACGTTGTGCGGCCGCCAGCATCGGCGATCGGCATTTCGCCGATCTGCCGGACTTGCTCGCAGCCGGCGACCTGCTGGTGTTCAACGACACGCGCGTGATCAAGGCGCGCTTCTTCGGCGTCAAGGAAAGCGGCGGCCAGGTCGAGGTGCTGCTCGAGCGCATCGTCGACGCGACGCACGCGATCGCGCAGATCCGCGCCAGCAAGTCGCCCAAGCCGGGCACGCGGCTGAAGCTGGCCGATGCCTTCGAGGTCGTCGTACCGGGCGGGCCGGAGCCGGCGGCGAATTCTTTGCCCTGGAGACGGTCGACCGCGACAGCCTGCTGGGAATTGGCCGAGCAGCACGGCAAGCTGCCGCTGCCGCCCTACATCGAGCACCCGGCCGAAGGCGCCGACGAAACGCGCTACCAGACCGTCTATGCCCGCGCACCGGGCGCCGTCGCCGCGCCCACCGCCGGCCTGCATTTCGACGAGGCGATGCTGGCACACGCTGCGCGCCCAGGGCGTCAACATCGCCTGCCTGACCCTGCACGTCGGCGCCGGCACCTTCCAGCCGGTGCGCGTCGAACGACCTCGCCGAGCACCGCATGCACAGCGAGCGCTTCGCGATTCCGCAAGCCACCGCCGACGCCATCGCCGCCACCCGCGCCGCCGGCGGCCGCGTCATCGCCGTCGGCACCACCAGCCTGCGCGCGCTGGAATCGGCCGCAGCGCAGACGGCACGGTGCGCGCCGGCGCCGGCCGAGACCGACATCTTCATCACGCCCGGCTACCGCTTCCAGGTCGTCGACCGCCTGATCACCAACTTCCACCTGCCGAAATCGACGCTGCTGATGCTGGTCTCGGCCTTCGCCGGCTGCGACACCATCCGCGCCGCCTACGCCCACGCCGTCGCCGAGCGCTACCGCTTCTTCAGCTACGGCGACGCCATGCTTCTCGAAAGATCCGATGCAGTTCGAACTCCTCGACCACCGACGGCGCCGCCCGCCGCGGCCGCCTCTGCCCTGGCGCACGGCATCGTCGAGACGCCCGTCTTCATGCCGGTCGGCACCTACGGCACGGTCAAGGCGATGACGCCGCAGGCGCTGAACGACATCGGCGCGCAGATCTGCCTCGGCAACACCTTCCACCTCTGGCTGCGGCCGGGGCTGGACGTGATCCACGCCCACGGCGGCCTGCACGACTTCATGGGCTGGCAGAAGCCGATCCTCACCGATTCCGGCGGCTTCCAGGTCTTCTCGCTCGGCGCCATGCGCAAGATCACCGAGGAAGGCGTCAAGTTCTCGTCGCCGATCGACGGCGCCAAGCTCTTCCTGACGCCCGGAAATCTCGATGCAGATCCAGCACGTGCTGAATTCCGACATCGTCATGATCTTCGACGAATGCACGCCCTACCCGGCCACGCCGCGACGAGGCCGCCAAGTCGATGCGCCTGAGCATGCGCTGGGCGCAGCGTTCGCGCGACGAGCACGACAAGCTGCGAAAACGGCAACGCGCTGTTCGGCATCGTCCAGGGCGGCATGTACGAAGACCTGCGCGACGAATCGCTGGCCGGGCTGGACGACATCGGCTTCGACGGCATCGCCATCGGCGGCCTCTCGGTCGGCGAGCCGAAGGAAGACATGGCGCGCATCCTCGCCCACGTCGCGCCGCGGCTGCCGACGCACAAGCCGCGCTACCTGATGGGCGTCGGCACGCCGGAAGACCTGGTGCATGCGGTCAAGGCCGGCATCGACATGTTCGACTGCGTGATGCCGACGCGCAACGCCCGCAACGGCCATCTGTTCACCCGCTTCGGCGACCTCAAGATCAAGAACGCCCGGCACAAGACCGACACCGGGCCGCTCGACCCGTCCTGCACCTGCTACACCTGCCGAACTTCAGCCGCGCCTACCTGCACCACCTGTTCCGTGCCGGCGAAATCCTCGCCGCATGCTCAACACCATCCACAACCTGCACTTCTACCAGACGATCATGGCCGAAATGCGCGCCGCCATCGAGGCCGGCAGGCTCGTTTCATGGGCAGCCGAGTTTGCCCGCGACCGATCCGCCGAGCGATGATAGAATTCGCGGTTTCTTTTTCCGCTTCCAGGAGTCCACAAGATGATTAGCCTCGCTCACGCCCAGACTGCCGGCGCCGCCTCCGATGCATTCGGCGGCCTCGGGCAGTTGCTGCCCCTGATCCTGATGTTCGTGGTGCTTTGGTTCCTGATGATCCGGCCGCAGATGAAGAAGGCCAAGGAGCACAAGGCGCTGATCGCGGCGCTGGCCAGGGGCGACGAAGTCGTCACCCAGGGCGGCATCGTCGGCCGCATCACCAAGGTCGGCGAAAGCTACGTCTCGGTCGAGATCGCCGAAGGCACCGAAGTCGTCATCCAGAAGCCGTCCATCGGCCTGGTGTTGCCCAAGGGCACGCTGAAGTCGCTGTAATCACGCTCGAAGGCGGCCGCTGGCCGCCTTCATCGCATTCAGGAAGTCATGAATCGCTATCCCCTCTGGAAGTACATCATCGTCGCCGTCGCGGTGGTACTGGGCTTCGTCTATACGCTGCCCAACTTCTTCGGCGAATCGCCGGCGGTGCAGGTTTCCAGCGCCAAGGCCACGCTCAAGGTCGACCAGAAGACGCAGGCCAGCGTCGAGGAAGCGCTGAAAGTCGCCGGCATCGCCCACAACGGCATCCAGCTCGACTTCAACGGCGTCAAGACCCGCTTCAGTGATACCGACACCCAGTTGAAGGCCAGAGACATGCTGGAAAAGGCCTTCAACCCCGATCCCGCCGACCCGCAGTACGTCGTCGCGCTGAACCTGCTGTCCGCCTCGCCGAAATGGCTGACCAGCCTGCGCGCGCTGCCGATGTACCTCGGCCTCGACCTGCGCGGCGGCGTGCATTTCCTGCTCCAGGTGGACATGAAGGGCGCGCTGACCAAGCGGCTCGACTCGACCTCGGCCGACCTGCGCACCGCGATGCGCGACAAGAACCTGCGCCACGCCGGCGTCGGCCGCGAAGGCGAGCGCATCGTCATCAGGTTCCGCGACGCCGAGACGCGCGACAAGGCGACGCAACACGATCGCCGACAGCCAGCCTGACCTGATCCTCACCGAACAGGGCGACGCGTCCGAGCCGCGGCTGGTCGCCACGCTCAAGCCGGAAGCGATCAAGCGCCTGGGCGAATTCGCGCTGAAGCAGAACATCACGACGCTGCACAACCGGATCAACGAGCTCGGCGTCGCCGAGCCGGTCATCCAGCAGCAGGGCGCCGACCGCATCGTCGTCCAGTTGCCCGGCGTGCAGGACACGGCCAAGGCCAAGGACATCCTCGGCCGCACCGCAACGCTCGAAGTCCGCATGGTCGACGACTCGGCCGGCGCCCTCGATGCCGCGCTGGCCGGCAACCCGCCGTTCGGCACCGAGGTCTACAACGAGCGCGGCGGCCAGCCGCTGCTGGTCAAGAAGCAGGTGGTGCTGACCGGCGACCGCCTGACCGACGCCCAGCCCGGCTTCGACAACCAGACGCAGGAGCCGGCCGTGCACCTGACGCTCGACTCCGCCGGCGCCCGCATCTTCAAGGACGTCACGCGCGACAACGTCGGCAAGCGCATGGCCATCCTGCTGATCGAGAAGGGCAAGGGCGAGGTGGTCACCGCGCCGGTGATCCGCACCGAGATCGGCGGCGGCCGCGTGCAGATTTCCGGCCGCATGAGCACCATGGAAGCCAACGACACCGCGCTGCTGCTGCGCGCCGGCTGCGCTGGCGGCGCCGATGGACATCATCGAGGAACGCACCATCGGCCCGTCGCTCGGCGCCGACAACATCAGGAAGGGCTTCAACTCGACGCTGTGGGGCTTCGCCGCGATCGCGCTGTTCATGATCGTCTACTACCAGATGTTCGGCGTCGTCTCGGTCATCGCGCTGGCCTCCAACCTGCTCTTCCTGGTCGCCCTGCTGTCGCTGCTGCAGGCGACGCTGACCCTGCCCGGCATCGCCGCCATCGCGCTGACGCTGGGCATGGCGATCGACGCCAACGTGCTGATCAACGAACGCATCCGCGAGGAACTGCGCAACGGCATGCCGCCGCAGGCGGCGATCTCCGAAGGCTACGAGCGCGCGTTCGGCACCATTCTCGACTCCAACATCACGACGCTGATCGCCGGCCTGGCCCTGCTCATCTTCGGCTCCGGCCCGATCCGCGGCTTCGCCGTGGTGCACTGCCTCGGCATCCTGACCTCGATCTTCTCGTCGGTGGTCGTCTCGCGCGCGCTGGTCAACCTGATCTACGGCCGCCGGAAGAAGCTGACCAAGGTCGCCATCGGCCAGATCTGGAAGCCGCGCCGTCGCTGCGGTCAACAGCGAGAAACAGGGGTAATCGGCCATGGAATTCTTCCGCATCAAGAACGACATCCCCTTCATGCGCCATGCGCTGAAGTTCAACATCATCTCGCTGGTGACCTTCCTGCTCGCGGTGCTGTTCCTGCTCACCAAGGGCCTGCACCTTTCGGTCGAATTCACCGGCGGCACCCTGATCGAGATCCACTACGAGCAGGCGGCCGACCTCGAGAAGATCCGCGGCGCGCTTGGCAAGGCCGGCTTCAACGACTACTCGGTGCAGAACTTCGGCTCGTCGCGGGACGTCATGATCCGCCTGCCCGCTCAAGAGTGACCAGAATACCGCCCAACTCGGCGAAGCGGTGATGAAATCGCTGGCTACCGAAGCGCCCGGCGCCGAACTGCGCCGCGTCGAATTCGTCGGCCCGCAGGTCGGCAAGGAACTCGCCGAGAACGGCGCGATGGCGCTTGCTGCTGGTCGTCATCGGCATCGTCATCTACCTCGCTTTCCGCTTCGAGTGGCGCTTCTCGGTCTCGGCGATCATTGCCAACCTGCACGACGTGGTCATCATCCTCGGCTTCTTCGCCTTCTTCCAGTGGGAGTTCTCGCTGTCGGTGCTGGCCGCCGTGCTCGCCGTGCTCGGCTACTCGGTGAACGAATCGGTCGTCGTCTTCGACCGGGTGCGCGAAACCTTCAAGAAGGTGCGCGGCCTGAGCACGCCTGAGGTCCTCGACCACGCCATCACCAGCACCATCAGCCGGACCATCATCACCCACGGCAGCACCCAGCTGATGGTCCTGTCGATGCTGATCTTCGGCGGCGAGACCCTGCACTACTTCGCCCTGGCGCTGACCATCGGCATCTGCTTCGGCATCTACTCGTCGGTGCTGGTCGCCAGCCCGCTGGTGATGTGGCTGGGCGTCTCGCGCGAGCAGTTCATGGCCAAGCAGAAGAAGGTCATCGAGGGTGCCAACGAGGAAGGCGCCGTGGTCTGACCGGTTGTTGCGGTCAACACGAGAAAGCCACCGGTTTCCGGTGGCTTTCTGCTTTTTTCGGCCGGCGAAGTCGCTCAGCCGGCCAGCCCCTCCTTCTTGAGCCTGGCGCTGAAGAACTCGAGCGCGGTCCTGGTCTTCGCAGACTGGTCGGCACCGAGCGCGATGCCGTGGCGGGCCAGGTACTCCTTGAAATCGCCAATGACCTGGAAGGCTTCTTTCGGCAGGCACTTGGTGGAGACTTCCATGACGAGTGATCCATCAGGATAGATCCACACTTCCATGACAATGGGGCGATCGAAGTCCTTCGCCTTCGGGTAATGCTTGGACTTGAGCAGGAAGACGGGACCGAGGAGGACGAGCTTGTCCATCGTGACGCCCGCCGGCGCGTGCGCGTCATAGAAGGCGCGCTGTTCCCTGGAGAACAGCTTGCGCAAAGGCATCCCGCCCGAGGCCACGTCGAGTACCTCCTGGTTGGTGCACACGCCCTTGAACGAAGCCGAGCAGACGAACCCGCCCGGCATCGCATCCACCTCGATTTTGAAGGCACTCGAGCGACGCAGCTCCGGGTCGATCGTTTCGGGTTCGACCGGGCGCAGCTTGATGACCGTATCGCCGTCGCCGCCCTGGATACGCCGCGCGCGGACGACGATGCCGGCCTTGTTCAGGGCCAGATCGGGCGTATCGAAGAAGAATGCCTGCCGTGGCTGTGCCTCGACCGGGTCGAGTCCGATTTTCTTGACCGGCGCACTGCCGACGGGGACGGACAACTTCAGTTCAACGCTGGTCGCCCCCTTCACGAGCCTGAACATTTCGGTTATCTGCTCACCCGTAAGGGGTTTCGCCAGTGCGGGCTGGCGAGCCGTCCGAGCCCGCACGGGCTTTGCACTTGCAGCAGGTTTCGCGGTTGTTGTAGTTGTTTTGGTAACCATGGTCGATCTCCTTTGGATGAAAAAACGGTTTTGTTACCTGAAGCCTTCTTGATTAAGCATAGCGCCCCGTTCAGGCGTCGAAACGCTCGGCCAGCACACCGTGGCGCAGGCCGCGGTCACTGACGGCGAAGCTGTCCTTGCCCAACTTCTCCATCACCGTACGGACGATGCAGGCACCGGCGAGGATGACCTCCGCCCGCTTCGGCTGGAGGCCGACGATGGCGCGGCGGGCATCGGCATCGAGCGACCGGTAGAGCTCGATCTGGCGATCGATCTCGGCGCGGTCGAGGACGCTGCCCTGAACGACCGCCGGGTCATAGGTGGCGAGACGATGGCTGACCGCGGTGATATTGGTCACCGCGCCGCCCATCGCGACCAGCGCATCGGGAACCGGGCGACCGTCGATGCGCGCGAGGTCGGCCGCGATCGCCGCCATGGCCTCGCGCAGCACCTCGGGCGAAACGGCGCGGTCGAGTCCGTAGCGCTCGGTGTAGCGCACGGCGCCGACGTCGACGCTGAAGCGCTCGTCCACGCTGGCGTCGTGCCCGAAGGTGAACTGGGAACTGCCGCCGCCCGTGTCGAAGACGACGAGCGAGCCCTTGTTCAAGCCGAGACCGGCCTTGGCGGCGACGTAGGCCAGCCGGCCCTCCTCTTCGCCCGAGATCACCTCGATGCGGACGCCGGTGCGCGCCGCGATGGCCGCCACGACTTCGCTGCCGTTCGCGGCGATGCGCAGGCCGGCCGTGCCGACGGCGGCGATCGCCCGCACGCCGTGCCGCCTGGCCTCGTCGACCATGCCGGCGATCGCTGCGGCGGTGCGCTCCAGCGCGGCGGCGATGATGACGCCCTGCTGGGCGAGCCCCTCGCCGAGGCGGGTCATTTCCGCGCGATCGACAAGGGTTCGCCAGTTGCCGCCGACGTCGCGCTCGCCGATGTGGAACTTGATGGAATTGGTGCCGGCATCGATGACGGCGTAGCGCTCCGGCTCGTCATCGATCAGGGCGGCCAAGGCGCGCGGATAGCTGGTGTTCGTGTAGCCGCCCAGGCCGAGTTCCCGGACGGCGCGGATGACCCCTTCGGCATCGGTCGACTCGACGGCGATCGTGCGGGTGGGCTTGCCGTTCGCCACGACTTCGGACAGTTCGGCCGTGCAGCCGCCGACCGTGTAGCGGGTCCGCCGCTTGTGGACTTTCACCATGCGAATGGCACCGCCCGGCCTGGCGAAGTCTTCGATGAATTCGTCGAGCGTGTAGCTGGCGCGGAGCGGCGTCGGGATCGGCAACCCGAGCGCTTCGAGCACTTTCTCCGCCTCGGCTGCCGGAAGCGGGAAGCCGGCCTTCATCACCGGCGTCCACTGCTCGAGGCCATCGGCATTGACCTCGCGCAGCACCTTGATGTCCATCAGCGCATCGCGGACCTTGACGTTGTCGCCGGCGCCGGAGAGCAGGTAGATCTCGTCGCTTTCCTGGACGCCACTCGGCGCGAGTTGCGCCAGCCGCCCCTCGGCCTCGCCGAAGCGCTGGCCAAACGAACGCCATTCCCAGCGCGGTGTGATTTCAGCCATGACCTGTACTCCCCGAGAAAACTATCGACCCAGCCTCGCTGGTACCCGGGAATGGCACGCCGGGCAGACAACTCGCCATGAGGCATCCAGTTCCCATAAGTAACTCATGTTAGACCGGAATTTCGCGTATTGCCAGACCCATCATCCGTGATGCCGATAGGCTATGCAGAAGAGTCCGCAGGGAGCAATATATGAACAACGAGTTTGCGACAAGCGGATGTCAGCATCACGAGGAGACCGGAAATGAAAGCCCACACAGCAGAACCCTCCGAGGGTTGGGATCTCCTGCGCAATCCCCCCGATTTCTCGCTCGTCCTCGGCGGGCCGCTCTTCCAGCTTTTCCGGCGGGCGCACCTGACCGACGACGCGCTGATGATGGTGCGCCAACGCATCATCGTCATCGCGCTGTTCGCGTGGCTGCCGCTGCTGCTGCTCTCGGGGCTCGAAGGAAACCTGTGGCGCGGCAGCACGGGCGTGCCGTTCCTCTTCGACGTCGAAGTCCACGTCCGCTTCCTGGTGGCGCTGCCTCTGCTGATCGCCGCCGAACTGGTGGTGCACCGGCGCATGCGGCCCCTGCTGAAGCAGTTCCTCGAACGAAACATGATTCCCGGGAACGCCATGGCGCGTTTCGAGGCAGCCGTCGCTTCGGCGTTCCGGCTGCGCAATTCGGTGCTCGCCGAGGTGCTGCTGATCGCCTTCGTCTATGGAGTCGGCATCCTGGTCGTCTGGCGCCAGTACATCGCGCTCGACACGGCGACGTGGTACGCGACCCCGTCCGCCGCGGGTTCGCAGTTCTCGCTCGCCGGCATGTGGTACGCCTACGTGAGTGTGCCGATCTTCCAGTTCCTGTTGCTGCGCTGGTATTTTCGACTGTTCATCTGGGCACGCTTCCTCTGGCAGGTGTCGCGCATCGAGTTGAGCCTGGTTCCCACGCATCCCGATTGCCTCGGCGGCCTGGGTTTTGTTTCCGCCCAGCTCTACGCCTTCAGTGTCCTCGCCGCGGCGCATGGCGCCCTGCTTGCCGGCTACCTGGCCAACCGCATCTTCTTCCTGGGGGCCGCCCTGCCGCAGTTCAAGGTCGAGATTGCCGTCACGGTCATCTTCATGCTGTGCGTGGTCCTCTGCCCGCTCCTGGTCTTTGCGCCGCAGCTTGCCCAGGCGAAGCGGACGGGTTCCCGCGAATACGGCACGCTGGCCGAGCGCTACGTGCGCGAATTCGATGCCAAATGGGTTCGCGGTGGCGCGCCGGCGGATGAGCCGCTCATCGGCAGCGCCGACATCCAGTCCCTCGCCGACATGGGAAACAGCTTCTCGGTCGTCCAGAACATGCGCATCGTGCCGATCAAGCGGGACGATATCCTGCGCCTTGTGGGCGCCACGCTGGCGCCGATCGTGCCGCTGGCGCTGACCATGATGTCGCTGGAAGAATTGCTGAAAAAACTGATGGGGGTATTGTTCTAGAGAATCGTCGGGAGCACATGCACGCTGAGCGGAGCCAGGGCCGGCTCGCCAACGACACGGCCGCCCCGGCCGATTATTTGCAGGCAACCGTGAAAACCGTCACACCGGACCGGGCCAGGCTCCCGCAAGCGTGAATTCGATCACGGCAGCTTGCCGCCGATTTTGCCATGATGGGCTCACATTGAAGCCAGCCGGAGAAAAGCCATGTCGCCCAGCCTGAACAGCCAGTCCGCCAACCGCCGCAGCCGCAGTGCCGCCGCCGGAAATTTCGAACTCGCTGCCGAGTCCGCCGGCTTCAGCTTCGACCTGCGCGAAGCCCTTTCCGCCACCGTCGTCCGCGAGCTGTCCTTCGCCGAATTCCGCGCCGCCCTCGACCTGGTCGGCAAGAAGCCCTCCTGAGGTTTCACCGGGGTCGCCCGCCGGCTTGCCGGCCGGCAGCCGTCCGGTATGCTGTACGCGCCGGCACACTTTCGCTTTTCGCATGGGGCCGGATTCTTGTCCGAGGAATCTTCGATGTCCGCTGCACGACGTTACCGTCGCTGGATTCTGACTGCGCTCTGCTGCTGGCTGCCGGCAGCGGCATCCGTCAGCGCGCCGGTAGCGTCACCGCCGGCAGTCGGCACCGAAGCGCCGCGCGTGCAGGCGTTGCTGGAACAGGCATGGGCGGCCGAATCGGGCCGCGGGCTGCCGCGCAACCCGGTGCTGGCCGGTGCACTCTATCGCCAGGCCGGCGAAATGGGGAGCGGCGAGGGTTATTATCGGGCGGCGCGCCTGCAGATGCCGGGCGGACGCTGGGCGGTGTGGAGTGGCGATGCCGCCTGCCTGCTGGCCATCGCCAGCCAGCTTGGCCATGCCGGCGCCGCGGCGCTGCTCGACAGCCTGCCGGCACGCAATCCTCCGCCGGGATCGCAGTGCGATGACGATCCGTTCTCGCCGCCGGGCATCCGTTTCGACATGACCGCCTACCTGAGCGGCCTGCCGCAAGACCGCAAGCAGGTCGCCAGGCCTGATCCGCCGGCTGGCGCCGGTTTACCGGGTAGACCCGCACCTCGCGCTGGCGATCGCCAGCGCCGAGTCCAATTTCAATTCGCACGCGGTCTCGCCGAAGATGGCGATGGGCGTCATGCAACTGATTCCGGCGACCGCCGAGCGCTTCAACGTGCGCCAGCCGTTCGACGCGGAACAGAACATCCGTGGCGGGCTCGCCTACCTGCGCTGGCTGCACCAGTATTTCGGCGGCGACATCGTCCGCATCGTCGCCGCCTACAATGCCGGCGAGGGTGCGGTAACGCGGCACAACGGCGTCCCGCCCTATCGCGAGACGCAGACCTATGTCGTCCGCGTGCTGAGCTTTGCCGGCCGCAGCGCCTGCCAGGCAGGGCGCCCGGGCGATCCGGGACGGCCCGGCGGCAGTTGCTGAGCAGCTACACCAGCGTGAACTTCTCGCTGCTTTCGTTGTAGCGCACCAGCGCGTACCACAGCAGCAACAGGCCGCCGCCAAGCAGCAGCGTCAGCCCCCAGCCGCCGATCATATCGGGCAGGAAGGCCTGGAAACCGACATTCGTCATCTCGAAGGTCTCGATGTTGGTCTCGTCGATGGCGGTGAGATTGAACTTCTTGAACAACGCGCTGGCCACCGAGCCGATCCAGGCGAAGAAGAACATCGCCACCCACAGCTTGAAATGCCCCTCGCCCATGCGCCACAGGCCGCCCGAGGCGCAGCCGCCCGCGAAAATCATGCCGATGCCGAACACGAAGCCGCCGAGCAGCGAACCGATCCAGAAAGTCGGCGGAATGGCGACATACGGGTCGATGACCTTCTTCTGGAAAAGCAGGGCCGCAATCGGGATGCCGATCGCCAGGGCCAGGATCACCGCCTTGGTCATCTCGCCCTCGCCGGTGACGAATGGTTCGCGGAAGGAGCGGGCAAAGCAAAGGCGGGAGCGGTGCATGATGAAGCCGATCGCGAAGCCGGCCAGCACGATGACGGCGCGCGCCGCCAGTTGCTCGTTGCCCGACCCGTACCAGCGTGTGGCCCAGAGCAGCACGCCGACGACGATCACCAGCCCGGCCAGCGGATACACGCGCTTCAGTGCGGCGGGCACTCTCAGTAGCGGCGGCGGCTCCATGCCCCACTCAATGTTTTCCAGGGTCCACATCAGCAGTTTGACACCGAGCGCGGCGCCCAGCAGCAGGCCGGCCCACATCGCCCAGCCCGCCGGCGACGAATGCAGCACCGGGTTGAAGAAGCCGCCGGTGGTGCAGCCGCCAGCCAGCGCGGCGCCGATGCCCATCATGCTGCCGCCCAGGGCCGCCCACACGAATTCCAGCCGGGGCGGCCGGTTCGGCGCGAACTGGCGCGACAGCAGGGCTGCCGTGAAGGCGCCGAGCACCAGCACGGTGTTCATCAGCGACATCCGGTGAGTGAAGAAGCCCTCGAGCTCGGCGGGAATCCCGAGCAGCGGACCGAGGCCGATCAGGTTGTTGATCCAGTCGCCCCAGAATTTGACGCCACCGAAGACCCCCCAGAACAGGCCGCTGACCATCAGGCTGATGATGACCAGGACCAGCAGCAGGGCGCCGACGAAAGGCGACCATTCCTTGACGAAAATCTTCTCGTAATCGTCCCTGAAGCCTTTCAGCCAGGCCGCGCCACTTTCATCGCCCATCGTTTCCTCGCAAGCTGTCGAACCCGGTGTGACGTGTTGCTCGCAGTCACGCCCCAATCATTAGCAAATGATTATGCGCTCGCCTCCTCGGGCAGTATTGACATGGATCAATCCGGCATGCTTTCCCAATTTCCGCTTTCCATCGGAGAGAAACCGGAAGGGTGTTGGACCATCTTGCTCATACCATGTTGGAAAAGACTGACATGACGTAGTCGTTTGACAGTGTTTGCCAGTTTGGAGGACACTGGAACACTGGTTTTTCCGGCACGATTTTCCTGCGACCGCCAGCAGTTCTTTAGGATTTTGGCTTGGCCATGAGCGCCCACAACAACCCTCCCGAAATCTCCTTCGACGACCCCGCCCGGCACGGAATGACCCAGCGGGTAACGTGGATCAGCGTCGTGGTCAATGTCTTCCTGACCGCCGCCCAGGTCGTCGCCGGCATCATCGCCCATTCCCAGGGCCTGATCGCAGACGGCATGCATTCGCTTTCCGACCTCGTCTGTGACTTCCTGGTGCTCTTCGCCGCGCATCACAGCAAGGACCCGGCCGACGAAAGCCATCCTTACGGCCATGCACGGATCGAAACGGTGGCCTCGTTCGCCCTCGGGGCGATCCTGGCGGTGACCGGCGCCGGAATCATCTGGAGCGCCGGGATCAAGCTGCAGGACCTCGACAACCTGCCGCCGGTGGCGCCGCTGGCGCTGTGGACAGCAGGCCTCGCGCTGATCGCCAAGGAAGGGCTGTTCCGCTACATGCTGCATGTCGGGGAAAAGCTGCGCTCGCCGATGCTCATCGCGAATGCCTGGCATGCGCGCTCCGATGCCGCCTCGTCGCTGGTAGTCGCGGTCGGAATCGTCGGCAACATGATGGGCTACATCTTCGCCGACTCGGTTGCCGCCGTGATCGTCGGCTTCATGATCGTCCGCATGGGCGCGGTCTTCGCTTGGGAGGCGGTCCAGGAACTGATCGACACCGGGCTTTCGATCGAGGAAGTCAACAGCATCCGCCAGGTCATCATCGATACACCGGGGGTCGCCAGCCTGCATGAGCTGCGTACCCGCCGCATGGCGCATCGCTCGCTGGTCGATGCCCATGTCTGCGTGGATCCGCGGATCAGCGTGTCCGAAGGTCATCATATTGCCGAGCTGACCCGCAAGCGGATACTCGACAGCCACGAGTCGGTTTCCGATGTACTGGTTCATGTCGACGTCGAGGATGATCCCGAACACGACGTCAAGAGCCAGGGCATGCCCGACCGCGAAGAGCTGACCAAGGCACTCGTGCCCCTCCTCGCCGGCCTGCCCGAACCCCAGCGGATCATCCTGCACTATCTCGACGACGGGGTCGAGGCCGAAGTCTTCCTGCCGCGCGAAACGCTCGCGGATGCGACCGCCGCAAGCCGGGCCGAACACGAGATTTGCCGGCAACTGACCAGGCATCCGCTGGTCAGTGCCCTGTCGATCAACTACCGGCAGCGGGTCTTTCCGGCAAAGGGCCACTGAGTGCTGCCCTGGCGCAACGCGCCGGGGTGGTTTGCCTGATCCGTTGGGGCTTGCACCCGACAAGGCGGCGGCTGTCTCACCAACTCGGCGTTTCGGCAGCGGGTGGCGGCGGGGGCGGTGCCGGCAACCAGGCGCCGCTGGCGCCATAGACCGCCGCGCCGGCAACGGCAAGGGCCAGAATCAGGGCCAGCGCACCACCACCCGTGGCCGATTCACCTGTGCCGTCCTTCCAGCCGGTGAGCATCGGGCGCACGAGGTTCTGCTTCCTGACATGGCCATAGAAGGCGATCGCGGCGACGTGCAGCGCAATCAGCACATAGATCGCGTTGGAGACCAGGTAGTGAATTCCGGTCAGGCGATTGCTCAGGTTCTTGCTGACCAGATCGAACAGCGGGCCGACGAAGGTGATGTCGTCATTGGCAAAGAGGCCGGTGCCGGCTTGCGCGGTCAACAGGGCCAGAAGGCCGAAAACCGAGAGCGCGCCCAGCGGGTTGTGGCCCTCCCCATGCCATTGGCCACGCAGGTAGGCGCCGATCTTTCCCGGCGTCGGCAGGAACTGCAGAAATCGGGCATAGGTCGAACCGACCACACCCCAGGCCAGGCGAAAGGCGAGCAAGCCGACGATGAAGAGGCCGATGCGGCCGTGCCAGTCGATCAGGTTGCCGCCCACTTGCCCGGTCACCACCGCCGCGACCACCGCCGCAACGAGCAGCCAGTGGAAAAGTCGGGTCGGCAGATCCCAGACCCGGATGCGTTCGCCGTTCATCGCTTGCTCTCCTCATCGCTGGCGATACGAAACAGGCGCCCGCGGGCGCCTGTCGTCATCGCTGCCGGCCCTTGTTGCCTACTTCTTGGCCTTGAAATCGTCGTGGCAGCCCTTGCAGGTGTCGCTGAGCTTGCCGAACTGCGCCTTGACGGCAGCCGCGTCGCCGGCGGCGGCGACCTTGGCCATCTCGTTGGCTTCCTTGTTGAACGCCATCGCGACCTTGGCCACGCCATCCTTGTTGGTGAAGAACTCCGGCTTGACGCGGGTGGCTTCCCAGCCGGTGCCCTTGTCGGTGCCCGGCAGGTAGAGGGCGCCCATGCCGGAATTGGCGATGGCCTGGATGGCGTTGGCGGCCTTGATGACCTCTTCCTTGTTGTAGGTGCCTTCGACGTTCGCCTTGATGCGCGCCATGTTCCAGGCCATGAAGCCGTAGCCTGACTGACGCCACTTGATGGCGTCCTCCGGCTTGACCTGGGCGGCGGCGGAACCGGCGACGGCGACCGTCAGCAGCGCGAGCAGCAGTCTTGGATTTCATTGTCTCTTCTCCGTGCTGGTTGATGAAAGTGAAGCCTGCAACCGGTATACCGGCCGCGGCCCCGTGATTATTCCATACCCGGCTGCCGCTATGTCAATCGACTCTAGACGGCGAAGACATGCTTGACGCGCAGCCCGGGTTGCCCGGCCTCGATCGCCAGCAGGCGGTCGATGTTGGGATGCTTGCCGGGGTGCTGGCGCGCATCCTCGGCATGTTCGGCGTAGATGTCCAGCCCCTTGCGTGCCGCCTCGGCGTTGATCGAACCGTAGATCTGCGCCAGGTGGTTGTAGACGGCGAGCGAGCCCTGGCTGCCGGGCTTGTTCTCGATGGCGGCGACGACGTTTTCGTCCTTGTCGAGCAGGTTGACCGCGGCAAGGTGGGAGATGCCGGGCAGTTTCTTCAGGTTTTCAGCAAAAGACATTTAACTCGTTTTCCGTTTGGTGAAGATCAGGCCGGCGACGAAGCCGACCAAAAAGGTTGCGACCGGGATGGCGAAGGCGATCCTCTGATCGGCGTAGCCGACACCCATCGGCGTCAGCAGCCAGATCGCCGGCAGCAGGCCGAGGAAAAGCCCCTTCAACCCGCCGGCGAGGCCAGCCCGCAGGTACGACGGCCCGCGGACGGGCTGGCCGGGAGTCCCGGCGGCCGGGGCAACGGGGACCGGCGGCACTCGCCTCCTGCGCGTCATCGTTCCGGCCTCTCAGATACGCCTGGCGAGCTCGGCCGCCTTGCCGGTGTAGTCCCACGGCGTCAGCTTGAGCAGTTCGGCCTTGGCCGCTTCGGGGATTTCCAGCGTGGCGACGAAGGCCTGCATGCCTTCGCGCGACACGCGGGTGCCACGGGTCAGCTCCTTGAGCTTTTCGTAGGCGTTGGGCACGGCGTAGCGGCGCATGACGGTCTGGATCGGCTCGGCGAGCAGTTCCCAGTTGGCGTCGAGGTCGGCCTTCATCAGGTCGGCATTGACTTCCAGCTTGGACAGCCCTTTGAGCAGCGAATCGTAGGCAAGCAGCGTGTAGCCGAGGCCGACGCCCATGTTGCGGAGCACGGTGGAATCGGTCAGGTCACGCTGCCAGCGGGAGATCGGCAGCTTTTCGGCCAGATGCTTGAGCACGGCGTTGGCCAGGCCGAGGTTGCCTTCGGAGTTCTCGAAGTCGATCGGATTGACCTTGTGCGGCATGGTCGACGAGCCGATTTCGCCGGCCTTGACCTTCTGCTTGAAGAAACCGAGCGAGATGTAGCCCCAGATGTCGCGGTCGAGGTCGATCAGGATGCTGTTGGCGCGGGCGAAGGCGTCGAACAGCTCGGCCAGCGCGTCGTGCGGCTCGATCTGGATGGTGTAGGGATTGAAGCTCAGGCCGAGCGACTCGACGAAACGCTGGGCGAAACCTTCCCAGTCGTAGCCGGGGTAGGCAATCAGGTGGGCGTTGTAGTTGCCGACCGCACCGTTGATCTTGCCGAGCAGCTCGACGGCAGCGATGCGGGCGCGGGCGCGCTCCAGGCGCCAGGCGACGTTGGCCATTTCCTTGCCGAGCGTCGTCGGCGTCGCCGGCTGGCCGTGCGTGCGGCTCATCATCGGCACGTCGGCGTTGACGTGGGCCAGTTCCTTCAGGCGGGCGATGACCTTGTCGAGCGCCGGCAGCATGGCCTGCTCGCGGGCGCCCTGGCACATCAGCGCGTGCGACAGGTTGTTGATGTCTTCCGAGGTGCAGGCGAAGTGGATGAACTCGCTGACCTTGGTCACTTCGGCATTGCCCTTGGTGTTCTTCTTGATCCAGTATTCGAGCGCCTTGACGTCATGGTTGGTGACGGCTTCCTCGGCCTTGACCTCGGCGGCCTGCTCGACGCTGAAGTTGGCGACCAGCGCATCGAGCTCTGCCACGGTCGACGGCGAAAAAGCGGCAATTTCCGAAAAGTGCGGCTCGGCGGCCAGCGCCTTGAGCCACTCGATCTCGACCTTGAGACGCGCCTTGATCAGGCCGAATTCGGAAAAATGCTCGCGCAGGGCGTCGACCTTGCCGGCGTAGCGGCCGTCGAGCGGGGAAAGGGCGGTCAGGGGATTGCAGGTCATCGTCAGTCCTTTTCGGCAAGCCGCGATTTTACCCGCCCGGGCAAGGCCGGCGCCATACGCTATAATGAAACTTCGTTTATCAGAGAGCATGTGATGAAGCTGATCGGGTCCCATACCAGCCCCTTCGTACGCAAGGTGCGCATCGTGCTGGCCGAAAAGAAGATCGACTACGAGTTCGAAATCGATTCTCCCTGGCTGGGCGGAGAGCAGGGTGGCCGACGTCAATCCGCTCGGCAAGATCCCGGTCCTCGTGCTTGATGACGACACGGCGCTGTTCGACTCGCGGGTGATCGTCGAGTACATCGACAATGTGACGCCGAACAACAAGCTGTTCCCCGCACCGAACCGCGACCGCACCGAGGTCAAGCGCTGGGAAGCCCTGGGTGACGGCATCTGCGACGCCGCCGCGACCGCCTTCCTCGAAGCCAAGCGCCCGCCGGCACAGCAGAATCCGGACTGGATCGCCCGCCAGCGCGACAAGGTGACGCGCAGCCTGGAGTTCATGACCGAGGAACTGGGCGAGCACAAGTACTGCATGGGCACCCACTTCTCGATGGCCGACATCGCCGTCGGCACCGCGCTCGGCTACCTGTGCTTCCGCTTCGCCGACATCGACTGGCAGGCGGCGCACCCGAACCTTGCCCGGCTCTACGCCAGGCTGATGCAGCGTCCGTCCTTTGCGGACACGGCGCCGCACGATTGACCCGCAGCTACGTTGATGCACCCGGGGCGCCAATGGCGCCCTTTTCCATCAGGCGGGGGCCATCCCCATCGCCTCGCCGAGGCGAATTGCCCGCCCCGGCGCCCACGCCGGGTTGAACTGCTGCACGGCCCCCTTGGGAAACAGCATGACCACCGTCGAGCCGAGCAGGAAGCGGCCCATTTCGGCGCCCTGCCCGTACTCCAGTTGCTGGTCGGCATAGCGCCAGTCACGGATGCGGCCGGGGCGTGGCGGATTGACGACGCCGTGCCAGACCGTCGCCATGCTGCCGACGATGGTGGCGCCGACCAGGGTCAGGACGAAAGGCCCGAATTCCGACTCGAAGACGCAGACCACCCGCTCGTTGCGCGCGAACAGCCCGGGCACGCCGCGCGCCGTCACCGGGTTGACCGAGAACAGCGCTCCCGGCACGTGGATCATCCGCGTCAGGCGGCCGGCGCACGGCATGTGGATGCGGTGGTAGTCGCGCGGGCTGAGGTAGAGCGTCGCGAAGGCACCGTCCGCGAAGCGGTCGGCGAGTCCGGCGTCACCGCCGACCAGCGCGGTCGTCGTGTAGTCGTGCCCCTTGGCCTGGAAGATCCGGTCGCGCGCGATGGCACCGAACTGGCTGATCGCCCCGTCGACCGGGCAGATGAAATCGGCCGGCGCCAGCGGCCGGGCGCCGGGGCGCAACGGCCGGGTGAAGAATTCGTTGAAGCTGGCGTAACCGGCGATGTCGGGATTGGCCGCTTCGCTCATGTCGACGCCGTAGCGGCCGACGAACCAGCGGATCGCCGCGGTCGTCAGCCCGCCCGCCTCGGCGCTCGCCAGCCGGCCGGCGAGCGCGGTCAACGCCTGTTTGGGGAGCAGATATTGCGGCAGTACGGCAAGGCGATCGGACACGGTGGCGGGCAAGCAGAATCGGAAGGTTCAGAGGATGACACCGCCGCCAAGGCAGACGCGGCTTTCGTAGAGCACCACCGACTGCCCGGGTGTCAGCGCCCATTGCGGTTCGGCGAAACGGATCTCGCAGGTATCGGCATCGACCCGCTCGACCTCGCACGGCTGGTCGGCGGTACGGTAGCGCGGCTTGGCGGTGTAGACCCAGTGCGTATGCGGCGGCCGGCCGGACACCCAGCCGAGTTGCCCGGCGACCAGTTCGTCGCGGAACAGCGCCGGATGGTCGTGGCCCTGGACGACGTAGAGTACGTTCTTGTCCATGTCCTTGCCGGCGACGAACCAGGCCTCGTGGTCGCCGCCGCCCGGCTGGCCCTTCTCCTGGATTCCGCCGATATGCAGTCCCTTGCGCTGGCCGAGGGTGTGGAACATCAGCCCGTCGTGCTCGCCGAGCACCTTGCCGTCGTCGAGACGGCGGATTTCGCCCTGCTTCGGCGGCAGGTAGCGGCCGAGGAACTCCTTGAACGGCCGCTCACCGATGAAGCAGATGCCGGTCGAGTCCTTCTTGGCGGCGACGTGCAGGCCTTCGGCCTCGGCGATCTTGCGCACGTCGCGCTTGTAGACGTTCGGCCAGCGGGAACAGGGTCTTCGCCAGTTGCGCCTGGTTCAGCCGATAGAGGAAATAGCTCTGGTCCTTGGTGCCGTCCTCGGCCTTGAGCAACTGGAATTCGCCATCGAATTCGCGCACGCCGGCATAGTGGCCGGTGGCGATCTTGTCGGCGCCGAGTTGCATGGCGTGGTCGAGGAAAGCCTTGAACTTGATTTCCGAGTTGCACAGGATGTCCGGGTTCGGCGTGCGGCCGGCCTGGTATTCGCGCAGGAATTCGGCGAACACGCGCTCGCGGTACTCGGCGGCGAAATTGACCACCTCGACGTCGATGCCGATGCGGTCGGCGACGCTCATCACATCGACGAGATCCTGGCGCGACGAGCAGTATTCGTCGCTGTCGTCGTCTTCCCAGTTTTTCATGAACAGGCCGACCACGTGCCAGCCCTGGCGCTTGAGCAGCAAGGCGGCAACAGACGAATCGACGCCGCCGGACAGGCCGACGACCACGGTTTTCTCAGACATCGGGCCCTGCCCCTTCCTTCCATTCCTCCAGCGGCAGGATCACCGCCGGCTGCCCATTATCGACGAACCAGCTATCGACGACAAAACGCGCGCGCTCACCGGCGGCTTTCTGCTCGATCACCGCCGAATAGTGTGCCGGAATGACCAGTGCCCAGTTGCGCGCCTCGGGCTCCAGCACGCGATGCCAGCGTAGGTCGCCGCGCGCTTCGAGCAGGCGCAGCAGACGGGTCGTCGAGGTCGAGTGGTCGATGCAGTCCATCTTGCCGGGTATGCCGCCGTCGGCGTAGTTGCCACCGCGATCGTTCCTGATGTCCGACTGCTCGCCGGCCCATCCGTACAGCCGGCCGACCGCGTCGCCCAGCAATTTTCGCTCTTCGGCGGCGTCGACCGCAGCCAGCAGCAGGCGCCGCACCTCGCCGAGCTGGGCTTCGCCATAGCGGATGTCGGCCTGCGCGATGCAACTGTAGCCGTGGCAGATGCGCACCGCCTCGTCGGCGCGCGCCGCGCCCGCCAGCGCGACACAGACCAGGCAGAACCAGCCCGCGCGCATCATCCGCAATGCACCAGGCTTTCCAGCGGGTAGCGCCGGCCGGCGCGCAGGTCGTCGATGCAGCGCCGGACCAGCGGACTGCGATGGCGTTCCTGCACGGCGACGACCTCGTCGAAGCTCAGCCAGCGGGCGGCGACGATGCCGGTATCGAGCCGGCGATCGGGATCGAAGCCGCGCAACTCGCCGGCGAAGGCGAAGCGCAGGTAGGTCAGGTCCTTGCTCGGGTGCTGCCAGTGATAGATGCCGACCAGGTGCGTCGGCTGGAAGTCGTAGGCGGTTTCCTCGCGCGTCTCGCGGATCACCGCGGCGACCAGCGATTCGCCCCGCTCGAGGTGTCCCGCCGGCTGGTTGAAGGCGAGGCCCTCGTCGGTTTCCTCCTCGACGAGAAGGAACTTGCCGTCGCGCGCGACGACCGCAGCGACGGTGACATTCGGTTTCCAGATCATGGCTGGCCCAGTCGGCAAAGCCGATATTCTACCCGCTGAATTGGGCTAGAATTACGGGCTTCCACAAGCGCAACACGGAGAATCGACCATGTCCATGGCGGATCGCGACGGTTTCATCTGGCAGGACGGCCAGCTCGTCCCCTGGCGCGAGGCGACCACCCACGTCCTCACCCATTCGCTGCACTACGGCCTGAGTGTCTTCGAGGGCGTCCGCGCCTACAAGACCGAGCGCGGCACCGCGATCTTCCGTCTCGAAGACCACACCGACCGCCTGTTCAATTCCGCCCATATCTTCCAGATGGTGATGCCGTTCGATCGCGAGACGATCAACGAGGCGCAAAAGGAAGTGATCCGCGCCAACCACCTGGAATCCGGCTACCTGCGTCCGATCGCCTTCTACGGCTCGGAAAAGATGGGCGTCTCGCCGAAGGGCGCCAAGGTGCATGTCGCCATCGCCGCCTGGCCGTGGGGCGCCTACCTCGGCGAGGAAGGCATGGAGCGCGGCATCCGCGTCAAGGTGTCGAGCTACACCCGTCACCACGTCAATATCTCGATGGTGCGCGCCAAGGCGTCCGGCCACTACATCAACTCCATCCTGGCCAACAACGAAGTGACCAACGAAGGTTACGACGAAGCCATGCTGCTCGACCCCGAAGGCTATGTTGCCGAAGGCGCTGGCGAAAACCTGTTCATCGTCAAGAAGGGCAAGCTGTACACGCCGGACCTGACCTCCTGCCTGGAAGGCATCACGCGCGCCACCGTGCTGCAGATCGCCGAGGAACTGGGCCTCTCGGTGCAGGAAAAGCGCATCACCCGCGACGAAGTGTATTGCTGCGACGAAGCCTTCTTTACCGGCACCGCCGCCGAAGTCACGCCGATCCGCGAACTCGATGGCCGCCAGATCGGCATCGGCCGCCGCGGCCCGATCACCGCCCAGATCCAGGCCAAATATTTCGACGTGGTCTATGGTCGTTCGGCCCAGCACGACGACTGGCTGGCCTACATCTAAGAAGATCAGGGAGATCAAAATGTCAGACACGACGACTGTTGAAGTCACTGCCCACGACCTGCCGCTGCACTGCCCGCAACCGGGCGCTCAGTTATCGAGCCTGCACCCGCGCGTCTTTCTCGACGTATTGAAAACGGGTGAAGTGGTTTGCCCGTACTGCAGCGCCCGTTACGTCTTCAAGGGCGAAGCGCCCAAGGGGCATCACTGACACAGTCGCAAGGATCGAGCAGCAAGCCCGACGGGATCCTGATCACCCGATCCTCGATCCTGAAATGAAAGCCCTGGTCGTCGCCCCGTCCTGGATTGGCGACCCGATCTTGGCGCGGCATGGTTGCACCGTCTGCCTGTTCGGTTCGCCGAGGGACCACGCCGTCGCCGAGGACATCGTCCGCCCCACGCCCGGCCAGGTTCTCGCCGCCAGCCTGAACTGGATATCTCCATGAGCAAGCCCACCAGCCACGCGACGCCCGAAGATCTTGAACAGGCCTTCTACGAGGCGCTGAACCACGGCGACGCCGACCTGCTGATCCAGGCCTGGGCCGAGGACGAGGAGGTGCTCTGCGTGCACCCCACCGGCGTCCGCCTCACCGGCATCGTTCCCATTCGCGAGAGCTGGCGCGGCATCTTCGGCAACGGCCGCCTGCGCGTCGAGGCCCAGCAGGTCGCGCACTGGCAGGGATCGGTGTTCGCCATCCATCACCTGAGCGAAGTCCTCTACGTCGGCGACGATCCCAATCCGCACGGGCCGCTGCACGTCACCCACGTCTATGCGCGCGGCGCCCATGGCTGGCGCCTGGTCGCGCGGCACGCTTCGGCCGCCGACGACGGCCACCAGGCGATGGCCGAAGCCGTCCCGCACACGCTGCATTGAACCCCTACCGCGCCCCGGCCTGGCTGCCCGGCGGCCACGCCCAGACGATCTGGCCGCTGCTGATCAAGCCGCCGCCGCTGCCGCTGCGCCGCGAACGCTGGGCGACGCCCGACGGCGATTTCATCGACATCGACTTTCTCGACGGCCCGCCCGCCACGCCGCTGCTGGTCCTTTTCCACGGCCTCGAGGGCAGTTCGCGCAGCCATTACGCGACCGCCACCGCGCGCGCCTGCAAGGTCGCCGGCTGGCGTTTCGCGCTACCGCATTTTCGCGGCTGCTCGGGCGAGCTCAATCGGCAGCCGCGCAGCTACCACTCCGGGGATTCCGACGAGATCGACTGGATCCTGCGCCGCCTGCTGGCCGCCGACGGCAATCGCCCGCTGTGCGTCGCCGGCGTCTCGCTGGGCGGCAACGCGCTGCTCAAGTGGGCCGGCGAACGCGGCCCGGCCGCCGCCGAGGTCGCGCGCGGCGTCGCCGGCATCTGCGCGCCGCTCGACCTGGCCGCCTGCGGCCACCATCTGGCGCGCGGCTTCAACCGTGTCTACACGCGCCATTTCCTCGGCACCATGAAGGCTGTCTCCGCCGCGCGCCTGCGCCGGTTTCCCGGTCTCTACGACGAAACCCGCATGCGCCGGGCGGTCAACCTGTACGAATTCGACGACGCCGTCACCGCCCCGGTGCACGGCTTCGCCGGCGCCGACGATTACTGGGAACGCGCCTCGGCCAAGCCCTGGCTGAAATCGATCGCCGTGCCGGCGCTTGCGGTCAACCCGAAAAATGACCCGTTTTTGCCGGCGCGCTACCTGCCGCAGCCTGACGAGGTCAGCCCGACGGTGCGCCTTGAGCACCCCGCCGAGGGCGGCCATGTCGGCTTCGTCGCCGGCGCCTTTCCGGGCAACCTCGACTGGCTGCCGCAACGACTCCTCCACTTCTTCACCCGCGAAATTTCCTGAGCGAAACCCATGACCCAGCTTCCAGCAGAAATCTTCAAGGCCTACGACATCCGCGGCATCGTCGACAGAACGCTCACCGCCGACGTCGTCCGCCGTATCGGCCACGCCCTCGGCTCGCTGGCGCTCGAACAGGGCCAGGCCGCCATCGCCGTCGGCCGCGACGGCCGCCTGTCCGGCCCCGAACTGGCCGGCGCGCTGATCGACGGCATCTGCGCCGCCGGCTGTGACGCCATCGACGTCGGCTGCGTGCCGACCCCGGTCACCTACTTCGCCGCCTACGAGTTGGGATGCGACTCCTGCGTTTCGGTCACCGGCAGCCACAACCCGCCCGACTACAACGGCCTCAAGATGGTCATCGGCGGCACGACGCTGGCGCTCGACGCCATCCAGCAGCTCAAGGCGCGCGCCGAGGGCGGCAAACTCAGGCACGGCAACGGCCAGCGGCGCAGCGCCGACGTGGTCCCGGCCTACATCGAGCGGATCGTTGGCGACGTGAAGCTCGCCCGCCCGCTGAAGATCGTCATGGACTGCGGCAACGGCGTCGCCGGCGCGGTCGCCCCCGAACTGTTCCGGCGCCTCGGCTGCGACATCGTGCCGCTGTTCTGCGAGGTCGACGGCAACTTCCCCAACCACCACCCCGACCCGTCCAAGCCGGAAAACCTGGCCGACGTCATCCGCGCGCTCAAGGAAACCGACGCCGAGATCGGCATCGCCTTCGACGGCGACGGCGACCGCCTCGGCGTCGTCACCAAGGACGGCGAGATCATCTACCCGGACCGCCAGTTGATGCTCTTCGCCGCCGACGTGCTGGCGCGCGTGCCCGGCGGCCAGATCATCTACGACGTCAAATGCACCCGCCTGCTCGCCCCGTGGATCAGGCAGCACGGCGGCGTGCCGCTGATGTGGAACACCGGCCACGCGCTGGTCAAGGCCAAGCTCAAGGAAACCGGCGCCCCGCTGGCCGGCGAGATGTCCGGCCACACCTTCTTCAAGGAGCGCTGGTACGGCTTCGACGACGGCCTCTACGCCGGCGCCCGCCTGCTCGAAATCCTCTCGCGCAGCACCGACGTCAGCGCACCGCTGAAGGCGCTGCCCGATTCGCCGTTGACCCCGGAACTCAACCTCAAGATGGCCGAAGGCGAGCCCTTCGCGCTGATCGACAAGCTCAAGGCCGAAGGCCGCTTCACCGGCGCGACCGAGAAAATCACCATCGACGGCCTGCGCGTCGAATACCCCGACGGCTTCGGCCTTGCCCGCCCGTCGAACACGACCCCGGTCGTCGTCCTGCGCTTCGAGGCCGACAACGCCACCGCTCTCGCGCGCATCCAGGAAACTTTCCGGCAGGCGATCATTGGGGTCTGGCCGGGGGTGGAACTGCCGTTCTGAGTGAAGTGGAACAACCCCGCGCAAGGCTACTCGCCCGCCTATATGCATCATGCACGTATTGACAACAGATATACGTCCGGCTACGCTCCGTATATCTGTTGTGTGCACTGAAAGGCAAATTCATGCGCGACGCCGCCATCAATCTGCGGGCATTGCCTGAGCAGCGGGACTTGATTGATCACGCTGCAAACCTGTTGGGGAAAAACCGTTCGGACTTCATGCTCGAGGCTGCCTGTGACAAAGCCCAGGCTGTGGTGCTTGACCAGATTTTCTTCAGTCTGGACGCCGACAAGTTCAGGCAATTCACGGCAATGCTCGACGCTCCGCCCAGCCACAATCCGGGGCTTGAGCGCCTCATGGCCGTGACGGCTCCGTGGGCCGCTGCCAAGGCATGAGCTTGCAGCTCAGCGCACCACAGCCGCTGGCAGCCACCCACATTCAGGATGGATTTGAGTGCGGCGAGGCCGTTCTCGACGAGTGGCTCAAGCGCCGTGCAATGACCAACCAGTTGAGCGGAGCCAGCCGCACATTCGTGGTGGCGGATCAGGACAGCCGCGTTTATGGCTACTACGCAATGGCTGCGGGCGCAGTCTCGCACCAGATGGCAACCAGTTCTGTGCGTCGGAATATGCCCGATCCCAGTTCCGGTGATGGTTCTGGCCCGGCTCGCGGTTGACCGCCGCGCTCAAGGCATCAAGCTTGGCGCATCGCTGCTGCAAGACGCCGTCAACCGAGCAGTGGCTGGTTTCTCAGAATGCCGGCGTCCGAGCGCTACTGGTGCATGCGCTTCACGACCGCGCCAAGCAGTTCTACGAGCACTATGGCTTCCAGGAATCGCCGCTGCATCCGATGACGCTGATGCTGAGATTGTGAGGTCGAGAAACCCCGTGCCGAGAAACTGGGGACACGGCTTTCTGCGAATTCGTACCTGGCCCGTTTTCTCGCTCCGTCATTGCCGACGCTTGACGTTACTATCGCCAGTCGTTAGTATTAATCCGTGATCAAGACTTTCGCCAACAAGGAGACGGCTGCCTGTTACGCCGGGTTGCGCGTGCGGCGCTTTGCTGCGGACTGGTTGCCGGTTGCCCGGCGCAAGCTGGATCAATTACAGGCGGCGGGGTCGCTCGATTTTCTGCGCGTACCGCCGGGCAACCGGCTGGAAGCCTTGGGTGGAGACCGTGCCGGGCAATGGAGCATCCGCATCAACGGCCAGTGGCGGCTGTGTTTTGAATGGCGCGACGGGCACGCCTGGAACGTCGAGATCGTGGATTACCACTGAAAGGACAGAGCATGAGCATCCGCACTGAAGACATGGCCGGCATGGATTTCTCGGACGTGGCCGATGTGGCCGCCGGCAAACTGGCGCCGATTCACCCCGGCGAGATTTTGCGGGAAGATTTCTTGCTGCCCCTGGGGATCACCCAGTATCGGCTGGCCAAGGAAATCGGCGTGTCGCAGCGCCGCATTGGCGAAATCGTGCAGGGAACGCGCGGCATCACTGTGGATACGGCGCTTCGCCTGGCGGCGTTCTTCGGCACCGATGCGCAAAGCTGGATCAACCTGCAGACCCGTTACGACACCGAGCTTGCGCGTGAATCCATGCGCGACGCCCTGAGCCGAATTCATCGGTTTGAATTGGCGGCAGCGTAAAAACCGCCGAGGCGACTATCCGGGCGGAGTAGGACTTTGTTTTGTAAACTCCGACCCTGGCCCCTTTTGATGTAAGTCAGAATGCGAAGGGGAAACTCAAGGATGCCAAGCCGTTTTACAGGAACCGAAGATTCGAATCTCTTGAGGCTCCGCAAATCGGAGAAGGCAAAGCTCCGGGCCCCGTTTCGCTATTCGATCATCGAATCAATCTACAGGGACAAGTTCCTCGCTTTGTTCGGCACTCGGTGCTTTAAGTGTGGCGGACCTCCCCCGCTCGACATCGACCACCACGTTCCGCTGGCGCTCGGCGGCCAACTTATCCCCGGAAACCTTGTGGCACTATGCACGAGGTGTAACGGCATCAAATTGGATCGCCACCCCGAGCACTTTTATTCAGCCCCGGAACTTGAAAGGCTGGCTCCACTGTTAGAGCTTCAGAAGACCCTTTTCGAATTTCGCTTCGACGAGGAGGCCTGGGAGAGTGACAAGGCTGGCTATCTAATCAAACTTGGCCTGCATCCTCACGAGGCATGGGCCGTATTCAACGACCTGAACCATCGCTATTTCATGGGGGACTATCCTGAACCTGAGTCATCAGCGGCCCTTGATATTCATGACAAATACGCCTTGATCCGGCCAATGCTGGGGGACTACAAGTCCGAGTTACAAGTCCTTCTTGCTTTGGCCAAACCACTTAACCATATGAGCGAGGCATCGTGGGAAGCAATTTTGGAGTTTTTCAAGGGCAGAGATTGCTCCTTCTCGTCCGAGCAGGAACGGATGCTCAGGCAATATGTGAAGCACTGGGGAACGGAAACCGACAATGGTTTTCGAGTGCGCTGCAACCAGTTAGAAGTCAGCCCTGATCGTCAAGGCGTTTGCGACGACCTACTCCGAGTAGCGACGACCATCGTTGGCACTCAACCGTCAGACGCATGGAGTGCGAGGCTGGAGTTACTTAAACAGCGGCTGATTTCTTCGGAACTGCAAGCATAGTCTCGTCAGATGACCTGCACGCAGTTTCTTCGCATGCACGGGACCCTCACCCCGCCAGCGCCGCCGAAACGATCTCCTTCGCCTCGGCCACCACCTGCTGCAGGTGCTCGGCGCTCTTGAAGCTCTCGGCGTAGATCTTGTAGATGTCCTCGGTGCCTGACGGCCGGGCGGCGAACCAGCCGTTTTCGGTCGCCACCTTGAGGCCGCCGATCGGCGCGTCGTTGCCGGCGGCGCGCGTCAGCCGGGCGACGATGGGCTCGCCGGCCAGCGTGGCGGCGCTCACGCGTTCCGCGGTCAACTGCTTGAAAGCGGCCTTTTCCGCGGGGCTGGCCGGGGCGTCGAGGCGCACGTAGTACGGCGTGCCGTAGCGGGCGGCGAGTTCCAGGTAGTGCTGCCCCGGGTCCTTGCCGGTGACGGCGGTGATCTCGGCGGCGAGCAGGCCGAGGATGATGCCGTCCTTGTCGGTGGTCCACGCGCTGCCGTCGCGGCGCAGGAAGCTGGCGCCGGCGCTCTCCTCGCCGCCGAAGCAGATGCTGCCGTCGAGCAGGCCGGCCGAGAACCACTTGAAGCCGACCGGGACTTCGAGCAGGCGGCGGCCCAGCCCGGCGACGACGCGGTCGATCAGGCCGCTCGACACCAGCGTCTTGCCGACGGCGGCGGTGGCCGGCCACTGCGGGCGATGGGCGAGCAGGTAATTGATCGCGACGGCGAGGTAGTGGTTGGGGTTCATCAGGCCGAGCGACGGGCGTGACGATGCCGTGGCGGTCGACGTCGGCGTCGTTGCCCCAGGCGATGTCGAAGCGGTCCTTGAGCGCGACCAGGCTGGCCATGGCGTACGGGCTGGAGCAGTCCATGCGGATCTTGCCGTCGTGGTCGAGGGTCATGAAGGCGAAGGCCGGATCGACCGCCGGGTTGACGACGGTGAGGTCGAGCCCGTAATGCTCGGCGATCGGCTTCCAGTAGGCGACCGCGGCGCCGCCCATGGGATCGACGCCGATGCGCAGGCCGGCGCGGCGGATCGCTTCCATGTCGATGACGCTGCCGAGGTCGGAAATGTAGCCGCTCATCAGGTCGACCGCGCTGGTCGTCGGCGCCGCCAGCGCCTGCTCGTAAGTCACGCGCCTGACGCCGCGGTTGCCGTCGGCGAGCAGTTCGTTGGCGCGGCGCTCGATCCAGCCGGTGACGTCGGTGTCGGCCGGCCCGCCGTGCGGCGGGTTGTACTTGATGCCGCCATCCTGCGGCGGGTTGTGCGAGGGGGTGATGACGATGCCGTCGGCAAGGCCCGCCGTGCGCCCGGCGTTGTGAGTCGAGGATGGCGTGCGAGATGACCGGCGTCGGCGTGAAGCCGCCGTCGGCCTGGAAGCGGACTTCGACGCCGTTGGCGGCGAGCACCTCGAGGGTCGTGCGCTGCGCCGGCGCGGACAGGGCATGGGTGTCCATGCCGAGGAACAGCGGCCCGGTGATGCCCGCCCCGGCGCGGTATTCGGCGACCGCCTGGGCGATGGCGAGGAGGTGCGCCTCGTTGAAGCTGCGATTGAGCGCGCTGCCGCGGTGGCCGCTGGTGCCGAAGGCGACGCGCTGCGCCGGGTCGGCGAGGTCGGGAAGGTCACGGTGGTAGGCGGCGAGCAGCGCCGGGATGTCGGCGAGGCTGGAGGAAGGGGCCGGCTGGCCGGCGAGAGGGTGCGCCATGGGGTTCTCCTGGTTCGAATCTTTCGAGGGCCGGCGGATCAGGCAACCGGCAATGCCAACTTGATATGGTGGCCCTCCGCGGAAAGACTTTTCAAGGCAGGACTGTTACAAAAAGGGGACACGCGCACACACGGGCCCGGGCGATTGTTCGCTAGACTGCGTTCCTGTCACCCGATAGCGAGGCGAAAAGAGCGTCATGAGCGAAGAGCAGCAACGATTCCGCCAGTTCAGTACCGGCTTCTCCGGCCAGCCCACGGGCCTTGCCGGGCGGGTGCTCGGCTTCGTCGGGGCCGTCGTCGCCGCCATCCTCGCCTTCATGTTCTCGCTGGCCGCGCTGGCGGTCGTCGCCGTCGGCGGCGCCCTGCTCGGCGGCTGGCTGTGGTGGAAGACACGCGCCGTGCGCCAGCAGATGCAGGACCGCATGCAACAGCAGGCGCAGCAGCGGCCGGCCGATGGCTACGTCATCGAGGGCGAAGTGGTCCGCGAAACCGAAACCGTGCAGGTGCCGCGCCGGCTGCCGGAATAAGCCACCGCCGCGCTCAGGCCTGGCGGGCCGCCAGCCAGTCACGCACGGCGGGGCCGGTGCCGAAATCCCAGGGCTTGAGCTTTTCCGGATCGATCAGGCGGACCTCGGCAAGTTCCTCGTTGAGGCGCACTTCGCCGACAGCCCGCACATGGCAGGCGATGATCAACTGGTTCTTGGCCGCGAAGGGGTAGAGGCCGATCAACTCGACCGCGGTCGCGGTCAACCCCAGTTCCTCGCCCACTTCGCGCGCCACGGCCTGCTCGGGCGATTCGTCGCGTTCGAGATAGCCGGTGACGAGGCCGAAGACCTTTTCCGGCCAGGCGACGTTGCGCGCCAGCACGATGCGCCCGTCGACCTCGACCAGCGCGGCGACCACCGGCACCGGATTGTCCCAGAACACGAAGCCGCAAGCCGTGTCGGCACAAGCGGCGCGCGAAACGCCGCCGACCTCGCGCCGGACGCAGCGGGCCGCCGCAGCGCGGGCAGAAGCGGAAGTCGCTCACCCGCCGCGCCGCGCCGTCACAGCCTGGCTTCGACCCAGGCCGGCACCGAAGCCAGCGCCGCCGCCAGGTTTTGCGGCTGCGTGCCGCCGGCCTGCGCCATGTCGGGACGGCCACCGCCCTTGCCGCCGACCTGCTGGGCGACCATGTTGACCAGTTCGCCGGCCTTGACCTTGCCGGTCAGGTCGGCGGTGACGCCGGCGATCAGCGTCACCTTGCCGTCGGCGACCGAGGCCAGCACGACGGCCGCCGACTTCAGCTTGTCCTTGAGCTTGTCCATCGTCTCGCGCAGCGCGACGATGTCGGCGCCTTCCAGCGTCGCGGCGAGCACCTTGGCGCCCTTGACGTCGACCGCCCGGCTCGACCATGTCGTCGCCCTGCGCCGAGGCGAGCTTGCCCTTGAGCGCCGCCAGTTCGCGCTCCAGTTTGCGCACCTGGTCGAGCACGGCGCCAACGCGGGCGGGGACGTCCTTCGGCAGCACCTTGAGCGTGCCGGCGACGCCGCCGAGCGCGCTTTCCATGCCCTGCATGTAGGCCAGCGCGTTGTCGCCGGTGACGGCCTCGACGCGGCGCACGCCGGCCGCGACGCCGCCTTCGGCAGTGATGCTGAAGAGGCCGATGTCGCCGGTGCGGGCGACGTGGGTACCACCGCACAGTTCGCGCGACGAGCCGATGTCGAGGACGCGCACGCTGTCGCCGTACTTCTCGCCGAACAGCATCATGGCGCCCAGCTTCTGCGCCTCGGCGATCGGCAGCACGCGGCATTCGTTGGCGGTGTTGGCGAGGATCTCGGCATTGACGAGGTTCTCGACGCGGCGGATTTCCGCATTGGTCATCGGCTGGTTATGCACGAAGTCGAAGCGCGTCTTGTCCGGATCGACCTGCGAGCCCTTCTGCTGGACGTGGTCGCCGAGCACTTCGCGCAGCGCCTTGTGCAGCAGGTGGGTCGCCGAGTGGTTGCGCATCGTGCGCTGGCGGGCCAGCACGTTGACCTTGGCGGTGACCCCGTTGCCGACACTGAGCGTGCCGGTCTTGACGACGCCGTGGTGGCCGAAGACGGCGGCCTGGATCTTCTGCGTGTCCTCGACCGCGAAGATGCCATGCACCGACTGCAGCGCGCCGCGGTCGCCGACCTGGCCGCCGGATTCGGCGTAGAACGGCGTGTCGTCGAGGACGACGACGCCGATTTCGCCCTCGTTCAACTGGTTGACCGCAACACCGTCCCGGTACAGCGCCAGCACGTTGGCCCTGTGCTCGAGCGTGTCGTAGCCGTGGAAGTTGGTGGCCGGGCCGTCGTAGTCGAGGTTGGTGGCCATCCGGAACTTGCCGGCGGCGCGTGCCTGCTCCCTCTGGCGGGCCATCGCCGCGTCGAAGGCGGCGGCGTTCGACAGTGATGCCGTGCTCGCGGCAGATGTCCTGCGTCAGGTCGAGCGGGAAGCCGTAGGTGTCGTGCAGCTTGAACGCCGTTTCGCCGTTGAAGACGCCGCCCTTGCCGAGCGACTTCAGTTCGCCGTCGAGGATCGCCATGCCGTGCTCGATGGTCTCGAAAAAGCGGTCCTCCTCCTGCTTGAGCGTCGCCATGACCCGCGCCTGGTTCTGCGCCAGTTCCGGATAGGCCATGCCCATCTCGGCGACGAGGTCGGGCACCATGCGGTGGAAGAAGGCAGCGCGCGCGCCCAGCTTCCAGCCGTGGCGGATGGCGCGGCGGATGATCCGGCGCAGCACGTAGCCGCGGCCCTCGTTGCCGGGAATGACGCCGTCGGCGATGAGGAAGGAGCAGGCGCGGATGTGGTCGGCGAGCACCCTGAGCGACGGCGAATCCATGTCGGCATCGCTGGTCTCGCGCGCCGCCGCCCTGAGCAGCACCTGGAAGAGGTCGATCTCGTAGTTCGCATGCACGCCCTGGAGCACGGCGGCGACGCGTTCGAGGCCCATGCCGGTGTTGACCGACGGCTTCGGCAACGGGTGCATGACGCCGTGCTCGTCGCGGTTGAACTGCATGAAGACGTTGTTCCAGATCTCGATGTAGCGGTCGCCGTCCTGCTCGGGCGTTCCCGGCGGGCCGCCCCAGATGTGCGCGCCGTGGTCGTAGAAAATCTCGGTGCACGGCCCGCAGGGGCCGGTGTCGCCCATCATCCAGAAGTTGTCGGAGGCGTAGCGGGCGCCCTTGTTGTCGCCGATGCGGATGCAGCGCTCGGCCGGAACGCCGACTTCGCGCGTCCAGATGTCGAATGCCTCGTCGTCCTCGGCATAGACGGTGACCCATAACCGGTCGGCGGGCAGCTTGTAGACCTCGGTCAGCAGTTCCCAGGCGTACTTGATCGCGTCGTGCTTGAAGTAGTCGCCGAAGCTGAAGTTGCCGAGCATCTCGAAGAAGGTGTGGTGGCGCGCGGTGTAGCCGACGTTCTCGAGGTCGTTGTGCTTGCCGCCGGCGCGCACGCATTTCTGCGAGGTGGCGGCGCGGTTGTACGGGCGCTTGTCGAAGCCGAGGAAGACGTCCTTGAACTGGTTCATCCCGGCGTTGGTGAACAGCAGCGTCGGGTCCTCATGCGGCACCAGCGAACTGGAAGCGACGATCTGGTGGCCCTTGGAGGCGAAGAAGTCGAGAAACTGCTGGCGGATTTCGGAGCTTGTCATCGTCGATGGCCCCGGCGGGGCGGCACTGTGCAAAGCGCCGATTTTACCGCAGAAACAAGGCCCGCCGCGCCGCCGCCGGCGCCGTTTCAGGCACCGACGAAGAGGTCGAGGCGGTCGGTGAAGATCGCCGCGACGCCGCGTGCGAACAGCATTTCCGCCTCCGGGCGCGCGTTGACCGTGTAGCAGAGAACCGGCACCTGCCGCGCCTGCGCCTCGCGCAGCACGTCGTCGGGCAACCGGCCAGCGTCGCAATGCAGCGAGAAGCCCCGGAGGCGGTCGAAGTCGGCCTGCCAGCCGGGCGGCACGTCCTCGTAGAGCAGGCCGCGCCGGATCTCCGGCGCGAGGTCGCGGGCGATCGCCAGCGCCTCCAGGCAGAACGACGAGAGCAGCGGCTGCACCGCCGCGCCGCGCCAGAGTTCGGCGGTCATGCGCGCCACCGTCTCGGCGGTCTGCCGCTCGTATCCGGTCGCCGGCTTGATCTCGACATTGGCCAGCAGGCCGAGCTCGCGGCAGAGCGCCGCCGCCTCGACAAAGCGCGGGATGCGCTCGCCGCCGCCGGCATCGAGCGCGAACAGGACGGCGTCCGGGGTAGCGCAGACACGTCCGGCGCCGTCGGTGGTCCGTTCCAGGGTTTCGTCGTGGATCAGCACCGGCGTGCCGTCGCCCGACAGCATGACGTCGAACTCGACCGCCCGGTAGCCGAGCCGGGCCGCCAGCCGGATGCCGGCCAGGGTGTTCTCGGGGGCGAGCGAACCGCCGCCGCGATGGGCGAACCAGCGCGGCAGCGGCACGCCCATCAGAAGGGCTGGGACTTCTTCAGCGCCGGATGCGCGGCCAGGTAGGCGCTGCCGCGCGAAACCGCCGTGTCGAGGGCGGCCTTGGCCGGCTTCTTGTCGGCCCAGGCGGCTTCGAGTTCCTCGTTGGTGATGATGCGCACCGCGTCGATGTCGGCAACGTGCGGCACCGAACTGGCGCCCTTGCCCTTCATCGACGCGTAGGCGATCTCCAGCGTGCGGTCGCTGTCCCTGAGGATCTTGCTGCGGGCGGCGGCGCGTGCCGCCGGGGTCAGCGGCAGGCCGCCGTAGAGGCGCACCGTCTCGACCTGCATTTCCGGGCTCAGCAGCCAGGAGACGAACTTCGCCGCCTGCTTGTTTTCGGCCGGCGTGCGACCCGCGCCGACCCACAGCGTGGCGCCGTCGGCCAGCGTGTGCTGGCGGCCGCCGTAGACGTCATCGTGGTACGGCATCGGCGCGACCCCCAGTTCGACGCCCTTGGCGTCCTGGAAATCGACCGCCTCGCGCGAATCGGTGGTGATCATCGCGCACTCGCCATCGTGGAACTTGGCGCTGCCTTCGGCGCGTCGACCGAAATGCTTGAAGTAGTTCGCCTTGGTCCAGGTCATCATCATCGCGATGTGCTTGACCTGCGGCAGGGCGTTGAAGTTGAGCTGGCCCTTGTCGTCGACCGCCGGCACGCCGGACAGCGCGCTGACGTTGTCGATATGCACCCAGACCGGCCACGAGGTCGTGTACGGGCAGGCGTAGCCCGCTTCCTGCAGCTTGTCGAGCATGCCCTGCATCTCGAACCAGGTCTTCGGCGGCTGCTCCGGATCGAGCTTCGCCTTGCGGAACGCGTTCTTGTTGTAGAACAGGACCGGCGTCGAGTAGAGGGCCGGCAAGGCCACCAGGCGGCCCTTGGCGTTGACGACGCCGCTCTTCAGGTCGGCCGACAACTCGGCAGCGTTCAGCCGTTCGTTGGCCTTGGCCATCACCTCGTGCAGCGGAACGTAGCTCTTCGGATGGGTGATCACCTCGCTCATGTCGTAGCGCGTGACCAGGTTGAGGTCGGCCGGCTTCTGGCCCTTCTCCAGGCGGACCAGCTTCAGCGAGCCGCCGGTTTCCTTGTTGAAGCGGTCGACCACCACCTGCAGCCGCTCTGCACGGACCGGATCCAGGTTGTGCGCCAGTTCGAGTTCGGTCGGGGAATTCGGGGTCGGCGCCGGTGCCGGGGCTGCCTTGGCGGCGGGCTTGGCCACCGGCTTGGCGGACTTGGCGGCGGGCTTGGCCGGTTCGGCAGCGATGGCTGCGCCGGCGAAGGCGAGGATGATGGCGAGGGTCAGCGGACGGACGACAGACGACATGGCGGGCTCCGGTCAGATTCAGAAGGCGCCGATTATAGCCCCCGCGCCCGTCGTTCCGGCAAGTTGGCGGACATATTCAGGCAATCGCAGCGCGCAACGCGTATAATTCGCGCCCATGTCTGAAATCAACAACTTGGCCGGCGATGAAGCCGGCGCGCCGGCCGCTGCAGCGACGCCCGAAATCACTTTCGCCGATCTCGGCCTCGCTCCGGAATTGCTGCGCGCCGTCCTCGACGAAGGCTACACCAAACCGACGCCGATCCAGGCCCAGGCCATCCCGCTCGTCATCGCCGGCCAGGACATCATGGGTGGCGCCCAGACCGGCACCGGCAAGACGGCCGCGTTCGTGCTGCCCATCCTGCAGCGCATGCTGCCCTTCGCCTCGAGCAGCCCGTCGCCGGCCCGGCACCCGGTGCGCGCGCTGATCCTCGCGCCGACCCGCGAACTGGCGCTGCAGGTCTACGAATCGGTCAAGTCCTACAGCAAGCACACGCCGCTGCGCGCGATGTGCGCATTCGGCGGCGTCGACATCAAGCCGCAGATCGCCGAACTGAAGAAGGGCGTCGAAATCCTCGTCGCCACGCCCGGGCGGCTGCTCGACCACGTCGAGAACAAGAGCGTCAGCTTCAACTCGGTGCAGGCGCTGGTCCTCGACGAGGCCGACCGCATGCTCGACATGGGCTTCATCCCCGACGTCACGCGCATCATCAAGATGCTGCCGCAACAACGGCAGAGCCTGCTGTTCTCGGCAACCTTCTCGGAAGAAATCAAGCGCCTCGCCGACAACATGCTGCAGGCGCCGGTGCTGATCGAGGTTGCCCGCCGCAACCAGGTTTCCGATACGATCAGCCACCGCGTCCACCCGGTGTCCGAATTCGGCAAGCGCGGCCTGCTGATCAAGTTGCTGAAATCCGGCGAAATCAACCAGTGCCTGGTTTTCATGCGCACCAAGCAGGGCTGCTCGCGCCTCGCCCGCGAATTGCAGCGCGCCGGCATCCATGCCGACGCCATCCACGGCGACAAGAGCCAGCTCGACCGCATCAAGGCGCTCGACGCCTTCAAGGACGGTGCCACGCATGCCCTGGTCGCGACCGACGTCGCCGCCCGCGGCCTCGATATCGACGACCTGCCCTACGTCATCAACTACGAGCTGCCGCACACGCCGGAAGACTACGTGCACCGCATCGGCCGCACCGGCCGCGCCGGCAAGCACGGCAACGCCATCTCGCTGGTCTGCGCGCGCGAGGTCGTCTACCTGGTCGATATCGAGAAGCTGATCAAGCGGCCGATCGAGCAGGTCGAGGTCGCCGGTTTCGAACCCGAGCCGGAATATGAATACCCGCCGGGCAACCGCCGCAAGCGCGGCGCTCGCGGCACCGCGCGGGCACCCGACACAGCGCGGCCGGAACGGACCGAACGGCCAGCGCGGACCGAACGCCCGGAGCGCAGCGAGCGCCGTCCGGCGCGCCGCACCCGTCGTCGCCGCCGACGGCTTCGATTTCAGCAAGCCCTACGAGGACAACGCGCCGCGCGGCGAGGTGCCGGATTCGCCGACAGCCCCGGCCAAGTCGGACCCGCACAAGCCGAAGCGCGTCGTCGCCGCACTGCTCGGCGGCATCGGCCGGCGCTGAGCCGACCTAGCCGGTCGCGCTAGCCGGCCTGTTTCCGTTCAGCTTGATGATCGCCAGCGACAGGTTGTCGCCGGCACCACTGGCGCGGACACGCGCCTGATCGATCAGGATCTCGCAGGCCCGGCGCGCGGAATTCGCGGCGACGACGGCACCCATCTCGGCGTCATCGAAGTAGGCCCAGACCCCGTCCGAACACAGCACGAAGCTGTCGCCACCCGCCAGGTCGGTGGTTTCGCCGAAGTCGAACTTCGGCTCCTCATTGCCGCCCAGCGAGGTGACCAGCACGTTGCGGTTGGGATGGGTGAGCGCCTCCTGCGGCGTGATCTTTCCGTTCGCAATCAGGTGCTCGACATACGAATGGTCGACGCTGCGGAATAGCGGCTCGGCGCCACGGAAGCGGTAGGCCCGGCTGTCGCCGCAATGCGCCCAGGTGACCTTGCCGGGTTGCAGCAGCAGCATGACGACCGTGCTGTGCGGATCCTTCTCGTTGATGAAGCGCGACGCCTTGATCATCGCATGCGCTTCGAGCATGCTGTTTTCCAGCAGGTAGCGGGGCGATTCGACCGACGGCGAGAAGAATTCGAGGCTGTTCCTGGCGGTGTGGATCACCTGCTCGGCGGCCAGGGCGCCGCCGGCATGACCGCCCATGCCGTCGGCGACGACGGCGAGCGCGACGCCGCGCTGGCGTGGATGCGACAGGATCGCGACCCGATCCTGCTGTTCCTTGCGGTCCCCCTGATGCTGGGCGACACAGACATCGACCGTTATCGTCGGCATCGCTTCTCCTCGTCCGCGAAGGCTACCACGAAGGGCGCGGCGCGGCCCGGCGTGCCACCTTCAGGCGAGTGCGGCATCGATCAGTTCGACCCAGTGGCGGACCGGCAGCACGCTGCCCGCCTGGAGGTGGCTCAGGCAGCCGATGTTGGCGGTGGCAACGGTGGCCGGGGAGCCCGCGGTCAGCGCCGCCAGCTTGTTGTCGCGCAGGCGCTTCGACAATTCCGGCTGGAGCAGCGAATAGGTGCCGGCCGAGCCGCAGCACAGGTGGCCGTCGGCGACCGGCGTCAGCTCGTAGCCGGCGGCGACCAGCAGTTCCTCGGCGACGCCGCGGATCTTCAACCCGTGCTGCAGCGTGCACGGCGAATGGAAGGCCAGCTTGCCGCGCCCCGGCTGCGTGCCGAGTACGGCCAGCAGCCCGGCGCGCTCGGCAGAAATCACCTCGGCCGGGTCGCGACACAGCGCGCTGATTCTTGCCGCCTTGTCGGCGTAGACCGCATCGTCGGCCAGCACGTGACCGTAGTCGCGAACCTGCACGCCACAGCCGGAGGCGGTGACGACGATGCCTTCGACACCCGATTCGACGTACGGCCACCAGGCGTCGATGTTGCGCCGCATGTCGTCCTTCGCCCCGTCCTGGTCGTTGAGGTGGAAGCGCACGGCGCCGCAGCAACCGGCGCGGGTCGCCTCGAACAGTGCGATGCCGAGACGGTCGAGCACGCGCGCGGTGGCGGCGTTGATGTTGGGTGCCAGCGCCGGCTGCACGCAACCGGCCAGCGCCAGCATGCGGCGCCGGTGCCCGCTCTTCTCCGGCCACGGCCGGGCCGTGTCCGCCGCGTCGGCCGGCAGCTTGTCGGCCAGCGCCGATGGCAGCAGCGGCCGCAGCATCTGGCCGAGCTTCACCGCCGCCCCGAAAATCGCCGGCCGCGGCAGCGCCTCCCGCAGCACGGCGCGTTGCAACGCGTCGCCGCCCTTGCGCGGCAGCTTTTCCTCGACGATACGCCGGCCGATGTCGAGCAGGTGCGCGTAATCGACGCCGGACGGGCAGGTGGTTTCGCACGAGCGGCAGGTCAGGCAACGGTCGAGATGCAACCGCGTCTTCGCCGACACCGGCGCGCCCTCGAGCACCTGCTTGATCAGGTAGATGCGGCCGCGCGGCCCGTCGAGTTCGTCGCCGAGCAACTGGTAGGTCGGGCAAGTGGCGGTGCAGAAACCGCAATGGACGCACTTGCGCAGGATTTGCGCCGCCTGCCGGCCGTCCGGGGTGTCGCGCACGAAATCGGCGAGGCGCGTATCCATCAGAATTCCGCGTAGAGGCGGCCGGGGTTGAGGATGCCGGCCGGGTCGAGCGCCTGCTTGAGGCGCCGGTGCAAGGCCAGCATGGCCGGCGTCAGCGCTGCGAAGGCGCCTTCGCGGCAGCGCAGCGACTCCGGCGCGCGGTAGAGCACGGCGTGGCCACCGGCGCGCGCCGCGACCCCGCGCACCGCGTCCAGCTCGCCGGCATACCAGCGCAGCGCGCCGCCCCACTCGATCGCGCGCAGCCCGTCCAGCCCCGGCGGCGGCGCGCTCGATGGCAAGGCCAGCCGCCACAGCAGGTTGCCGGCGAAGGCCGGGTGCGTCTGCTCGCGGACCGAATTCCAGTGTTTTTCGGCCGTTGACCGCAACCGTGCCGCCCAGCTTGGCGCACGCCGCCGCGACCGCCGCCCGGGCGCCGGCAAGGCGCAGCCAGAGCTGGCCGTCGTGCCAGAACGAGGCCGACACCGGCAGCGGCTGGCCGCCCCAGCGATTGAGGCTGGACGATCGCCCGCGCCTCGTCCATCTCGAAGACCAGCGTCTTCTCCGCCACCGGCTGCGGCAATACCTTCAGCGTCACCTCGGCGATGACGCCGAGCGTGCCGAGGCTGCCGGCGATCAGCCGCGAGACATCGTAGCCGGCGACGTTCTTCATGACCTGGCCGCCGAAGTCGAGCACCTGACCGGTGCCGTCGACCAGCTTGACGCCGAGCACGAAGTCGCGCACCGCCCCGGCCTGCTGCCGGCGCGGACCGGACAGCCCGGCGGCGACGCAGCCGCCGGCGGTGGCGCCGGAAAAGCGCGGCGGCTCGAAGGCCAGCATCTGCCCCTTTTCGGCCAGCGCCGCCTCGATCTCGGCGAGCGGCGTGCCGCACTTCGCGGTCAGGTAGAGTTCGGTCGGTTCGTAGGCGACGATGCCGCGATACGCCGAGACGTCGAGCACATCGCCGGCCAGCATGCCGCCGTAGAAATCCTTGCTGCCGCCGGCCGCGGATGCGCAGCGGCGTGCGGCTGTCGTGGGCCGCGCGGACCGCCGAAACGATGTCGTCGAGGGCTGGCGAAGCCGGCATCAGAAGCGCTCCAGTTCCGGGAACTTGAGGTCGCCGTGATGCACGTGCATGCGGCCGTATTCGGCGCAGCGGTGCAGGCTCGGGACGGCCTTGCCGGGGTTGAGCAGGCCCGCCTCGTCGAAGGCCTTCTTGATGCGGCGGAATGCTTCGAGTTCCGGCGCCTTGTACTGCACGCACATCTGGTTGATCTTTTCGATGCCGACGCCATGTTCACCGGTGATCGAGCCACCGAGCGCCACCGAAAGCTCGAGGATTTCGGCGCCGAAGGCTTCGGCCCGCTCCCATTCGCCCGGCTTGGCGGCGTCGTACATGATCAGCGGGTGCAGGTTGCCGTCGCCGGCGTGGAAGACATTGGCGCAGCGCAGGCTGTATTTCTTCTCCATGCCGGCGATCGCCGCCAGCATCTCGGCGAGGCGCTTGCGCGGGATCGTGCCGTCCATGCAGTAGTAGTCCGGCGTGATGCGGCCGACCGCCGGAAACGCCGCCTTGCGCCCGGCCCAGAAGCGCAGGCGCTCGGCTTCCGACTGCGAGACGCGGATGTCGCGCGCGCCGGCCGCGGTCAACACCGCGGTGACGCTGGCGATCTCCTCGGCGACTTCCTCCGGCGTGCCATCCGCCTCGCACAGCAGGATGGCCGCGGCGTCGAGGTCGTAGCCCGCCTTGACGTAAGGCTCGACGGCGGCGGTCGCCGGCTTGTCCATCATCTCCAGCCCGGCCGGGATGATGCCGGCGGCGATGATCGCTGCCACCGCGTCGCCGGCCTTGGCGACATCATCGAACGAGGCCATCACCACCTGCGCCAGCTCCGGCTTCGGTACCAGCCTGACGGTCACCTCGGTGACGACGCCGAGCATGCCCTCGGAGCCGATCACCAGCGCCAGCAGGTCGTAGCCGGGGGAATCCGGCGCTTCCGAGCCGATCTCGAAAATCTCGCCCTCGCTGCTGACGACACGGACGCGCAGCACGTTGTGCACGGTCAGCCCGTACTTCAGGCAATGCACGCCGCCCGAATTCTCGGCGACGTTGCCGCCGATCGTGCAGGCAATCTGCGACGACGGGTCGGGCGCGTAATAGAGGCCGTGCGGCGCCGCCGCCTCGGACACCGCCAGGTTGCGCACGCCGGGCTGGACGACGGCGACGCGCGCCAGCGGATCGACGCGCAGGATGCGGTTGAGGCGGGCGAGCGAGAGCACCACCCCCTGCGCGTGCGGCATCGCCCCGCCCGACAGCCCGGTACCCGCCCCGCGCGCGACGACCGGCACGCCGAGCCGGTGGCAGGTGCGCAGCACGTCGACCACCTGCCCTTCGCTCTCCGGCAGGCAGACGGCCAGCGGCAGCTCGCGGAAGGCGGTCAGCCCGTCGCACTCGTAGGGCCGCAGATCCTCCTCGTCGACGAGCAGGCAGTGCGCCGGCAGGATCACCCGCAGGCGGGCGACCAGCGCCGGCTTGTCGGTAGCGAACAGGGTTTCCGCGGTGGGCATGATGCCGGTCATTCTAACCCCACCAGCAAGGCGCGGAAATCATTGACGTTGGTGCGCGTCGGGCCGGTCACCAGCAGGTCGCCGAGCGCCGCGAAGAAACCCCAGGCATCGTTGTCCGCCAGGCAGCCGGCGGCGTCGATGCCGATCGCGCGCGCCCGGCGCAGCGTGTCCGGCGCGACGAAGGCGCCGGCATTGTCCTCGCTGCCGTCGATGCCGTCGGTGTCGGCGGCCAGCGCGTGGATGCCCGGCGCGCCGTCGAGCGCCAGCGTCAGGCCGAGCAGGAATTCGCTGTTGCGCCCGCCGCGCCCCTCGCCCCGCAGCGTCACCGTCGTTTCGCCGCCCGACAGCAGCACGCACGGCTTTTCGGCCGGAAAACCGTGTCGACCGCAACTGATCGCCATGCCGGCCAGCACCTTGCCGACCTCGCGCGCCTCGCCCTCGATGGCGTCGCCGAGGATCAGCGGCGTGACGCCGAGCCGGCTCGCCTCGGCCGCCGCTGCTTCGAGCATCTGGCGCGGGCTGGCGATCAGGCGGAATTCGCTGTGCGCCAGACGCGGATCGCCCGGCTTGGGCGTCTCCAGTTCGCCGCTCGCCAGCCGCCGGCGTAATTCATCGGGTATCGCGATGCCGTAGAGATCGAGCACCTTCAGCGCGTCGGCCGCAGTCGTCGGGTCGGCGACCGTCGGGCCGGAGGCGATGACCGCCGGGTCGTCGCCCGGCACGTCGGAAATCGCCAGCGTCAGCACCGGCGCCGGCCAGGCTGCTGCCGCCAGCCGGCCGCCCTTGATGCGCCGACAGGTGCTTGCGCACGCAGTTGATCTCGCCGATCGCCGCGCCGGAACGGAGCAGCGCGGCGGTGATCGCCCGCTTCTCGGCCAGCGTCACGCCCACCGCCGGCGCCGCCAGCAAGGCCGAGCCGCCGCCGGAAATCAGCGCCAGCACGCGGTCGGTTGCGGTCAACCCGGAAATCATGGCCAAAATGCGCGCCGCCGCCGCCTCGCCCGCGGCATCCGGCACCGGATGCGCCGCCTCGACGATCTCGATGCGCTCGCACGGCACGCCATGGCCGTAGCGCGTGACGACCAGCCCGTCGAGCGGCCCCGACCAGTGTTCCTCGACCGCCCGCGCCATCGCCGCCGAGGCCTTGCCGGCGCCGATGACGATCAGCCGCCCGCCGTCGTCCGGCGGCAGATGCGGCGGCACGCACAAGGCCGGATCGGCGGCCGCGATGGCGGCATCGAACAGGCGCCGGAGGATTTCGCGCGGCGTCATCGCGGCCGCCAGCCGAGGCCCGCCTCGGTCGTCGTCAGCGGCTTGTACTCGCAGCCGACCCAGCCGTCGTAACCGAGGCGGTCGAGCAGGTCGAACAGGAAGGGGTAATTGATCTCGCCGGTCCCCGGCTCGTGGCGACCGGGGTTGTCGGCGATCTGGATGTGGCCGATACGATCGATGTTGCCTTCGAGCGTGCGCGCCAGATCACCGGCGATGATCTGCGCGTGGTAGATGTCGTACTGCAATTTCACGTTGCTGCGGTCAACCGCCTCCAGCAGGCGAAAACCCTTGTCGATGCTGTCCAGCCAGTAGCCCGGCATGTCGATGCGGCTGTTGATCGGCTCGATCGTCACCGTCGCGCCGATGGTCGCCAGGCGGTCGGCGGCGTGACGCAGGTTGGCGACATAGGTCGCTTCCAGCTCGCGCCTCGGGCACACCCGCCGGCCGCAGCCCGGCCATGCAGTGCAGGCGGCGGCAATCGAGCAGCAGCGCGTAGTCGAGCGCCCGCTCGACGCTCTCGACGAACTCGCCCTGGCGGTGCGGCAGGCAGGCCAGGCCGCGCTCGCCGGCCGCCCAGTCGCCGGCGCGGCAGGTTGAACAGCACCTGTTCGAGATCCGCCGTCGCGCAGCCATTCCGCCACGTCGTGCGCCGGCCAGTCGTAGGGAAACAGGTACTCGACGCCCGTGAAGCCGGCCGCCGCGGCGCGCCGGAAACGCTCGGGAAACGGCGCGTCGGCGAACAGGAAACTCAGGTTGGCGGCGAACTTCGGCATGGCGACGACAGTATAATCCGCACACTTTCACGAGGAGCACCACCATGACCGAACGCGCCGGCAACCGCCTGTCGAAGATCGTCACCCGCACCGGCGACGCCGGCACCACCGGCCTCGGCGACGGCAGCCGCACGACCAAGGACAGCCTGCGCATCGACGCCATGGGCGAGGTCGACGAACTCAATTCCAGCCTCGGCGTCCTGCTCTGCGAAGACCTGCCGCATGCCGTGCAGGTGGCGTTGCTCGACATCCAGAACGACCTCTTCGACCTTGGCGGCGAGCTCTGCCTGCCCGGCATGGAAGTCGTCAAGGAGGTGCAGGTCGGCGCGCCTCGAGGAACTGGCCGAGTCGTTCAACGCCAACCTGCCGATGCTCAAGGAATTCATCCTGCCCGGCGGCACCCGCGCCGCTGCGCTCGCCCACCTCAGCCGCACCGTCTGCCGGCGCGCCGAGCGCGCCATGGTCAGGCTGAGCGCCGCCGAGCCCGTCTCCGACGCCGCCCGCCGCTACATCAACCGCCTCTCCGACCTGCTCTTCATTTTCGGGCGTGTCCTCAACCGCGCCGGCGGGCGCGGCGACGTGCTCTGGCAAAAAGGCAAGACCGCCGCATGAGCGCCTGCGTCATCGGCCACATCACGGTCAGGGACGAAGGAAAATGGGCGCAGTACCGCGCCCAGGTGCCGGCGACGCTCGCCCCGTGGGGCGCCGAACTGCTGTTTCGCGGCAAGGTCGACGCCGTTCTTGCCGGCAGCCACCGGCACACCGACACGGTCGTCATCCGCTTTCCCGACGCCACCGCGGTCGCCTCCTGGTACCACTCGCCCGCCTACCAGGCGCTGATCCCGCTGCGCGAGCAGGCCGCCGACCTCGTCCTGGTCAGCTTCAGCGAATGAACCGCCGCGCCGGTTAGGCGCCGCACTCTACCCGGTGCCACGCCCCCGGCGGTATCCTGTTCCGATCCTCATCCGACCGGAACGCCCACCATGAACCTGCCGACCTTCTCCACCCTGACCGTTGCGCTCGCCGACGGCATCGCCGAAGTCCGCCTCAACCGGCCGGACAAGTCGAACGCGATGAACGACGCGATGTGGCAGGAAATCCGCCAGGCCTTCGACTGGGTCGACGCCACCCCCGCCGCGCGCGTCGCCATCCTCGCCGGTGAAGGCAGGAATTTCTGCGCCGGCATCGACCTCACGCTGCTCGCCGGCATCCAGCAGCGCATCGCCCATCCCGACCCCGCCCGCAGCCGCGAGGCGCTGCGCCGGCTGATCCTCGACTTCCAGGATTGCCTGACGGCGGCCGAACGCTGCCGCAAGCCGGTCGTCGCCGCCATCCAGGGCGCCTGCATCGGCGGCGCGCTCGACCTCGTCACCGCCTGCGACCTGCGCTACGCGGCCGACGGCGCCGTCTTCTCGGTGCGCGAGATCGACATCGGCATGGTCGCCGACGTCGGCACGCTGCAACGCCTGCCGCGCCTGATCGGCGAAGGCATGGCGCGCGAACTGGCGTACACCGGGCGCAACTTCGACGCCGCCGAAGCGGCGAGGCTGGGCCTCGTGAACCGCGTTTTCGCCTCGCCGGAAGCGTTGACCGCAGGCGTCCGCGAACTGGCGCAGGCCATCGCCGCCAAGTCCCCGCTCGCCACGCGCGGCCTCAAGGAAGTCATGAATTTCAGCCGCGACCACTCCGTCGCCGACGGCCTCAACTTCGTCGCCACCTGGAACGCCGCAATGCTGCTCTCCGCCGACCTCAACGAGAGCATCGCCGCGCAGCAGGAAAGGCGGGCGCCGAAGTTCGCGGATTGACAGTCAGGTCGCGGGCGAGGCAGCAGCCTGACCCCGCGAGGACCAAGCTCTCGCTATAGATTCAGTTCGGCAATCGCCTGCAGTCCTTGGCCGATGTTCTCTCGTGCGGCCTTTTCGACCGCCAATCTTAGCCTGACGACGGCGGCGAACGCTTCGCCCATTGTCGCCGTTCCCGTGGACTTGACGCTCTTGCGCATGACCGCGCTGCGATCCGCCGTTCTGGTCAGCGACCATGCCGTCTCCAGATCGACCGTGAATGTCGTCCCGAAGACCGGCTTGGTCAGGGATGTGATCCGGACGCTCAATTCATAGTCACCGTCAGCGCCCTGAACCACTGTCTTGAACAGTCGGGACTGGACAATCGCATCCTCGATGGCCAGCTTGAGGTCGGCATCGGAGATATTGCTGCTGTCCAGCGCGCCGGTTTCCGAGCCGCCGCCGGTCTGAACCCGAACGCTGTTCTGAAAATGCTTGCTTAGGACCACGCCGCTCGGAACCATCGCCTCGCGACTGGCCGGCGATGAACAACCAGCGGCCAACGTCACCAGAAGCATGACGAGGCAAACATTCAAGGGGCGCCAATTGATCATTTCTTGCCTGCCTTGTAGATATTGTCGATCACCTCATTGACCATCTCCTGGGGAGACAGGCGCGTCAGCGATGTATGGTACGAATTGCCCGTCGCCAGGGGGAAGTCCGTCTTCGGATCGCGAATGACGATGGTCAACTCGAGCATGTACATCGTGATGTCCCAGAACCATTTGTCGATGTAGGTGACGACTGCATCGACGTTGCCCGGCGCCGGCTCGACGCCGGTCGAAACGGCAACCCCCTTGGTGCGCAACTTGTCGGCAATCAGGACATGCGTCTCCTCATCAGCCGGAATCCTCTTGACGTACATGGTCTTCAACACCGATAAATCAACCGATGGATCAACATTGCCCGTGGCACGGTTGACTGCACAGCCGCTCAAGGCGATAGTCGCCGCCGCGACGATTGCAGCCGTTCGAAAAAAACTGTGCATGACCACCCCTCCCAGATAAACACGGTTTCAACCTACTCCTTAACCATGAGCAGGTTATTGATCTGGCGCAAACCTCGGAGCTCAATTGTCAGCAGAGTTGCGACTCCCGTCCCTGCCGGAGCGGAGCCAGAAATGGTATTGGCCCGACTGGAAAGCCTGTCGGGCCAACATTCTATTGCCATCAAGCGATGGGCCGAGGTTAACGCGTCGAGCAGCTTCGCCGTCTACGAGGTGATTGTGGACGAAACCAATTTGCCGGCAGGGGTGACGCTGATCAAGCGAGGGTGATTGCGCCGCTCAGCGCCGCCCACTCCAAAACCCGGGCCGGCGGCGCTGGTGGGCAACGGCTTGGATTGTGATGGTGTCGGCGGAAAGCCGATAGATCAGGGAATAGGGGAAATGCCGCAAATGCAGGACGCGCAATCGCTTGGAGAGGACCAGGCCGATTTCCGGGTGTTCAGTCAGGCGTTGGCGCGTGTGTTGAACGTCTTGCAGAAACGCCTCGGCGACACGCTGGCTGGCGTGTTCGGCGTAGTAGTCGAACAGCAGCATCAAGTTCGGCCTGCGCTGTCTTCAGAAAAACCGCTTTCATGCTGCCTGGCGGCTGGCAATCCTGGCTCGTGCCTGGGCGATGGCTTCATCGAAATCGACGGTTTCGATTTCGCCTCGGTCGAACGCATCTGCCCGGCGCTCAGCCTGGTCGACCCAGGCCGCCAGAATTTCGTCGTCCTCATCGAGGCTCACCAACAGGCGTTCCGCCAAGCTGGGCACGCTCGCTCGGCGCCAGTTGCAGGGCGGCGGCTTCAATATCTTCAAGCGGTGAATTGATCATGATGCAAACCTCCAGTGATCTTTGGGCAATCCTAACGCAAGCAGGTTACCAAAACCATTGAGCGATACACACGGCGAATAAAAGGCCCGACAGGCAAGCCTGTCGGGCCGGATTCGGTCGTCACCCGAAGGTAACAACTGTATTGTCGCTCACGCGACGTCTATAAGAAATTCGGGCTACTCCGCCGCTTCCGCCACCCGCCGCGCCCGCACTGCGGCCGCGAGCTTGTCGAGCACGGCGACGCTGTCGTCCCAGCCGAGGCAGGCGTCGGTGATGCTCTGGCCGTAGGTCAGCGGCTTCTCGGGCAGGAGGTCCTGGCGGCCTTCGACGAGGTGGGATTCGACCATGACGCCGACGATGCGCTCCTCGCCGGCGGCCATCTGGGCGGCGACGCTGTCGCAGACTTCCATCTGCAGCTTGTACTGCTTGCGGCTGTTGCCGTGCGAGAAGTCGACCATCAGGCGGGCGGCGAGGCCGGCGGCGGCGATCTCCTTGCAGGCGGCATCGATGCAGGCGGCATCGAAGTTCGGTTCCTTGCCGCCGCGCAGGATGACGTGGCAGTCCTCGTTGCCCATCGTCGAGACGATGGCGGTGTGGCCGGACTTGGTGACCGACAGGAAATGGTGCGGCGAATTGGCGGCACGGATGGCGTCGACCGCAATCCTCATGTTGCCGTCGGTGCCGTTCTTGAAGCCGACCGGGCAGGAAAGGCCGGAGGCGAGTTCGCGGTGCACCTGCGATTCGGTGGTGCGCGCGCCGATGGCGCCCCAGGCGATCAGGTCGGCGGTGTATTGCGGGGTGATGGTGTCGAGGAATTCGGTGGCGCAGGGCAGGTCGAGCTCGTTGATTTCGAGCAGGATGCGCCGGGCGAGGCGGATGCCTTCGTTGATGCGGAAGGTGTTGTCGAGGCGCGGGTCGTTGATCAGCCCCTTCCAGCCGACCGTCGTGCGCGGCTTCTCGAAATAGACGCGCATCAGGATGACGAGATCGTCGGCGTGCCGCGCGGCCTCCTTCGCCAGCCGTCGGGCGTATTCCATCGCCGCGTCGTAGTCGTGGATCGAGCAGGGGCCGATGACGACCAGCAGGCGGTCGTCGGCGCCGTGCAGGATGCGGTGGATCGCCTGGCGGGCGTCATAGGTGGTATGCGCAGCGCGGTTCGATACCGGGTACTCGCGGAAGACGTGCGCCGGCGGCACCAGTTCCTTGATCTCGCGGATGCGCAGGTCGTCGGTATTCGGTTTGCTCGTCTGCATATTGTGCGACGTCATGGCCAGGCCCATTTACAATTTCCGGAAACCCGGCATTCTACCGGATGCACATGGAAGATTTCGACCTTCACCCTTCCCAGGAGATTCCGCCACGGCCCGTCAAGGGTCGCGGGGCGGCCGCCAACGTCGCCCACCGCTTCAGCGCCAACACGCGGCAGGCGGTCGACGACGGCTGGGAACCGGCCGAGCCGTCGCTGCCGCAGACGCGGCTGCTGGTCGATTCGGCCAAGTCGCTGATCACCCGCAACGATTCGCCGGATGTCGGCTTCGACCAGTCGCTCAACCCCTACCGTGGCTGCGAGCATGGCTGCATCTACTGCTATGCGCGGCCGACGCACGCGTACCTGGGACTGTCGCCGGGGCTCGATTTCGAGACGCAGATATTCCACAAGCCGGAGGCGGCGCAACTGCTGCGCGCGGAGTTGTCGCGCCCGGGCTACGTCTGCGCGACGATCGCGCTCGGCACGGCGACCGACGCCTACCAGCCGTTCGAGCGCAGGCAGCGGCTGACGCGCGCACTGCTCGAGGTGCTGCTGGAAACCCGCCACCCGGTTTCGGTCGTCACCAAGTCGTCGCTGATCGTCCGCGACATCGACTTGTGGGCCGAGCTGGCGCAGCTCAACCTCGCCCATGTCGGAATCTCGCTGACCACCCTCGACGGCCCGCTGGCGCGCCAGCTCGAACCGCGGGCGAGCGCCCCGCCGGCACGGCTGGAGGCGATGCGCCGGTTGAGCGAGGCGGGCATCCCGGTTTCGGTTTTCGTGGCGCCGCTGATTCCCGGCCTCACCGACCACGAATTGGAAAGGCTGCTGACGGCCGCTCGCGACCACGGCGCCGGCAGCGCCGGCTACACCCTGCTGCGCCTGCCGCACGAAGTCGCCGGAATGTTCCGCCAGTGGCTCGACTGGCACGCGCCGGAGAAGGCCGCGCGCGTGATGTCGGTGCTCTACGACATGCGCGGCGGGCGCGCCAACGACCCGAATTTCGGCAGCCGGATGAAGGGGCTCGGGCATTACGCCGACCTCATCCGCCAGCGCTTCGAACTTGCCTGCCGCCGCCTCGACCTGGCGCGCGAGTGGCCGCCACTGGCGACCGCCGGCTTCACGCCGCCGCCCCCGCCGCAGCCGGCGGACGCGCGGCAGATGAGCCTTTTCTAGGCGGCTACTTCAGCTTCTCGTACTGGCCGACGACGGTTTCCATTTCTTCGAGGATGCGCTCGCTGGTGGTTGCGACCAGTGTCTGCGGGCGCTTGTCGGCGCCGGTTTTCTGACCCAACGCGCTGTCGAAGAAGATCCACTGCTGCTTGACCAGGTCCAGGCTTTCCTTGATCTGCTGCGTGTTCGCAGGCGCCGAGGCAAGCTCCTGGTGGGCGGCGACGAACTCCTTCCTGGCCTTTTCCAGTTCGGCGGTGCTCTTGTCGTCGCCGATGCCCCAGGCGTTCGCCTGGTAGAACTTGGCCATGCGCTGCGACAGCATGCGCTGGCGGCCGGAGAGGTTGACCAGGCGGCCGGCCGACGAAGATGAGCGTTTTTCGAGCTGCTGGGTGCCCTGGTGCGCCAGGCCGAGGACCTGGTCGGACAGCTCCAGCACCTTCCGGCCGTTGGCCTGCGACGGCGGCGAGCCGATCAGCAGATCCTTGTAGGCCAGCCAGGACTGCTCCAGCTTGACGTAGGTGTCCTTGATCTCGGGGGTCGGCGCGAAATTCTTGAGTTCGACAAGCTGGCGGTCGAAGGCGGCGATCGAGGCGTCGAGCGCCTTCTTGCTGCGGTCGACGTCGACCTGCTGGCCGATCTGGAAGTACGCCTTGGCCATGCGCTGCGACAGCATGCGCTGACGGCCTGCCTTGTTGATGGCGACGTTGAGATCGCTGATCTGCGCCAGCGCTTCGTTGCCGGAGATGCCCAGCAGCAGCGCAAGCAGCAATACGAAAATGGCCTTCATGGTCTCTCCGAAGCGTTTTCCAGAGAGCGAAAGCTAACGGTACCCGCATGCGGGTACCATGACATCGGTCAATTTTGCCGGCGGCCCGCACGCCGGCCCGCGGCTCAGGGCAACTGCGTCAGGTAGTTGGCGATCGCCTTGATGTCCTCGTTCTTGAGGGTCGCCGTGGCGATCGACATCAACTGGTTGTTGCGCATGCCGGTGTTGTCGCGGTAGCGCATGATCGAGGTCTGCAGGTAGGCGGTCTGCTGGCCGGCTAGGCGCGCGATCGTCGCGTCGCCGCGCGCCTGTTCGCCATGGCAGCGGACGCACAGCTTGGTGAACAGTTCCTTGCCGCGCCCCACCTGGGACCCATCGGCGCTTCCCGGCGGCACCTTGAGGCTGCCGTAGAACAACGCGATGTTCATCCGGTCCTCGTCCTTGAGCACCTTGATCACCCCCTGCATGAACGGGTTGACGCGCTCGCCGTTGCCGAACTTGCGGATCTGTTCGACCAGGTAGGCCGGATTCTGGCCGCCCAGGTTGGGCACTTCCGGCGTCTTGCTGACCCCCTCCGCGCCGTGGCAATTGACGCAGAACGACGACGCCTTGCGCCCGCCCTCGATCGCCGTCTTGAGTGCTGCCGGATCAGCCTGGATGGACTTGAGCCGCCCCTGCGCCGAGGTCTGTGCCAATGCCGCGGTACAGGCGATCACGATGCCGGCGGCAAGAATCAGTCTGCGCATGAATGGCTCCCCAGAAATGACTAGGCATTATGCCGTACCCCCCACGGTCAGTCCATCGATGCGCAGGGTCGGCTGGCCGACGCCGACCGGCACGCTCTGGCCATCCTTGCCGCAGGTGCCGACACCCGGGTCGAGCTTGAGGTCGTTGCCGATCATCGAGACGCGGGTCAGCGCGTCGGGGCCGTTGCCGATCAGCGTCGCGCCCTTGATCGGCCGGGTGATCCTGCCGTCCTCGATCAGGTAGGCCTCGCTCATCGAGAAGACGAACTTGCCGCTGGTGATGTCGACCTGGCCGCCGCCGAAGTTGGCGGCATAGATGCCTTTCTTCACCGAGGCGATGATCTCCTGCGGGTCGCGCTCGCCGGCCAGCATCATGGTGTTGGTCATGCGCGGCAGCGGCAGGTGGGCGAAGGACTCGCGCCGGCCGTTGCCGGTCGGGGCGACGCCCATCAGGCGGGCATTGAGGCTGTCCTGCATGTAGCCCTTGAGGATGCCGTCCTCGATCAGCACGGTGCGCTGCGTCGGGTTGCCCTCGTCGTCGATGTTGAGCGAACCGCGGCGGTCGGCGATGGTGCCGTCGTCGATGACGGTGACGCCCTTCGCCGCGACGCGCTGGCCGAGGCGGCCGGTGAACGCAGAGCTGCCCTTGCGGTTGAAGTCGCCCTCCAGGCCGTGGCCGACCGCCTCGTGCAGCAGGATGCCGGGCCAGCCGGCGCCGAGAACCACCGTCATCTTCCCGGCCGGCGCGGCTTCCGCGTGCAGGTTGATCACCGCCTGATGGACAGCCTCCTGCGCGTAGCGTTGCAGGATTTCATCGTCGAAATAGCCGAAGTCGAAGCGGCCGCCGCCGCCGGCGCTGCCTTGTTCGCGCTTGCCGTTCTCCTCGACGATGACCGACAGCGAACAGCGCACCAGCGGCCGGATGTCGGCCGCCAGCCGGCCATCCGAACCAGCGACCAGGACCACCTCGTATTCGCCGGCCAGCGACGCCATGACCTGCATCGACGCGCGGATCGAGGGCGCGGGCGAAGCCCTCCAGGCGTTCGAGCAGCCTGACCTTGGCATCGGCCGGCAGCGAGGCGATCGGGTCGTGCGGCACATACAGCGAGCGCGTCGCGGTCGACGCCTGGAAGTTGGGCAAAATGCCCTGCTGCCCGGCGGCGGCGATGGCGCGCACGGCGTTCGCCGCATCGCCGAGCGCACGCGTGCTGATGTCGTCGGAATAGGCGAAGGCAGTCTTCTCGCCGGAAATGGCGCGCACCCCGACCCCCTGGTCGATGTTGAAGCTGCCCGACTTGACGATGCCTTCGTCGAGGCTCCACGCTTCCGAACGCGAATACTGGAAATAGAGGTCGGCATAATCGACCTGGTGCGTCAGGATCTGGCCGAAGGTGCGCGACAGGTCACCCTCGGTCAGCGAGAACGGGGTCAGCAGCAGCGATTCGGCTTGCGCCAGGGCGCTCGGTTGGGTCATTGAAACTTCCTTAGAGTTTGCGATGCGCCAGCGCCGGCAGGCTGGCGCGGACTTCGGCGATGCGGGCGTGGTCGAGGTCGGCGATGACGATGCCCGGCCCCTTCATCTTGCGGTCGAGGATTTCGCCCCAGGGGTCGACGATCATGCTGTTGCCGTGCGTTACCCGCCCGTTTTCATGCCTGCCACCTTGTCCGACCGCCAGCACGTAGCATTGGTTCTCGATGGCGCGCGCGCGCAGCAGGATTTCCCAGTGGGCGCGGCCGGTGGTGTCGGTGAAGGCGGCCGGCACGAGGATCAGGTCGGCCGGTGCCAGCGCCCGGTAGAGTTCGGGGAAACGCAGGTCGTAGCAGATCGACAGCGCCACGGTGCCGAACGGCGTCACGACCGAGACGACCTGGCTGCCCGGCTCGATGAAGGCCGCCTCGTCGTAGGACTCGTCGCCGTTCTTGAAGCCGAACAGGTGCACCTTGTCGTAGCGCTCGATGCAGATGCCGTCGGGGTCGAAGACCAGCATGGCGTTGCGCATGCGGTCGGGGACGCTTGCGGTCAACGGGATGGAACCGGCAAAAACCCAGATACCGTAGCGCTGGGCAGTGGCCGCCAGCCAGTCCTGCACCGGCCCGCTGCCGAATTTCTCGCGCACCCGCAGGCGGTCGGCATCGGCGGCGCCGATGACGGGAAAGTACTCGGGCAGCACGACGAGTTCGGCGCCCTGGTCGACGGCCTCGTCGATCAGGCGGCCGGCCGCTTCCAGATTGTCGGCGACATCCGGCCCGGAAACCATCTGGATCGCCGCCATGCGGCAATTCTGCTTGCTCACTGCTTGCTTCCTTCCATAGCCGCCGGCGCGGTCTCGACTGCCGCCTTGCCGATGTTCTCCACTTTCGGGTCGGCCCAGGTCCCGGTCACATGATAGCTGTAGCTGAACAGGTAACCGATCGGGTTTTGCAGGATGGCGCCGGCCACCAGCGCCGCGGCGCCGAGCAAGGGATTGACCAGGGCTGCCGCGCCGGCGGCCGCCGCGACGCCCCCCACGAACGGGCGGACCATCACCCGCAGGTCCTGCGTCTCTTTTTTCAGGTCGGTCTCGCCCTGGATTTCGATCTGCGCCGCCGGACTGGCGATGCGCAGCGGCCCGCTCGTCCGCATGATCCCTGACTTGACGTCCATCTTGCCGTCGATCGTGTCGAACGCCAGCCCCTCGCTGAAGATATCCCCGAAATCGAGCGTCAGGCGGCGCGGCAGCGACTGCAGCGAGAGCAGGCCGAGCAGCTTGCCGACGCCCGGATCCAGCTTGCTGAACTGGCCTTTGCGGGCTTCCACCATGAGGTTCCCGGTCAACGACGCATAGTCGATGGCGGTGAGCGGCCCATCCCACTGCAGGTCGCCGGTCAATGTGGCCGTGCCGCGCCGGACCACCTCGCCATAGCCAAGGCGGTCGAGCAGCTTGCCGACGTCGCTCGCCGTCAGTTCGAAGTCGAGGCGCGACTGGTGGCGGGGGGTGTTGCGCCACAGCGCCTTGGCGTTGAGATTGCCATCCGGATTCGCCAGGCTCAGCGTCTCCATGCGCCAGGCTCCCTTTTCGTTGCGCGCCTTCACTTCGAGCCGCCCGAGATGCCGTTCTCCCACGGCAAAGTCGTCGACCACCAGGTTCATGGCGGGCAGCGCGTTGATCAGGTCGATATCGCGCTTCACTGTCGTTATGGCCGGAAGCACCACCAGGCGCTGCAGCCGCCCGTCGAGCGAGCCGTCGCCGGCGCTGTGCCAGAACACGTCACCGGCCGCCTCGCGCATGTTGACGGAAATCTGCCAGCCGCCCTGGCGCGGACGCAGGACCGTATCGACCTGGGTGAAGTCGCGGTCGAAAAGCCGCAACAAGGGCGTCTTGATCGACACCAGATCGAGCGCCGCCGCCGATGGCGCCCCGCCCCCGGCATCGCCCGCCGGCAGGACGCCCTTCCAGGCATCGGCGTCCAGCCTGGGCAGCGCGATGCGTACCGCGATTCCTTTTTCAGGCAAGCGCGCATCGCCTTCGCCGAGCGCGACCACGGCGCGCTCGATGCCCTTGGGCCCATTGACCAGCGTCCCGTTCGCCACGCCCCCCAGCGCGACCCGATACTGCTCCCGCTCGGCGTCGAGCGCCGTGCGCTCGACGCGCAGGGCGAGCGGCGCCGCGGCATCCTTGGCAAGTGGCTCGGGGAAGCGGGAGCTGACGCCGACAAGATCCGACTCGACGACGAAATCGGCGTTGCGGCGGCGAATGCTGATGTCGGACTTCCACGCCGCAGTACCGTCCAGCCGTTCCTTTGCCGGCAGCGCGAAGTGACTGGCCACCTCGCCGACATTGGCGCGCCCCCCGGCCTGGACGACGACCTGTCCGTCCACGCTGCGGACCTGCACCTTGAGCGGCCCGCCGAACACCTGCCCGTTGATTTCCTGCGCCGAGACGGATTTTTCGGTGAGCGCCAGCCGGCCATTGACCTTCGTCAGGGGCGGCAGGCCGGCGAGCAACTGCAACTGATTGTTCTGGAACTGGTAGTCGCCGCGCAGACGGGTATCGCCCAGGCGACGCAAGGGCAGGTCGAGCGTCAGATCGAGGCTCCCGTTGCCCTGCGCCTTCATGCCGCGCGTGAAATGATCGATCGTGGCGCTGACCGGACTCTCTTCGATGAACCGCAGGAAGTCGTCGGTGGGCCCCTTGGCCTGCCCGCGCACCTTCAGCACTTCGTCCATCGACTCGAAGTCGGGCAGTTCGACCACCACGCCGGACAACTTCACCCCGAGGATGCCGGCCTTCTCCGAAACCACGCGCAATCCGACGCCAAAGCTCATGTCGGCGTCGACATCTTCGATGACCGGCCAGCCGGACGCATAATCGACGCGCGCGCCGGTCGCCTTCGCGGTCACCAGGAAGCTTCCCTTGGCCGGGTCGCGGAACGGAAAGTCGGCGAGATTGCCCTTGAGGACAAGCTTGCCGTCGTGCGCCTTGCCGCCGGCAATGCCGGTTCGCACCCAGTCGCGGGCGCCGGCCCCGACGGCATAGGGCAGGTAGCGCCAGACAGCGCGCCCGTCGGCACGCGAGATCGTTGCCGCCAGGTCGATCTCGCCGGGACCGTCGCCAGTAAAGCGATAGCTGCCGCTGGCGGCGCCGTCGGCCGCCGGCCCTTCGAACTGCAGGCGGTCCAGTTTCACGTCGATGGCGGCGCCGGCAACCTTCCACGTGGCGTGGCCGCGCAGCAGGTCGAGCGCCGTGTCGGGTTCGGGGAAGACGGCCGGCAGCGACAGACTGGATGCCTTGGAATCGAGCGCCAGCTCACCGCCCTTCTCGGTCAACTGGATCATGCCGGAGAGTCCGGTCGCCCCAGGGAAGTAGCCCCCGGGACGAATCCCGAGATCGGCGAAATTGGCCTTCAAGGCGTAGCTCTGGAGTTCCTCGCCGACCTGGCGCCAACTCGTGCGCAATTCAGAAATCCGGCCCTGCGGCTGGTGGCGGACCAGCAGGTCGCGGCTGTGCTGATCGAGCGGCAGATGGGAGGCGAGCCGGCCGAGGGCGGCGAGGTCGACGAAGGATGCCGAGGCGCTGCCGTTGATCACTCCGGTCCCGGCATCCTGACGCCATTCGACGTGAAAATCGGTGGGCGCGACGCGGACGCCGTCCCGCGTCAGCAATTCGAGCTTGCGCGCCGTCAGCGCCCAGTCGCCCGGCTTGTAGCGGCCTTCGAGGCGCCCGCGCAGGCTCTCCAGGTCGAGTTCGGGCAGCTTGCCGCCGAGGCGCATGCGCACCTCCTCGAGGGCGAGGTCGGCGGTCAGCTTGCCCTGGCCTGCCGCCAGATCGCCCCAGACGCGCACGGCACCGCGCCCCTGCGGCAATTGCAGCGGGTAGTCGACCCACGCCCGCCAGCCGGCCAGATCGGCATAGTCGAGCTGGACGAAGATGCGCCCGGCGAGGTGTTCGAGCGCCTCGCCGAGGTCGCCTTCGATCTCGCCGCGGACGTCGACGCGCGCCGCCAGCTCGGCCGGCGGCGCCGCCGACAGGCCGAAACGGTGACGCCGCCCGCTGTTGTCGAGGCCGAACTGGAGATCCTCGAGATAGAGCGGCGGCGCCTGGCGCAGGCGGTCTTCCCAGACGATGGTCGCGTTGCGGATGCGGATGCGCTTCTGCGCCAGCACCCATTCGGCGAAGGCCGGATCGCCCTCTTCCTCCGCTTCGACGCCGGCGACCGTGATGCGCCCGTCGGTCTCGCGCCGGACATGCAGCACCGGCCGGTCGAAGGCGAGCAGGCCGAGCGTCAGGCGGCCGCGCCACAGGCTCTCCCACGACAGCACCGCCTCCACCTGCGCCAGCGAGAACGCCGCCGCGCCCTGGCGGTCGGCGATCACGACATCGTCGAGGACGAGGTCGGGGTTGAGCCCCTGCCAGCGCGCCTCGACGCTGCCGATGCGGACCGGCTGCCCGACCACCCGGGTCAGTTCCCGCTCGATCTCGGCCTGGTAGCCGGCGATCCCGGGCAGCACGGCATAACGCAGCACGAGCACCAGCGCCGCGAAAACCAGCCACGCCCCGATCAGGCCCCAGAGGGCGAGGCGCGCCGCGCGGCGGACAGCGGGCGCGGCGAGCAGCGGCCACAGCCAGCGCAGGCGGCTGTAGAGCGCCCGGCGCATGGCGACGCGGGTTTCCGCGTCAGCCACCGGACAGCCCGCTTTGCCAGGAAGACGGATAGATCACTACAATCAGGAGTTGGCCAAAACTCCATTCTATCCTTTTCGGCATAGCTGCCCTCCGAGCAATCATGGAAACACTCCCCGACCCGCGCTGGCAGGCCGCTCTCGCCCACAGCCATTTCCTCGCCAAACTGTTCGCCACGCACCCGGCGCTGATCCCGGAAGTGGCGGCCGCCTGGCTGGAGCCGCTGTCCGAGGCGGCGCTGCGCGCCGGGCTCGAACCGGCGGCAGGCGACGACGAGGCGCTCAAGAGGCAACTGCGCCGCCTGCGCCAGCGCGCGATGGCCCACATCGCCCTGCGTGACCTGTGCGGCCTCGCCCCGCTGGCCGAGGTGGTCGAAAGCATGACGCTGCTCGCCGACGTCACCACCAATGTGGCGCTCGACCATCACCACCGCCAGCTCGCCGCCACGTATGGCGAGCCGCTCGACAAGGCCGGCCAGCCGCAGCGGCTGATGGTGATCGGCATGGGCAAGCTCGGCGGGCGCGAGCTGAACGTCTCCTCCGACGTCGACTACATCTTCGTCTACCCCGAGGACGGCGACACCGCCGGCCCGAAGCGGATCGAGAACTACGACTTCTTCACGCGGCTGGGCAAGCGCCTGATCGCGGCGCTCGGCGAGATCACCGCCGACGGCCAGGTGTTCCGCGTCGACATGCGACTGCGGCCGAACGGCGACTCCGGGCCGCTGGTCGGCTCGTTCGACGCGCTCGAGAACTACTTCATGACCCAGGGCCGCGAATGGGAGCGCTACGCCTGGATCAAGTCGCGCGTCATGAACGCGGGCCCGAACGCCGCCGGTCGCCGCGCTCGAGCACTGGATCCAGACGCTGCAGCGCATCCCGCGCCCGTTCGTCTTCCGCAAGTACCTCGACTTCGGCGCGATCAACGCGATGCGCGACCTGCACGCGCAGATCCGCCGCGAGGTGGTGCGCAAGGACATGGCCGACCACATCAAGCTCGGCCCCGGCGGCATCCGCGAGATCGAGTTCATCGCCCAGGTCTTCCAGCTCATCCGCGGCGGCCGCGATCCCGCGCTGCAGGCACGCCCGACGCTGGCCGTGCTCGCACTGCTCGCCGAGCGCAAGCTGCTCCCGGCGGAGACCGAGGCCGAATTGCGCGAGGCCTATGTCTTCCTGCGCCGCCTCGAACACCGGCTGCAGTACGCCGATGACCAGCAGACGCACATGCTGCCGGGCGACCCGGCGGCCCGCGCCAGCCTCGCGCGGAGCATGGCCTTCGCCGACTGGGCAGCGCTGCTGGCGGTACTGAACGACCACCGGCGCAAGGTCGGCCAGCATTTCGAGGCGGTCTTCTCCGACCCGGAAGCCGGCGAACACCCGCTGACCGGGCTGTGGCTGGGCCAGGTCGACGACGACACGGCAGTCGAGGCGCTCGGCGCGCTCGGCTTCCGCCGCCCGCGCGAAGCCATCGCCCGCCTCGCCGAACTGCGCAACGGCGGCCGCTACCAGCAGTTGCCGGGCACCAACCGCAGTCGGCTCGACGCCATCGGCCCGCGCCTGATCGAGGCCGCCGGCAGCACCGGCGATCCCGACACGACGCTGACCCGCTGCCTGCGCTTCGTCGACGAGATCAGCCGGCGCGGCGCCTACCTCGCCCTGCTGCAGCAGTACCCGCTGGCGCTCAAGCGCGTCGCCGACATGTTCTGCGCGTCGTCCTGGGCGACCGACTACCTGATCCGCCACCCGCTGCTGCTCGACGAACTGCTCGACCCGCGCCTCTACGAAATGGCCACCGACTGGGCCGGCTTCCGCGCCAGCCTGCGCCACAACCTGGCGCTGAACGCCGGCGACACCGAGCGCGAGATGGACATCCTGCGCGAGATGCACCATGCGCAGGTCTTCCGCCTGCTGGCGCAGGACCTCGCCGGCCTGCAGACCATCGAGACGCTTTCCGACCACCTGACCGAACTGGCCGACATCATCGTCCAGGAAACCCTGCCGCTGTGCTGGGCCAAGGTCAGGAACCGGCACTGCGCGACGCCGACGTTCGCCGTCATCGGCTACGGCAAGCTGGGCGGCAAGGAACTCGGCTACGCCTCCGACCTCGACCTCGTCTACCTCTACGACGACGATGACCAGGACGCCGGCGAAAACTACACCCGCCTCGGCCAGCGCCTGAACACCTGGCTGTCCAGCCAGACCGCCGCCGGCACGCTGTTCGAGACCGACCTGCGCCTGCGGCCGAGCGGCGATGCCGGCCTCCTCGCCGTATCGATCGACGCCTTCCGCGACTACCAGATCAGGCACGCCTGGACCTGGGAACACCAGGCGCTGACGCGCGCCCGCTACTGCGCCGGCGACGCGGCGGTCGGCGCGCGCTTCGAGGCGATCCGCTGCGAAATCCTCCGCCAGCCGCGCGATCTCGCCGAACTGCGCGGCGAGGTCATCGCCATGCGCCAGAAGATGTATGACGCGAAGGCCTCGAACAGCGCGACTGAATTCGACCTCAAGCACGACCCCGGCGGCATCATCGACGTCGAGTTCATCGTCCAGTACCTGGTGCTCGGCCATGCGCACAAGCATCCCGAACTCACCGGCAACCTCGGCAACATCGCGCTGCTGCGCATCGCCGGCGAACTCGGCCTGATCGATCCGGCCCAGGGCAAGGCGGCCGGCGACGCCTACCGCGAATACCGCCGCCGCCAGCACCTCAAGCGCCTATCCGCGACGCCCAAGGGACGCGAGCCGCGCGAGGAGCTCGAACGGCAGATCGCTGCGGTCGACCAGCTCTGGCGGGCGGTTTTCGGGGAAGCGGCGAGATGAGCCGGGCCGGCCTCGCGCTGCTTTCCCTGCTGGCGATCATGGCGGGCGGCGCCGTCGCCGCCGATGCCGTTCCGTCGGCTGCGCTGCGCGACGGAAACGGCGAGCGCGAACCGGCCCACCCCTCCCGCCAGCCGCCGCTGCCCGGCGCCGACCGCGACGCGCACGGCTGCATCGGCTCGGCCGGCTACGCCTGGTGCGCGCGCAAGAAAGCCTGCGTGCGCCCGTGGGAACTGCTGCGCCGCGAGGGCCGGGAGGTGAGCGAGGCAGAATTCCGCGCCAGGTGTTCGGGAACGCGCCAGTAGGTCGCGGGTGCGATCGCCGCGCCCTTTAAGGTAATCTTCATGCTGAACCCATTCAGGCAATCCTTCCGGCGGAGAATCACGATGCGTCCTTTCCTGCGCGCAGCAGCAATCTTCCTGATGGCGGCGGTGTTGGCCGGGCCGGCGACGGCCGCTTCCCCGCCGGCCAGGTTGCCAGCCGGCGAAACGAACGGCGTCGGCGACGAAGTGTCGCTGGTCGTCTTCAACCGCCAGGTCATCGTCTTCCGGGCGCCATTCCTCGGCGTCGGTCCGGCCCCCCGCGTGGCGCGGGCGCGCCTCGTGATCGAGGAGACCCTGCGCCAGGGCGGCGACCTGGTCGTCGCGGTAAAGCCCAATCCCGAGGGGCAACTGGTGATGATCGACGACAAGCTGGCCTTCGTCGTGACGCCCGGCGATGTTGATCCGCTCCTCCAGGAGACTGTCGAGACCGCTGCCCAGGCGGCTGCCAAGCGCCTGGAGACGGTCGTCGCCGAGACGCGCGAGGCAAGAAGCGCGCGCTCGCTGCTGATGGCGCTGACCGCCTCGGCGGTCGCGACGGCGGTCTTCGTGGCGTTGCTCTGGCTGCTCGGCCGCCTGCGCACCTGGCTGACGCGGGTGACGGTGGCGGCAGCCGAGCGCAAGGCGGAAGCGCTCAAGGTCGGCGGCCTGCAACTGGTCGAGGTACGCTTCCTGATCCCCGTTCTGCAGCGCGCGCTGCAGGTGCTGCGCTGGCTGCTGATCGTGCTGCTGACCTACGAATGGCTGGGCTTCGTCCTCTCGCGCTTCCCCTACACGCGTCCGTGGGGAGAACGGCTCAACGATTACCTGCTGGGCATCGCCGAGGACTTTGTCGGCGGCATCCTCGGCGCCATTCCCGGCCTCGGCGTCGCGGTCGCGATCTTTTTCGTCGCCCGCTCGTTCATCGCTTTCCTCGGCCGCTTCTTCGAGCGCGCCGCGAAAGCGGAAGCGCCGCTCGGCTGGCTGGCCCCGGAAACGATGCCGATGACGCGGCGGCTGGTCAGCATCGGCATCTGGCTGTTCGCCCTCGCCATGGCCTATCCCTACCTGCCGGGCGCGCAGACCGACGCCTTCAAGGGCCTGTCGGTGCTGCTCGGCCTGATGGTGTCGCTCGGCGCATCGAGCGTCGTCGGCCAGGGCGCGGCCGGGCTGATCCTGATCTACACGCGCACCATCCGCCCGGGCGAATACGTCCGCGTCGGCGAGCACGAGGGAACGGTCACGGTGCTGGGCATGTTCACCACCCGCATCCGGACCGGCCTCGGCGAGGAACTGACGCTGCCCAATTCGCTGATCACCGGCAGCGTCACCAAGAACTACTCGCGCGCCGTGCAGGGGCAAGGCTTCATCGTCGACACGACGGTGACGATCGGCTACGACACGCCGTGGCGACAGGTCGAGGCGATGCTGGTCGAGGCGGCAAGGCGCACGCCGGGCATCCTCGAAACGCCGGCCCCACACGTCTTCCAGACCGCGCTGTCGGACTTCTACCCGGAATACCGGCTGGTCGCCCAGGCCAACACCGAAGGCGCGCACCCGCGCGCCGAGGTCATGACCCATCTGCACGCCAACATCCAGGACGTCTTCAACGAATACGGCGTGCAGATCATGTCGCCGCACTACCTGGGCGACCCCGCCGACGCCAAAGTGGTGCGGCCCGACGACTGGTACCCCGCGCCGGCCAGGAAGGACTGATGGCGACCCCCTGCGTGCCTGCGGAGCAGCCTGCTGCGGTCGACGCCCCGCCGCCCCCGGTTTTAAAGGCCGAACCGCGACCGGGACATTTTCAGGGGACGACTGGCCCGTCGCTTGCGGTGAACACGCCTTAGCGGTCGCTGCCTTGGCCGTGCGCTCCGGAATTCCTGTCGTCCCGGCGCTCGCCGCGGCTACGCTCACCGCGCGTGGCTTCGCGTGGCGCTTGCGGTTGCGCTTGCGGTTGCGCTTGAGGCGCCGGCCCGGCCGGACGCGCCTCGCGCTGGGCGGGCGGCTGGGGCGGAGCAGGCCGACGCATCTGCGGCTCCTGCGGCTGCGCAGGCGGACGAGAATCGCGCTGGCCCGGCGGCGGCATCTGCGTTTGCGTCGGGGCCTGGAACGGGGTGGCCGGGCGCCCCGCTGGCGGCGGCCGATTGCCCATGTCAGGCGTGCCTGGCAGCGGGTGGCTGTCGATATCGCGACGGTAGCCCGGAGCCGGCTGCGGCGCGGCGGGTTGCGGGTTTACGCCGGGAACCGGCCCGCGGGGGCCGTCGATGCGTTCGTTGCGCGGCAACGGGGCGGGCGGGGTCTTGCCCGGCACCGGCAGCCGGCCCTCCGGCTGCCAGCCCCCGCGCATCTGACGCCACTGCTGCCCGTCGCGCTGCCAGCGCGGCTCCACCCAGCGATAGCCCGGGCGCGGCGCTTCCCAACGGCCCGGCATCCATTCGTGGCGGCGACCCGTCCACGTCCAGTAGCCGCCAATCCAGAGGTAGCCGACGACCGGCGCGTAGCCCGGATACTCGACGCGCGGCGGCGGCGGCTCGACATAGACGGGATCGCCGTAGACCGGGTAGCTGTCATAAGGCGCGACAGCGCAACCGGCCAGCCAGGCTGTGGCCGCCAGGGCAGCGGCGAGCAGTCGGTTCCTCATGGCTTTTCCTTCGCGATAACGATCCCGTTCGGATCAACGCGGGAAAAGGTGTCTGGACATACCATACCGGCCCGCAGCGAAGTCACGAAGTGTTGCATGCGCCGGACAAGAAAGAAACCGCCGGGCAGCAGCTTTGCGGGCGCCTCGTCACTTCTTCAGCGAATCGCGGATCTCGCGCAGCAGCACCACGTCTTCCGGCGTCGCCGGTGCCGGCGCCTCCTCTTCCTTGGTACGCAAGCGGTTGAGTTGCTTGACCATCATGAAGATGATGAAGGCGAGGATGACGAAATTGACCAGGATGGTCAGGAAATTGCCGTAGGCGAAGACGGCGATGCCGGCCTTCTTCAGTTCGGCGAGGCTGGTGAGGTTGTTCGGATTGTTGCCGAGCACGACGAACATGTTGGAAAAGTCGAGCTGGCCGACGACGCGGCTGATCAGCGGCATGATCAGGTCGCCGACGATCGATTCGACGATCTTGCCGAAGGCGCCGCCGATGATGACGCCGACGGCAAGGTCCATCGCGTTGCCCTTGACGGCGAACTCCCTGAATTCCTGAAGCATTCCCATGTTTGTTCCCTTGCTGGATGGTTGTTTGACGCCGCGATTATTCGCGCACGGCGCCCGCCGCGTCAAGCCGGCGTCACAGCCGGCTCAGGCGCTCGGCCGCGGCGGCCAGCGTTTCCCCCTGCTTGGCGAAGCAGAAGCGCACGACGCGGTCGTCGCGCCCGTCGGGATTGAAGACCGAAACCGGGATCACGGCGACGCCGACCTCGCGCGTCATCCACTCGGCGAATTCACGGTCGGGCCGGTCGGAAATCGCGGCGTAGCCGGCGAGCTGGAAATAGGTGCCGCGGCAGGGCAGCAACTCGAACAGCGTCGCCCCCAGCAGGGCGCGGAAGAAGTCGCGTTTCTGCTGGTAGAAGGCGGCCAGCCCGAGGTGGCGGGAAGCATCCTGCATGTACTCGGCGAGCGCCAGTTGCGACGGCGTATGCACGGTGAACACGTTGAACTGGTGCACCTTGCGGAACTCGGCCATCAGCACCGCCGGGCCGACGACGTAGCCGATCTTCCAGCCGGTGATGTGGTAGGTCTTGCCGAAGCTGGAGACGACGATGCTGCGCGCCGCGAGTTCCGGGTGGCCGCAGACGCTGGCGTGGCGCTCGCCGTCGAAGACGATGTGCTCGTAGACCTCGTCGGCAAGGATGGCGATGTCGCTGCCGCGGACGACCCTGGCCAGCTGCGTCGAGGTCGGCCGCGGTCAGCAGGCTGCCGGTCGGGTTGTGCGGCGAATTGATGACGATCATCCGCGTCTTCAGCGTGATCAGCTTGCGCCACCTCGGCCCAGTCCGGCGCGTAGTCCGGAAAGCGCAGGTGGGCGACGACCGCCCGGCCGCCGACCGTCTCGATGGCCGGCACGTAGCTGTCGTAGACCGGCGCGAAGACGATCACCTCGTCGCCCGGCCGGACGAAGGCGGCGATCGCGGTGAAGATCGCCTGCGTCGCGCCGGCCGTGACGGTGACCTCGGACTCGGCGTCGAAGCGCGGCCCGTAGAGCGCCGCCACCTTGTCGACGATGGCCTGGCGCAGTTCCGGCGTGCCGGCCATCGGCGCGTACTGGTTGCGCCCGGCCGTCATGTGGCGGTGCACCGCGTCGAACAGCGCGGCGTCGGCCTGGAAATCAGGGAAGCCCTGCGACAGGTTGACCGCCCCGCACTCGGCGGCCAGCCGCGACATCACGGTGAAGATGGTGGTGCCCATGGCCGGGAAGCGGGAGGCGATGCGGATCGAGGTATCCATGGCGGTTGCGGTCAACGGCGGGAAAGAGATAAAAATCATGCGCCAAGGGCGCAAGGCATGCAACCGCAAAGCGACATCCGGTGTAGTATTACATCCGTTATAACAAGCCCGGAGATCGCCATGTACGCGCTCAAGCTCACCCAGATCGGCAATTCGGTCGGCGTCGTGCTGCCCAAGGAACTCCTGGCCAGGCTGCACGTGGAGAAGGGCGATACGGTCTACGCGACCGAATCGCCCGATGGCGTCCGCCTGACCCCTTTCGATCCGGCTTTCGAAAAACAGATGGAAGCGGCGCGCAAGATCATGAAGGCACGCCGCAACGTGCTGCATGAGCTGGCGAAATGACGCAATGGACGTGGCTTGAAGAACCCGTCGTCTGGGCGATACACGAAGCGCAGCTCGCTGAGCATGGCGGCTCGGCAGGCGTCCGTGACGCCGGCCTGCTCGCCTCGGCACTTGCCCGCCCGCTCAATCTGGCTGCCTATGGCGAAGCGGATGCCGCGGCCCTCGCCGCCGCCTACGGCTTCGGCGTCGCACGCAATCACCCTTTCATCGACGGCAACAAGCGCACCGCATTTGTCTGCTGCGAATTGTTTCTGGCGCTCAACGGCCAACTGCTCGTCGCCGATGACGCGCTGTGCGTCAGCACGATGCTTGCGCTGGCCGCCGGCGAGTTGCCCGAAGCCGATTTCGCCGCCTGGCTGCGCACCCACGCGACGCCGGCCTGAAGCATGAACATCGACGGCATCCCGACCCGCACGCTGCGCGCCCGCCCGGAGCAGGGCGCGATCGACATCATCGACCAGACCCGCCTGCCGCATGCGCTGCACTGGCTGCGCATCGCGACGCTGGAAGCAGTGGCGCACGCGATCCGCAGCATGCAGGTACGCGGGGCGCCGCTGATCGGGGCGACTGCCGCCTGCGGGCTGGCCATCGCCCTCGCTGACGACGCTTCCGACACCCGCCTGGCCGAAGCCGCGGCACTGCTGCGGTCGACCCGCCCGACGGCGGTCAATCTGCACTGGGCGCTGGCCCGCATGCAAGCCGTGCTGCAGCCGCTGCCGCCGGGCGACCGCGCGGCCGCCGCGTGGGCCGAGGCCGCCGCGATCGCCGACGAGGATGTCGCGCAGAACACGGCAATCGGCGAGCACGGCCTGCGCCTGTGGCGCGGGCAGCTCGTCCCGCGCGGCGACACGCTGAACATCATGACCCACTGCAACGCCGGCTGGCTGGCGACCGTCGACCGCGGCACCGCGCTGGCGCCGGTCTATGCCGCGCACGACGCCGGCGTGCCGGTGCATGTCTGGGTTTCCGAGACGCGCCCGCGCAACCAGGGCCTGCTCACCGCCTGGGAACTCGAACAGCACGGCGTCCCGCACACGCTGATCGCCGACAACGCCGCCGGCCTGCTGATGCGCGCCGGCAAGGTCGACGCGGTGATCGTCGGCGCCGACCGCATCGCCGCCAACGGCGACGTCGCCAACAAGATCGGCACCTACCTCAAGGCGCTGGCCTGCGCCGACAACGGCATTCCCTTCTACGTCGCGGCGCCGCGCTCGACGCTCGATTTCGCCTGCGCGGACGGCGCCGACATTCCCATCGAGGAGCGCGACGGCGACGAGTTCCGCCTCGTGCACGGCCTCGATGGCCGCGGCGTGCCCTCGGCGCTGCGCCAGTTGCCGGCCGGCGAGGATGTCGCCAACCCGGCCTTCGACGTGACGCCCGGCTGGCTGGTCAAGGCCATCATCAGCGAGCGCGGCACCTGCCCGGCGACGCGCGCCGGCCTGCTCGGCCTTTATCCGGAGGAAGCCCGTGGCTGATGCCTTCGACCTGCGCGAACACCTGATCGCCACCGCCCGCGCCATGCAGGCGGCCGGACTCAACCGCGGCACCGCCGGCAATGTCAGCGTGCGCTGCGGCGACGGCTTCCTGATCACGCCGACCGGCATGCCCTGCGATGTGCTCACCGCCGACGACATCCCGCTGCTGGCGCGCGACGGAACCAGCGAGGGCCGGCGCCAACCGTCGTCGGAATGGCGCTTCCACCGCGATCTCTACGCCGCCCGGCCGGAAGCCGGCGCCGTGCTGCACGCCCATTCGCCGTTCGCCGTCGCCCTCGCCTGCCTGCGCCGCGACATCCCGCCCTTCCACTACATGATCGCGCGCTTCGGCGGCGACACCATCCGCTGCGCCGACTACGCCATTTTCGGCTCGCAGGAACTGTCGACCGCAGCAATGGCCGCGCTGGAAGGGCGCAGGGGCTGCCTGCTCGCCAACCACGGCCAGCTCGTCGCCGGCCGCGATCTCGGCCGAGGCGCTGGCGCTGGCGATCGAACTGGAGGAACTGTGCGAGCAGTACTGGCGCGCCTGCCAGCTCGGCCGGCCGGTGCTGCTCGACGCCGCCGAGATGGCCGCCGTGCGGGAAAAGTTCACGGGTTACGGCCAGCGATAGCGACGGCTTCCGGCGCGGCCGGGTGCTTTAGGCGAATCAGACTACTTGCGGACGGCGGTCGCCCTCATACTGCGATGGCACCCTGCAATCACCCAGAGGAAACCCCATGACCATATGCCCCATCGCCATCGTCGCCGGCTGCCAGAAATGCCCGGCTTTCCGCATCTGCCCGGTCAAGACCCTGCTCGGCGACGTGCCGAAAGCCGCACCGCCGCCGGTCGTCGCGGCCAAGCCCGCGCCGAGACCGGCGCCGAGACCAGCGGCAAAACCGGCGGCAAAACCGCGCGCACAGCGCAAGCCGACCAGCGCCAGGTAAGCCCGGCCGCCGGCCCGGCCGGGTGCTCACCCGCTGACGATCAACGGCAGCGGCGCCATCTCCTTGTAGAGCAGCGGCAGCGGCGCCTTGCGCGAGAGGGTGATGATCCGCGTTCCCGGCGGGTAGATCAGGTGGTAGGTCAGGTACATGTGCACCTCGGCTTCGCCGAGCAGCAGTTCGCGCAACGCCGCATAGCCGGGATGGCGGAGGATGCTCGCTTCCTTGTAGTCATGCCGATTGAGCCGGATCGAGCGCGGCCCGAACTCGAGTCTCGACCGTCTTTCGGGCCAAGCAGTCTCCTGATGCAGCCGGTGGCGGATCTCCGGCAGCAGGATCACGCCGACGCTGTCCTCGCCGATCAGCCACTCGACCGCGCGGCCCTCGCCGCCGGGGTCGGGCTGATGGTCGCCGAACGCCTGGCACCAGCGCGGGATGAAGGCCGAATAGCGGCGGACGATTTTTTCCACGATGCCTCCGCCGCTCAGCCTCCGCGCAGCGCGCCGTCGATCAGGTTGCCGACGACGTCGGTGTCCGAAACGAAGCCCTGCAGTTCATTGTTGTCGATGACCAGCACCCGCTTCGACCGGTACTGGACCATCAGCCGCGCCAGGTAGCGGACGTCGAGGTGCTGCGAGACCTGCAGCGCCGGCTTCTGGGCGATGTCGTAGACGTTGAGCAGGTCGATGTCGCCGTCCTCGGCGATCACCGCCCGCGCCACGTCGCTGTAGGCGATCAGCCCGTAGGCGTCGCTCGCGTGGGCCTTGTCGACGACCAGCGACTTGACGCCGCGCTCCTTCATCAGCGTCAGCGCCTCCCGCACGGTGGCCAGCGCACTGATGGTGACGACATCCCTCTTCATGATTCCGGAAACCAGCATGGCTCTACCTCCTTCGCTCAATGATGATGATCGGCGACCGCCGCGTACTCGCGCCGGCTCACAGTTCGCCCTCGACGCCGTGACGGAAGGTCTCCATCTGCGCCAGCCCGATGCCGATGACGCTGCCCAGCGGCAGCGAGAAGGCAAGGCCGCCGCCCGGCAGGTCCAGCCTCATCTGCATCTTGACCGCCTTGAGGATGCGCGTCGCCAGTTGTTTCTCGACGACGCACAGCAGCAGCGACTCCTTGCGTTCGAGGCCGAGGCCGAGGAAGGTCTTGCGATCGTTCTGGCCGCAGGCCCTTGCCCTTGAGTATGGTGATGCCGGTGGCGCCGGCCTCCTTGAGGATGTCGACGGCACGGTTCTCGTCTTCCTCGGGAACGATCAGCACGACAGCAGAAAACCTCATTCCATTTTCTCCTCTTGACGGGTCCGCGCACGCAGCCACCAGGTGGCGAGCATGCCATAGGACATGACGATGATCATCGGCAACAGCGACGCGAAGGCGATCAGGCCGAAACCGTCGATCAGCGGGTCGCGGCCCGCGGTCCGCTCGGCGAGGCCGACGCCGAGCGCGGTGACCAGCGGGACGGTCACGGTCAACGTCGTCACGCCGCCGCAATCGTAGGCGATCGGCACGATGAAGCGCGGCGCGAACGGGATCATGACGAGCACCAGCAGGTAGCCGGGGATCAGCCACCAGGCGATATTGGTGCCGTCGATGATGCGCGCGCAGCCGATGACGATGCCGATGCCGACGCCGAGCGAGACCAGTGTGCGCAGCCAGAACCCCTTGATCTGGCCGAGGCTGACATCGTCGGCCTTGATCGACAGGGCGATCAGCGCCGGCTCGGCCATCGTCGTCGCGAAACCGATCAGGAAGCCGTAGAGATAGACCGCCCACATCGGGACATCGTCGCGCATGAGCCCCTTGGTCATCTCGTCGCCGAGCGGGAAAAGCCCGACCTGCAGCCCCTCGTCGAACATGAAAAGGCCGACGGCGACCAGCGCCATGCCCACCGCCAGGCCCCTGGGATCGGCCAGCGGCTTGCGCAGGATGATGAAGCTGGAAAACAGCACGACGGCGATGATCGGCAGCAGGTTCCTGACCATGATCGCGAAATCGATCAGCATCTCGACCGCCGCGTACTGGTGCTGGTCGTCGCTCGGCATCATGACCACCGCAACACCGTGACTCGGCGGGAACGAAGAAGATGATGCCGTAGATCTGGATGATGATCATCGGCGCCAGCGCGCCGAAGGCGATCAGCCCGAAGCCGTCGAGCATCGGATTGCGTCCGCGGATGCTGGTCGCCAGGCCGACGCCGAGCGCAGTGAGCAGCGGCGCGGTGACGGTCGAGGCGACGACGCCACCCGAATCGAAGGCCAGCCCGACCAGTTGCGGCGGCGAAAACACGGTGAGGGCGATGACGATCAGGTAACCGGGAATCAGGTAGTGGCCGATCGAATGGCCGAGGACGATGCGCCAGACGCCGACCACCACCGCCAGGCCGACGCCGAGCGCGGCGACCATGCGCAGGGTCAGCGCCGCCATGCTGCCGCCCGAAACCGCTTCGGCCTTGTAGGCGACGGCCATCAGCGCCGGCTCGGCGGCGACCGAGGCGAAGCTGATGCAGAAGGCGAACAGCATCAGCCAGAAAAAGGAACCGCGGCGGGCGAAGTCGAAGGCCATCGTCTCGCCGGCCGGGAAGATCGCCGCGTCCAGCCCCTTGACGAAGAGCGCCAGGCCGATGAGGACGATGGCGAAGCCGCCGACCAGCGCGACCGGGCTGTCCGGCATGCGCTGGATGAAGAACACCTGGAAGATGACGACGACGACCAGCGTCGGGGCCAGGTCGCGCGCCGCTTCGTGCAGAAGCTGGCGGACGACGCGGAGCAGGGAACCGAGGCCCATGCGTCAGCTCGCGGGAACCGCGCAACAGCGGCAACCCGGCAGCCCGCCGGCAGGGGTGCGATGGCGCTTGCTCGGCTGTGCGGCAAAAATGCGAGAAGTCGCTATTCCCATGTACGCATCTTGCCGGAGAAAGAACCCGCGGACAAGCCCCGCACCATCATGGAGCAGAAAAAGTCTTGCCCGAACCCATGCGCCGGCCGCCGTCCGGCGACATCCCGGGCTACGCCCGCATTGACGGCAGGAAATCCGGTGAGCGGGAAACGGGAAACGGGAAACGGGCGGCATGACGCCCGCCCTCTGGAAGACGGGAAACAGCGGGAATATCCACGGCTACACCCGTTCGACGCGCACCTTGGTGACAGAGCGCGCATCGGCTTCGGTCACCGTATAGCGATAGCCCTGCTCGAGCACGGTATCGCCGACCTCCGGGATATGCCGCAGGCGGTTGATCAGGAAACCGGCGAGGGTATGCGCTTCGCCGACCGGGAGATTCAGCTTCAGCGAATCGTTCAGCTCCGAGATTGGCGCGCGGCCGCTGATCAGGTGGGTGTCGTCGCCCTCCGATTCGATGGTCACCCGGCGCGTCTTCATGGTGTCGAAGTCGAAGCCCGAGTCTACCGTGCCGACGACTTCCTCGAAGATGTCCTCCATCGACAGGATGCCGATTGCCGAGCCGAACTCGTCGACGACGATCGCCATGTGATCGGCGCGTGCGCGCAGCAGCGGCAGCACCTGATCGAGGCTCTGCTTGGGCGTCAGGTAAAGGGCCGGCTTGACGAAATCCTCCACCGCTCGCTGCGCGATGTCGGGCAGCAGCAGATCCCAGGTGCTCAGCGTCATCACCCCGGTCACGTTGGTGATGTTGCCACGGAAAACCGGCAGGCGATTGAATCCGGACGCCCAGACGCGGCGCACCGCCTCGCTCATCTCGCGCGACTCGTTGACCCCGACGACCTCGGCCAGCGGCGTCATCACCTCGCCGACCGTCGTGTCGGCAAAACGGAAGATGCGGCGAATCCGCTGCTTGCTGGTGGCGGCGCTGTCCGACGAGGTTTCCGATATATCGATCAGGACGCGCAATTCATCCTTGCTGATGAAGCCGCTCTGGCTGGAAGTGGCTCCCCCGAAAAGGCGAGCGGCGACGCGGGCGACGCGGCTGAAGACGAAGATCACCGGATAGAACACGTAGGAGAAGAAACGCAACGGGTAGATGATCCTGGTGACGATCGTGTCGGCCTTCTGCTGAAAGATGCTCTTCGGCACGATCTCGCCGAAAATCAGCAGGAAGGGCGTGAACACCAGCACCGAGACCAGGTCGCCCGCATGGCCGAACAGGCTCACACAGATCAGCGTACCCATGGTGGTGATCGTTACCGTCGCGATGTTGGTACCGACCAGCGTCGTGCCGAGCATCACGTCCGGGGTGCGAAACAGGTTCAGCACCAGTTTGGCGCCGTTGTCGCCGAGCCGGGCCTGGTGCCGCAGGTGAATCTTGTCCGAATTGACCATCGCCAGCTCGGACCCCGAGAAAAACCCCTTGAGCACAAGAAAGACCAGGATGACCAGCAATTGCAGAAGCAGTTCCATTGTTCGTCTCCTTGCCTAGTTCGCCGCGCTCGCGGCTTTGCCCGCTGGCTGGCTGTCTTCTGTTCCGTGGTCCGCCGCAGCCTCGGCTGCAGCCTCGGCCTCGGCCTCAGTCGGTTCATTCAGCAGATCGCTTTCGTAATCGTCCAGGGCTTCCTGCTCCTGGTCTGCCGGCGCGCCAGCCGGCAGATCTTCCGCTACCGGCTCAGCCAGGCTTTCCATCTCCAGTGGCTCGTCCGGCGTTTCCTCCGGCTCGTCGGGGGTGCGGCCGCGCGAGACGCGTACCTTGGTGATGCGCATGCCGCTCACTTCCTTGACGGTGATCTCGTAGTCGGCGTAGAAGACCTTTTCGCCGACGCGCGGCAGGCGGCCGAAGAGCACCAGCGCCACGCCGCCGATGGTGTTCATCAGCGGGTCTTCGATGTCGAAATTGGTCAGCGTGCGCAGGTCCGCCAGGCGCATGTAGCCGGGGACGGTGAAGCTGTCGTTGTCTTCCTCCTGGAAGTACTCCTGGCCGCGCATCTTGCCCGAGATTTCACCGAAGATGAAGGTCAGGACGTCCTTGATGGTGACGATGCCGAGCACCTCGCCGTATTCGCCGATGACCACGGCGGCGCGGGTGTTGAAACGCTGGAAGTACTCGAGCATTTCGTCGACCTTCTTGGTCGGCGGCACGAAGTGCGCCGGCTTGAGGATTTCCCTGAGCTCGATCGCCGCGCCGCCGTCATCGGCATGCATCCGGCGCAGCAGGTCCTCGGCGTGCAGAAAGCCGATGACGTTGTCCCAGTGGCCGCGATATACCGGCACGCGCGGGTGGCGATAGCTGCGAAAGCGCTCGATCAGTTCGTCGACCGGCAGATCGCCGTCGAGAAAGCGGATGCGTGGTCCCGGCGTCATGATCCGCGCGACGTCGGTTTCGGCGGCCTCGAGCACCTTGTCGATCAGCACCCGTTCCGAGGCCTGGATGACGCCCGTTTCCTCGCTGTCGGCCATCAGCGTCCGCAGTTCGTCGGCCTTGAGGATGTTTTCACGCCCGACGTGCTCGCCGACGACGAAGGTCGTGACGCGGTCGGCAACCATGCGCACGACGTTGCGCAGGGGGGTGACGATGAAAATCCACTTGGGCAGGAAGCGGGCCGAGAGCAGCGTTGCGAACTTGGTCGGAAAGTTGACCGCGATCGTCTTCGGCGTCACTTCGCCGAACAGCAGCAGCAGCGGCACCATCACCAGGACGTTGATCCAGCCGGCATCTTCCGCGCCGAAGGCGGTGACCAGGATCATGGTCATGTTGGCGGCGGCGGCGATGTTGACCAGCTCGTTGCCGCAGAGCAGCGAGACGATCAGTCGCCGCGGCTCGTCGAGCATGGCGTGGATGCTCTCGGAATGGGGACTGCGCGAATTGCGCAGCTTCTGGAGGTCGATCCGGCTGAGCGAAAAAAGGGCTGTTTCAGAGCCGGAGAAAAATGCCGACATGGAGAACAGGCAGCACTGGATCACGATGCGCACCACCAGTTCCCAGTCGATCGACGACACGTCTAACCATTCCATGAAATGCCCCCGTTTCAGGAAGTGTTGTTGACCGGCAAGGCTACCGGGTGCCTGCAACGAATACGGCAGAAACCCGCTTCCAGCAGCCCCGAGCGCCGCTGCGATGCCGGATCACGCAGCCTGCAAGGATAGGCGCAATGGCGTCCGGAAACAAGGGACCGGTGCCGGCCAGTCTTTGGCCTCTTCCCTGCGCCGGCGAACGGCGAGGCCAATGCCGGGGCGGCCGGTTCCGGCAGGTCCGCTCCGCTTCCCGGCGCGAGAAAGGCATGTATGCAGCCGGAAATTATTGTATGTTTCCGCCGATGCGATCCGATCTCCGTGCCCGCGAGCGATGCGTGACCGGACGTCGGGCGGTGTTCGGCCCGGCAGCCTGACAAGCTTGTTGTCACATGAGAGGAGTGATTGCCCATGGCTGATCAGAAACAAGGCGACGCCAAGCCGCACGCCGCGCTCCGGGGACCGATTCTGGTTCCTGTCGATTTCTCCGACCATTCCGAGGCCGCCCTGCTGCTGGCCTGCGACCTGGCCGCCGGCCTGGGGACACGGCTGGTGGTTCTGCATGTAGTGCACGATCCGCTGAACATGCCCGGCTACTACGCGCGCATGGCGCGCAAGAAGACGCTGACCCGCATGGAGGACGTTGCCGGCGAGATGCTCGACGGGTTCCTGGCCGGGGTGACGAAGCGGCATCCCGAGCGGGAGGCCTTGCACAAGCCGGAACTGCTGCTGGTCAAGGGCATCCCGGTGACGCGGATCCTGCAGGTGGCGGAGAAGCAGAAGGCCTGCATGGTGGTCATGGGCAGCAAGGGGACGACCGGCCTGCGGCACCTGCTGCTCGGTTCGGTCGCCGAGCAGGTGGTCGGCCTGGCCAGGCTGCCGGTGACCATCGTCAAGGAACTGCCGAAAGGCTGATTTCCAACTACAGGAGGAGACAACAACATGAATCTCGAACAGTTGACACCGCCGGCAGCCGGTCGCACTGCCGCTTGCGGGATGCGCGCTCGCCGCGGCGCTGGGCCTGCTGGCGCGATCGGCGCTGGCGGCGGAGGGCGCTGCCGCTGACCCCGACTGGCTGATGATGACCGTCGAACTGCTCGGCGGCCTCGCCATCTTCCTCTTCGGCATGATGCAGATGGAGGAGGGCCTCAAGGCCGTCGCCGGCGAGCGCATGAAGGGCATCCTCGCGACGCTGACGGTCAATCGCTTCATGGGCGTCGGCACGGGCGCGCTGGTGACGGCGGTGATCCAGTCGTCGTCGGTGACGACCGTGCTGGTCGTCGGCTTCATCTCGGCCGGGCTGATGTCGCTGTCGCAGTCGGTCGGCGTGATCATGGGCGCCAACATCGGCACGACGATCACCGCCCAGATCGTCGCCTTCAAGATCACCAAGGCGGCGCTGGGGATGATCGCCGTCGGCTTCGCCATGCTGTTCATCGCCAAGAGCGACAAGACCAAGCACTACGGCGGTCATGCTGATGGGCCTCGGCATGGTCTTCTTCGGCATGCACGTGATGAGCGAGGCGATGGCGCCGCTGCGCACCTTCGAGCCCTTCCTCGACCTGATGAAGACGATGGACAACCCGATCGTCGGCGTCCTCATCGCGCTGGTGTTCACCGCCATCATCCAGTCGTCGTCGGCGTCGACCGGCATCGTCATCGTCATGGCCAGCCAGGGCTTCATCAGTCTGGAGGCGGGCATCGCGCTGGCTTTCGGCGCCAACATCGGCACCTGCGCGACGGCGGGGCTGGCGGTGATCGGCAAACCGCGCGAGGCGGTGCGCGCGGCGGTGGTGCACCTCTTCTTCAACGTCGCCGGGGTAATGATCTGGCTGCCCTTCATCGGCTTCATCGCCAACCTGGTCACCGGGATTTCACCGTCCTACCCCGATCTCGACAGGCACTGCCCGGCTGGCCGCCGAAACGCCGCGCCAGATCGCCAACGCGCACACCTTCTTCAATATCGCCAACACGCTGATCTTCATCTGGTTCACCACCCAGATCGCGCGCCTCGTCGAATGGCTGGTGCCCGACAAGCCGCTGGGCGAAGAAATGATCATCGTGCGCACCAAGTTCCTGCAGGAGGAACTGTTGAGCACGCCGTCGCTGGCGCTCGACCAGGTGCGCATGGAAGTGATGCACATGGGCGAGACGGTCAATGCGATGTTGCAAGGCATCATGCCGGCGATCATCAAGGGCGACCGGCAGGCACTCGAGGAAATCCGCATGATGGACGACACGGTTGACATCCTGCATGCCGGAATCATCGACTACCTGGGCAAGATCAGCAAACAGCAACTGAGCGACGAGCAGAGCCAGGAGCTGCTGCAGTTGATGGACGCGGTCAGCAACCTGGAGAACATCGGCGACATCGTCGAGACCAACCTGGTGGTGCTCGGCCACGACCGGATCAGGGACAAGGTCGAGGTCAGCGCGACCACGCAGCAGGTGCTCAACGGCTTCCAGGAAGCGATCAGCAAGGCGGTCGCCGCTGCCGTGCAGGCAGTCGGCCAGCGCAACCAGCACGCAGCGCAGGTGGTCGTCGGAATGAAGGAAGAGATCAACAGCATCGCCGACTCGGCAGCCGCACACGAGGCACGTCGTCTGATCGCCGCGGAACCCAACCGCATTCCCGCCTACGTGCTGGAAGTTGACCTCATCGAGAAGCAGAAGCGCATCTACTACTTCGCCAAGCGCATGGCCAAGACAGTGATGCCGGCGGTCCTGCAGGGTCAGTAAGCCCCCGCCCCCAGCCAACGGCCCGTGATTTCAAGAATCACGGGCTTTTTTTACGAAGCGGGGGCGGCTCGCACCTTACTCGGGGGCCGCGGACGCTGCGCCGGACTCGACGGCGGCTGGGCGGCCGATCCGGACCTCGTGGATCCGGCGCCGTGAAGCACGCTCGATGCGCACCTCCAGCCCCTCGATCACAAAGGTTTCGCCGGGAGACGGAATCCGTTCGAGGCTGCGGATGATCCAGAGATTCACCGAATCGTAAGGTTTGCCGGCGAAGTCCTGCGCGAAATGGGCCTCGATGATGCGCAGCTCGGTGTTGCCTTCGAGCAGCAACTCGCTGCCGGCGGGTTTCGGCGGCACGCCCAGCTCGTCGCGGGCAGCTTCCTCGTCATCGTAGATTTCGCCGACCAGTTCCTCGAGGATGTCCTCGAGCGTGAAGATGCCGAGCAGGCCGCCGAACTCGTTGACGACGACGATCAACTGATCCTTGTTGGCCCGCAGCGCCTCGAGCAGGCCGTTGACCGGCTGGTTCGGCGGCACGTATATCGGATCGCTGCCGACCTCGTTCAGGGTCTTCTGCAGATTGCCCTGCGCCACTTCGCGGAGGATTTCGGGGAGGGTGACGACACGCGAGATCTCCTCCGGGCTGCTCGTGTAGAGGGGGATGCGGTAGTGCGACTGGGCAGTGATGTCTCCGAGGGCTTCGCCGATCGTCCGGTTGCCGTCGAGTGAAAAGACCTCGTGCCGGTGCACCATGATGTCGCCGGCGCGCAGCGTGCTGAAGTCGAAGATGCGGCGGATCATCTGGTGCTCGCCGGCTTCGATCGATCCCTCCTGCGTCCCGTGCTCGGCCATCGCGATCAGCTCGGTATCGGTGACGGTGGGATCCCTGGGCGGATCGGTCAGGCCGTGCATCCACTGGATGAGTTTTTCCATGGCCCAGACCAGTGGCAGCAGCAGCTTGCCGAGCAGTTCGAGCGGCGCCGCCGCCAGCAGGGCGACGGCGATCGCGTAGCGCGAGCCGAAGGTTTTGGGCGTGATCTCGCCAAAGACGAGCAGCAGCAGGGTGATGACGCCGACCGCCAGACCGGGACCGAGATGCCCGAAATGCTCGGTGGCGACGACGGTCGCGAGGGTTGCGGCGCCGGTGTTCACCAGGTTGTTGCCGATGAGAATGATGACCAGCGTCCGGTTCAGGTTGCCCTTCATCCGGTGCAGGGCCTTCGATCCGAAGCGCCGCTCGGCCAGCAGCGCCTCGACCCGGGCCCGGGAGATGCTGGTGATCGCCGTCTCGGAGCCGGAGAAGAAAGCGGAAAAGAGGAGAAAAACGACGAGCAGGAAAGCTTCGAACATTTCGTGACAGCCGCCGGAACCTGAGGTTCCGGTAACAGGGGTGACGGGACTCCATATTTACACAAGAATCTGCGGCCGGACAACATGCAGCGACAGGGCCACTGCATGGATCCTGTCCATGCGCCGGGCGTGACCGGCGATATCCCGGCGCGCCGGCATTGACGGCAGACGTCCGGGCCGGTGATACTGGCAAACGTGAGTCGATCTGCCAGTAGTGTCACGGGAAGGCCAGCGAACCGACGCGCTTCCGGCTGCTGAAAAGGCGGGGCCGTGCGGGCAGTTCGCCGGCGCAGGGGACGGCTTTCTCTTGCAGGCACGGGGGTGGCTTGTGATCGACCGTTTCGCGGCAGTGTTCTACATACTCGGCATCCTGATCGTCGGCTTCGGCGTCCTGATGCTGGTCCCGCTCACCATTTCCTGGGTGACCGGCGACGGCGCCCACAGCGCCTACGACGAAGCCGTACTGCTCACGGTGGCTGCCGGCGCCCTGCTCGCCGTCTCGACGCGGCGGCGCAAGGGCGAAATGCGCGTGCGCGAGAGTTTCCTGCTGGTCGCCCTGATCTGGTCGCTGCTGCCGGCTTTCGGCGCGCTGCCCCTGTACCTGCACATCCCCGGCCTGTCGTGGACCGACGCCTACTTCGAGGCCGTTTCGGGTCTTACCGCGACCGGCGCCACGGTGCTCTCCGGGCTCGACGCTCTGCCGCTGTCGATCAACTTCTGGCGCCACTTCATGCACTGGATCGGCGGTCTCGGCGTCGTCGTTCTTGCGGTCGCCATCCTGCCGCTGCTGGGTTTCGGCGGGCGCAGCATGCTCAAGGCGGAAACGCCGGGGCCGATGAAGGATTCGAAGATGACGCCGCGCATCACCGAGACCGCCAAGGGACTGTGGGTGGTGTACCTGATTCTCACCGTCGCCTGTACCCTCGGCCTCCATTTCGCCGGCATGGAACCCTGGGACGCGTTGATGCACGCCTTCTCGATCATGGGTCTCGGCGGTTTCTCGACCAAGGATGCCAGCCTCGGCCATTTCAACAGCCTCGAAATCGAGATGGTGGTGGTGTTCTTCGCACTGCTCGCCGGCATCAACTACAGCACGCACTTCCTCGTCCTTTCGAAACGCACGTTGCGTCCTTACCGTTTCGACATCGAGGCGCACTACTTCCTCGGCGTTCTCGCCCTCAGCATCCTCGCCCTTTCCGTCTATCTCTCGCCGACCGAAATCTACGACGACTTTCCGACGACGCTTCGCTACGTCGCCTTTCACTCGGTGTCGCTGGCCACCTCGCTCGGCTTTGCCACCACCGACTACGCGCAGTGGCCCCTGTTCGCCCAGTTCTGGATCCTGTTTCTCGGCAGCTTCGTCGCCTGCTCAGGCTCGGCCGGCGGCGGCATCAAGATGATGCGCGCCGTCGTGCTCTACAAGCAGGTGTCGCGCGAACTGATGCGCGCCATGCATCCGCGCGCAGTGCATAACGTGCGCTTCGGCACGACGGTGATTCCCGACCAGGTGCTGCACTCGATCCTCGGCTTCATGTTCATCTACGTCGTCACCATCGTCTCGCTGACCCTGCTGCTGATGGCGACGCACCTCGATCTCGTCACCGCCTTCTCGGCCGTGGTTGCCTGCCTCAACAACACCGGCCCCGGCCTCAATCTGGTTGGGCCATCGACCACCTACGCGGTGCTGAACGACTTCCAGACCTGGGTCTGCACCTGGGCCATGCTGCTCGGTCGCCTGGAGATATTCACGCTGCTGGTCATCCTGATGCCCGCATTCTGGCGGCCCTAGGAGCGTGCGCGTCCCGGATGTCTTGCAACAGGGTCGCAGCGTACCGCCCGGCGTACCGTCCGGATTGCCGCTCCGCCGCAAATCGGGGTAGGCTATGCGTATGGACGGCAATGCCGGTCAGCCATGAAAAAATCACAACTTGCGGGAAAGGGGGAAACAATGACGATGAAAGGCTGGTCACGACTGTGGCTCGCGGCGCTGGTTTTCGGCCTCGGCGGGGTGTTGACCGCAACCTGCGCCGATGACGGGCGGGCATTGAGCAGCGGGCAGTCGCTCTACCTGCCGATCTACTCGCACATGCTCTACGGCAACCTCGGCAAGCGCGGCCAGGCCTCGTCGGTGCTGCTGTCGGCGCTGGTCAGCATCCGCAACACCGACCCGCGCCGCCCGCTGCGCGTGCTCTCGGCCCGTTACTACGATACCCACGGCAAGCTGCTCGGCGAGCGCGTGCCGGTGCCGGTGCTGATCCCGGTGCTCGGCACCCACGAACTGTTTGTCGAACTGAACGACGCCGCCGGCGGCTCGGGCGCCAACTTCATCATCCGCTGGGACGCCGAGGTGCCGATCAACCCGCCACTGGTGGAGTCGCTGCACGCCAACATGGACGGCGGCAAGGCGGTCGTCTTCCTGACCCAGTCGATACCGATCCAGTACCCGGCCGCCTCGCCCGGACAGCAATGAAAGTCCTCCAGACCGGCTACATCGTCCGCCTGCTGTATGTGGCGCTGGGCCTGCTGGTCTTCGTCCACGTGCTCGGCACCTTCGGCTACCACTACCTGACCGAAGGCAAGTATTCCTGGTTCGATGCCTTCTACATGACCTTCATCACCGTCGCCACGATCGGCTTCGGCGAGATCATCGACATGTCGAGCAACCAGCCGGCGCGCATTTTCACGGTCGTCATCGGCATCCTCGGCGCCGGCAACCTGTCGCTGCTGTTCTCGGTGGTGACCGTCATCCTGCTCGAAACCGACCTCGACGGAACCCTGCGGAGAAAACGTATGGAAAAGACCATCAAGAAACTCAAGGGCCACTACATCCTCTGCGGCTTCGGCCGTGTCGGCCGCAACATCGGGCGCGAGCTGGAAGCGACCAACCGGCACTACGTGGCGATCGACGAGGATCTCGACCGCATCATGGAATACCGGGAGAAGAACCCCGGCCTGCTCTACCTGCACGGCGATGCCAGCGACGACGACATGCTGCTGGCGGCCGACATCGAGGACGCCAAGGGTGTCTTCGCGATCACCGGCGACGACTCGCGCAACCTGATGATCGTCATCACCGCCAAGCAGTTGAAGCCGACGATCCGCGTCGTCGCCCGCTGCCAGGAACAGCGCAACATCGAGAAGATGCGGAAAGCCGGCGCCGACGCCATCGTCTCGCCGGACTTCACCGGCGGCATGCGCATGGCCTCGGCGATGATCCGCCCGAACGTCGTTTCCTTCCTCGAGGAGATGCTGAAGTCGGAGAAAAGCCTGCGCATCGAGGAAGTGCCGGTGCCGGGCGGTTTCATTCCCAAGCCGCTCGGGTCACTCAAGCTGCGCAGCGCCAACTACGTGCTGCTCGCGGTGCGCGAGCGCACCGGCAACTGGCAGTTCAATCCGGACAGGGAATTCCAGCTCAAGCCCGGCTTCACGCTGATCGCGATGGCCACCAGCGTCGGCCGCCAGGAGATCGAGGCGCTGCTGATCGAGACGCTCGGCTGACGGCGGCCAAGGGTTTTCCGCAGGCCTGCCGGGTGCAGCCCCAATGCTAGAATCCAGCGCTCGCGTCGTATCAGCGCCAACCACAGGAGGCAAGAAATGCTGACCGCACTGGTCGTCGTCTTCGTCATCGCCTACGCCGCCATCGCGCTCGAGCACGCGCTCAAGATCAACAAGTCGGCCTCGGCCCTGATCGGTGCCGGCCTGCTGTGGACGATCTACGCGATGGCCACCGCCGATCACCATGCTTGTCTCGCACCAGCTTGGCGAGTCGCTGATGGCCACGGCGCAGATCATCTTCTTCCTGATGGGCGCGATGACCATCGTCGAGGTGATCGACGCGCACAACGGCTTCGAGGTGATCACCAAGCGGATCAGGACGCAGCAACTGTCCACCCTGATGTGGCTGGTCGGCTTCGTGACCTTCTTCCTGAGCGCGCTGCTCGACAACCTGACGACGACCATCGTCATGGTCTCGCTGATGCGCAAGCTGCTTTCGCACCACGCCGACCGCCTGTTCTTCGCCGGCATCATCGTCATCGCCGCCAATTCCGGCGGCGCCTGGTCGCCAATCGGCGACGTGACGACGACGATGCTGTGGATCGGCGGCCAGATCACCGCGATGGGCATCATCACTTCGGTCTTCGTCCCCTCGGTCGTCAGCCTGCTCGTGCCGCTGACCATCACCGCCTACGTGTTGCGCGGCCGGCCGGTGATCTCCCCCGAGCACGTCGACATGCGACCACGGCCTCAAGACCAGCGTGTTCGAGAGCAAGGCGATGCTCTTCCTGGGGCTCGCCATCCTCGTTGCCGTGCCGGCCTTCAAGACGATCACCCACCTGCCGCCCTACCTCGGCATCCTGTTCGGCCTCGGCATCCTCTGGCTGGTCGGTGACCTGATCCACCGCCGCAAGGAGGACGAGTACAAGAACCACCTGACACTGGCCCACGCGCTCTCCAGGATCGACATGAGTTCGCTGGTGTTCTTCATCGGCATCCTGCTCGCGGTCGCCACCCTGGAACACACGCACATCCTTTCCGCACTCGCGCTGTGGCTCGATCAGACCCTCGGTCGCCTCGACATCATCGTGCTGGTCATCGGCCTGGTCAGCGCGGTCGTCGACAACGTGCCGCTGGTCGCCGCGTCGATGGGCATGAACGACCTCTCCAAGTACCCGACCGATCATTTCCTCTGGCATTTCCTCGCTTATGCCGCGGGCACCGGCGGTTCGATCCTGATCATCGGCTCGGCGGCCGGCGTCGCCGCGATGGGCCTCGAAAAGATCGACTTCTTCTGGTATGTCAGGAAGATCAGCGGCCTGGCGCTGATCGGCTACCTCGCCGGGGCCGGAACCTACTTGTTGCAGTACCAACTGATACATTGACCCGGCGCGGCCCGCGTCGCGCTTTCGCCCCGACCGACCAAGGAACCCGATGATGCTCCGCCGCCTCCTCCCCATCGCCCTGCTCGCCGCCGCCTGGCCGGCGCTCGCCGCCGGTTCCGGCGTGATCGGTGAAAACCTGCTCTGGCTGGTCATCATCATCCTCGCCGCCCGCCTCTTCGCGCCGCTCGCCGAGCGCGTCGGCTTCCCGGCCGTGCTCGGCGAACTGCTGCTCGGCGTCGTCCTCGGCAATCTCGGGTTGCTCGGCTTTCACTACTTCGACGGTATCCCCAAGGATCCGATCATCATGTTCATGGCCGAACTGGGGGTGATCATCCTGCTGCTGCAGATCGGCCTCGAAACACGCCTCGGCGATCTGGTCAGCGTCGGCGCCCGCGCCTCGATGGTCGGTATGGTGGGCATCGCGATTCCTTTCTCGCTCGGCGCCTTCGTCGTCGGCCCGCTGCTGCTGCCGGGCCTCGACTTCAACGCCTACCTGTTCCTCGGCGCGACCCTGGCGGCGACCTCGGTCGGCATCACCGGCCGCGTCTTCCGCGACCTCGGCAAGCTGAAGATGCCGGAGGCGCAGGTCGTCCTCGGTGCCGCCGTCATCGACGACGTCCTCGGTCTGGTCATCCTCGCCGTCGTCTCCAGCCTGGTCCAGGTCGGCACGGTCAGCGTCGGCGAAGTCGCGCTGATCATCGGCGAGGCGGTTGCCTTTCTCGGCGGCTCCATCGTGATCGGCCGCGCGATCGCGCCGCGCCTGTTGCGCTGGCTGTCGCAACTCGACAGCAGCCACTCGATGCTCTTTTCGATCGTCCTCGTCGTCGGCCTGTTCATGGCCTGGCTGGCCCACGCCATCGGCCTCGCGCCGATCATCGGCGCCTTTGCCGCCGGCCTGCTGTTCGAGCCGGTCTTCCTCAAGGAATTCGAGACGCCCAAGCTGGTCCAGGATCTCGAGCCGCTGCTCGGCCCCGACATGAACCCGGAGCGCCGCGCGGCGATGAACAAGGTGCTTACGCGCCACACCAGCCACCAGCACGAACACATGATCGAGCCGATCGGCTATTTCTTCGTACCCGTCTTTTTCGTGCTCACCGGCATGCAGGTCGACCTGACCGTGCTGGCCGACCCGAAGGTGGTCATGGTGGCGCTCGGCATTACCGTCGTGGCGGTGATCGGCAAGCTGGTCGCCGGCTTCGCCGCCGGCAAGGGCATGAACCCCTGGCTGGTCGGCTGGGGCATGGTGCCGCGCGGCGAGGTCGGGCTGATCTTCGCGATGGTCGGCAAGCAGCTCGGCGTCATGAGCGAGGCGATGTTCTCGGACATCGTCATCATGGTCATCCTGACCACGCTGATCACGCCGCCGATCCTGACCGTGCTGCTGCGCCGCCAGAAGACCTGAACCGATGCCCGCCCTGACCGCCGAGCAGAAGCGCCGGCGCTGGCTGGCGCTGGGAGTCGTCGCGCTGGCCTACGTGCTGTCCTTCTTCCAGCGCTTCGCGCCGGCCGGCATCGCCCAGGATCTGGCAGTCGCCTTCTCGACCTCGGCGGCTTCGCTCGGCGTGCTGGCGGCGACCTATTTCTACGTTTACACGCTGATGCAGATCCCCACCGGGATCCTCGCCGACACGCTCGGGCCGCGCCGGATCCTGGCGCTCGGCGGCATCGTCGGCGGCCTCGGCAGCTTCATGTTCGGCTTCGCCCCGACGCTCGACTGGGCGCTGGCCGGGCGCACGCTGATCGGACTCGGCGTTTCGGTGACCTTCATCGCCATGCTCAAGCTGATCGCGGTCTGGTTCGAGGAAAGCCGCTTCGCGACGATGGTCGGCATCTGCATGCTGGTCGGCAACCTCGGCTCGGTGCTGGCCGGCGCGCCGCTCTCGGGCATCGCCCAGGCGACCGGCTGGCGTGGCGTGTTCATCGGCATCGGCGTCGTCTCGCTGGTCCTCGCCGCCGCCTGCTGGATCATCGTGCGCGACCGGCCGGACAGCGGCGACGGCGCGCACGCGCCGAAGTTCGACCGCACCGTCGTCCTTACCGGGCTGCTGTCGGTAATCCGCAACCGCGCCACCTGGCCGGCTATCGTCGTCAATACCGGCATGGCCGGCGCCTTCTTCACCTTCGGCGGGCTGTGGGCGACGCCCTACCTGATGCAGGTGCACGGCCTGGCGCGGCCGGTGGCGGCCAGCCACCTGTCGCTGTGGTTCGGCGGCTTCGCGCTCGGCTGCTTCTTCCTCGGCACGCTGTCCGACCGCCTCGGCCGGCGCAAGCCGGTGCTGATCGCCACCGCCCACCTCTACGCGGCAATCTGGATGATCTGGTGGTCCGGCACGACGATGCCGCTGCTGTCCTGCATGCCTCCGTGGCTCGTCCTACACTGTTCGCCGTCATGGGTCTGGCGACGGCGGGCTTCAGCCTGACCTGGGCGTGCTCGAAGGAAGTGAACCCGCCACTCTTGTCCGGCATGTTGACCAGCGTCGCCAACATGGGCGGTTTCCTCGCCGGCGCACTGCTGCAGCCGCTGGTCGGCTGGGTCATGGACCTCGGCTGGCAGGGCGAGATGGTCAACGGCGCCCGCTTCTACGATGTCGCCGCCTGGCGCAACGGCGTCCTCGTCGTCACGCTGTGCTCACTGATGGGCGCGACCGCCAGCTGGTGGATCCGCGGACGCTCCGCTCCGCCATCTGGCACAGCCGCGCGAACCCCGCTTCGCGCCAGCCACCAGCCAAACGCACCATCGGGCGCGTCAACTACGGTTTCCAGTCACTTCTCGACGAAGGCGCGCTCGATCACGTAGTCGCCCAGTTCGCCGGTGTAGTGGCGGGCCACCTTGAAGCCGCGGGCATCGAGCATGGCGGCGGTATCGGCCAGCATGGCCGGGCTGCCGCAGATCATCGCCCGGTCGGTCGCAGCATCGAGCGGTGCCTCGCCAATGTCGGCGAACAGCTTGCCGGATTCGATCAGTTCGGTCAGCCGGCCCTCGTTGCGGAAGCGCTCGCGCGTCACGGTCGGGTAGTAGACCAGCTTGTCGCGCGCCCATTCCCCGAAGACCTCGTCCTCGGCGATGCCCTGCTCGAGGTAGTCGCGGTAGGCCAGTTCGCTCTGCTGGCGCGCCCCGTGCACGAGGACGACGCGCTCGAAGCGCTCCCACGTCTCGAAATCGTGGATCAGGCTCATGAACGGCGCCAGCCCGGTGCCGGTGGCGAACAGGAAGAGGCGCCGCCCCGGGCGCAGGTCGCGCAGCAGCAGCGTGCCGGTCGGCTTGCGCCCGACGATGATCGGGTCGCCCGGCTGCAGGTGCTGCAGGCGCGAAGTCAGCGGCCCGTTGGCAACCTTGATGCTGAAGAATTCGAGATGCTCGGCATGGCTCGCGCTGGCGATGCTGTAGGCGCGCGTCAGCGGCCGGCCGTCGACCTCGAGGCCGAGCATCAGGAACTGGCCGCTGGCGAAGCGCAGGCCACGGTCGCGCGTCGTGCGAAATGAAAAAAGCGTATCGTTCCAGTGATGGACGGAAAGGACAGTTTCCTGGCCGAGATTGCTCATGGGTGGCCTCCTGGCTTGCTCTGACAGCCATCGTGGCCTTTGGTTGCAGGGGCGGTCTTCTTGCACCGAAAGCATTAATTAGCGTATCCTTATATATATGAAGACAAAACTGATTTTCAGTCTTTTCTGGGCGTTGACCGCAACCGCCGTCGCCGCCGAGCTGCCGACCGTCGTCGCGCAGCGGCATGCCGTCGCCGTCGGCTTTCCCGCCGAATCGCTGGTCGAGGCCGTGCAGCAGGCGACGGTCGCGGCACAGCTCCAGGGCCGCGTGCTGGACGTGCGCGCCGACGCCGGCCAGCGCGTGCAGAAGGGCGACGTGCTGATGCGCATCGACGCGCGCGAGGCCGACGAGGCGGCGCGCGCCGCCGAGGCGCAGTACGCCAACGCCAGGGTCAGTTACGAGCGGACGAAAAGCCTGGTGGCGCAGAAGTTCATGAGCCCCGCCACCCTCGACAAGGCGAAGGCCGATTTCGACGCCGCCGCCGCCAACCGCGCCGCCGCCGGCGCCAGCCAGAGCCACGCGACCATCGTCGCGCCGATGGCTGGCATCGTCGCCCGCCGCTACGCCGAGCCGGGCGACATGGCGACGCCCGGCAAGCCGCTGTTCACGATCTACCAGCCGGGCAGCCTGCGCGTCGTCGCCAGTATTCCGCAGTACCGCCTCAAGGAGATGCGCGCCGCCAAGGCGGCGAAGGTCGAGTTTCCCGAACTGGGCAAGTGGGTCGACGCCACCTCGGTCCAGTTGCTGCCGACCGCCGACGCGGCGACGCACGTCTCGCAGGTGCGCGTCAACCTGCCCGATGTTCCGGAAGCGACGCCGGGCATGTTCGCTCGCGTTCATTTCGTCACCGGCCAGGCCGAAAAGCTGACCGTGCCGGCGGTTGCCGTGCTGCGCCGCGGCGAGGTGGCCGCCGTCTACGTGCAGGCTGCCGACGGCCGCCTGAGCCTGCGCCAGTTGCGTCTCGGCGACCCCGTCGGCGAGGGCGAGATCGAAGTGCTGGCCGGCCTCGCCGCAGGCGACAAGGTGGTGACCGACCCGGTCAGGGCCGGCATCCAGCTCAAGTCGGGCAAGTAGGCGATGAACCGCGAAGCCGCTTCGCCCGGCGCGTCCCTGGGTGTTTCCGGGCGCATCGCCGCCGCTTTCCAGGACTCGCGGATGACGCCGCTGCTCGCGCTGGTCGCCTTCCTGCTCGGCGTGTTCGCGACGCTGGTCACGCCGCGCGAGGAGGAGCCGCAGATCGACGTGACGATGGCCGACGTCATCGTCGCCTTCCCCGGCGCCTCGGCGGAAGATGTCGAGAATCTCGTCGCCCGCCCGGCCGAGCAGGTGCTCTCGCGCATGCACGGCGTCGAGCACGTCTATTCGGTGTCGCGGCCCGGCATGGCGATCATCACCGTACAGTTCGACGTCGGCCTCAAATATCTCGATGCCGTTGTCCGCCTGCACGACACCGTGCAATCGCACCGCGACTGGCTGTCGCCGAATCTCGGCGTGCTGGAACCGGTGGTCAAGCCGCGCGGCATCGACGACGTGCCCATCCTTTCGTTCACCTTCTGGACCAGGGATCCGCAGCGCTCGGCCTTCGAACTGCAGCAGGTGGCGCGCGCCGTCGAGATCGAACTGAAGCGGATCAAGGGTACGCGCGATGTCTCCACGATCGGCGGCCCCAACCACGCCATTCGCGTGCTGATGGACGCCGAGCGGATGAACGCCTTCGGCGTCACGCCGCAGGAAATCGTTGCCGCGCTGAGGGTGTCGAATGCGCTGCAATCATCGGGCAACATCACCGCCGGCAATCGCGACGTTCTGGTGCAGACCGGCACCTACCTGGAATCGGCGGCGGACGTCAGGCAACTGGTCGTCGCCGTGCGCGGCAGCGCCAACGAACGCAAGCCGGTATTCATCAGCGACGTCGCGACGGTCGAGGACGGCCCCGACCAGCCCAAGGCCTACGCCTGGTTCGGCAGCAAGGACGGCGAGTTTCCGGCGGTCACCGTGCAGATGTCGAAGCAGCCGGGCGTCAACGCCGCCGACATCGCCGATGCCGCGATCAAGCGCATCGAGAGCCTGAAAAACACCGTCATTCCGGAAGGCGTCGAAGTCACGGTGACCCGCAACTACGGCGCCAGCGCCACCGAAAAGGCGCAGAAGCTGATCGGCAAGCTGATCTTCGCCACCGCGTTCGTCGTCCTTCTCGTCTTCTTCGCCCTCGGCTGGCGCGAGGCGCTGATCGTCGGCGTCGCCGTGACCCTGACCCTGGCCGCGACGTTGTTCGCCTCGTGGGCCTGGGGCTTCACGCTGAACCGCGTATCGCTGTTCGCACTGATCTTCTCGATCGGCATCCTGGTCGACGACGCCATCGTCGTCGTCGAGAACATCCACCGCTGGCAGGGCCTCCACCCCGAAAAGAGCCTGTTCGAGATCATCCCGCCCGCCGTCGACGAGGTCGGCGGCCCGACCATCCTCGCCACGCTGACCGTCATCGCCGCCCTGCTGCCGATGGCCTTCGTCACCGGCCTGATGGGGCCCTACATGAGCCCGATCCCGATCAACTCGTCGATGGGCATGGCGATCTCGCTGGCCGTCGCCTTCGTCGTGACGCCGTGGCTGGCGCTCAAGTTCATGCGCCCGTCCGGTACCGGCCACGATCATCAGCCATCGAAACTCGACGCCAGGCTGGACAGCACCTTCCGCAAGCTGCTGACGCCGTTCCTCGACCCGATCAAAGGCGGGGCGGCCCGCGTCAAGCTCGGCATCGCTGTCATCGTGCTGATCCTCGGTTCGGTATCACTGGCGTACTTCCAGTTGGTCGTGCTGAAAATGCTGCCCTCCGACAACAAGGGCGAGTTCCAGGTCATCCTCGACATGCCGGTCGGCACGCCGGTCGAGGAAACCGCGCGCGTGCTGCAGGAGATCGGCAGCGAACTGGCGCAGCTTGGCGAGGTGGTCAATTACCAGGCCTACGCCGGCACCGCCGCCCCGATCAACTTCAACGGCCTGGTGCGCCAGTACTACCTGCGCGCCGCGCCGGAAAAGGGCGACATCCAGGTCAACCTGGTCGACAAGCATGAGCGTTCGCAGAAGAGCCACGAGATCGCGATCGCCGTGCGCGACCGCGTCGAGGCGATCGGCAAGCGGAGCGGCGGCGTCGCCAAGGTCGTCGAAGTGCCGCCGGGACCGCCGGTGATGTCACCGATCGTCGCCGAAGTCTACGGGCCCGACTACAAGGGCCAGATGCGCGTCGGCAAGGAAGTGCGCAAGGCTTTCGAGGAAACAAGGGACATTGTTGCGGTCGACGACTATATCGAGGCCGATTCGCGCAAGGCCGTCCTGCACGTGCTGCAGAACAAGGCGGCGCTGCTCGGCGTGGCGCAGAGCGACATCGTCGAGGTGGTGAGCATGGGGCTCGCGGGCCAGGATGTCACCCCGGCGCGCAACACCGACTCCAAGTTCGAAATTCCGGTGCGCGTCACGCTGCCCGCCGAGAAGCAGTCCAATCTGGATGCCCTGCTCAAGCTCCGTGTCCGTTCGCGCGACGGCAACCTGGTACCGGTTTCCGAACTGGTCGAGGTGCGCGACGCCGCGCGCGAAAAGGCCATCTACCACAAGGATCTGCTGCCGGTCGTCTATGTCGTCGGCGACATGGGCGGCAAGCTCGATTCACCGCTCTACGGCATGTTCGACATCCGCTCGCAGGTCAACGGCATGCCGCTCAAGGAAGGCGGCACGCTGGGCGAATGGTTCCTCCGCCAGCCGCCCGACCCCTATGCCGGCTACAGCATCAAGTGGGACGGCGAATGGAAGGTCACCTACGAAACCTTCCGCGACATGGGCATCGCCTACGCGGTCGGCCTCATCCTGATCTACCTGCTGGTCGTCGCCCACTTCGGCAGCTACCTGGTGCCGCTGATCATCATGGCGCCGATCCCGCTCACCATCATCGGCGTCATGCCCGGCCATGCGCTGTTCGGCGCCCAATTCACCGCGACCTCGATGATCGGCATGATCGCGCTGGCCGGCATCATCGTCCGCAACTCCATCCTGCTCGTCGATTTCATCCGCCAGCAGGTCGCCAGCGGCATCCCCTTCCGCGAGGCGGTCGTGCAGTCGGCGGCGGTGCGCGCCAAGCCGATCGCGCTGACCGCGCTGGCCGCCATGCTCGGCGCCCTGTTCATCCTCGACGACCCGATCTTCAACGGGCTGGCGATCAGCCTGATCTTCGGCATCCTCGTCTCCACCCTGCTGACGCTGGTGGTGATTCCCGTCCTTTACTACTCAGCCTTCCTCAAGGAGCATCAATCATGACCATCGAACGCATCATCCGCATCATGGCGGGCTTTTTCGTCCTGCTCTCGCTCGCCCTCGGCTGGACCGGCAGCCCGGTTTTCGTTTCCGAAGTGGTTCCTCGCCTTCACCGCCTTCGTCGGCCTCAACCTGCTGCAAAGCGGCTTCACCGGCTTCTGCCCGCCGGAAAAGCTGCTCGCGAAGATGGGTTTCAAGCGCGGCGACGGCGTCAGCTGCGGTCGCTGACGACCCTGCCCGCGGTGCCGGGCATCGGTTCCGCCCCGTCAGTCCTGCGCGCCATGACTGAGCAGCATCTGAACCATTGCCTGGTTATTCATTCGTCGCGCCCAGAACAGCACGGTTTTCCCGGTGGCGTCCCTGGCATTTGCGTCAGCGCCTCGACTCAGGAGCAACTCAGCCACGGAAGTACTGGAACTCACCACCGCGTTCTTCAACGGTGAGGCTCCGTTGGACAGGATTTCGTTGGGATTCGTGCCGCGATTCAGGTACTCATTGACCATCGATCTGTCGCCGCGCTGTATGGCGGTGACCAGACTCGAAGTCAGCGGTTTCTCCTGTCGCAACGCAACGACCGGCGCGCGATCAACCCCGGCCGGATCAGGCTCCTGCGGCCGAACAACGGCCTTTCCGCGATCCGGCGAATCGCTCCCGGCAGACTTGTCCGTACCCGGCACGGCAGGCAACACGCTTGCAGCCGCAGGCTTTTCCCGCTGACCCGATACGACAGGCGCACCCTGGGCCTTCGGCCGCTCGGGCTGCCGGGGCCGGGCCGTCTCCGGCTTCTGGCCGGCCGCTTCCCCAGCCCTGTCCGGGCGCACTCCCTCATCACGCACCTCTTCAGCGCCAGTTGACGATGAGCCAAGGGCGTACTTCCTGAATGATTCAGCCTCCGCAGTGGCCTCATCGAGAAGGCTCGCCTTGTTGTGCTCGAAGATCGATTTGGCGGTTTGGAAGTCCGGATTGGAGAATGTGTAGTTCCCGCAGCGCGCGTTGTAATCGGCGATATCCGCGAAAAACGAAGCGGGCACTGGCGTTTCGGTTCTGGAAAGAATGTTGTTGATGGCATCCTTCCTGTATTCCTTTGCCAGACAATAATAAATTTGTTCCCTGGTAAACGGCTTGCGCTCCGCACCACCCGCCGGTGGCATTGCCGGATTGATCGATGCACCCATCCCGCCACCCCTGGACTCGCCGGGTGCCTGACTCGCCGGGGGCGACGGCGGCGGCGGGCGAACATGGGTTGACGGACTGTCGCCATCGTGACTGCCAAGAAACGTCAGCAGGGCGACTGCCAGAGCCACCGCGACAATCCAGACAATCCACACATTCCAGCGCCGCGATCCGGAAGCCGCCTTGGGCAACGGCGCCTGGGGAGCAGTTGGCGCTGCGGCTTCGCTTTCCAGGCTCCGGTTCTCGATCCCGATGTCCGCAGGCTGATGACTTGCACTGCTCTCTTCCGGCGCCGCGATGCGCTTGTCACGCTCACACCGGCAACAGGGCAGCCCGGCGAAATGAATATGCTCCGGATCGTTCGGATATTCCTTGCAGGTGACATACTTCGCCTTCTCGCGCAGCCCACGCAGGACATCTTCCCACTCCCGGGCTGCCGGCCTTCCCTTGCCTTCCCGAAAGGCCCTGTCGAACATCTCCCGCAACGAAACCGGCAAGCAATCGTGCACCGACCAGGGGAGCGGATTGATTGCCGGATTGGCATGGAGCCCGTAGGGGTAGTAACCCGCCGCGACGCGCGCATCATCGTCCGCCAGCCTCCAGCCAACCCTTGTTTATCCTTCCCGAAAACGGAGAAACGCCGTAATTGAATAGCTGAAACAGGCCGAGCGCCAGCGCGAAGCAATCCTGAGCCTCGGCCAGGTCGGCGCCGACACCCTTGTTTTTCAGTACCTCCGGCGCGACATGACCCTTGGCGGGAGGTGTCGCCGGATAGTAGTTTCCGTTGCCCGAAACGACGGAATAGCTGTCACAGTCGAGAAGGGTAACGATGCCGCTGTTTCTGTTCGCCAGTATGTTCTTCGGCTTGAAATCAACGCAGTAAACCTGCCTGGAGTGCAATTCACCCAGCAATTTGCACAGATTGATGGCGATCGCCACCTTTCTTGGCAGGGCGAGCCTGTGCCCGTCAAGACCCATCATCCTGCCTGACGACGGGTCGAAGTAGGCGTCGAGGGTAACGGTCTCCAGCAGGTTGACCTTCGGCATCAGGAGTCCCACAGGCTGCAGCCCCCTGCCGAAGCGCCGACTTGCCGTAGACAATCTGTTGCGGCCAGGCATATTGGGGGTAGTGGGCGCCAGAGCCCAGGGCAGTCCACAACTGCGCCGGCACTTTTTCGACGAGGACGCCTATCTTTTCTGCATCAATGGTCTTGGGGTCGAGATAGATCTTTGCCGCGCTGTCGGCAAGCCGCGCTGGTGCGTTGACGGCGAATACATTCGCGGCGGCACCGCTGCCCAGCTTTTCGCCAAGGGCAAGTTCCTCGATTGCCGACCCTGAATTGATGTAATACCTGCTCATTTTTCCCGGGACATCAACCACCGCTGGACAACTGGAGAAATCGTCGCAGCGACAAGGCGCAAGCCAACCCGCTCCTGCATGAGCAAAATCCTTTCAATTTCCATACAGGGACGAATCAACTCGGCGGGCCATCACACTGCTTGCGGACCAGGCGGATGGCCGCCACCGCCTGGAATAGTAACATCCCGGGGCGGTCAACGATTTTGCGGGAAATGGGTATCCTTGACAATGCCCTGTTGTTACCACGGAGCTTTCCCGTGACCCCTTCAGAAGAGAAGCTTGAAGACCAGGCAAAACTCTTTGCCAACGTCGTGTTTTTTGTTGTTTCGGCAAGCTTGATGCTGGCAGCCACCCTGTTCAAACCCGTGGCGCTGGATCTGTTTGGCAATGTGGTCGGCGAACACATCTCGTTCATTGCCGCGACGCTCGGCATCTTCTGGTTGGCCTCGAAACGACCGCAACTGGCGTTGTTGGCCATCGATCGGCAATGCCGAAAATACGGGCATGTGCTGGAGGGAAATTCGCGGGTCTGCAAGCGCTGTTTTCAGACGGTTTGATTCTGCGTCGAGTTTGTCCGCTCGACGGTTCAGCGCGGCTCAGCGTCCCAGCAGCATGGCAATGAAGGCCTGACGAATCTCGGGTGTCACTTCGCGGCGGGTGACGAAGGCCGGTGCACCGTCAGCGGTCCATTCGAGTCCCCAGATCGGTGCAATCCGCGTCGGCAGCAACGCATAGCGACCGTCGCCGACAAAGCCCGGCCGGGTGGCATCGGCAATCAGGAATCCGTCGGAAAAGCGTCGGAAGCGTTCCAGGTCTTCGCGTCGCCGGGGATGATCGCCAACCACGCGCGCTACGGCCGCCTGATCCATCAGCGGGGCTGACTCGCCCGGGTAGTGGCGCACCTTCCAGCCCAGATGGAAGGCATCGGTCTGCAGGCGCCCTTCATGCACGTAAAGCGTGCGCCAGAGCACTTGATTGGCCATGGTTGGCTTGATCACCGCATTGGGAGCCGGGTGGCCCCGCGCAGCGACGACGTCGCGCAGGGCGGTTTCGGCGCGTTGGTGTTGCAACATGCCGAGTCCCAGGTAGGCCGCCGCCAGGGTCAGACCGACAGGTGCCCAGTGACGCTGCGGCCGCCGTAGCGCCAGGGCCAGCGGCACCAAGAGCAGCAGAGTGAATAGGGGATCGAAGACGGCGATCAGGTTCCATGCTTCCTTGCGTTCGGAGAATGGCAGCCAGAGATGCGTGCCGTAGCTGGTGCAGGCATCGAGCAGGCCGGCAACACCGTAACCCGCCAGGCTGTAGAGATAGATCCTGGGGAAGCTCAGGGTTTTCCGCAGCAATGGCCACAGCAGCAATGCGGCAATCAGGGCGCCGATGGGTGCAAACGCCAGTGCGTGGGTGAAGTGGCGGTGATAGTCCAGCACCAGCAGTACATCGTCCGGACTTTGGATCAGGGTATCCGCATCCGGCAGCATGCCGCCAACCATGCCGACAGCCGCAGCGAGTCGGCGCTGGTGGGACGGCGCCAGGGTGGCAGCCAAGGTGGCGCCGAGCACGCCGTGGGTTATCAGGTCCATTGCGGCATTTTACGGTCTGGGCAGGCGAATCCCACCAAGGATCGTTGTCCGCCTGTTCTGCCGCCGCAGCAGTCGCCTTCCTGCAGCCAGCAAAGCCAGCCAGGGTGCGTTGGGCTAGAATTCCCGCTTCCCTATTGAGGAGCACGCCATGAAAATCGGTTTTATCGGCCTCGGCATCATGGGACGCCCGATGGCCCTCAATCTCTTGAAGGGCGGCCATCGGGTCACGGTCTGGGCGCGCCGCTCCGAATCAATGCGGCCGCTGCTCGAAGCCGGCGCGCTCGGCTGCCGCGAACGCCACCGATGCCGCACGCGGCAACGAACTGGTGATCTCGATGGTCGCCGATGCGCCCGATGTCGCCGAGGTCATGCGCGGCGTCGCGCAGGGCGCAGGGTCCGGCCTCGTCGCAGTCAACATGAGCACCATCGCCCCCGCCGCCGCGCGCCGGATCGGCGTCGATCTCGCGGCCGCCGGCATCGATTTCATGGATGCGCCGGTCTCCGGCGGCGAGGTCGGCGCCATCGCCGGCACGCTGTCGATCATGGCTGGCGGCTCCGAAGCGGCTTTCGCTCGCGCCAGGCCCGCGTTCGAGTGCATGGGCAAGAACATCGTCCATGTCGGCGCGTCCGGCGCCGGCCAGGTGGCCAAGGCGGCCAACCAGATCGTCACCGGCATGGGCGTGCTGGCGGTGGCCGAGGCCTTCGCTTTTGCCGCCAAAAACGGCGTCGACCGCGGCAAGGTGCGCGAGGCGCTGCTCGGCGGCTTCGCCTATTCGAAGATCCTCGAAAACCACGGCCAGCGCATGCTCGACCGCAATTTCAAGCCGGGCTTCAAGAGCTGGATGCACGAGAAGGACCTGAACATCGTCATGCAGACGGCGCACGAACTCGGCCTCTGCCTGCCCGGCTCGGCGGCGACGGCGCAGATGTTCAACGCCATGGTCGGCTCCGGCCTCGGCGAGGAAGACTCGATCGCCGTGCTGAAACTGCTCGAACGGCTGTCGGGCCAGGAATGAAGGTCGGCTTCATCGGGCTGGGCGCCATGGGGCGCCCGATGGCGCTGCATCTGCAGCGGGCCGGCCACGACCTGCACGTCTGGGCGCGCCGTCCGGAAAGCGCCGCCGGTCTGCCGGCGACCGTGTGCGCGACACCGGCCGAACTCGGTCGTCATGCTGCGATGTGGTGTTCACCATCATCACCTCCAGCGCCGATGTCGAGGCCGTCGCCCTCGGCGCGGAATGGCCTGATCGACGGCATGGCCGCCGGCTCGGTGCTGGTCGATTGCTCGACCATCGCCCCCGATGCGGCCCGCCGCATCGCCGCCCGCCTCGCCGAACGCGCCATCCACATGCTCGACGCGCCGGTTTCGGGCGGCGCCCAGGGCGCCATCGATGCGACGCTGGCGATCATGGCCGGCGGCGATGCCGAGGTACTGGAACGCGTCCGCCCGCTGCTCGACTGCCTCGGCCAGCGCATCGTCCATATCGGCCCGAACGGCGCCGGGCAGGTGGCCAAGGCCTGCAACCAGATGATCATGGTCGCCGCCATCGAGGCCGCCGCCGAGGCGATGCGCCTCGCCGCCGCATCCGGCGTCGATTGCGCCAGGGTCAGGCAGGCCCTGGCCGCCGGCTCGGCCGCCTCGCGCGTCCTCGACGTGATGGGCGAGCGCATGGTCAGGCGCGACTTCACGGCCGGCATCGAAGCCCGCCTGCATCACAAGGATTTCGGGCTGGTGCTCGAAGCCGCGCGCAAATCCGGGGTTCCCGTGCCGTTGACCGCAACCGTCGCGCAGCAACTCAACGCGCTGATGGCGCAGGGCTGGGGCGCGGACGATACCGCCTCGCTGCTGCGCGTGCTCGAACTTTCCTGAATCAGCCGCGCAGCCAGCCGGCGATCTCGTCCTTGCTCGGGATGCGGCCGGAGACCTTGACGACCTCGTCCACGACCAGCGCCGGCGTGGTCATGATCGGGTACTCCATGATCCTGTCCATCTCGCGGATGTGAGCGAATTCGGCGACGATGCCGAGTTCGGCGACGACCTCGCGGGTCAGTTGTTCCAGCCGGTTGCACTTGGCGCAGCCGGTACCGAGGATCTTGATCAACATGCCTTCCTCCGTTCGATGATTTGCAGGGTGCCCACCAGCAGCCCGACGAAGCCGGCGACGGCGGCGGCCAGCAGCCATACCGACGTGCCGTCCACCCAGGCGCCGTAGGTCAGCCCGGCAGCGGTCGAGAACAGCGCCACCAGCCCGACGTAGGTCCATGCCTTGAGCTTGCCGATGATCGCCGCGGTGATCAGGATGCTCTGCAGCGACAGTTCCGGGTCGGCCATCAGGTAGGCGATCAGCGGCCCGGGGTGCATGCCGAGCGAGAGGAACATCTTGGCGATCGGCACCTCGACCAGGGTCGGGAAATACATGAAGACGCCGAAGACGACGCCGGCCAGGTTGGCGAGCACCGTGTTGGCGCCGGCGACGGCCTGGATCCACTCGGGCCGGATGAAGATGCGGATGACGCCGACGAGGAAGACGCCGACCACCAGCAGCGGGAAGATCATCTTGACGAAGCGCCAGGTTTCCCACAGCCACTGCTGCATGTCCCACGCGTCGAAACGGCGCGCCTGCGGCAGCAGCGCCGCACACAGCAGCGGCACCGCCAGCGTGCGGCCGGTGAGCGTGACCGCCAGCCCGTCACCGGTAACGCGCAGGCCGAGCGCCGCAGCGGCCAGCGTCAGCACGGTCAGCGCCAGCGTGACCCAGGTCAGCCGCGATACGGCGGTGTCAACCTGGCCCAGCCCGCGCCACGCGGCAGCGCCGATCAGGCCGAGCAGCGCGATCAGGCCGACGCCCTGCAGGCTCAACCCCTCGGCGCCGGTCGCCGCGTCGGCCGGCACCCAGCGATCCAGTGCCGCCTGGGCGTCGACCGCGCCCGGCCAGGCCAGCGTGCCCTGCCACAGCGGCGCGGCAAGCCAGTCGACCTTCAGCGTGCCGGCGATCAGCAGCGCAACCAGCGTGCCGACGAAGAGCAGCGTCCTGCCCGGCACCTTGGCGTCCTCGACGAAGGCGCGGGCGTCGCCCTGGCGGCCGGCTTCGTCGCGGCGGAAGAGCATGGCCATGATCATGCCGATGCCGATGCCGAACGAGAGCGCCAGCACGATGCGGGCGATGGCGAAATCCGCCCCCAGCGCGACGCCGGTGTAGGACAGCGCCAGGATGTTGCCGGCCGGCGCGAAGAACAGGAAGGTGATGGCCGGCCCGAGCCCCGCCCCTTTCTTGTAGATGCCGGCGAACAGCGGCTGGATCGTGCATGAGCAGACGGCGAGCAGGCTGCCGGCGCCGGCGGCGGCCGGGTAGGACACCCATTTCGGCGCCTCCGGCCCGAGAAAGCGGGTGATGGCCTGCTGCGGCACCAGCGCCGACAGCGCACCGGCGATGAAGAAGGCCGGCACCAGGCAGAGCAGCACGTGCGCCGCCAGATACGAGGCCAGGCTGGCCAGCCCGCCCTGCACTGCGGCAATCAGGATATCCACGGTCGCTTCCTCGTCGGCTGCCGCAATGTGGCGGCAACGACTGCCATTATCCTCCCGCCGCGCGGCTTTGTCTGCCCGGCGCCGGGCGCTAGCCAGCGGCGCCGCGACCGCCTACGATAGCGGCTGGCACATCGCTCAGGAGACATCATGCAGGCCTTCCAGGACTTCTACCCCGAAAACGTCGCCCACTGCTACGGCTGCGGCCGGCTCAACGAACACGGGCACCGGATCAGGACCTTCTGGGACGGCGACGAATCGGTCACCCGCTTCCAGCCCCGCCCCGAGCACACGGCCATCCCCGGCTTCGTCTATGGCGGCCTGCTCGCCTCGCTGATCGACTGCCACGGCACCGGCACCGCCGCCGCCGCGATGTACCGCGCCGAGAACCGGTCGATGGACAGCCTGCCGGCTTTCCGCTTCGTCACCGGCTCGCTGCAGGTCAGCTACCTGAAGCCGACGCCGCTCGGCCCGGAACTGGAAATCCGCGGCCGCGTCAAGGAAATCAAGGGGCGCAAGGTGGTGGTCGAGGCGACGGTCTACGCGAACGGTGAAGCCACCGCACGCGGCGAAGTCGTCGCGCTGCAGATGCCCGACAGCTTCGCCGGCTAGCGGCGCGATGAGCCGCCGCCGCTTTGTCGCCGTGCTGGCGGGGCTGTTCCTCGCGGCGGTGGCGGGGGCCGCCCGGGGCGAGACGCTCGGCATTGCCGCCGCAGCCGACCTCAGGTTCGCGCTCGACGAGATCGTCACGGCCTTCCGCAAGGACAACCCCGGCGACCGCATCGACGTGACCTACGGTTCGTCCGGCAGGTTCTACGCGCAGATCCGCCAGGGGGCGCCGTTCGACCTGTTCTTCTCGGCCGACATCGCCTACCCGCGTGAACTGCACGCCGCGGGCATGGCGGCGTCGGCGGTCACGCCCTACGCGCGCGGCCGGCTGGTGGTGTGGAGCGCGACCCTCGACGCCGGCCGGCTCGACCTGCGCCAGCTCGCCGACCCGGCGATCGCCCGCGTGGCGATCGCCAACCCGCGCCACGCGCCCTACGGCCGGCGCGCCGAAGAGGCGCTGCGGCGGGCGGGCGTCTGGGACAAGGTCGAGGCGAAACTGATCGTCGCCGAGAACGTCGGCCAGGCCGCGCAGTTCGTCCTCACCGGCAACGCGCAGGTCGGCATCATCGCCCTGGCACTGGCGCTCAGCCCGCAACTGGCGGGCAAGGGCAGCTACCGGACGATTCCCGAGAACCTGCACGAACCGCTCGATCAGGGCTTCGTGATCACCAGGCGGGCGGCGGCGAACCCGCTGGCGCGCCGCTTCGCCGCTTACCTGGCGACCCCGGCGGCGCAGGCGGTACTGACCCGCCATGGCTTCGTGCCGCCCGGCGCGGGCAGCCAGGCAGTCGTCAGTCGATCCGGTCCGAGCGCGTTTCGAGCATCTTCTCGAGCGCCGCGCGCTGTTCCGCCGTCGGCATCGTCGCGGTGTATTCGAGCCCGGCGCGGTTGGCGGCGACGAAGCGCACGCGGCACGGGAACTTGAGTTCCTGGATGATCCCCATGCGCCGCAACTGGAAGGTCAGGATCGCCGCCACGCCGGAAACGACCGGCTCCGGCGGCCGCGTCATCGTCTCGGCGGACTCGAACTCGGCACCGCCGAACGAGATGTTCGAGGTCAGCCCGGGGTAGCGCTTGCCGCTCGTCGCGACCAGCAGAGTGCAGGGAATGCGCGCCCGGACGCGCAGGTGTTTGCGTTTTTCGTCCATGCCGCGATTATCCGGCCAAAGTGTCCGGCGCGAGGTCGTGAAGTTCCGCCGCCACCCTTCCCGTCGGGTGCGAACGACGCAACAGTCGGGTAAAAAAACTGCAACATTTCTTTCACAAAAAAATTTTTGCCATTACTATCCGCCCACACAAAAAGTGTGACGTTGTTTTCCCCGGTCTTATTACAACAATCTTCCAGCGGGTTCCACCCTGCTTGCTGGTAACCCGGATGGAGTACGCTTATCACGATGGACACCATTTACATTCTCGCCATCACGGCGGTCATCGTCGTCCTGTTCTTCGACTACACCAACGGCTTCCACGACGCCGCCAACATCGTCGCGACGGTCATCGCGTCGCGGGCGATGACCCCGGTCCAGGCGGTCGTTATCGTCGGCACCTTCGAATTTCTCGGACCGTTGCTCGGCGGCACCGCCGTCGCCAACACGATCGGCAAGTTCGTCACGCTCGACGACGTGGCCCCGCTGATTTCGCTGTCGATCCTGCTCTGCGGCCTGATCGGCGCCATCGTCTGGAACCTGGGGACCTGGTGGCTGGGCATCCCGTCGTCGTCGTCGCACGCGCTGGTCGGCGGCCTGATCGGCGCCGTCGTCGTCTCCGTCGGAACCGACCACGTCGTCTGGGGCTTCGCACAGCTCGCCAACGGCCAGGTCACCGGCATCGTCAAGGTGCTGCTGTCCCTGGTCCTGTCGCCGCTGATCGGCTTCTGGTTCGGCTTCCTGGTCTTCCGGATCATGTCCGGGCTGCTGGCCAAGGCGACGCCGGCGGTCAACCGGCGGCTGCGCGGCGCCCAGTTCGCTCACCGCCGCCGGCCTCGCCTTTTCGCACGGCGCCAACGACGCCCAGAAGAGCATGGGCATGCTGACGCTGGTGCTGCTGCTCGGCGGTTACATCGACAAGTTCGAGGTGCCGTTCTGGGTCATGCTCGCCTGCGCCACGGCGATCACCCTCGGCATCCTGTCCGGCGGCTGGCGCATCGTCCGTACCCTCGGCTTCGCGATCTACCGCGTTCGTCCGATCCATGCGCTGTCGTCGCAACTGACCTCGGCGATCACGATCCTGACCGCCTCGGTGATCGGCGCGCCAGTGTCCACCACCCACGTCGTCGCCACGTCGATCATGGGCATCGGCGCCTCCGAGCGCCCGCACGCGGTACGCTGGAAGAAGGCTTACGACATCGCGATCACCTGGGTGATCACCATCCCCGGTTCGGCGATCGTCGCCATCATCTCCTATGCGCTGGTTAATCTTTATCTTGGAGGAAGTCCGAAATGAGTGGTTCGAATAATTCCGTCTTGACGCGCATCTTCGCTCGCGTCTTTCCCTCGATGCCGGACTTCTTCGGCCTGCTGCGCGAACAGTGCCAGCATGTCTCGCGCAGCGCCGGCCTGCTGATCGAATTCATGGAGACCGGCACCGCCGAAGCCGCCGCACGCTGCCGCCAGGACGAGCGCGACGCCGACGAGATCAAGGCGCGCAACTCCCAGATACTGGCCGAGGCATTCTCGACCCCGATCGACCGCGAGGATCTGCACCGCGCGATCCAGAGCCTCGACGAGATCGTCAACTACTTCAAGAGCACCATCAACGAAATGGACGCCCTTGGCGTGACCCCGGACAAGTTCTCGCTGGAAATGGCGATGCACATCAAGGCCGGCGTCAACGCGCTCGATGCAGGGTTTTCACGCCTCGAGAAGGAACCGGCCTCGGCGATGGCCGATGCGATCGCCGCGCTCAAGTCCGAGAACAAGGTCGAGAAGGCTTACCTCCGCGCCTGTACCGAACTGTTCCAGGGTGACGACTACCTCCGCATGTTCAAGCAACGCGAAGTCTACCGCCACCTGTCGAACGCCGCTGACCGCATGGCCAACTGCGCCGGCACGCTGCAGGACATCGTCGTCAAGCTGTCCTGACCGCCGGGCGCACGACGCCGCACAAGTTGGGGAGGGGGGAGAGGGCGCCGCCGGGAAAACCGGTTGGTGCCCTTTCTTTTGGCGGCGGTCGTCAGTAGCCGCTGCACTGTCTGCCAGCCAGCCGCAGCGTCATCCCCTGCGGCGGCTGAGTAAATCGCATGCTGAAATCACTTGCCGGACTGATCCTGAAGATGCTCGGCTGGACCTTGATCGAACCGCCTGGCCGGCCCCGGCGGGCGGTCGTCATCGCCTACCCGCACACCTCCAACTGGGACGCCTTCTACGCCCTGCTGGCCGAGCTGGCGCTCACGCTGCGCGCCAACTGGGTGGGCAAGGACAGCATGTTCCGCTGGCCGTTCGCCGGTTTGCTGCGCGCCATCGGCGGCATTCCCGTCAACCGGCGCTCGCGCACCGGCTTCGTCGCCCAGATGGCCGAGGAATTCGCCACGCGCGCCGACCTGCTGCTGACCATCGCCCCGGAAGGCACGCGCGGACTGACGCCGGGCTGGAAGACGGGGTTCTACCGCATCGCGCGGGCAGCAGGCGTGCCGGTTGCCCTCGGCTTCGTCGACTATTCGCGCCGGGAACTGGGGATTCTTGCCTGGCTGGAATTGACCGGCGACCCCGCGCGCGATCTCGCCGCCATCGCCGAATGCTATGCCGGCCGGGAGGGCAAGCACCCCGAACTGGCCTCGCCGATCCGCTGGCTGGACCAGGCGGACAACTGACAGTCCGGTGAAAAAGGGCGGTGCCGCGAAGGCGGCCCGCCCGTTTTCACGCATTGCCAGCGGTCAACCGCAACCGGTCAGCCGCTCAGGACTTCCTCGCGCCCTTTTCCTTGGCCTTTTCGTCCTTGTTCGAGACGAGGCGGTCGGGCACACCGCCAGCAGGCCGGCGACCAGCCGCACTTCCTCGCCGGCGAAGGACGACGGCTGGCCGGGCCGCAATTTTGCCCGCTTGCGCGTGTCGACCGCGCCATCGACCCGCACGCGGCCTTCGGCGACGGCGGCATGCGCGGCACCGCCGGAGGCGCACAGGCCGGTCGCCTTGAGCAACTGGTCGAGCTGGATGTATTCGCCGCGCACGGCAAGGTCGATGGTCATGGCTAGTCTCCGCTCAGGATCAGGTGCACCCGGCACGGCCCGTGGGCGCCGAGGACGATGGTTTGCTCGATGTCGCCGGTGCGCGACGGGCCGGAGATGAAATTGACCGCGCGCGGCAGGATGCCGGGCCGCTCGGCGCGCAGCAGCGCGAAGGCATCTTCCATCGTCGCGACGATGCGCGCGACAGGCACGACGGCGATGTGCGTCTCCGGCAGCAGGCTGACGCTGGCCGGCGTGTCGGGGCCTGAGAGCAGGAGCAGCGTGCCGGTCTCGGCGATGGCGCAGAAGCAGCCGGTGATGCCGGTCGCGTCGGCGTCGACCGCGGCGCGCACGGAAATTTCAAGACCGGCGCCGGCCCAGTCGAGGCCGGCGATGTCGCCGGTCGCCACGGCGGCCAGCGGCAGCCCGTTCGCCGCCAGGTAGCGGGCGGCCGCAGCCGGCGCCTCGCTCGGCGCGGCAACATGGTCGACCGCTGCTGGCCAGACTCTGCCGCCCTGGCCGCGAAGCGCGCGGCGAGGTCGCCGGCGATGGCCGGCTGCGGCCCGCGTCGCGGTGCCGCCAGCAGCGCCTCGGCGGCGGCGCGGCGGCCGCTGGCGTCGCCCTTGCCGAGACCGGCGCGGACGCGCTGCAGGATTTCCTCGCGCGCGCTCATGCGACCCGGTTGCGCGGGCTGCCGGCGACGAAGGCTTCGATGTTGGCAATCAACTGGTCGGCGAGGGCCTGCATCGCCGGCCGGCTGGCCCAGGCGACGTGCGGGGTAAGCAGGAAATTGGGCAGCGCCAGCAGACTCGGGCGCAACCATCGCGTGGCCGGCCGGCGGCGGCTCGGCGGTGATGACGTCGAAGCCGGCGCCAGCGATCCAGCCTTCCTTGAGCGCGCGGACCAGCGCCGCCTCGTCGACGATGCCGCCGCGCGCGGTGTTGATCAGCAGCGCACCCGGCTTCATCGCGCGCAGTTCCGCTTCGCCGATCAGCCCCTCGGTCGGCGGCGTCAGCGGGCAGTGCAATGTCAGGGCGTCGGCTTCGCGCAGCACCTGCTCGAAATCGGTGTAGCCGGGGCGCGGCGCCGGCACGCCCTTGTGCTCGGCGCGCAGCACGCGCATGCCGAAGGCACCGGCGAGGCGGGCGACGCCGCTGCCCAGGCTGCCGCTGCCGACGATGCCGAGCGTGGCGCCGTGGAGGTCGCGGATCGGGTGGTCGAACAGGCAGAACTGGTCCGACTGCTGCCAGCGCCCGGCCTGCACCGAGGCACGCCAGGCGACCAGGTTGCGCGCCAGCGCGAGCAGCAGCGCAAAGACGTGCTCGGGCACGGTGTGCTCGGCATAGCCGCGCACGTTGGCGACGACGATGCCGCGCTGGCGGCAGGCGTCGAGGTCGACGATGTTGGTGCCGGTCGCGGCCACTGCGACCATTTTCAGGTCAGGCAGCGCGTTGACCGCAACCGCCGGCAGCGGCGCCTTGTTGACGATGGCGATGGTGGCGCCCTGCAGCCGCTCGACGACCTCGTCCGGCCGCGTCTTCGGGTACTCGACCCAGTCGTGCGCGAAGGCCGGCCGGCGGACATCGGCGATGATCGACTCGCGTTCGAGGTAGACGATGCGCTCGCTCATGCCGCCGGCCCGACGAAACGGGTGCCGCAACGTGCGGCAATGGCGGCGACCTGCGCGCCGAGGTCCGCCTCGCCGGCATAGACAAGGCAGTCGGCACCGGCCGCGCAGAGCCCGGCGATAGCATCGGCGTCGCCATGCACCAGGTTGACGACGCCGGCCGGCCAGCCGGCGCGCGCGCTCAGCTCGCACAGTGCGAACGCCGCCGACGGCGCCTTCGGGCTGGGCTTGACCACCACCGTCGCGCCGCCGCGCAGCAACGGCGCCACGGTCGTGGCGAGACCGGCGAGCGGGCGGCTGGCATCGACCAAAACAGCAACCGTGCCGGCATCGCCGGCGGGACCGTCGCGCAGGGCGTCCACCGCCGCGGCCACTTCGGCCAGCGCCGTGGCTTCGTCACAGCCGGTTTCCTCGCGCACCATCCCGGCGAAGTGACCGGTGTAGCGGTCGAGCCCGGCGGCCAGCGCGGCAAGCAGCGCCTTGCGCTCGGCCGCCGCCAGCGCCGCCCAGCCGGGCAGCGCCGCGCGCGCGGCGGCGAGCGCGGTGGCCGCCTCGTCGGCGCCGGTCAGCGGCACGCGCCGCACGGCCTCGCCGCTGGCCGGCGCGATGACGTCGAAGAATGACTCGGTGACGGTGAGGTAGGCGTGGCCGTTGATCCACAGCGGGATCGCCTTGGGGCCTTCGGGAGCCAAATTCCATGTTCAGGTTCTCTTTCTGGCAGCGTAGATTTCGTGGAAGGTTCGGCCCGGCGGCGCGGCGAGGTCGCGACCGGCGCTCCAGCCCGGCGCCAGGCCGATGACACGGATGCGGCCGCTGTCGTCGGCCAGCCAGCGCAGGTAGCGCGCGGCGCGGCGGGTCAACCAGCGGTAGAGCGCCGGGCGGGCGGCGACCCAGCCCCAGGCGCGCAGCGCCAGGCGTTCGCGCCACGGGCGCAGGCCGCGTTCCGCCTGCACCTCGCGCAGCCGGTGCATCAGCCGCGGCAAGGGAATGTTGACCGGGCACACGGCGCCGCACTGGTTGCAGCCGGTGGAGGCATGTGGCAGGTCGAGGGCGTTCTCGATGCCGGTGTAGAGTGGCGTCAGCACCGCCCCCATCGGCCCCGGATAGACCCAGCCGTAGGCGTGGCCACCGAGCGAGAAATAGACCGGGCAGTGGTTCATGCAGGCGCCGCAGCGGATGCAGCGCAGCATGTCGGCGAAGTCGGAGCCGGCGAGCGCCGCACGGCCGTTGTCGACGAGGATGAAGACGGTCTTCTCCGGGCCGTCCCGGTCGCCGTCCTGGCGGGCGCCGGTGAGCAGCGAGACGTAGTTGGAGATCGCCTGGCCGGTCGCCGAGCGCGGTAACAGGCGCATCAGCGTGGCGAAATCGGCGAGCGTCGGGACGATCTTCTCGATGCCGGTGATGACGACATGTACCCTGGGCAGCGTCGTCACCATGCGGCCGTTGCCCTCGTTGGTGACGAGCGCCGCCGAACCGGTTTCGGCGATCAGGAAGTTGGCGCCGGAGATGCCCATTTCCGCCGACAGGAAGTGCTCGCGCAGCACCGCCCTCGCCTCGCGCGCCATCGCCGGGATGTCGGCTGAACTGCGCGGCTGCACCGGGCGCCCGTGCTCCCTGGCGAACAGCGCCTCGATCTCGGCGATGGTCTTGTGCACCGCCGGCGCGATGATGTGCGACGGCGCCTCGCCGGCGAGCTGGACGATGTACTCGCCGAGGTCGGTCTCGACCGGACGGATGCCGGCCGCGGCGAGCGCCTCGTTGAGGCGCGCTTCCTCGGAGAGCATCGACTTCGACTTGACCGCCTTGGTGACGCCGTGGCGGCGGGCGATGTCGATCACGTGCGCGCAGATTTCGTCGCCGTCGCGCGCCCACAGGACCTCGGCACCGGTGGCGCGGGCGCGCGCTTCGAACACCTCGAGCCAGACGTCGAGGTCGTCGACGACGCGGCGCCGGATGTCCTCGCCGGCGGCGCGCAGGCCGGCAAGATCGAGGCCGTCGTCGGCGAGCGCGGCGATGCCCCGGGCGCGCTTGCCGACGAACAGTGGCTTCGCCTTTGCGAGCGCCTGCTGCAGGCCGCGGTCGGCTACCCGGACGGCCGCCCGGTCGCGGAAGAACATCGCCTGCGAGTGCGTGGCCCGGCTCATTCCGGCTCGTTCCCGGCGAGGACTTCGGCGAAATGCAGCACGCGCGTGCGGGTATCGCCACGGCGGCGCAGGCGGCCCTCGATGTTGAGCAGGCAGCCGAGGTCGCCGCCGACCACGGCGTCGGCACCGGCAGCAGCGATCGCCTCGCACTTGCGGTCGACGATGGCCGTCGAGATGTCGCCGAAGCGCTCGGCAAAGGCGCCGCCGAAGCCGCAGCATTCCTCGCATTCCGCCATTTCATGCAGGGTCAGGCCGCGCACGCGGGCGAGCAGCGCACGCGGCTGCGCCTTGATGGCAAGCCCGCGCAAGCCCTTGCACGAATCGTGATAGGTGACGCTGCCGGCGAATTTGCCGGGGACCGAGTCGATGCCGAGGACGTCGGCAAGGAAGCTGGCGAGTTCGTGCGTGCGCCCGGCGAGCGCCTGCGCCCGCCCGGACCAGGCCGGATCGTCGGCAAGCAGTTGCGGATAGACGTTGCTGATGTGGTCGGCGCAGGAGCCCGAGGGGACGACCACGTAGTCATAGGCCTCCAGCCCGGCGATCGCCCGGCGCGCGAGGTCGGCCGCCAGCGGGCGATTTCCGGCACTCCAGGCAGGTTGACCGCAGCAGGTCTGGGCGGGCGGCACGACCACCTCGCAGCCCCGGCCGGAAAGCAGGCGCAGCGCGGCGAAGCCGACCGACGGGCGCATCAGGTTGACCAGGCAGGTTACGTAGAGGGCCAAGCGCATGCTAATATTGCGGCGCACAAAAAGACAAAGTGGCTAATGCTACTCAAACCGCACCGATAAAGGAATCCAGTTGTCCGACGCCGCCGGCGCTTTCGCCAGGACTCCCGGGTCGATTCAGGTCATCGAGCGCATGATGACGCTGCTCGACGCGCTGGCTGTTTCACCCGAGCCGGCCAGCCTGAAGCAATTGGCGGCTGCCACCGACCTGCACCCGTCGACGGCGCACCGCATCCTGGCGGCGATGACCGCCGCGCGCTTCGTCGAACGGCAGGATGCAGGCACCTACCGTCTCGGCATCCGCCTGCTCGAGCTCGGCAACCTGGTCAAGTCGCGCATCAGCCTGCGCGAGGTGGCGCTGCCCTTCATGCAGGAACTGCACGAGACCATCGGCGAGGCGATCAATCTCGGCGCCCGCCACGACGACGAGATCGTTTACATCGAGCGCACCTCGTCCGGCCGGGCATTGGTGCGGGTGGTCTATCTTGTCGGCGGCCGCGCGCCGCTGCATCTGACCTCGCTCGGCAAGCTCTTCCTCGCCGCCGACACGCCGCAACAGTTGCGCGATTACGCCCGCCGCACCGGCCTGCCGGGCAAGACGCCGCACTCGCTGACGACGCTGGCCGCGCTCGAGAGGGAACTCGACAAGGTCCGCCGGCATGGCATCGCCTATGACGACGAGGAAGCCGAGGCCGGGCTCAAGTGCGTCGCGGCGCCGATTCACGACGATGAGGGCCGCGTCGTCGCCGCACTGTCGGTCTCGGCGCCGGCCGACCGCCACGACCCTGCCTGGGCCGAACAGGTCCGCCGCACCGCCGACGCGGTCTCGCACGCGCTCGGCTACACCCGCACAAGAAAATAGGGCTGCCGAACGGCAGCCCCTGGCGACTGGTTCCCGCGCCGATCGCTCAGACCGGGCGGTCGGCCATCAGGCTCGCGCTTTCCATCCAGCGCTTGATCCGGTTGGCATCGCCGACCCGTGTCATCTTGCCGGCCGAGTCGAGCAGGACGATGACGACCGGCTTGTCGGCCACACGCGCCTGCATCACCAGGCAGCGGCCGGCCTCGGAGATGTAGCCGGTCTTCGAGACGCCGATCTCCCAGCTGGCGTCGCTGCGGACCAGTGCGTTGGTGTTGTGGAACTCGCGGATGTGGCCGTTGAGATCGATACGCGCGCCGGCGGTCGTCGAGAAGGCGCGGATCTCCGGATAGCGCGCGGCAGCGGCGACCATGCGGGCGAGGTCGTGCGCGGTCGACACGTTGTTGCTGGACAGCCCGGTCGGCTCGTCGAAGCGCGAATTGGACATGCCGAGCGCGCGGGCCTTCTGGTTCATCGCCCGCACGAAGGCCGGCAGCCCGCCTGGATAATGGCGGCCGAGCGCGTTGGCGGCGCGGTTTTCCGACGACATCAGCGCCAGCAGCATGGCCGTTTCGCGGGTCATCGTCGTGCCGACCGGCAGGCGCGAGCGCGTGCCCTTCAGGCCGTCGACATCATCGTCGTCGATGGTGATGACCTCGTTGAGATCGAGCCTGGCGTCGAGGACGACCATGGCCGTCATCAGCTTGGAAATGGAGGCGATCGGCACCACGGTGTGGGGCTGCTTTTCGAGCAGCGACTGACCGGACTCCTGGTCGATGACCAGCGCCGAGGCCGAGAACAGCGCCAGGCGGCCGGGATCGACGTCGGCCATGCTGACCCGGCGGATCGACTTGCGCGCGCCGTCGTGGAGCGCATAGGCGTTGCGGCCCGAGTCCTTGCGCGCGGTCTTCGGCGCGCTCTTGGCGCCGTCTTGCCAGCGGTCGGCGCCGCCTTGCGGGCCTGCTTGGACGTCGCGGCGACCGGCTTCTGGTCGGCCTTGCGGGCCACCGGTTGCGTCTTCCTGGTTTCGGTCGCGGCGTTGCCCTGGCCGCTCAGGCCGAGGCCAAACAGCACGCCAAGCAGCAATGCTGCCCTAAATCCTTGTTTCATTTGCTATCTCCTGCCATGAGCGGGCAATCTTCGTGGCAGTTTAGCAGGAGATCAAAGAAAATCAACAAAAATAGGCAGATAGGACAACAAGTTAAGGCGATGCATCAGGCGGCATCGACGACAGTCAGCGCGGTCATGTTGACGATGCGGCGGACTGAGGCGGTCGGCGTCAGGATGTGCACCGGACGCGCCGCGCCGAGCAGGATGGGGCCGATCGTCAGGTTGTCGCCGGCCGCCACCTTGAGCAGGTTGAAACTGATGTTGGCGGCGTCGAGCGTCGGCATCACCAGCAGGTTGGCCTGCCCCTTGAGCCGGGAATTGGGGAACTCGGCCAGGCGGATCTGCTCGTCAAGCGCCGCGTCGCCGTGCATCTCGCCCTCGACTTCGAGCTTGGGCGCGCGCTGGTTCAGGATGCGCAGCACCTCCCGCATCTTGATCGCGGTCGGTGTGTCCTCGGTGCCGAAGGTCGAATGCGACAGCAGGGCGACCTTGGGGTGCATGCCGAAGTTGCGGATCTCGGCGGCGGCGAGCAGCGTCATGTCGGCCAGTTGCTCGGCGGTCGGATCGTAATTGACGTAGGTGTCGGCGATGAAGACGGTCCGCCCCGGCAGCATCAGCAGGTTCATCGTGTAGTAGCGGTCGAGGCCGTGCTGCGTGCCGATGACGTTCTGGACGTACTGGCGATGCGTCTCGTGGCGGCCGAAGGTGCCGCAGATCAGCCCATCGGCATAGCCGAGCTGGACCATCAGCGCCCCGTAGAGGGTCGCGCGGCGACGGATTTCGCGGCGCGCGTAGTTCGGCGACACGCCCTTGCGCTCCATCAGGCGATGGTAGGTCTGCCAGAACTCGTCGAAGTGGCGGTCGAAGAATTCGCAACCGTCGGCGTAGATCACTTCGTAGTCCACCCCTTCGCGGATGCGCAGCCCGGACGCCTCGATCCGCTCGGCAATCTCGCTCGGGCGGCCGATCAGCAGCGGCTTGGCGATGCCCTCGTCGCACACCACCTGCACGGCGCGCAGGACACGGTCGTCCTCGCCCTCGGCGAAGACGATCCGCTTCGGCGACACCTTCGCCTGCGCGAAGACCGGCTTCATGATCATGCCGGAGTGGTAGACGAATTCGTTGAGCCCCTGGATGTAGGCGTCCCAGTCGTAGATCGGGCGCGTGGCGACGCCCGAGTCCATGCCCGCCCGGGCGACCGCCGGCGCGATCTTGACGATCAGGCGCGGATCGAACGGCTTGGGGATCAGGTATTCCGGGCCGAAGCCGGAAACCTTCTCGCCGTAGGCCGAGGCGACGACGTCCGACTGTTCGGCGCGGGCCAGTTCGGCGATCGCCTTGACCGCCGCCATCTTCATTTCCTCGGTGATCGTCGTCGCGCCGACGTCGAGCGCGCCGCGGAAGATGAAGGGAAAGCAGAGGACGTTGTTGACCTGGTTCGGGTAGTCCGAGCGGCCGGTGCAGATGATGGCGTCGTCGCGCACCTGCTTGACCAGTTCGGGAAGGATTTCCGGCGTCGGGTTGGCGAGCGCCATGATCAGCGGGCTTGTCGCCATCCTGGCGACCATCTCGGGCTTCAAGCACACCGCCGGCGGAAAGCCCGAGGAAGACGTCGGCGCCCTGCGATCACCTCGCCGAGCGTGCGGGCATCGGTCTTCTTGACGTAGCGCGCCTTGATCTCGTCCATTTCCTCGACGCGGCCTTCATAGACCAGCCCCTTGATATCGGTGACCCAGATGTTTTCGACCGGCGCGCCGAGCATGACCAGCAGGTCGAGGCAGGCGAGCGCGGCGGCGCCGGCGCCGGAGGTGACGATCTTGACCTGGGTCAGATCCTTGTCGATCAGGTGCAGTCCGTTCAGGATCGCCGCGCCGACGACGATCGCGGTGCCGTGCTGGTCGTCATGGAAGACCGGAATCTTCATCCGCTCGCGCAGCTTCTTCTCGATGTAGAAGCATTCCGGCGCCTTGATGTCCTCCAGGTTGATGCCGCCGAAGGTCGGCTCGAGCGAGGCGATGGTGTCGATCAGCCGGTCGGGGTCGCGCTCGCTGATTTCGAGGTCGAAGACGTCGATGTTGGCGAATTTCTTGAACAGCACGCCCTTGCCTTCCATGACCGGCTTGGCGGCGAGCGGCCCGATCGGGCCAAGGCCAAGGACGGCGGTGCCGTTGGTGATGACGCCGACGAGATTGGCGCGGGCGGTCAGGGTGCTGACCTCGGCGGGATTGGCGACGATCTCCTCGCAGGCGAAGGCGACACCAGGCGAATACGCCATCGACAGGTCGTACTGGTTGGTCAACTGCTTGATCGGGGTCACCGCGATCTTGCCCGGCTTGGGGTGGCGGTGATAGTAGAGCGCGGCCTCGCGCAACTGCTTGGGATCCATGTCTGCCTCCGTTTCGTTCGTATCGTGAAACAGTGTTTTGAATTGTGCAATATTGTACCACAGTCGGGCGCCCTGCCCATTTGGGGAAAGTACTTAGCGGCGCTCGCCAAGATGGACGTCAGCCCCGACCTCTGGCATAATCCTCCGCTTCCCAGCCGACGGCCTTCGCCCGCTCGAAGTCTTGGTGGCAGCTCCCGGCGACTGGCGTAAAGTTTATCTATTTCAGTAACTTGGAGAGAGACACCGCCATGACTGCACCGCTGAATGCACCCGACTACGTCAAGCACGAAGGCCTCAAGCAATGGGTCGCCGAGATCGCCGCACTGACCCAGCCCGACCACATCCACTGGGCCGACGGAACGCAGGAGGAGTATGACCGCCTGTGCGCCGAAATGGTCGAAGCCGGGACCTTCATCAAGCTCAACGAAGCGAAGCGCCCGAACTCCTTCCTCGCCTTCTCGGACCCCTCCGACGTGGCGCGTGTCGAAGACCGCACCTACATCTGCTCAGCCAGGAAGGAAGACGCCGGCCCGACCAACAACTGGGAAGAGCCTGCCGTCATGCGTGAAACGCTGAACGGCATCTTCAAGGGCTGCATGAAGGGCCGTACCATGTACGTGATCCCCTTCTCGATGGGTCCCCTCGGTTCCCCGATCGCCCACATCGGCGTCGAGATTTCCGATTCCGCCTACGTCGTGGTCAACATGCGCACCATGACCCGCATGGGCAAGGCCGTCTTCGGCGTGCTCGGCACCGATGGCGAATACGTGCCCTGCGTGCATTCCATCGGTGCACCGCTTGAGCCGGGCCAACAGGACAGCAAGTGGCCGTGCAATCCCAAGGTCAAGTACATCGTTCACTACCCGGAAACCCGCGAGATCTGGTCCTACGGTTCCGGCTACGGCGGCAACGCCCTGCTCGGCAAGAAGTGCTTCGCGCTGCGCATCGCCTCGACCATGGCCCGCGACCAGGGCTGGCTGGCCGAACACATGCTGATCCTCGGCGTCGAATCGCCGGAAGGCGAAAAGACCTACGTCGCCGCCGCCTTCCCGTCGGCCTGCGGCAAGACCAACTTCGCCATGCTGATTCCACCGAAAACCCTGGGCGGCTGGAACATCACCACCATCGGCGACGACATCGCCTGGATCAAGCCGCGCGTCGACAAGGATGGCGTCACCCGCTTCTATGCGATCAACCCCGAGGCCGGCTTCTTCGGCGTCGCCCCCGGCACCTCCGAGAAGACCAACTTCAACGCGCTGGCCACCCTCAAGGAAAACATCATCTTCACCAACGTCGCGCTGACCGACGACGGCGATGTCTGGTGGGAAGGCCTGACCAAGGAAGCCCCGGCGCACCTGATCGACTGGCAGGGCAACGACTGGACGCCGGAAGACGGCAAGGCCGGCAAGAAGGCCGCCCACGCCAACTCCCGCTTCACCGCCCCGGCCAGCCAGTGCCCGTCGGTCGACGCCGCCTGGGAAGATCCCGCCGGCGTGCCGATTTCCGCCTTCATCTTCGGCGGCCGCCGCGCCACCACGGTACCGCTGGTGTACGAGGCATTCAACTGGAACTACGGCGTCTACATGGCCGCCACCCTCGGCTCCGAAACCACCGCCGCCGCTTTCGGCCAGCAGGGTGTTGTCCGGCGCGATCCGTTCGCCATGCTGCCCTTCTGCGGCTACCACATGGGCGACTACTTCAACCACTGGCTGAGGATGGGCCACACCGTCGATGCCACGCCGAAGATCTTCTGTGTCAACTGGTTCCGCATGAACGAAAAGGGCGAGTTCATGTGGCCCGGTTTCGGCGACAACATGCGCGTCCTGAAGTGGATCGTCCAGCGCTGCAAGGGCACTGTTACCGCCAACGAGACCGTGCTCGGCTGGATGCCGAATTTCGAGGACGTCGACTGGACCGGCCTCGACATCACCAAGGCCGACTTCGAGGCGCTGACTACCATCGATGCCGACGCCTGGAAGTCCGAACTGGCCGGCCACAAGGAGTGGTTCGACTCGATGGGCGCCAAGATGCCGCGCGAACTCGTGCTCAAGCGCGAACTGTTCGAAATGGACATCTTCAAGCAAGCCGCCTGATTCCCGCCTGAGGGATAATGCAGCGGCCGCCCTCGGGCGGCCGTTTTTCATTGAGGATTGCCATGACCTATCGCCCCGCCAGCCGGCTTGCCGGCATCGCGCCTTTCCATGTCGTCGAACTGCTGACCCGCGCTCGCCAGCTCGAAGCCGAGGGTCGCGACATCATTCACATGGAAGTCGGCGAACCGGACTTCCCGACGCCCGAGCACCGATTGTGGATGCTGCGGTCGACGCGATAAAAAGCGGCAAAACGCTCTATACCCAGGCACTCGGCCTGCCGGAACTGCGCGCGGCAATCGCGGCTTTCTATCGCAGCCGCTACGGCATTACCGTGCCCGCCAGCCGGATCGCCGTCACCAATGGCGCCTCCGGTGCCCTCAACCTGGCTTTCGCCTGCCTCGCCGACCCAGGCAGCGAGTGGCTGCTCGCCGACCCCGGCTACCCCTGCAATCGCCACATCATCCGGGCTTACGAAGGGCAGCCCATCGCCATCCCGGTCGATGCCGCGAGCAACTTCCAGCCCACCCCCGCCCTGCTCGAGCGCTACTGGAGCGCCCGCACCGCCGGCCTGCTCGTCGCCTCACCGGCCAACCCGACCGGCACACTGCTGACACTGCCCGAGATCGCGGCCCTGGCGACGACCTGTCGCCAGCGTGGCGGACATTTCCTGGTGGACGAGATCTACCATGGCCTGACATACGAAGATGATGCGCCCTCGGCCTGCGCAGCCGGCGACGACATCTGGATCATCCAGAGCTTTTCCAAGTATTTCCAGATGACCGGCTGGCGGCTGGGCTGGATGGTCATTCCCGAGGCTTACGTGCGCGATGTCGAGAAACTCGCCCAGAACCTGACCCTGTGTCCGTCAACCCCGGCGCAATACGGGGCGCTCGCGGCTTTCGCGCCGGAAACGCTGGAAATCCTCGAAGCGCGGCGCGCGGAATTTCGCCGCCGCCGCGATTTTCTCGCCCCGGCCCTGAGTTCGCTGGGGTTCACGATCACCGCCCGGCCGCAGGGGGCCTTCTATCTTTACTGCGACTGTTCGTCCCTGAGCGACGACAGCTTTCACCTCGCCCGCGACCTGCTGGAAACGGTCGGCGTCGCCGCGACGCCGGGGCTCGACTTCGGCAGCAATGCGCCGGAAAAGCACATCCGCTTCGCCTACACGACGGGCCTCGACCGGCTGGCCGAGGCCGTTGACCGCCTAGCCCGTTACTTCAGGCAGCGGGCCTAGCGCCGGGTAGCGGCCAGCCACGGCTGCCCAATCGAAAAACGGACCGGGATCGCTCTTGCGCCCGGGTGCGACATGGCAGTGGCCGGCAATCGCGGTGAGCGGGTAACGCGCCCGCAGCGCGTCGACGAGCCGCCACAGTGCCGCATACTGGGGTGCCGCGAAGGCTTGCGTGTCGCTGCCCTCAAGCTCGATCCCGACCGAGTAATCGTTGCAGTTATCACGTCCCTGCCAGGCCGACTGACCGGCGTGCCAGGCGCGGCGGTCGCAAGCGACGAACTGGATGACGCGGCCGTCACGGCGAATCAGGAAATGGGACGACACCTGGAGCCCGGCGATTTCCGCAAAATAGGGATGCGCCGCCGCGTCGAGCCGGTTCAGGAAGAAACGCTCGACCCAGTTGCCCGAGAAATCGTCGGGCGGCAGGCTGATGTTGTGCACCACGACCAGCGACACCGCGCTGCCCGCCGGCCTTGGCCCCTGGTTGGGCGAGCGCACCCAGCGCACGCCCCTCAGCCAGCCCTCTCCCTGCCAGCGCATCAGTCGATCCCCAGGCGTTCCAGGCGATAGCGCAACGAGCGAAAGGTCACGCCGAGCACGCGCGCGGCCGCCGTCCGGTTGCCCTCGGTCTTCTGCAGGGCTTCGAGAATTGCCAAGCGCTCGAGCCGGTTGAGGTAGTCGTCCAGCGTCTCGCTGCCGCGCCCCTGGCTTTCGCCGCCAATTTCATCGGGCGCCAGTTGCAAGTCCCCGACGTCGATCACGGCACCCGAGCAGAGGGCGATCGCCCGTTCCAGGATGTTTTCGAGTTCGCGCACGTTGCCCGGAAACGGGTAGGCCGCCAGTGCCTGCAGTGCGGCGGCGGTGATGCGCGGACCGCCGTCGCCGCCGAGCCGCTTCAGCAAGTCGCTGGTCAGCAGCGGGATGTCGTCGGGCCGCTCGCGCAGCGAGGGCATGCGCAGCTCGATGACATTCAGCCGGTAGTAAAGGTCCTGGCGGAATGTGCCCTTGTCGACGCAATCGCGCAGATTCCGGTGCGTCGCGCAGATGATGCGGACGTCGACCAGCTCCTCGGTCGCCGCCCCGACCTTGCGCACCCTTTTCTCCTGGATCGCGCGCAATAGCTTGACCTGCATCGCCAGCGGCAGGTCGGCGACCTCATCGAGAAACAGCGTGCCGCCGCTGGCTGCCTGGAAGAACCCATCGCGTTCGCTGTCGGCGCCGGTGAAGGCGCCCTTGCGATAGCCGAAGAACTCGCTCTCCATCAGGTTTTCCGGAATGGCGCCGCAGTTCACCGGCACGAACGGGCTGCCACCGCGCGGGCTGTGCATGTGGATCAGGCGCGCCGCCAGTTCCTTGCCGCTGCCGGACTCGCCTGAGACATAGACCGGCGCCTGGCTGCGCGCCAGCTTGCCGATCATCGTCCGCACCTGCTGCATCGCCGCCGATTCGCCGGTCAGCGACTTGAGCGGATCGTCGGCGTGCTCGCCATCCGGCACGCGCAACGCCGATTTCACCAGGGCGCGCAACTGCTCGAGGCCGACCGGCTTGGCCAGGTAGTCGAAGGCGCCGGCCTTCAATGCGGCCACTGCATTCTCGGTGCTGCCGAAGGCGGTGATCACGGCAATCGGCATCTGCGGATGGTGCTCGGCGACGTAGCGGACGATATCGAGGCCGTCGCCGTCGGGGAGCCGCATGTCGGTCAGGCAAAGCTGATACTCGCCTTCCGCCAGGCAGGCGCGGGCTTCGGCAACGTTCGCCGCGCACGAGGCGGCGAGACCCATGCGCGACAGGGTGAGGTCGATCAGTTCGCGGATGTCCGGCTCGTCGTCGATGACCAGCACGCGGTTCAGTTCGCCGCGCGGACGCCGCTCGATTCGGGCAGAAGGCATAGGTCGGTTCTCCCAACAAGAATGAAGTGGCCGCAATCGGTGTCGGCGGCCAGTTCCAGGCTGGCGCCGTTGGCCTCGCACAGTTCGCGGGCGATGAACAGGCCGAGCCCGGTGCCCAGGTGATGGGTGGTGAAGAAGGGCTCGAAAATCTGGCGCCGGACATCCTCGGGCACGCCGCCACCATCGTCGATGACGTGCAGCTCGACCTGCCCCGTGGCAGCCGCCGGGCTGGCCCGCAGACAGACGCTGCCGGAGCCGCCGGTGCCGTGGCGCAAGGCGTTGGCGACAAGATTCCAGAGTATCTGGTGCAGGTGATTGCGGTCGAAGCAGATCGTCAGGTCCTCAGCGATCTGCAGCACGACGACCCCTGCCGCCAGCCCCTGCGAGCTGGCGAAACCGTCGAGGAAGTGCTCGCAGAACGCGGCCAGCGGCAACGGCTCGAGTTGCATCCGGTCGCGCCGCCCGAGTTCGAGGATGTCGGCAACGATGCGGTCGAGGCGCGCGACGTTGTCGGCCAGTATCTTCAGCAGCCGGTCCTGCATGGCGCCGCGGCGCTCCTCGCGCAACAGCTCGCCGGCATGGCCGATGGCCGAGAGCGGATTGCGTATCTCGTGCGCGATGCTTGCGGTCAACCGCCCGAGGGCGGCCAGTTTCAGCTGCCGGGCGCGCTCCTGGAGGCGGCCGAGGTCTTCGAGGAAGATCAGGATCTCGCCGGTGCTGCTGGCCGTCCCCTCGAAACGGGCGCGAATTTCGCCGCCCGCCGCCGTCCGGAAATCCATGGTTGCGCCCGCACCGGCGTCCTGCCAGCCGGCCAGTCCGGCCGCCAGCGGCGCGCAGGAGGCGGACAGCGCGGCTACAGGTGCGAGCGCCGACCCGAGCAGTGTCGCTGCGGCCGGGTTGTGCCGCTGCACGCAACCGGCCGCATCGATGACGAGAACGCCGTCCTGCATCCGCTCGATCACGCGCTGGCTGATCCGCCCCTGATTCTCCAGCGTGATCCCGCGTTGTCGCGCCAACTCCTCGTTGACCATGACCCGCTGGCCGAGCAGCCGCGCCACGATGGCAGTAGCAAAGAAGCCGGCCGACAGCAATCCGGCCTGGACGATGCTTGCCGCGTCGAAGCCGCCAAAGCTCACCCCGTAGGTCTGGACGGCGAGAGTCGCCAGAGTCGCCAGTGCCGCATAGAACAGCACCAGCCGACCGCGCCCGACCAGGCTGGCGGTCGCCAGCGAAACCAGCAGCAGCGTCCCGATGCCGCTGGCGACGCCGCCACCGGCATGCATCAGCAGGCTGATGGCGACGATGTCGGCAAGCACCTGCAGCGAGAGCTGCATGTTGAAGCGCTGCTGCCAGTGGATCGAGGCGAGCAGACCGGCGGCGACCACGGCAAGGTAGATACCCGCCGCGAACAATAGCCCGGGCGAGTAGATGATGTGCAGTGAAGCGACCCAGCCGATGGGCAGGAAAGCGCCGAGCAGCGCCAGGCCGGCAAGGATCAGGCGATAGAGATTGAAATAATTGAAGGGACGCCAGCTGGCCTCCCAGGTCGCCGAAAGCCAGTCGGTCATGCGCCGCCGGCGGACTTCCCGGCCTGGCGATGCGCCTCGCTGCAAAAATGCGCGCCACCATCGGCAACACTGTCGCTTTGCGGCAGGTAGACCCCGCAGTGGGCGCAGGAGACCATTTTCTCGGGATCGGGGGCAACCGGCGCCGGGCGCCCGGAGGACCGCGGCGAGCGCTTGCTCCAGATCCACCAGATCACTGCGACAAGAACGATGAGCAGCAGGTATTTCACGTGGTGGATCCCGGGCTTACCGACGCAACCCCAGCAGCGGTGTGGTCGGAGTGAGAGGATTCGAACCTCCGGCCCCTGCGTCCCGAACGCAGTGCTCTACCAGGCTGAGCTACACTCCGATGCTTCGCAAGAGGCTGCTAGTGGTTCCTCTCGACGGCGAAGAACGTCAATTGTAGCAGAGCTTCCCGGCAATTTGTATCCCCGAGGCCGCAGATCGCTTCTCGCGCGCGCCCGGCCTCCCGCTCCGCCTGCCGGCGCGCGTGTGCGAGCGCACCGGTGGCGTGGATGGCCGCCAGTACCGCCGGAAAATCGTCGCGCCCGCCCTCCTCGATCGCCCGCCTTACGCAGCCCGCTTGCTCGGGAGAACCGTTCTGCATCACATGGATCAGCGGCAGGGTCGGCTTGCCCTCGGCGAGGTCGTCACCCAGATGCTTGCCGGTGTCGCCCTCCTGCCCGGAATAGTCGAGGACGTCGTCGACCAGCTGGAAAGCCGTACCCAGATGCATGCCGTAGTCGGCCAGCGCCCGCTCGATTTCCGGTGTCGCCCCGCCGAGGATGGCACCAAGCTGGGCAGCGGCCTCGAACAGCTTGGCGGTCTTGTAGCGGATAACCTGCAGGTAGCGCGCTTCGTCGACATCGGCATCGTGGCAGTTCATCAACTGCAGCACTTCGCCCTCGGCAATCACGTTGGTGGCATCGGACAGCACCCGCATGATCCGCATGTCGTTGACCGCGGTCATGATCTGGAACGCCCGTGAATAGAGGAAATCGCCGACGAGAACGCTGGCAGCGTTGCCGAAGATCGCGTTCGCCGTGTCGCGTCCGCGCCGCAGTGATGATTCATCGACGACGTCGTCGTGCAGCAGCGTTGCCGTGTGGATGAACTCGACAACCGCAGCCAGATCGTGGTGGAACCTGCCGCGATAACCCAGCGCGCCGGCCGCCAGCAGGACGAGCGCCGGACGCAGGCGCTTGCCGCCGCTGCCGATGATGTACTCGGCGACCTGACGGACAAGCACGACCTCGGAATGCAGCCGGTTGCGGATCACCGCGTCCACGGCCTTCATATCGGCCCCGATCAGGGCATTAAGCTGTTCCTGCGTCACATTGAACCTGCGATTGGGTGAGCGCGGAATCTTAGGCGCGGGCCGACAGGCCGTCAAGGCAACCGGATCAAGATTCGCGCGTCTTCTGCGCGGCGATCCCTTTCGGCTACACTGCGGCGATGAGGAACACACTGCGAATCCGCGCTCCCGACCTGCCGGGAAGAGCCCAAAGGAAGGACGGCGACTGATGGAAGCGGATCACGATCGCCGCTTCGCCGGCGTCGCCCGCCTGTACGGCGCCGCCGCGGCTGCGCGGCTGGCGCGTGCCCGCGTTTGCGTCATCGGGGTTGGCGGCGTCGGCTCGTGGGCCCTTGAAGCGCTGGCGCGGACCGGCGTCGGGCAACTTGCTGCGGTCAACCTCGACATGGTGGCCGAATCCAATACCAATCGCCAGATTCATGCGCTCGGCGACGCCTACGGCATGGCCAAGGTCAACGCGATGGCCGCACGCATCCGCGCCATCAATCCCGCCTGCACAGTCACCTGCGTCGAGGATTTCGTCACGCCGGAGAACGTCGCCGAGATCCTCGAACCTGGCTTCGACGTCGTGATCGACGCCATCGACCAGGCCCGTGCCAAGGCGGCAATGATCGCCCACTGTCGCCGCCAGGGCACCGCCATCGTCGTTGCCGGCGCCGCCGGCGGACAGACTGATCCCACGCAGGTGCGCATTGGCGACCTCGCGACCACCATCCAGGATCCCCTGCTGGCGCGGGTCCGCTCGCTGCTGCGGCGTGACCACGGATTCCCGCGCGGACCCGGAAAAAAGTTTGGCGTACCCGCGGTGTTCTCGACCGAAGCGCTGCGCGCCCCCCCGCTGCAGGCTGCTTGTGCGACGACAGGCGGAGGCGGCGGACTCAGTTGCGCCGGGTTCGGCTCGTCGGTCTGCGTGACCGCGGTCTTCGGCATGGCCGCGGCGGCCCATGCCATCCAGTTGCTGGTGAAAGAATGAAGACGAAAAAACCTAAGATGCTGCGGTCGCGAAAGGCCGGTCTGCCGCCGGGCTCGCTGGTCCATATCGGCGCAGCCAGGACGGCGCCGCCGGCCATCTCGGTCATCGACTTCGGCCCCGACGGCCTGCTCGAAAGCGAACTGCCGGACGCCGCCGCGCTGACTTCCTGGCGCCACCAGAACGGCGCCCTGTGGGGCAACGTCTGCGGGCTCCAGGAGGCGGCCGACCTGAACGCCATCGGCGCCGCGTTCGCGTTGCACCCGCTGGTGCTGGAAGACATCCTGAACAACAACCAGCGCCAGAAGGTGGACGCCTACGACCACTATCTCTACGTGGTCCTGCATCGCTACGAGATCACGAATGCACCGCTCGACCTCGCGCAGGACCAGATCAGCCTGATCATCGCCAGCGACTTCCTGCTCAGCTTCCAGGAGCACCCGTCAGCCGTCTTCGAACCGGTCCGCGAGCGCCTGCGCACGGACCGCGGCAATCTGCGCAGTGCGCCGGTCGATGTCCTTGCCTATTCGCTGCTCGACTCCGTCGTCGACAGCTACTTCGCCATCGTCGAGCAACTCGACGAACACGCCGAGAATCTGCAGGTCGAGATTCTCGGTCGCCCCGGGCCCGAGGTCCTCGAAAGCATCCACCGCTTCAGGCGCTGTGTCTCGCAGTTGCGGCGCAACCTGTATCCCCTGCGCGAACTGCTCGCCAGCCTGGATCGCGAGCACGCCCATTTCTTTGGGCCGGAAATCCAGATCTATTTGCGCGACGTCTACGACCACACCGTCCATATCCTCGAATCTCTCGAAGACCTGCGCGAAGTGGCCACCGGCCTGCTCGATATTCACCTGACTACGGTCAGCCAGAAGGTAAACCTCGAAGTCCGGACGCTGACGGTGGTGGCGACGATCTTCATGCCGGCCACCCTGATCGCCGGGATTTTCGGCATGAATTTCCGCACCATGCCCTGGCTGGAACAGCCCGCCGGTTTCTACTATGCAACCGGGCTGATGGCCGTCATCGCCTCCGTGATGCTGGTGCTTTTCTGGCGCCGGCGCTAGCGGCCGTCAAGCCAGACCTCGAGCCCCTGGGCGTTGAGGTCAAGATCGGTCGCCCAGATCTCCAGAACATCTGCTGCCGGCAATGGGCAGCCATGCGCCTTCAGTTCGCCAAGAAGGTGGCTGGTCAGCGCCCTTTTCAGTTCCGCATGCCTCGCTTCGCCAGTCATGCCTTCGACCTCCAGCGCCATCGCCACCATTTCATCGAGCCGGCGGTGAAGGTCGGCACCGAGTCGCTCGACATCTCCCACTCGGCCGTAATGCGTCAGGTAAATCGCGTCAGGCTTGAACGACAGCAGGCGGTCGATCGAGGCGTGCATGGCCGCCGGTTCGAACTGGGTCGGCGTCGTCGTCGGAAAGATGAACGCCCGGCCGTCAACGTCGTGTTCACGGTAGGACAGCCCGAACATGTCGCCACTGAAGATGCCTCCCGTGCGGCGATCGAGGTAGCAGACATGATGCCGGGCGTGGCCGGGGGTATCGAGACAGAGCAATTCGCGACCGGCCAGTGAGACGACGTGCCCATCCAGCAGCCTCGACGATGCGCTCGGGCGGAACGGGAATGATTTCGCCATAGACCCGCCTGACGTAGTCTTCCCCATAGACGCCGGCAACCCCGGCGACCAGCCGTGACGGTTCGGCCATGTGCCGCGCGCCGCGGGGATGCACGACCAGATTGGCATTCGGGAAAGCGGCCATCATGCTGCCCGCGCCGCCCGCGTGGTCAAGGTGGATATGGGTCAGGAAGACATGGTCAACCGCAGCCACATCGAGTCCCAGCCTGTCGAGCGCGGCGAGGGCATTGGCCAGGGCGTCGTT
>CAVTQL010000036.1:0-92996 GCA_963736845.1 uncultured beta proteobacterium
GCCATAACTGCGGACCTAGCGCGAATGTACGGTGGGGATCTGGTACTGACCAAATCATCAATCGGCGGGCTTAAAGCTTCTTTGATGTTGCCGTCAGCTTGATTCCTTCTCCATTGCACTCGCCGGACCGTAGATGGCCTCGTAGGGTTTGCTGCTAAAAAGGGAAAGTGTGTCGGAAGCCCCCCGACTTTTTGGCAAAGTGTTCGCACTGTTGGAGAATCGTTGTGAGGTTGACGTAGCGCGCCAGATGCGACTCCGGCAACCAGTCCTGCACCGACGGTGGCAGCAGGTAGTCGGTGTCTCGATTGATTGGGTGAAAGGCCATCGCAATGTCCGTCTGATTCAATGGGTATGATTATAGCATAAACCTGGTTAAGCCCGACAGGCTGCTAGGCAGCGCGGTAAGCCTCGGCATTAGTGACACGGCATTTCATGGTTGCACCTTCTGGATTGCTTGTTCATCCGGCGTTCAGATTCAATGCGCTATAACACCAGGCTGAAGAAAAGATGTCGTCAGAATCACTGCCGATTGACTGCCCCCATCAACCATCATCCGTTCTGGAGAATCACACCCATGAAAACCTACTTTCTTACCGGCCTAACTGTGCTGACCCTCGCCGCTACCGGACCATCGTTTGCCGCGAACGAAGTCCACGACCATGGTCACGGTACGACCTCTGCTACCCTGCAGCTTAACGCTGGCAAGAAATGGGAAACGGACGCCCCGTTGCGCAAGGCCATGGGTGACATTCGCCAGTCGATGGCGTCCTCGCTGCACGCGATTCACGAGAACAAGCTGTCGGCCAAGGCCTATGGGGGGCTGGCGAAGAAAGTGGAGAGTGCAGTTGGCGACATGGTCGCCAACTGCAAGCTCGGCACCCAGGCAGACGAGCAGTTGCACATTATCATCGCGGATTTGCTCGCCGGCGCCGAGCAAATGGCGGGAAAGGTGAAGCAGGCAAAGCGCATGGACGGTGCGGTCAAGGTTATCGGCGCGCTCGACAACTACGGCAAGTATTTCGACGACCCGGCTTCCAGCCAATCGCGCACTGAAACCAGGGGTGGGACGCGACAAGCCCGCCGTCCCGCCGGCACCGACTTTTACGTTAGATCGGCCGTACTTCAGGTAACCGGCACATTGCTGCCCACGTTTGGCCGCGGGCCCAATGGCCGGAGTGGCCGACATGCTGAAGTAGGTTGTCCGGCAGGTTTCAGAGTGGACCAGGCCTTCAGGCGTCCGGTCTGAAGTTGAGCTGATGGGCCGGTTGTGGCCGACTGCTGAAGTAGGGATTTTCGAGGTCTATGACCGCAACCGCTGCATTGCTGACCTTGTGGCTGAAAAATGCCTGAGTGGCTCTGTCAGGGTCGAAAGCGCCAGTTGCCCCCGGAGCGCTCAATCGACGGTCGGCAGCGCCTCCAGCGCCTCGTGCACCTCTAGCCAGCGCATCTCCGCCGCGTCGATCTGCTCGGCCAGCACCGCAGCCTGCCGGTGCATTTCCTCGCTTTTTTGCCGGTTGACCGTGGCATAGAAGTCGGGGTCGGCGAAGCGGGCTTCGAGGGCGGACTTTTCCTCGTTCCACCTGGCCAGCTTGCGTTCGAGTTGCTCGATTTCCTTGACCAGCGGCCGCCGTTGCGCGAGCAGCGCCTGGCGGCTGGCCCTGGCGTCGGCGCGCTGTTGCACGCGTTCGTTCTTTTCGGCGGCGACGTCCGGCTCGGCGGCCCTGGCGGCGTTGCGCTGGGCGGCGAGCCAGGCGGCGTAGTCGTCGAGGTCGCCGTCGAAGGTCGTCGACCTTGCCGTCGGCGACGAGCAGCAGTTCGTCGGTGCAGGTGCGCAGCAGGTGGCGGTCGTGCGAGACGACGACCATGCCGCCTTCGTAGTCCTGCAGCGCGAAGGTCAGTGCCTCGCGCATTTCGAGGTCGAGGTGGTTGGTCGGCTCGTCGAGCAGCAGCAGGTTGGGTTTGGTGCGGATCAGCAGGGCCAGCGCCAGCCGGGATTTCTCGCCGCCGGAAAAGGGTTCGACGGCGCGCGTCGCCATGTCGCCGCGGAAGTCGAAGCCGCCGAGGTAGTCGCGCAGTTCCTGTTCCGGGGTGGTCGGCTCCAGCCGCATCAGGTGTTGCAGCGGGCTTTCGTCGGGGCGCAGTTGTTCGAGCTGGTGCTGGGCGAAGTAGCCGATGTGCGAGCGCCTTCGCTTCCTTGCGCTCGCCGCCTTGCTGCCTGATGGCGCCGGCGAGCAGCTTGACCAGCGTCGATTTGCCGGCGCCGTTGCGCCCGAGCAGGCCGATGCGGCAGCCGGGGCGCAGGGTCAGCGTGACGTCTTGCAGGATGTTGCGGTCGACGTAGCCGGCGGAGGCCTTTTCGATGGTCAGCAGCGGGTCGGGCAGGGCGGCCGGCTGGCGGAAGGCGAAGTGGAAGGGCGAATCGACGTGGGCGGCGGCGACGATTTCCATGCGTTCGAGCATCTTGATCCGGCTTTGCGCCTGGCGCGCCTTGGTCGCCTTGGCGCTGAAGCGTTCGACGAAGCGGCTCAGGTGGGCGATTTCGCGCTGCTGCGCTTCGTAGGTGGCCTGCTGCGTGGCGAGCCGGGCGGCGCGGGCGCGTTCGTAGTCGGAATAGCCGCCGCTGGTCAGGCTCAGGCGCTGCAGGTCGATGGCAAGGATCTGGCCGACGACGGCGTCGAGGAAGTCGCGGTCGTGCGAGATGAGCAGCAGCGTCGCCGGCGTGTTCCTCAGCCATTGCCTTCCAGCCAGAGAACGGCGTCGAGGTCGAGGTGGTTGGTCGGCTCGTCGAGCAGCAGCAGGTCGGCGCGACAGGAGAGCGCGCGGGCGAGGTTGAGGCGGACGCGCCAGCCGCCGGAAAACTCCGCCACCGGTCGCGTGAAATCGGCGTCGGCGAAACCGAGGCCGTGCAGCACCTCGGCGACGCGCGCCTTGGCCGAATAGCCGCCGATTTCGCCGTAGCGGGCATGCAGGTGGCCGATCGCCTCGCCGTCGCTGCGGGCCTCGGCCTCGGCCAGTTCGCGTTCGACGCGGCGCAGCTCGACATCGCCGTCGAGGACGAAGTCGAGCGCGCTGTCGGGCAGGGCGGGGGTTTCCTGGGCGACGCGGGCGATGCGCCAGCTCGCCGGCAGCTCGACGGCGCCCGTTTCGGCGTGCAGTTCGCCGGCGAGCAGCGCGAACAGGCTGGACTTGCCGGAGCCGTTGGCGCCGACGACGCCGACCTTCCAGCCGGCATGCAACTGGACCGAGGCATCGATGACCAGCGGGCGGCCGGCGCGGGCGAAAGTGACTTGACGGAGGGCGATCATGAGGCGGGCGATTATAGCCGCGGGCTGCTAGAATCGCGTCACTTCATCACCCGCCGCGCTCGTCATCGTGTCCGCTTGCCCCCCCCGTTCCCGCAACAGTTCAACCGTCAGGCACCTGCTCTCCGCCAGCCTGTTCGCCTTCGCTGCGCTGGCCGCGGCCGCCGGGCCGGCGGGGACGGACGAGCAGCAGGCCGACTGGGAGCGGCGCCTCGAACGGGCCTCCGCGTTGCAGACCGAGGGCGACACGAAGAAGGCGGAAGCCGAGAAACTTTTCGAGGAGCGCAAGCCCGCCTGCTACAGGAAATTCCTGGTCAACCGCTGCCTGGAGGCCGCCTACGACGACTACATCGTGACGGTCAAGGAGGGGCGGCGGCAGTCCAACGAAGGCAAGGCAATCGAGCGCCAGGTCAAGAAAGAGCAGTTGAACGCGCGCGACATGCAGCGCATCGCCGACACCCCGCAGCACCAGGCCGAACTCAAGGAACGCGAGGCCGACACGGCCGCTGCGCGCAGCGCCGCCGCGGCCGAAGAGGCGGCGACGCGGGCGAAGAAGGCGCAGGAGGCGCAGGAGGGTGCGCAGCGCAAGGCCGGCGAGGCCGAGCGCCAGCAGAGGAAGCAGGCCGAGCACGAGGCGCGCGTCGCCGAAAAGAAGGCCGAGGCAGCCGCCAAGCAGCCGCGAGCTCCCGCGGCACCGCTCAAGCCCTGACGATCAGTCGCCCGCCGCGGCGATGCGGCCGATCAACTTCCTGATCGGCGCCGGCACACCAGCCCCGGCGGCGCGTTCCAGCGCCACCCATTCGACCCCCGGCTCGCTCAGTGCGGGGGCGGGATCGACGATGCACAGTACCGGTTCGAGGGTCAGGCGGAAATGCGTGAAGGCGTGCCGGATCGGCGTGAGCGGGTGCTCACTGTCAGCTACCAGGCCGAAGCGTGGGAGCACGGTCGCCGCGTCGCCTTCCGGCGGCACCAGCAGGCCGCCCCACAATCCGCTCGGCGGCCGGCGTTCGAGCAGCAGGCGGCGGCCGTCGCTGATCAGCACGAAGCCGGCGCGGCGCTCGGGCAGGCGCCGGCGCGGGCGCGGTGTCGGTAATTCGGATTGGCGGCCACCCAGGCGCGCCAGGCAGCCCGCCGCCAGCGGGCATTCGCCGCAGCGCGGTCGGCTGCGCGTGCAGACCGTGGCGCCGAGATCCATCAGCCCCTGCGTGTAGGATTCGATGCCGGTTTCCGGCAGCAGGCGTCCGGCGAGCGCCCACAGTTCGCGGTCGACGGCGGCCTGGCCGGGAATTCCGGTGATCCCGAAGTAGCGGCACAGGACGCGCTTGACGTTGCCGTCGAGGATGGCCGCCCGTTGGCCGAAGGCGAAGACCGCGACCGCCGCCGCGGTCGAGCGGCCGATGCCGGGCAGTGTCGCCAGTTGCGCGGCGGAATCGGGGAATTTTCCGGCGTGGACCGCGACGATGCGCTGCGCGCAGCCGTGCAGGTTGCGCGCCCGCGCGTAGTAGCCAAGTCCCGCCCAGTGCTCGATCACCTCCTCAAGGCGTGCTGCCGCCAGCGCCCCCAGCGACGGAAAGCGTGCCAGGAAGCGCTCGTAGTAGGGAATCACCGTGGTGACCTGGGTTTGTTGCAGCATGATCTCGGACAGCCAGACGCGATAGGCATCGCGCGTGCGCTGCCAGGGCAGGTCGTGGCGCCCGGCGGCCTGCTGCCAGGCGACCAGTGGCTCGGAAAAGGCGGGAACGGCGGACAAGACTGCCTCGACGCGGGGAAGCGGAGCGCCGATAATACGGCCATTTCGCCAGCCACCATCCGATGACCCAACTCCCCGACGACACCCGCGCGCTGCGCGACGCCTATGGCCGCTTCGCCACCGGCGTCACCGTCGTCACGGCGATCGACCCGGATGGCCAGCCGATCGGCCTCACCGTCAATTCGTTCTCGGCGGTTTCGCTGCATCCGCCGCTGGTGCTCTGGTGCCTCGACAACGCGTCGCACAACCTCGAAGCCTTCCGCCGCGCCAGCCATCACGTCATCAACGTGCTGGCCGCCGGGCAGGAAGACATTTCCACCCGCTTCGCGACCTGGCCGGTCGACCGCTTCGCCGGCCTGGCGTGGCACGCAGGCACCGGCGGGGCGCCGCTGCTACCCGGCTGCTGCGCCAGCTTCGAGGTCGCCAACGAAACCTGGCACGCCGGCGGCGACCACACGATATTCGTCGGCCGCGTCGAGAAGTTCGCCGCCACGCCGGCGCTGGCGCCGCTGCTCTTCCACGGCGGCGAGTACCGGACGCTGCCCGAGGATTGAACCCGGCGGCCGCAGCGCATAGAATGCAGCCTCCAGCCCGAAGCGGGTGTAGTTCAATGGCAGAACGGCAGCTTCCCAAGCTGCATACGAGGGTTCGATTCCCTTCACCCGCTCCACCCGCCCGTCACTGCGGCGGGCCTGCCTTCTCCCCTGCGCTTCAGTCGAGCAGCTTGCGCTGGTCGAGGAACCTTTCGAGGATTTCGAGGCGGGCGAGGGGGTCTTCGAGTTCCAGCAGCTTCTGCTTGGCCAGGTTCTGCACCGGCAGGATCTCGGTCAGGCGATAGCCGACCCACTCGGCGTCGTCGAAGCGATGCGGCTCGGGCATGCGTTCCGGCCCCAGTTCGCCGGCGACTCGGCGCAGCAGCGGGAGCAGGCGCCGGCGCTCGGCGGGCAGCGGCTGCGGTCCGTCGTCGGGGATGGTCTCGACGACCCCCTGGAGCAGGTGATCGGTGCCGACGTGCGTGTCGCGGATGCGGAAGCGCCGGCCGCCGCGCACGGTGATCTGCAGGATGCCGAGCTGCTCCATTTCCCACCCGGAGATTTCCGCCAGCGTGCCGACCGCGTGCGGTTCGGCGCCGCCGCCGGCCTCCTTGCCGGCGACGATCAGGCAGACGCCGAACGGCCGCTGCTCTTTGAGGCAGGCCGCGGTCATGTCGAGGTAGCGCTGCTCGAAGACCCGAGCGGCAGCACGCCGCCGGGAAAGAGCACGGCATGCAGCGGGAACAGCGGGATGTCGAGCCGTTCCGGGGCGGCATCCGCCGGCGCGCGCGGCAGGCCGAACCAGGCCATCACTCGCCCCAGCGCGGCAGCAGCGCGTGCGGCACGGCAAGCTGGTCGAGAATGCGCGCGACGACGAAATCGACGAGGTCGCCGACCTTCTGCGGGTGCCCGTAGAAGCCGGGGCTGGGCGGCAGGATGATGGCCCCGGCGCGTGCCAGGCGCAGCATGTTTTCGAGGTGGATGATCGAGAACGGGGTTTCGCGCGGGACCAGGATCAGCTTGCGGCTCTCCTTGAGGACGACGTCGGCGGCGCGCTCGATCAGGTTGTCCGAAAGGCCCTGCGCGATGCCGGCCAGGGTGCCCATCGAGCACGGGCAGACGACCATCGCATCGGGCGGGTTGGAACCGGACGCGACCGGCGCGAACCATTCCTCGCGCCCGAAAACGGCCAGCATTTCCGGGTCGACCGCAGGCAGGCGGGCGAGCAGCGCGGCTTTCGCGTCGGCCGGGCGCGACGGCAGGTCGAAGTCCATTTCCTGGCGGGCGACGATCTGCGCCGCCGGCGAATACAGCAGTTGCACGCGGCAGCCGGCGGCGAGCAGGCATTCGAGCAGGCGCAGCCCGTAGGGCATGCCGGAAGCGCCGGTCAGGGCGAGGCAGATGGTCCTGGTCATGATGCGGGTTCCGTGGCGGGAATGTCGGCGAGCAGCCTGGCCGCGATCAGCCCGTTGAGGGTGCCGAAGACCAGCGCCGCGCCGGCGAAAACCGGCGTCAGCAGGAAGACCCCGTCGTGCGGGATCAGCCACAGCCGGGCGAGCAGCAACTGGCCGCCGATGTGGGCGAAGGCGGCGAGGATCGACAGGCTGACCGGTCCGAACCAGCGCGGCGGCAGGAAGCGGGCGGCAGCGAGCACGGCGAGGCTGAACACGGTGCCGGTGAGCGAGAGGAAAAAGCCGGGCGCGAGGAAGTTGCCGAGCAGCAGGCTGCCGGCCAGCACGCGCAGGCCGCTGACCCAGGCGGCCGTCGTCCAGCCGTGGCGGAGCAGGACGACGAGGGTGACGATGTTGGCCAGCCCCGGCTTGACGCCCGGCAGTGGGCTGGGAATCGCCGCATCGACCAGTGCCAGCGCGACGGCCGCGGTCGCCAGCCAGGCGATGCGGCGGTCCTCGTCGGTGACGGCGAGTTCAGTAACTGAGGCTGTCATAGGTGCGCGTGCGCCCGGCAATCTGCACGCTGACGCGGTTCGGGGCGCAGATGGCGATCTCGCCCGGGCGGGCCAGCCAGCCCTGGCGGACGCAATACTGGCGCGGGCCGGGGTCGGCGACGACGCGGGCGCGGCCGGGTTCGATGGAAATCAGCGTCGTCCCGAGCGGGCCGGGAACCTCGAGCTGGCGGCGGTTGCGCAGGTCGACTTCGGCGAATACCTGGCCGTCCTGGCGGACGATGGCGCGCTCGGCGAAGCCGCCCTGCCAGAGCAGCGGCAGGCTGGCCGCGACCAGCGCCGCACCGAGGGCCATGACCAGCCAGTCGCCGGGGCGCAGCAGCGTGCGCCAGCGCATCAGAGAATGGCCTGCGAGCGGTGGCGGACGAGTACCCGCGCCCGGCCCCGGAACTCGCGGCCGAGCCATTCGGCGATATACACCGAGCGATGCTGGCCGCCCGTGCAGCCGATCGCCACCGTCAGGTAGTTGCGGTTGTCGCGGATGTAGCCGGGCAGCCAGGTGGCGACGAAGCGGCAGATGTCGTCGCGCATGTGGATGACCTCGGCGTCGGCCTCGAGAAAATCGACGACCGGCTGGTCCTTGCCGGTCAGCGGGCGCAGCTCGGGGTCGTAGTGCGGGTTGGGCAGGCAGCGCACGTCGAAGACGAGGTCGGCGTCGAGCGGGATGCCGTGCTTGAAGCCGAAGGACTCGAACATCAGTGTCAGGCCCTGGCCCGGCCCCATATCGACGAACTGGCGGATCCAGGCGCGCAGCACGTTGGCCTTGAGGCCGCTGGTGTCGATGCGGTGGCCGAGGGTGGAAATCGGTTCGAGCAGATCGCGTTCGGAGCGGATCGCCTCGGCCAGCGACTGCCCGTCGATCGACACCGGATGGCGCCGGCGCGACTCGGAATAGCGCTTGAGCAGGAATTCGTCGTTGGCGTGCAGGAAGAAGAAGGTATAGCGCGTGCCGTCTTCCTCGAGCAGGCGCAGCCTTTCCGGCAGTACCTCGATGCCGCGCCCGGAGCGGGCGTCGATGGCGACCCCGACCTTGGTGACCCCCTCTTCCCTGAGCATGCGCACGAGGAACGTGAGCATGACCACGGGCAAATTGTCGACGCAGTAATAGCCCGAATCTTCGAGGAGGTGCAGGGCGACGGATTTGCCGGACCCGGAGAGTCCGCTAATGACAACGAGTTCCATTACGCAGAGCATAATGAAGGCGACGCGGAGACGCAACCGCTGCATAATAATCGCGATGGAGGAGACGACAATGCCACCGACCGTACCCCTGCTCGACCTGCCGTTCCTCGCCGAGCTGACCGCTTTCCGGCGCGACATCCACGCGCATCCGGAACTCGCGTTCGACGAGAAACGGACCGCCGAGCTGGTGGCGCGCGAGCTCGAACGGCACGGGGTCGAGGTGCATCGCGGCATCGCCGGCACCGGCGTCGTCGGCGTTGTCCGTGCCGGCACCTCGTCGCGCATGATCGGCCTGCGTGCCGACATGGATGCCCTGCCGCTGGTCGAGATGAACGAGTTCCCCCACCATTCGCGGCATCCCGGGAAGATGCACGCCTGCGGCCACGACGGCCACACGGCGATGCTGCTCGGCGCCGCGCGCTGGCTGGCCGCCCACCCGGATTTCGACGGCAGCGTGGCCTTCATCTTCCAACCGGCCGAGGAGTCGGAAGGCGGCGCGGCGGTGATGATCGAGGACGGGCTGTTCGAGCGCTTCCCGGTCAACGCCGTGTTCGGCCTGCACAACTGGCCGGGCATTCCGGTCGGCGAAATTTCGGTGATGCCGGGGCCGGTGATGGCCGGCACCTGCGCCTTCGAGATCATCGTGCGCGGCCACGGCTGCCATGCGGCGATGCCGCACCAGGGCGTCGACGCGATCGTCGCCGGGGCGCAACTGGTGCAGGCGCTGCAGACGGTGGTCAGCCGCACGCTCCACCCGTGCGACGCCGCCGTCGTCAGCGTCACCCAGTTCCATGCCGGCGAGGCGTGGAACGTCATCCCCGAGGAAGTCGTGCTGCGCGGCACCATCCGCAGCTTCAAGCCCGAGGTGCAGGAAAGCGTCGAGCGTGCCGTCGAGCGGCTGTGCAGCGGCATCGCGGCAGCCAACGGGGCGCAGATCGGCGTCCATTTCGACCATCGCTACCCGGCCACGGTCAACAGCGCGGCGGAGTCGAAATTCTGCCAGGATGTCGCTGCCGGCCTGTTCGGGAGTGAGCACGTGCTCACTGACATCCTGCCGTCGATGGGCGCCGAAGACTTCGCCTACATGCTGCGCGAGAAGCCGGGCTGCTACGTCTGGCTCGGCAACGGCCCGGGCACCGGCGGCTGCACGCTGCACAACCCGCACTACGATTTCAACGACGAAATCCTCACCCTCGGCGTCAGCTACTGGGTCCGCCTGGTCGAGCAGGCTTTGCCGAAGCGGGCGTAGCTAGCCGGCGACCAGCAGGTCGCCTTGCAGCCGCAGCGCGTTGACCAGCAGCAGTTCGCGCAGGATGCGTTCGCCGAGCTGGTCTTCGGGAAGGCCGAGATAGCGGGCGTTGAGGTCGACGGCGAAGGGCAGGCTGCGGACGAAGTCGTCGAAGGTGGCGGCGGGCAGCGACTGCCTCTCCATCATCGCGAAGGAAACCAGCACCTTGATCGCATTCCAGGCCAGCTTGTCGATGTTGGCGGCGAAGTAATCGACGCGGCGGAAGGCGCGCTCGAAGGCGACATCGACGTTGGCGAAGACGGGGCCGTGGCCGGGGATGACGGCGTCGAGCGGCAGGCGGGCGAGCATTTCCAGCGTCGCCCGGGTGGCGGCCAGTCCGTCCGCCTCGCCGAGCAGTTCGGGGAAGATGACACCGAAGCCGTTTTCCCACAGCGCGTCGCCGGAAATCAGCAGGCGCTGTTCCGGGTTGTAGTAGGCGAGCGCTTCCATGTCGTGGCCGGGCACGGCCAGCGCCTGCCAGACGAGGCCGCCCATCTCGATTTCGTCGCCGGCGGCGATCACGCGGTCGTGCTGGAAGCGGGCGGCCTGCTGGCCGAGCGGCGACAGCAGCAGCGCGTTCTCGTCCCATTCGGCGATGACGGCATGCAGGCCGGCGGGCACGATGACCTCGCAGGCGAAGGTTTCCTGCAACGCGGCGTTGCCGCCGATGTGGTCGGAATGCGCGTGGGTGTTGATCAGGCGCGTCAGGCGCCGGCCGCCGAGGGCATGGCCGACCAGGCTCGACGGTCTGCGCAGCGTGCGTGACGTAGCCGCTGTCGACCAGCGTCGCGCCGTCGCCCTCGTGGAACAGGATGTTGTTGGACGACATCCAGCCACGCTCGAGCACGACCAGCGAATCGGGCAGGCGGACCGTCACACCGGGTTGTCCGGGTCGCTCGTCTTCGGCTTCTGCGTCGCGTTCAGGACGACGGCCTCGGCGACGATGTCCGGCGTTTCCAGCGGCGGCCGGCCGCAGCCGAGGCAGTAGCCGGAGTCGGGGTCGGCCATGCAGATGCCGACGCAGGGGTACAGGTCGTCGTCAGCCATGGGCGTCGCAATCGCAGCGGAAATCCCCCTCCCAGGGGTCGTGTTCCAGCCGCCGCCGGGCGACGGCGGCGAGGATGCCGAGGCGGGCCGCATCGCTCGCGCGCGCCCATGCCGCGATCTCGTCGATGGTGCGGAAGCAGCCGGCGCACAGGCCGGTGTCCGCATCCATCCGGCAGACGTTGATGCAGGGCGAAGCCACCATCAGATGATCATGAAGCGGCGCTGCTGGTCGCGCACGTGGTCGACCGCTTCCTCGGCTTCGGCGCGCGAGATGCGGGCCAGCGTCACCACGTAGATGCGCTTGTCGCGGCCGCGGATCTCGGGGAAGTCGAGGGTGCTGACGTTGCTGTCGTCGCTGTTCTCGTCGCAGACGACGCCGAGGCGGTCGATCGTGATGCGCTGTGGATTGGTCGCCAGCGAGGTCTCGGGCTGGCCGAGGAAATCGGCCAATGCTTCGAGGATCTGGTCGGGCATCAGCGATTCGGCGGTGGCGCGCAGCTTGGCCTCGAGATCGCCGAGGTGGCGCGTATGCAGTGCGTGATCCTCGCTTTCCGTCTTGCCGCGCAGGACGGTCAGGTGGGCGCGCTCCATCGAGGCGTCGGCGCGCAGGCCGTCGCGCTCGAGGCGCAGCGCGGCGACGTGCTCGCGGAAGGTGAGCAGCAGGCTTTCCATGGTCCGGTTGCGCAGCCTTTCCTGCAGCACGGCCAGTTCGCAGTGCGGTTCGAGCAGCAACTGGTCGTTGAAATAGACGACGACCTGCGGCACGTCGGCCTGGATCATGTCGCCCTGGCGGGCCATGCCCATTTGCTTCTTCTCGTGGCGGCGGGCGGCGAACAGCGCAAAGAAATGGTCGCTGTCGAGCCGTTCCGGCGAGGCGACGAACTCGCGCACCGCCTCGCTGCGCCCGAGCATCTGGACGATATCGTCGGCCGTCGCGAACAGCGCGTGCACCAGCGGGTCGCTGGCGAAGGCCACGCGATCGATGTCGATCGGTCCGGGCAGCCCGGCGATCAGCCCCTCGCAGTAGCCCAGCGCATGTTCGAGCGGCGCCGCCAGCTTGCGCTCGAAGCCCGAGGCCGACTTGAGCAGCGGGTCGACCAGTTCGGCGACCCTGTCGAGCGCCTTGGTCACCGCCGGGCTGGGCGGCGGCGCCGGCGTGAGGAAATCGGCGATGGAGGAAAAAAGGCTCATGTCGTACTCCTGTCAGCCAGTGCCCGGCCGGCCTTGGCGCCGTTCGGGCGGTCGAGGGCGGCGGAAATCCAGTTGCCCACCGCTGCCAGTTTAGCCAGATCGATGCCGGTTTCAATGCCGAGGCCGTCCATCAGGTAGACGACGTCCTCGGTCGCGACGTTCCCCGAGGCGCCCCTGGCATACGGGCAGCCGCCCAGCCCGGCGATCGAACTGTCGAACGTCGCCATGCCCAGTTGCAGCGAGGCGTAGATGTTGGCGATCGCCATGCCGTAGGTGTCGTGGTAGTGGCCGGCCAGCTTCGCGATCGGTACCGACGCGGCGCAGGCCTCGATCATGCGGCAGATGCTGGCCGGCGTGCCGACGCCGATGGTGTCGCCGAGCGACACCTCGTAGCAGCCCATGTCGAACAGCGTCCGCGCCACCGCCGCCGCCTGCCGCGGGTCGATGGCGCCCTCGTAGGGGCAGCCGACGACGCACGACACGTAGCCGCGCACCTTGATCTCCAGCGCCGAGGCCGCCGAGACGATCGGCTCGAAACGCTTCAGGCTCTCGGCAATCGAGCAGTTGATGTTCTTCTTCGAGAAACTCTCCGAAGCCGCGCCGAAGATGGCGACCTCGGTCGCCCCCGCCTGCAGCGCAGCATCGAAGCCCTGCAAATTGGGCGTCAAAACCGGGTAGACCGCAGCAGGGTGCCTGCTGGATGCCCTGCATCACCGCCGTGTTGTCGCCCATCTGCGGCACCCATTTCGGCGAGACGAACGAAGTCGCCTCGATGACGCGCAGCCCGGCATCGGCCAGCCGCTCGATCAGTTCGATCTTGGTCGCGGTCGGGACGACCTGCTTCTCGTTCTGCAACCCGTCGCGCGGGCCGACTTCGACGATTTTGACTTTGGCGGGGAGGGGCATGGGCTTGGTGTTTGTTGGCTGGTAGAAATTGCTCAAGAGGCAGACATGAACCCAAATGGAAAATAGTCCGCTTGGAAAAGCTGCCGCTCAACGCGCCAGCTCTGGAGCGAAAGGTTAGCTTGTTTCGATTTCTTTGAGCGGTTTGCCATTTGCATCTTTCCAAGCGGTAAGGCCATTTGCACCACCGCCATGAATTACGGCTGCTGCGGCGCTTGGACTGTCGAATTCTGTATCCCTCGCAAAGACGAGGAAGCCGTCTTTTTCGATCAGAACTCCATCATGAATCAGCTTTCTGCGGAGGGTCACAACATAGGGATGTTGCGATTCTGCCGAGGATCGTTCCGCGACAACTGCGGTGGAGTCCTTGAACACGACAAAGCCACCTTCGGTACGGCGACCGCGAGCCACGGCACCCTTGTTCTTGCACAGAAGTTCCTTTTGAGGCTTTGTGCTCTTCGCCGAACCTGATATCGGGGTAAGCAGGTCAGAGCCAAGCACGGGTAGAACCTGCTGTATCCGAGACAGGAAGACCTCCATGTCTTCACGGTCAGACTCGGGAAGTTTGGGATTGCTGCTGTTGGCGTTCTCCAAGCGATAGCGGCCAGCCTGCTTTGCTTCTTGTAGCAGGCGGTGTTCAAGGTACCTGATATGCGCCTTGGTTAGGTTTTCATCCTTGCTCACGAAGACCACAACGGAATTCCAGAAGTCCTTTGCCCTATGTTGTTTCAAGCGATCGCGGATTACCTCAGCTTCGCCGATATAGGCTAAAGCATCACCGTTCTCAGGATCGGAGCCGAAAAGAAAATAGACCCCGGCACTCTCGGCTTCATCACGGAGAAGCAAGTCGTCGAGTTCTGTCCTTGGTGCGGCCAAAGCCTTGCCAGTCCAGTTTGACACTTCGCCGACACGCAAGCGTTTTGCGTCACCGTGCGGGAGGAATAGTTTGAGAGTGGCAGATGTCATGAGAAGAAAGCTAACTTTGTTTCAGGAGTCAAAACAGGCCAAAGGGGCCAGGCTCACATTTCCCGATGCCTGACGTCGCCAAGACTTTGGGTCTGGCCGTTGTGGCTATTGTCAAGCAATACGGGCGCGGATGTAGCGATGGACTTCCTCCGCATCGTATCCGACTCTATCTGAAAGTATTTGCTCCAGTGCCAGGAGCGCGTCGGCGATGAAAGCGTCGCGCTGTTGGCTTGCCTCCGACTGCTCGTCCATCAGCCTTCCCCCTCGAACTCCACCAGCGCTGCCCCGTCCGCCACCTGCTCGCCGGCGGCGTAGCAGAAGGCCTTGACGGTGCCGGCGGCGGGGGCGGTGATGGTGTGTTCCATCTTCATCGCTTCGAGGATCAGCAGCGGCGTGCCCTTGTCGACCTTCTGGCCGGGCTGGACGAGCAGGGCGACGACCTTGCCGGGCATCGGCGCGGTCAGGCCGCCGCCGTGGGCGCCGCCGGCCTCGACCAGGTGCAGCGGGTCGTCGCGCAGCAGCACGTGCGTCGTGCCGTGCAAAAACACGCTTCTTTTGCCGTTGACCGCAACGACGCTGGCGATCAGGCGGCGGTCGTCGAGTTCGACGGCGAAGGCGTCGTCGCCGAGCTTCTTGCCGCGCGCCAGCGTCGTCTGGCCATTGAGCGTGATCTGCCAGTGGCCGCTGCCGTAGCGCACCTGCGCCTCGACCAGGCTGTCGCCGTCGCGGAAGCCGATCATGCGCGCCGACGACAGGTTCATGCGCCAGCCGTCGCGGGCGTGCCAGGGCGACCACGGATCGCCGCTGGCCTTCGCCGCGAGCTTGGCTTCGCGCTGTTCCCAGAGCAGTTCGCCGACCGTGGCGACGAGCAGCGCGTCGCGCGGCACGGCCTGCGCGGCGGGGAAGAGGAAGTCCTTCTGGCGCTCGATCAGGCCGGTGTCGAGGTCGGCGCCGGCGAAGGCGGGGCAGGCGACGAGGCGCGAGAGGAAGTCGATGTTGGTCGTCACGCCGGCCACCTGGTAGTCGGCCAGCGCCCGCCGCATGCGCGCCAGCGCGGCGTCGCGGTGCTCGTCCCAGACGATCAGCTTGGCGATCATCGGGTCGTAGAAGGGCGTGATCTCGTCGCCTTCCTCGACGCCGGTGTCGACGCGCACGTTGAGGCTCTCGGCCGGCGGCACCAGGCGGATCAGTTCGCCGGTGGACGGCAGGAAGCCCTTGCCGGCGTCCTCGGCGTAGATGCGCGCTTCGAGCGCGTGGCCGCGGATCTGCAGGCGCTCCTGCGCCAGCGGCAGCGGCTGCGCCGGCGGCGACGCGCAACTGCCATTCGACGAGGTCCTGGCCGGTGATCATCTCGGTGACCGGGTGCTCGACCTGCAGGCGGGTGTTCATCTCCATGAAGTAGAACGAGCCGTCCTGGTTGGCGATGAATTCGACGGTGCCGGCGCCGACGTAGCCGACGGCCTTGGCGGCGGCGACGGCGGCCTCGCCCATCTGGCGGCGGCGCTCGGGCGTCATGCCGGGGGCGGGCGCTTCCTCCAGCACCTTCTGGTGGCGGCGCTGCACCGAGCAGTCGCGCTCGAACAGGTAGACGCAGTTGCCGTGCGCGTCGGCGAAGACCTGGATCTCGATGTGGCGCGGGCGGGTGATGTACTTCTCGATCAGCACCTGGTCGTCGCCGAAGCTGGAGATCGCTTCGCGCTTGCACGAGGCGAGCGCGTCGGGGAAATCCTCGCTCCTTTCGACCAGGCGCATGCCCTTGCCGCCGCCGCCGGCCGCCGCCTTGATCAGCACCGGGTAGCCGATCCTGTCTGCTTCGGCATGGAGCAGGGCGGGCGTCTGGTCGTCGCCGTGGTAGCCCGGCGTCAGCGGCACGTCGGCGGCGCCCATCAGCTTCTTGGCCGCCGACTTCGAGCCCATCGCGCGGATCGCCGCGGCCGGCGGGCCGATGAAGACGATGCCGCTGGCGGCGCAGGCGTCGGCGAAGCCGGCGTTCTCGGACAGGAAGCCGTAGCCGGGGTGGATCGCCTGCGCGCCGGTGCGCCGCGCGGCGTCGAGGATGCGCTCGGCGACGAGGTAGGATTCGCGCGCCGCGGCCGGGCCGAGCAGCACCGCCTCGTCGGCCAGCCGGACGTGGCGCGCGTTGGCGTCGGCCTCGGAATAGACGGCGACGGTGCGGATGCCCATGCGCCGGGCGGTCTTGATGACCCGGCAGGCGATTTCTCCGCGGTTGGCAATGAGGATCTTGGTGAACATGTCGATTACTCTTTGATCCAGCCCGGCGGGCGCTTGTCGAGGAAGGCGGCGATGCCTTCCTGCGCTTCCGGCGTCGCGCGCAGGTGGGCGATGCGGTGGGCGGTGTCCTCGACGAGGTTGTCGTTGATCGGCTGATGGTCGACGGCGCGGATCAGGTCCTTGGCCGCGGCCTGCGCCAGCGGGCCGCCCTGGAGCAGCGCGGCGACGATCTCCTGCACCTTGGCGTCGAGCTGGTCCGGCTCGGCGACTTCATGGACGAGGCCGATCTCGCGGGCGCGGGCGGCGTCGATGCGCTCGGCCGTCTGGAAGTAGCGCGACGCCTGGCGGGCGCCGATGGCGCGCAGCACGTAGGGCGAGATGGCCGCGGGGATGATGCCGAACCTGACCTCGGAGGTGGCGAAGACCGCCTTGGTCGAACGCGACGGCGATGTCGCAGGCGGCGGCCAGCCCCATGCCGCCGCCGAGCGCGGCGCCCTGCACGCGGGCGATGGTCGGCTTCTTCATCATCGCCAGCGTGCGCAGCATGTTCGCCAGCGCGCGGGCGTCGTTCTGGTTGTCGGCGATGCCGTTGTCGGCGGCGCGCTTCATCCAGTTGAGGTCGGCGCCGGCCGAGAAGCTGCGGCCGCGGCCGGCGAGGACGACGACGCGGACGTCCTTGTCGCGGTCGAGGGCGACGCAGGCGGCCGTCAGCTCGAGGATCAGGTTTTCGTCGAAGGCGTTGTGCAGTTCCGGCCGGTTCATCCAGATCGTCGAGACCGGGCCGTCCAGTTCGATTTCGAGGGTCATGAACATGTGTCTCGCTCCTTCATTGCTGTTGCTGGCGGATCAGTTCGGCCATCGGCTCGCCGGCGCAGCGCCGCGATCAGGCTGGCCTGGTTGGCCGGCGGCTGGTTCTGGCTGACCTTCCACTTGCCGACCAGGCGGTCGATGACGATCTCGATGCCGACGATGGCGCCGAGCATCTTTTCGATGTAGTCGGCCGGGGCATCGCTGACCTGCCACGGGTGCGGCAGCGCCGCCTCGTGCGTAGCGGTCAGCGTGCGCACCTGCGCCAGCAGCCAGTGCGGATCGTCGATCAGGCGCAGGCGGCCCCAGGCATGGACGGCGGTGTAGTTCCAGGTCGGCACGACCTTGCCGTGCTCGGCCTTGGTGGCATAGCCGGACGGGCTGATGTAGCTTTGCGGCCCCTGGAAAATGGCCAGTATTTCGCCGTCGACCGCAGCAGCCCTGGCCAGCGGGTTGGCGCGCGCGACGTGGCCGCGCAGCGTGCCGTTGGGGCCGGCGCCGGCGTCGAGATGGAGCGGGATGTGGTTGGCGTCGATGCCTTCCGGGCCATGCGTCACCAGCGTCGCGAGCGGATGCGCGTCCATCAGCGCGTGCAGGGCGGCGACGTCGGTCTGGGCGAAGTGCTTGGGCAGGTACATGGCTTACATCCGGAAGATGCCGAACTTCGTTTCCTCGGCCGGCGCGTTCATCGCCGCCGAGAGGCCGAGGCCGAGGACGCGGCGGGTGTCGGCCGGGTCGATGATGCCGTCGTCCCACAGGCGGGCGCTGGCGTAGTAGGGGTGGCCCTGCGTTTCGTACTGCTCGCGGATCGGCGCCTTGAAGGCGGCCTCGTCGTCGGCGCTCCAGGTCTTGCCGGCGGCTTCGATGCCGTCGCGCTTGACGGTGGCGAGCACGCTCGCCGCCTGTTCGCCGCCCATCACCGAGATGCGCGCGTTCGGCCACATCCACAGGAAGCGCGGCGAGTAGGCGCGGCCGCACATGCCGTAGTTGCCGGCGCCGAAGGAGCCGCCGATGACGACGGTGAATTTCGGCACCCTGGCGGTGGCGACGGCGGTGACCATCTTGGCGCCGTCGCGGGCGATGCCGCCGTTCTCGTACTTGCGCCCGACCATGAAGCCGGTGATGTTCTGCAGGAAGACGAGCGGGATGCCGCGCTGGGCGCAGAGCTCGATGAAGTGCGCGCCCTTGAGCGCCGATTCGGAAAACAGGATGCCGTTGTTGGCGACGATGCCGACCGGGTAGCCCGCAGATGCGGGCGAAGCCGCAGACCAGCGTCGTGCCGTAGCGCGCCTTGAATTCGTCGAAGCCGGAGCCGTCGACGATGCGGGCGATGATCTCGCGCACGTCGAACGGCTTCTTGGCGTCGGTCGGGATGACGCCGTAGAGTTCCTCGGCGGCGTGCAGCGGCTCGACGGGTGCGGTCAACGTCACCGGCGGGGCTTTTTTCCAGTTGAGGTCGCGGACGATGCGGCGGGCGATGGCGAGCGCATGCGCGTCGTTCTCGGCGAGGTGGTCGACGACGCCGGAGATGCGCGTATGCACGTCGCCGCCGCCGAGGTCCTCGGCGGAAACCACTTCGCCGGTCGCCGCCTTGACCAGCGGCGGGCCGCCGAGGAAGATGGTGCCCTGGTTCTTGACGATGATCGACTCGTCGCACATCGCCGGCACGTAGGCGCCGCCGGCGGTGCACGAGCCCAGGACGGCGGCGATCTGCGGGATGCCCTGCGCCGACAGGTTGGCCTGGTTGAAGAAGATGCGGCCGAAGTGTTCCTTGTCCGGGAAGACCTCGTCCTGCATCGGCAGGAAGGCGCCGCCGGAATCGACCAGGTAGACGCAGGGCAGGCGGTTCTCCAGCGCGATCTCCTGCGCGCGCAGGTGCTTCTTGACGGTCAGCGGGTAGTAGGTGCCGCCCTTCACCGTCGCGTCGTTGGCGACGACCATGCACTCGACGCCATTGACCCGGCCGATGCCGGCGATCATCGAGGCGGCCGGCACCTCGAAGGGATCGCTGCCGCCGTACATGCCGTAGGCGGCGAACTGGCCGATTTCGAGGAAGGGCGTGCCGGGGTCGAGCAGGCCGTTGACGCGCTCGCGCGGCAGCAGCTTGCCGCGCGCCAGGTGCTTCTGGCGCGCCGCCTCGGGGCCGCCGAGGGCGATCCGCTCGACCTTCGCGGCGAGGTCGGCGACCAGCGCCCGCATGGCGGCGGCGTTGGCCTGGAAATCGGCGGCACGCGGGTTCAGTCGGGTTTTCAGCGTAGTCATGTCTCCTCGCCAATTCCTATTTGAATGCGTCAAGAAATCTTCGACACAGATTGCGCAGATGAACGCAGATTCTCGAGTCTTTATCTGCGTTCATCTGCGTAATCAGCGTCTCAAGCTTTTCATAGTTGTCTTTCCTCTTTCAGCCACTTGCTGACCGGCTCGGGCCGGTAGGCGGCCATCGCCGCGAGCAGGCGCTCACTATCGGTATCCGCCAGCGCCATCGCGCGGTTCTGCGCGCGCAGGAAGCCTTCGACGACGGCGCGGTCGAACAGCGCCAGCAGCGGGTCGTAGAAGCCGGCGACGTTGAGCAGGCCGATCGGCTTGGCGTGGAAGCCGAGCTGGCCCCAGGTGAGGATTTCGCAGAATTCCTCGAAGGTGCCGAAGCCGCCGGGCAGCGCGATGAAGCCGTCGGCCAGCTCGGCCATGCGCGCCTTGCGTGTGTGCATCGAATCGACGACTTCGAGGCGGGTCAGCGCCCGGTGATCGACGTGGCGGCCGGCGACCTCCTTGCCGACCAGGGCTTCGGGGATGACGCCGATGACCGTGCCGCCGGCCGCCAGGCAGGCGTCGGCGAGTACGCCCATCAGCCCGACGTTGCCGCCGCCGTAGACCAGTTCGATGCCGCGCCGGGCGAGCAGGCCGCCGAGCGCTTCGGCCTCGGTCGCGGTAGCGTGGATCGTGGCCGGCGTTGGAGCCGCAGAAGACGCAGAGACGCTTCATCGCACGCTCAGAAGCCGCCGGTTCCCAGCCACTCGGCGATCTGTGGCAGGCGGTCGGCGCCGAAGAAGGGTTCGCCGTCAACGATCACGTGCGGCGAGCCGAAGACGCCGACCGCCAGTGCCTCGTCGCACTCGTTCCGCAGGCGGGCCTTGATCTCGGGGCTTTGCAGCGCGCCTTCGAGACCGTCGCGGTCAACACCCAGTCCGGCGGCGATTTCGAGCACGGTTTCCGGCGCCGAGATGTCGCGGTCGTCGACGAAGTAGGCGCGATAGACGGCGTGGGCGAACTGGCGGGCCAGCGCGCAGTCCTGGCCGTGCAGCCAGTAGTAGGCGCGGGCGGCATTCTGCGTCGGCAGCGGGAAGCGGCTCGGCGAGTTGTACGGCACGCCCATGAAGCGCGCCGAGCGCTCGAAATCGACCAGCGAATAAGCCGCCCTGGCGGGATTCTGCAAGGTCAGCGGCGCGCTGCCGGTGGCCTGGAAGACGACCCCGAGCAGGATCGGGCGCCACTGCACCTTGCGGTCGTACTGCGCGGCGAGGGCGTCGATCTTCTCGCTCATCAGGTAGCCGTAGGGGCTGGAGAAGTCGAAGTAGAACTTGATCGGTTCCGGCATGGGGTTTCCTCTGGGTCGGTTGGCGGGCGGCTATTCGGCGGCGATGCTGCGGCCGATGACCAGCCGCTGGATGTCGTTGGCGCCCTCGTAGATCTGGCAGACGCGCACGTCGCGGTAGATGCGCTCGACCGGGAAATCGCTGACGTAGCCGTAGCCGCCGTGGATCTGGATGGCGTCGGAACAGACCTTCTCGGCCATCTCGGAGGCGAACATCTTGGCCATCGACGCTTCCTTCAGGCACGGGCGGCCGGCGTCCTTCAGCGACGCGGCGCGCCAGACCATCAGGCGGGCGGCGTCGAGTTGCGTCGCCATGTCGGCGAGGCGGAAGGAGACCGCCTGGTGCTCGATGATCAGGCACGCCGAAGGTGACGCGTTCCCGCGCGTAGCTGACGGCGGCCTCGAAGGCGGCGCGCGCCATGCCGACCGACTGGGCGGCGATGCCGATGCGCCCGGCTTCGAGGTTGGACAGCGCGATCCGGTAGCCGTCGCCTTCCTTGCCGAGCAGCGCCGCGGCCGGCACGCGGCAGTTCTCGAAGAGGATCTGCGCGGTGTCGGAGGCGTGCTGGCCCATCTTCTCCTCGATGCGGGCGACGATGTAGCCGGGCGTCGCGGTCGGCACCAGGAAGCAGGAGATGCCCTTCTTGCCGGCGGCCTTGTCGGTGACGGCGAAGACGATGGCGACGTCGGCGTACTTGCCGGTGGTGATGAACTGCTTGACGCCGTTCAGCACGAAATCATCGCCGTCGCGGTCGGCGCGGGTGGTGATCGCGGCGGCGTCGGAGCCGGTGTGCGGCTCGGTCAGGCAGAAGCAGCCGAGCGCGTCGCCGCGGGCGAGCGGCTTCAGCCAGGTCTCCTTCTGCGCGTCGCTGCCGTACTTCATCGTGATGCCGCAGGCCAGCGAGTTCTGCACCGAGACGATGGTCGAACGTGGCGCCGTCGCCGGCGGCGATTTCCTCGAGCGTCAGCACCAGCGCTCATGTAGTCCATGCCGGCGCCGTCCCATTCCTCGGGAACGACCATGCCGAGCGCGCCGAGCGCGCCGAGTTCCTTCAGCGCCGCGGCCGGGAAGGTGTGGTTCCTGTCCCACTCGTAGGCGAAGGGGGCGAGGCGCTCCTGGGCGAAGGCGCGCATCGTGTCGCGGATCATTTCCTGTTCCTGGGTGAGGATCATGCTGTTCTCTCCGAAAAGTGGGTGGTGAGCGTACCGGCCTGCTTCGGCACTTACAGCATTTCCACTGCCATCGCCGTGGCTTCGCCGCCGCCGATGCACAGCGACGGCGACGCCGCGCTTCAGGCCGCGCTTCTTCAGGGCGCCGAGCAACGTCACGACGATGCGCGCGCCGGAAGCGCCGATCGGGTGGCCGAGCGCGCAGGCGCCGCCATGGATGTTGACCTTCTCGGCGGGTAGCGCGAGGTCGTGCATCGCCGCCATCGTGACGACCGCGAAGGCTTCGTTGATCTCCCACAGGTCAACGCTGTCGGCGCTCCAGCCGGCCCTGGCCAGCAGCTTCTGCATGGCGCCGACCGGGGCGGTCGGGAACAGCGCCGGCGCGTGCGCGTGCGTGGCGTGGCCGACGATGCGGGCGAGCGGTTGCAGACCCAGCTTTTCGGCCTGCGAGGCGCGCATCAGGACCAGCGCGGCGGCGCCGTCGGAGATCGACGACGAGTTGGCGGGCGTCACCGTGCCGTCCTTGCGGAAGGCCGGTTTGAGGGTCGGGATCTTTTCGATGTTGGCGGAAAACGGCTGTTCGTCGGCGTCGACCACGACATCGCCCTTCCTGCCGGCGACGGTGACTGGAACGGTTTCCCAGGCGAAGCTGCTGTCGGTATTGGCGGCCTTGGCCCGGCTCAGCGAGCGGATCGCGAATTCGTCCTGCGCTTCGCGGGTGAAGCCGTAGCTGCCGGCGCAGTCCTCGGCGAAGGTGCCCATCAGGCGGCCGCGGTTTTCCTTGCTGTAGGCGTCTTCGAGGCCGTCCATGAACATGTGGTCGATGACCTGGCCGTGGCCGAGGCGATAGCCGCCGCGCGCCTTGGGCAGCAGGTAGGGGGCGTTGGTCATCGACTCCATGCCGCCGACCACGGTGATGTTGCTGGAGCCTGCCAGCAGGCCGTCATGGCCGACCATGGTCGCCTTCATGCCCGAGCCGCAGACCTTGCTGACCATCGCGCAGCCAGCCGACAGCGGCAGGCCGGCGAGCAGGGCGGCCTGCCGCACCGGCGCCTGGCCGACACCGGCCGGCAGCACGCAGCCAAACAGGACTTCCTCGACGAGCGCTGCGTCGATGCCGGCACGCTCGACCGCGGCCTGGATGGCCGCCGCCCCGAGCTGCGGGCCGCTCAGGCTGGCGAAGCAACCCTGAAACCCGCCTAGCGGGGTACGCGCGGCGGAAACGATAACGATGGGATCGGACATGTCAGTTCCTCGTGAGTCAAGTCGGAGAGTGAAGAAGGATGGCTTGAGTCATTCTGCCAGTGCCTGCAGCGCGGCGTCATAGCGGGCCTGCAGATCCTCCGGGCGATGCACGGTGATGCCGAGGTCGTGCATCAGGCCGTCCTTGAGGCCGTAGATCCAGCCATGGACGGTAAGTGACTGCCCACGTCGCCAGGCATCCTGGACGACGTAGGTCTGGCAGACATTGATCACCTGCTCGAGGACGTTCAGTTCGCACAGGCGGTCGTGGCGCTTTTCCGGCGGCAGTCGGTCGACGTTCCCCGCGTGTTTGGCATGAACGTCCTGGACGTGGCGCAGCCAGATATCGACGAGCCCGATGCGTTCTCTTCTTCAGCGCGGCGCCGACGCCGCCACAGCCGTAGTGGCCGACGACCATGATGTGCTTGACCTTGAGCGCCTCGACCGCGAACTGGATGACCGACAGGCAGTTGAGGTCGGTATGGACGACGACGTTGGCGACGTTGCGATGGACGAAGACTTCGCCGGGCAGCAGGCCGACAATTTCATTGGCGGGTACGCGCGAATCGGAACAGCCGATCCACAGGAGCTGCGGGGTTTGCAGTTTGGCCAGCTTGTTGAAGTAATCGGGATCGACTTCCTGCATCTTGCGCGCCCAGGCGCGGTTGAAGTCGAAGAGGTGCGAGAGGTTCTCGCTGCGCATTTCCTCTTCCGTCCAGTTTTCCAGGTCGAGGGCGAGGAACATCGTGCCTTCGACCGGCGTCTTGTAGTACGCCGGTGCTTCTGTGAAGCCGAGTTCGCGGTAGAGCTTCACGGCCATCCGCATGCTCGGCAGGGTGTCGATCAGCAAGCGGCGATAGCCGACGGTCTTGGCAGCCTTGATGGCTTCCAGGGCTAGCGCCCGGCCGACGCCCAGGCCGCGCATCCCGGGTTCGACATAGAGGCGCTTCATTTCGCAGATGCCCTCGGCGAAGGAACGGACGCCGACACAACCGGCCGGTTGGCCATCGACTTCGGCAAAGAACAGGCGTCCCTCCGGGGTCGCATAGGCGCCAGGCAACGAGGCCATTTCCTGGTCGAAATTCTGGAAGGAGAGATCGACGCCCAGCCACGCGGCGTAGTTGCGGAAGAACTGGCGGACGTGCTCGATGGCTTCGCTGTCGCTGTCGCTGGCGGTCAGGTTGCGCAGGGTGACGGGCATGTGGGTTGGCTCCGTAGTGCGGGGCGCCCGTAGCGGGGCGCCCGCGGGACTGGGATCAGGTGGTTTCGGCGAACAGTTCGCGACCGATGAGCATACGACGGATTTCCGAGGTGCCGGCGCCGATTTCGTAGAGCTTGGCGTCGCGCCAGAGGCGGCCGGTCGGGTATTCGTTGGTGTAGCCGACACCGCCAAGCGCCTGGATCGCCTCGCCGGCCATCCACGTCGCCTTTTCGGCGGAGTAGAGGATGGCGCCGGCGGCGTCCTTGCGCAGGGTGCGCGTGTGGTCGCCGGCGTCGCAGGCGCGGCCGACGGCATAGACGTAGGCGCGGGTGGCCTGCCAGGTCGAGTACATGTCGGCGATCTTGCCCTGCATCAGCTGGAACTCGCCGATCGCCTGGCCGAACTGCTTGCGCTCGTGCAGGAAGGGTACGGTGACGTCCATGCACGCCGCCATGATGCCGAGCGGCCCGCCGCACAGCACGGCGCGTTCGTAGTCGAGGCCGGACATCAGCACCCTGGCGCCGTTGCCGACGCCGCCCAGCACGTTCTCCTCGGGGATTTCGCAATCGTCGAAGAAGAGCGGATAGGTGTTGGAACCGCGCATGCCCAGCTTGTCGAGATGGGTGCCGCAGCTGAAGCCTTTCATCCCCTTCTCGACGATGAAGGCGGTCATGCCGCGGGCGCCGGCGTCGGGATCGGTCTTGGCGTAGACGACCAGCGTGTCGGCATCGCCGCCGTTGGTGATCCACATTTTCGAACCGTTCAGGACGTAGCGGTCGCCCTTCTTCTCGGCCTTCAGCTTCATCGAGACGACATCGGAGCCGGCGTTCGCCTCCGACATGGCCAGCGCGCCGACATGCTCGCCGGAAATCAGCTTGGGCAGGAACCTCTGGCGCTGCGCCTCCGAGCCGTTGCGGCGGATCTGGTTGACGCACAGGTTGGAATGGGCGCCGTAGGAGAGGCCGACCGAGGCCGAGGCGCGCGAGATTTCCTCCATCGCGACGATGTGCGCGAGGTAGCCCAGGTTGGTGCCGCCGTATTCCTCGCCGGCGGTCATGCCGAGCAGGCCCATGTCGCCGAACTTCTTCCAGAGGTCGGCGGGGAATTCATTGACGCGGTCGATTTCCGCCGCGCGCGGGGCGATTTCGGCGGCGGCGAAGTCCTGCACCGCGTCGCGCAGCAGGCCGATGTCCTCGCCGAGGCCGAAGTCGAGGCTGGGAATGTTCATGGGTCAGTCTCCTGTCTGTTGTTTGTCGGTCTTGGCGTCGGATTTGCCGTGCATGACCATGATGGTTTGCTGCATCAGGGCGCAAGGAGTTTCGCGGCCGTCCTTGACGGCGACGACCTCGGCCCGGGTGACGACCAGGGTGCGTCCGGCGCGGACCACGCTGCCGCGGGCGACGAGGTGGTCGCCATCGGCCGGGGCCATCAGGTTCATCTTGTATTCGACGGTGAGCACCGAGGCGCTCGCCGGGACGACGGTCATCGCCGCATAGCCGGCGGCCGAGTCGGCGATCATGCCGACCACGCCGCCATGGATGTAGCCGTGCTGCTGCTCGACACCCTGCCAGTGCGGCAGGTGGATTTCGGTGCGGCCATGCTCGATTACCGGCATGGTCGCGCGGATGAGCGCCATCGCGTCCTGGCGGGCGAAGCTGGCGCGGACGCGCTCGGCGAAATGGGGGTCGGAAATGTGTGTCATGGCGCCATTGTATTTACGTTAACGTTAACGTCAACTGTTCCGGCCCGAATTCACGCCTGCCGCTCGCGGCGGGCGAGTTCAGCCCGGCACAGCCGGTCGAACTGGCCGATCTCGGCGAGCATTGCCTCGATGTCCTCGCGCTGCTGCTCGAGCGCCACCCGGCGCTTTTCCATGACGCGCAGGCATTCGACCAGTTGCGGCGTTTCGTCGTCGGTCGTCGCGTACATGCCGATCAGGTCCTTGATTTCCGCCAGCGAAAGACCGAGGCGCTTGCCGCGCAGGGCCATCTTCAGGCGCGCCCGGTCGCGGCGGGTAAAGACCCGGTTGCGGCCCTCGCGCTGCGGCGCGAGGATGCCCTGGTCCTCCCAGAAGCGGATCGTGCGCGGCGTGATGCCGAACTCGCGGGCGAGATCGGAAATGGCGAATGTGGTGCCCGGTTGATTCAATGCGCTGCCCTCGAACGATCGGATCAGTAGATCAGAAGCACGGGGATTTTTCAATCCGCCGCCGTATGGTAACTTGTGCCCCCGCCTCCTTTCCGCCGCCGTCATGCCCCTGCATTATCCGCATCCCCGTCCGCCGGCCGCCGGCACGCTGCTCGAGGTCGTCCCCGGCGTCTTCTGGGTGCGCATGCCGCTGCCTTTCCAGCTCGACCACATCAACCTGTGGCTGCTGCGCGACGGCGACGGCTGGGTGATCATCGACACCGGTTTCGCCGACGACACCGTGCGCGCCAACTGGGAGGCGATCCTGGCCGGCCTCGACGGGCCGGTCGGGCGGCTGATCGTCACCCACTTCCATCCCGATCATTTCGGCCTGGCGTCCTGGCTGATCGAGAAGACGGGCGCCGCCCTGGCGATGACGACCGGTGAGTTCCTGACCGCCCACGCGGTGTGGAACGAGGTCGGCGGGCACGGCGCGCGCTTCATGGTCGAGCAGTTCCGCCAGCACGGGCTCGACGCCGAGCATCTTGCCCGTTTCGCGCAGCGCGGTTCCGGCTATCGCAAGGCGGTACCCGGCCTGCCCGACCATTACCGGCGCCTGATGGAGGGCGACACGGTTGCGGTCAACGGCAGGAAATGGCGAATAATCATCGGCCACGGGCACGCGCCGGAGCATATGGCGCTTTACTGCGCCGAACTCGGCGTGTTAATTTCGGGCGATATGCTCCTGCCGAGGATTTCGACCAATATCAGCGTCTTCGCCGCCACGCCGGAGGCCGATGCGTTGCGCTGGTATCTCGATTCGCTGGACCGTCTCGAACGGGAAATTCCGGGAGGAACACTGGTTCTGCCTTCGCATGGACTGCCCTTCACCGGGGTGCAGCCGCGCGTGAAGGCACTGCACGCACACCACGAAGAGCGGTTGCGGGCATTGGAGGAGGCTTGTGAAGATGTGCCGAAGAGCGCAGCCGGGTTGCTCGAGACGCTGTTTCCGCGGGCGCTCGACACGCATCAAACCATGTTTGCCATGGGCGAGGCGATCGCCCACCTGAACCACCTTGAGCAAGCCGGCCGGTTGTCGCGCAGCATCGACACCGACGGCGTGATTCGCTATTCGCGGTTGCAGCACCTTGCCGCCGCGCACTGAAAGAGGGAGTCCGACCATGTCGCAGCAAACCGAAGAAAAGTCAGCCTATCTGCCCAATCCGGCCGAGGTGGCAAAGACCTATGCCGAAGTCGCGCAGCGCGCTTCGCGCCTGATCAACCAGTACATGGCAAAGAAGGCCAAGGACGGGTGCAGTGCGCCGTCCGACGAACTTGGCGTCGCCAAGGCCTTCATGGACCTCTCGTCACGCCTGATGGCCAATCCGCACAAGATGGCGCAGACCCAGATGAACATGATGTGGGACTACTTCTCGTTGTGGCAGGGTTCCATGATGAAGATGATGGGCATGCCCGGCGCCGCGCCGGTTGCCGCGCCGAAGAAGGGCGACAACCGCTTCAGGGACGAGGACTGGGAACAGCACTTCCTGTTCGATTTCGTCAAGCAGTCCTACCTGATCACTGCCCGCCACATCCACGATACCGTGAGCACCGCCGAAGGCCTCGACGAGAACACGCAGACCAAGGTGAACTTCTTCACCCGCCAGTACATCGACGCACTGTCGCCGTCGAACTTCGCGCTGACCAACCCCGAAGTCGTCCGCGAAACCGTCAAGAGCCACGGCCAGAACCTGATCAAGGGGCTGAACAACCTGCTCCACGACGTCGAGGCGGGCGACGGCCAGTTGCGCATCAGGATGACCGACACCTCGGCCTTCGAAATGGGCAAGAACGTCGCGACGACGCCGGGCAAGGTGGTCTTCCAGAACGAGCTGTTCCAGCTCATCCAGTACGATCCCGCGACGCCGGAACAGTACAAGCGGCCGTTCCTGATCATTCCGCCGTGGATCAACAAGTACTACATCCTCGACCTGCGCGAGAAGAACTCGATGGTCAAGTGGGCCACCGACCAGGGCCGTACCACCTTCATCATGTCGTGGATCAACCCGGACGAGAAGCTGGCGGAGAAGACCTTCGAGGACTACCTGATCGACGGCGCGCTGGTGGCGGTCGACCAGGTCTGCAAGCAGACCGGCGAAGACAGCGTCAACTTCGCCGGCTACTGCCTGGGCGGCACGATGGCGATGACCACGCTCGCCTACATGGCCGCCAAGAAGGACAAGCGCGGCAACTCGGGAACCTTCTTCACGACCATGCTCGATTTCTCCGAGCCGGGCGAACTGGGCGTCTTCCTCGATGAAGCAGCGGTCAGCGGTCTGGAAAAGAAGATGGCCGAGCGCGGCTACCTCGAAGGTTCGGAAATGGCCGGCACCTTCAACATGCTGCGCGCCAACGACCTGATCTGGTCGTTCGTGGTCAACAACTACCTGATGGGCAAGGATCCGTTCCCGTTCGACCTGCTCTACTGGAACTCGGACTCGACCCGCATGCCGGCGGCGATGCACAGCTTCTACCTGCGCAACCTGTATCTCGCCAACCTGCTCAAGGAACCCGGCGGCCTGACGCTGGGCGGCGTCAAGATCGACCTTGGCAAGGTCAAGGTGCCGTGCTACTTCATCTCGACCATCGAGGACCACATCGCCCCGTGGAAGAGCACCTACATGGGTGCCCGCCGGCCGACCGGCAAGACACAAGTTCGTCCTCGGCGGTTCCGGCCACATCGCCGGCATCGTCAATCCGCCGGTTGCCAACAAGTACGGCTTCTGGACCAACGATGCCACCGACGGCGACCTGCCGGAGAACCCGGATGACTTCCTGGCCGGCGCCACGCAGAACCCCGGTTCGTGGTGGACCCACTGGCTGGCGTGGACGACCAGCCTGCCCGGCGGCAGCGAAAAGGTGCCCGCGCGCAAGCCCGAGGAAGGCCCGCTCGGCATCCTCGAGGATGCCCCGGGCAGCTACGTCAAGTTCCGCCTCGACGCCCAGAAGAAGGTGCAGTAAGACGATCCGGGTGCCAGAGTGAAGACGGGGGCTGATGCCCCCGTTTTTTTGTGCCGGCCCGGATCAGCGCCCGGCCGACGGCAGTTGCGGCAGGCCGGGCAGGCGCGGCCAGTCGATCGCATCGAGCATGTTCTTGACGATCAGGCCGAGCTCGGTGTCGCCGGTGATTTCCAGGTCGCGGCTGAAGAACAGCGTGTCCGGATCCTCCTGGCGGGCGAGCAACTGCAGGTAGGCGGAAAGATTGGCGGCAAAGGCGAGGTCGGGCTCGCGCTCGGCGCGGAAGACCGGGCGGAACAGGCCGTCCCGGAAGGTGTAGGTGGCCTCACCGCCGGTGTCGAGGACACGCACGCGAAACAGCTTGCCGTCGAGCGCCGTCATGGTGTCTTCCGGCAGCAGTTTCATCTTCAGTGCCGCATTCAGCGCGGTGACGAGAACCACCGCGTGCGGCCATTGCGGCAACTTCCGGCCGAGGCTGGCGACGAAGGGGGGCAGCGTGAATTTCGGGATGGTGAAGAAGTTGGTCATGTTCAGGCTCCCAATCGTTCGCGGGTTTGCGTGTGGTGCTGTCTGATGCCGGCATCGCCGAACCAGTAGCCATCGACGAGGCCGCTGGCGTTCCAGCCGCTGCCATCGGTGCCGACCTCCTCGCCGCGGCGAGCGGCGTCAAAGGCGGCAATGATTTCGCCGACATGCTGCTTCTGCGGGCTGATGCGGACGATGTCGATGCCCATCGCCAGCAGGTCGGGGATTTCGTGCAGCAGGTTGTAGCTCTGCGCCGACATCGTCTGGATGCCGTTGATGCAGAGGAAATCCTGGCCGTCGCGGGTCTTCAGCGTCAGCCCCTCGGCGTGGTCGAGGCACTTGAACTGGCAGTCGTCCTTGTTGAGGTCGTAGTGGCGGGCGGTGAAGCAGCGCGCCGAAAAGGCCAGCGGCAGCTTGCCGAAGGCGAAGACCTCGGTCTCGACGCCGGCCGGCCGCTGCCGGTGCAATGTCTCGATCAGCGTCCGCGTTGCCTCGAGCGGCGGCACCCAGCGCTTCAGCCCGTAGCGGGCGAAGGTGGCGAGCGTCGCCTCGTTGTAGATGTTGAGGTGCGGTCCGGCGACGAAATCGCGCCCGGCGACGAGGTTGACCGCACCGAGGTCGTTGGCCTCGACCTTGCAGCCGCGAATGTCCGACAACTCGTCGATCAGGCGGCGCAGTGTCTTCAGGTCGCTTTCCGATTCGAGCAGGGCCTGCGCGGAGACCACCACTTCCTTGCCGGCATCGGCGAGGTCGCGGGCGAGGCCGATCCAGTCCGCGGTGCGCAATTGCTGGCGGCGCGAGCAGACGACTTCGCCGACGTAGATGATGTCGAGCGCCGGGTTCTGCGCCATCTCGGCGTAGAACTCCATGACCTCGGCCTTCGGCCAGAACCAGAGCAGGGGGCCGAGCGAGAGCTTCATGCGCGCATTCCCCTTCAGCGCCACGGCCGGTTGTAGGCGCCGAGCGTCGCCTGGCTGCCTTCGGACACCTTCGCCAGTTCGGCCTGCCAGGCCGGCTTGACGTGAAAGCGTTCGCTGCCGGCGGCCAGCGAGTCGAGCGCCGCGCGCAGGGTGCGGGTGACCTGCGCAACATAGGTCGGGCTGCGCTGGCGGCCCTCGACCTTGATCGCGCGAACGCCGATCTTGATGATCTCGGGCAGGATGGGCAGGACGTTCAGGCTGGTCGGTTCCTCCAGCGCGTAATAGGTCTCGCCCTGGACGTCGAAGCGGCCCTTGCACAGCGTCGGATAGCCGGCGGGCTCGTCGTCGCCGTAACGGTCGATGAGGATGCCGTTGAGCCGCGTTTCCATCGCCCCCGGCTGCTTGTCCCATTTGACATACTTCGCCGGCGAGCAGGCGCCGACGGTGTTGGGCGACTCGCCGCAGGCGTAGGACGACAGCCAGCAGCGGCCCTCGTTCATCACGCACAGGCTGCCGAAGCCGAAGACCTCGATCTCGACGGAGGTGTTGCGGATGACCTGCTCGACCTGGGCGAGCGTCAGGACCCGCGGCAGGACGGCGCGGCGCACGCCGAACTCGCGCTGACAGAAATTGACCGCCTCGTAGCTGGTGGCCGAGCCCTGCACCGAGAGGTGCAGGCGTTGCTGCGGGTGCTTGCGGCTGGCGTAGTCGAGCAGGCCGACGTCGGCGAGGATGATCGCATCGGCGCCGAGGTCGACCGCGGCATCGACCGCGCTGTGCCAGTCGACGACACGGCCGGCCTGCGGAAAGGTGTTGATCGCCAGCAGGATTTCCCGGCCCCTGGCATGCGCGTAGCGGATGCCGTCGGCCATCGTCTTCGCGTCGAAGTTGAGGCCGGCGAAATTGCGCGCGTTGGTGTCGTTCCTGAAGCCGAGATAGACGGCATCGGCGCCGTTATCGACGGCCGCCTTGAGCGCGGGCAGGCTGCCGGCAGGGCAGACGAGATCGGGCAGGGAAGGCATGGGCATCGGGAAGTCAGCTTAACGGTCCAGTATAGCCGGTGGCCCGGGCCTGCAATTGATGCCGGTCAAACCGTGGCCTGTTGTCCTCAGCGCAGGACGATGGTGGGACGGTAGCCGAGCGCGGCGCGGATCTTTTCGGCGACCCGGTCGGCTTCCGCCCGGGTCGCGTACGGGCCGAGATGCAGGCGATGGATGCCCCCGGCCGCGTAGATGCGCATCGGCTCGCCCAGCCAGTCGAGGTCGCGGCTCAGGTGGTTCTTCAGGGTTTCCGCGTTCTCGGCATTGCTGAAGGCGCCGAGCTGCAGGTACACGCCGCGCGTCCCGCCGGGGGCACCGCTCATGCCGAGCATGTCGGCGGTCTGCACCGGCCGCTCCTCGAGCGCCAGGCGGCGGACGAGGCGCTCCATCTCGTCGGTGTCGGCCGGTGCCGGCCGTGCCGGCGGAAGCGCTTGCGCCGACGCGATCGATGATCGGTTCACCCGGAACGATCGCCTCGACCTCGACCTGGCCGCTGCCGCCGTTGATGAATCCGAGCTTGTAGGCGGCGGTGTAGGAGAGGTCGATGACGCGGTCGGCGTGGAAGGGACCGCGGTCGGTGACGCGGACGGTGACCGCCTTGCCGGTCTGGACGCTGGTGACGCGGACGTACGAGGGCAGGGCCAGCGTCGGGTGGGCGGCGGTCATCGCGAACATGTCGTAGGGCTCGCCGATCGAGGTCTTCTGCCCGTGGAACTTCTTGCCGTACCAACTGGCGATGCCGCGCGCCTTGTACGGCGTGACCGCGGTGTTGGGCACGTATTCCTTGCCGAGCACGACGTAGGGCCTGGTCGCCGGCTTGTGCAGCGGCTCCCACTTCGGCGTGGCGTCGGGAATGTCGTCGAGTCCGTCGGGAATGTCGTCGGCCGGGCCGTCGTCCTTGTAGAAACCGCCGCCCTTCTTGAGTACGGCGGTCGGCTTCTTGGTCGGTGTCGGCGCCTTGGAAACCGGTGCTTTTGCGCCGTCGACCGCAGCATCCTGCCGCGGCGCGCTGCCGCAGGCGGCGAGCAGCAGCGCGGCCAGCGCGGCGGCAGCGAGGCGGGCGCTCACTTCTTCACCAGCATCCGGTGGGTGTGGATCGACATCAGGATGCCGATGCCGAGGAAGAGGGTGACCAGGGCCGTGCCGCCGTAGCTCATGAACGGCAATGGCACGCCGACTACCGGCAGGATGCCGCTGACCATGCCCATGTTGATGAAGGCGTAGGTGAAGAAGCCGAGCGTGATCGCGCCGGCGAGCAGGCGGGTGAACATGGTCGGTGCCGCCGAGGCGATCATCATGCCGCGCCCGATCAGCAGCGTGTAGAGGAATACCAGCAGCGCGTTGCCGAGCAGGCCCCACTCTTCCGAGTAGACGGCGAAAATGAAGTCGGTGTGCTTCTCCGGGATGAATTCGAGGTGGGTCTGCGTGCCGTTCAGATAGCCCTTGCCGACCGGGCCGCCGGAGCCGATGGCGATGGTGGACTGGATGATGTGGTAACCGGAACCGCGCGGATCGGTGGTTGGATCGATCAGGGTCAGGATGCGCTTCCGCTGGTAGTCGTGCAGCATGGTCCACAGGAAGGGAGCCGCGCCGGCGGTGACGGCGCCGAGGCCGATCATGACCTTCCACGGCAGGCCGGCGAAGAAGATGACGTAGAAGCCGGCGCTGCCGACCAGCAGCGCGGTGCCCGAGGTCGGGCTGCTTGGCGATCATCGCGAAGGGAACGGCGAGAAGCAGCGCGGCGATGATGAAGTGGCGCGCGCGCAGCGTCGCCTCGTACTTGTGGAAGTACCAGGCGAGCATCAGCGGCATCGCGATCTTCATGATCTCCGCCGGCTGGATGCGCGTGATGCCGAGGTCCAGCCAGCGCCTGGCGCCGTTGACCTTGATCCCGACCAGGAAGACGGCAACCAGCAGCAGGACGCCGACGAGATAGAGCGGAATGGCGAAGCGCATCAGCTTCTGCGGCGGCAGACGAGAGACGAACCACATGACAATCAGGGCGACACCCATGTTGGTGGCCTGCGCGATGGCGCGCGGGTTGCCATCGATGGTCGCCGAATGCACGGTCGCCAGGCCGACGGCCATGATCGCCAGCGTGATGAGCAGCAGCGGGAAATCGATGTGGGCGACCAGTTCGCGCCCGCCGCGCCTGACCATTCCGACGACGTCGATCATTCCTCGTTGTCCTCCTCGACGGCGACGGCGTCTTCCTTGGCGGCGCCCGCCGGCAGCTTGCCGAGCAGGTAGTAGTCGAGCACCATGCGCGCGATCGGCGCCGCCGACTGGGCGCCGAAGCCGCCGTTCTCGACCAGCACCGCGAGGGCGATCCTCGGCTTGTCGGCGGGCGCGAAGGCGATGAACAGCGCGTGGTCGCGCAGTTCCTTCTTGACCGCGGAGTGCTTGTACTCGGCGCCCTTCAGCGAGAAGACCTGGGCCGTGCCGGTCTTGCCCGCCGCTTCGTAGGGCGCGCCGGCGAAGGCGCGGGTGCCGGTGCCTTCCTTGTTGACGCCGACCATCGCGCGGCGGATGACGTCAACGTTCTGCTGCTTCAGCTTCAGGTCGCGAATCGGCTGGGGTTCCACAGGGCGCTTCTCGCCGCTCCTGGCGTCGATGATCTGGTTGACCAGGTGCGGCCGGAACATGACGCCGTTGTTGGCGACGACGGCGGTGGCCTGGGCGAGCTGGATCGGCGTGTAGGCGTTGTAGCCCTGGCCGATGCCGATCGAGATGGTTTCGCCGGCATACCATTTCTGTTGTTCCGGCTTCTTGAAGCGCTGCCGCTTCCATTCCTGCGACGGCAGGACGCCCTTCGATTCGCCCGAGTCATCCTTGCCGAGATCGATGCCGGTGCGCTGGCCGAGGCCGAGCGAGCCCATGAACCGGGCGATGTTGTCGATGCCCATGTCGTTGGCGAGCATGTAGTAGTAGGTGTCGCACGAGTGGACGATGGACTTGTACATGTCGACGCTGCCGTGGCCGCCCTTCTTGTCGTCACGGAAGGTATGGTTGCCGAAGTTGTAGTAGCCAGGGTCACTGATCGACTGGCTCGGCGTGCGCTTGCCCATTTCCAGCGCGGCGAGCGCCATGAACGGCTTGAAGGTCGAGCCCGGCGGGTAGGCGCCGTTGATTGCCCGGTTGATCATCGGCCGATCCGGATGGTCGTTGAGTTCCTTCCAGTTGTCCGGCGTGATGCCGTCGACGAACAGGTTGGGGTCGTAGGTGGGGGTCGAAACCAGAGCCAGGATGCCGCCGGTGGTGGGGTCGATGGCGACCAGCGAGCCCTTGCGGTCGCCGAAGGCCTGCTCGGTGATCTCCTGCAGCTTGATGTCGAGGGTCAGCTGCAGGTTGTTGCCCGAAACCGGCGGGATCCGCTTCAGGCTGCGCAGCGCGCGCCCGCCGGCGTCGATTTCGACTTCTTCGTAGCCGGTTCCGCCGTGCAGTTCGAACTCGTAGTGCTGCTCCAGCCCGGTCTTGCCGATGTGGTCGGTCCCCTTGTAGTTGACCTGCTGTCCGACTTCCTCGATCCACTTCAGGTCGCGCTCGGTGATCCGGCCGATATAGCCGATGGCATGCGAGCCGACCTTGCCGAGCGGATACTGGCGGAACAGCCGTGCCTTGACCTCGACGCCTGCGAAGCGGTAGCGCTGGGCGGCGAACTTGGCGACCTCGGCATCGGTCAGGCGGGTACGGATCGGGATCGATTCGAAATTCTTGGCCTCGTCGAGCAGGCGCTTGAAGCGCTTGCGATCCTTGGCCTGGATGTCGATCACCTCGGCCAGCCCGTCGATCGTCGCCTCCAGGTCACCGACCTGCGACGGGGTGATTTCGAGCGTGAATGCCGAGTAGTTGCGCGCCAGGACGACGCCGTTGCGATCGGTGATGACGCCCCGGTTGGGCACGATCGGGATCAACGCGATGCGGTTGTCCTCGGCGCGGGTCTGGTAGAACTCGTGCTGGATGACCTGCAGCCAGACGAAGCGCCCGAGCAGCAGGCCGAACGCCGCCAGCACCAGAACCACCGCGATGCCGAGCCGGAAGCGGAAGCGGGAAAGGTCGCCCTCGGGGTTGTGAAAGTCGCCCATCGCCTGGCAGGCCGTCAGATCGGCCGGTCGGGATTCTGCTCGACCGGCTGGTATTGCGGCAGGAGCAGGATGAACGTGGCGGGAATCCAGAGCAGCGAAGCGACGAAGGGCGCGGCGAAATAGCCCCAGCCCGGAAAGTCGGCACCGACGACCAGCCGCATCAGCGCCTGGACGATCTGGGTCAGCAGCAGCAGCGGCAGCACCTGCAGCGCCTGCTGGGCGATCGGGAACCAGAGCAGGCGGCGCGACAGCGAGGCCGACAGGTAGGCAAGCAGCACGTAGGCGAAGCAGTGCTGGCCAAGGACGGCGCCGTCGGCGACGTCCATCAGCAGGCCGAGGACGAAGGCCCAGCCCATGCCGACGCGGCGGAACTCGCGCACGCTCCAGAAGCACAGGACCAGCGCCACCCAGTCGGGCACGCCGGGCCAGTTGGCGGTCGGCAGGAAGTTGAGCAGCAGCGCGGCGATCAGGCTGAAGAAGATGAACCAGGGACGGACCGGCAGCAGGATGCGCGAGGAGGTGAAGGTCGGTTGCATCAGTGTCCTTTCGCGGCGCGTTTCTTCTTCGGCCGCAGTCCCGGCTTGTCACCGCCGTCACCGCCGCGGCCCTTGCTCTCGGGCGGTGGCGGTGGCGGGGGCAGGCGCGGGTCGAGAACCATTACCTCGCCGAAGTTCTCGACGCCGGCGATCGGCGCGCAGAAGATGCGGGCGAAGGAGTAGGCGCTGTCGCGCTCGATGTTCACCACCTTTGCGACCGGAAAACCCTGCAGATACACACTGTCGAGGCCCGAGGTGACGAGCACGTCACCGACCTCGACGTCGGCGTTGGCCGGCATGTAGCGCAGTTCGAGCTGGCCGTTGCCGAGGCCGAAGACGACCGAACGCTGGCCGCTGCGGACGATCTGCACCGGCACGGCCTGGTCCTTGTCGGTGATCAGCGTGACTTCCGCCGAATAGGGGAAGGTGCGGGTGACCTGGCCGACGACGCCGGCTTCGTCGATCGCCGGCTGCCCGGCGACGATGCCGGCCTGCTGCCCCTTGTCGATGATCACCTTGCGCGAGAAGGGGTCGCGCGCCGTGTACGAGGATCTGGGCGACCTGGCCCTTGGCCTTTTCGCGTTCCTTGACGACCAGCAGCTTGCGCAGGCGCTCGTTCTCCGCCTCCAGCTTTTCCAGGCGGAGCAGGTCGGGCGCCGTGTTCAGCTTGGCGTGGCGCAGTTCGTCGTTCTCGCGCTGCAGTTGCCGCATGCCCTGCATGTAGTTCAATGCGTAGTCGACCAGGCTGCCTGGCGTCTGGGCGACACGCTGGACGGGATCGACGAGCAGGGCGATGCTCTGCCTGACCAGTTCGAGGCTGCGAAAGCGCAGATCGACCACGAACAGCGCGAGCGACAGCGCGATGTAGAACGTGAGGAGAACCAGCGGTGCTGGACCGCGCTTGAAGAAGGGCGGCGGCGCGTGGTCGATGCCGGCCACGGATCGCGTTCCGCCTTACTCGGACGCGAAGATCGAGCCCAGCTTGTCCATCTTCTCCAGCGCCAGGCCGGAGCCGCGGGCCACGCAGGTCAGCGGTTCCTCGGCGACGATGACGGGCAGGCCGGTTTCTTCCATCAGCAGGCGGTCGAGGTCGCGGAGCAGCGCGCCACCGCCGGTCAGCACCATGCCGCGCTCGGCAATGTCGGCGCCGAGTTCGGGCGGGGTCTTCTCCAGGGCCGACTTGACGGCGGAAACGATCTGGTTGAGCGGGTCGGTCAACGCTTCGAGGATCTCGTTGGACGAGATGGTGAACTTGCGCGGGATGCCTTCGGCCTTGTTGATGCCGGAGACTTCCATTTCCTTGACCTCGGCGCCCGGGAAGGCGGAGCCGATATTCTTCTTGATCTTCTCGGCGGTGTTCTCGCCGATCATCATCCCGTAGTTGCGGCTGATGTAGTTGATGATCGCTTCGTCCAGCTTGTCGCCACCGACGCGCACCGACCCGGCATAGACCATGCCGCCGAGCGAAATGACGCCGACTTCGGTGGTGCCACCGCCGATGTCGACGACCATCGAACCAGTGGCATCGGAAACCGGCAGGCCGGCGCCGATCGCGGCGGCCATCGGCTCCTCGATCAGGTACACCTGGCTGGCGCCGGCGCCGATCGCCGATTCGCGGATGGCGCGACGCTCGACCTGGGTCGAGCCGGAGGGCACGCAGATGATGATGCGCGGGCTCGGGCTGAACATCTTCGAGTCGTGCACCTTCTTGATGAACTGCTTGAGCATCTGCTCGGTGACGGTGAAGTCGGCGATCACCCCATCCTTCATCGGCCGGATGACGGTGATGCTGCCGGGCGCCTTGCCAAGCATGTCCTTGGCCTCCTTGCCGACGGCCTGGATCGACTTCTTGGCGCTCGGGCCGCCCTCGATGCGGATGGCGACGACTGACGGTTCGTCGAGAACGATGCCGCGGCCGCGCACGTAGATGAGCGTGTTGGCGGTGCCGAGGTCGATGGCGAGGTCGTTGGAAAAGTACTTGCTGAGGAAACCGAACATGCGTGACTCCGCTGCTTGGGGTGCGGTAGGGAAAACTTCTATGATACCTTATAACGCCCTCCATTTTAAGACTTTGTGCCCGGCAAAAGTCTTCGTTCCCCATGTCGCTCTCACTAGAACAGGTCCAGCGCATTGCCCATCTTGCCCGCATCGAGGTGAGCGAGGGCGAGGCCCGCACAGTCCTGGGCCACCTCAACGGAATTTTCGATCTGATCGAGCAGATGCAGGCGGTTGACACCCGCGGTGTCGAGCCGATGGCACACGCCCAGGACGTCAGCCAGCGCCTGCGCGACGATGTTGTGAGCGAAACGGACCGCCGTGATGCCTACCAGGCGGTCGCGCCGGAAACCGGGGCCGGCCTCTATCTCGTGCCGAAAGTGATCGAATGATCGGCGCCAGCCTGAGGGAACTGTCGCAAGCGCTGGCGGCGAAGAAGCTTTCCAGCGTCGAACTGGCCGGGCTGTTCCTCGACCGTATCGAGCGCCTGAATCCGGAAATCAACGCCTTTGTCACGGTCGACCGCGAAAAGAGCCTGAAAATGGCGCGCGCGGCGGATGCCCGCATCGCCGCAGGCAGCGCCGGCCCGCTGACCGGCATTCCGATCGCCCAGAAGGACATCTTCTGCGCCGAAGGCTGGACCACCACCTGCGGCTCGAAGATGCTGGCCAATTTCGTTTCGCCCTACGACGCGACGGTGATCCGCAAGATGCACGGCGAGGCCGGCCTCGTCATCCTCGGCAAGACCAACATGGACGAATTCGCGATGGGTTCGTCCAACGAAACCTCGTTCTTCGGCCCGGTGCGCAACCCGTGGGACCGTGCCCGCGTCCCCGGCGGCTCCTCGGGCGGCTCGGCGGCGGCGGTCGCTGCCCGCCTCGCCCCGGCGGCGACCGGCACCGACACCGGCGGTTCGATCCGCCAACCGGCGGCGCTGTGCAACCTGACCGGCCTCAAGCCGACCTATGGCGTGGTGTCCCGCTACGGCATGATCGCCTTCGCCTCGTCGCTCGACCAGGGCGGCCCGATGGCGGCGAGCGCCGAGGACTGCGCGTTGCTGCTGAATGTCATGGCCGGCTTCGACGAGCGCGACTCGACCTCGCTCGACCGTCCGCGCGAAGACTACGCCCGCGATCTCGACCAGCCGCTGGCCGGCCTGCGCATCGGCTTGCCGAAGGAATTTTTCGGCGCCGGCTGCGATGCCGAGGTGATGGCCGCGGTGCGGGCCGCGGTGGGCGAATACGAAAAGCTCGGCGCGATCTGTGTCGACGTCTCGCTGCCCAATTCGCACCTGTCGGTGCCGGCCTACTACGTCATCGCGCCGGCCGAGGCGAGCTCCAACCTGAGCCGTTTCGACGGCGTCCGCTACGGTTACCGGGCGCCGGACTACGGCAACCTCGACGACATGTATGCGAAGACCCGGGCCCAGGGCTTCGGCGCCGAAGTCAAGCGGCGCATCATGATCGGCACCTATGTGCTGTCGCATGGCTACTACGATGCCTACTACCTGCAGGCACAGCGCATCCGCCGGCTGATCGCGGACGATTTCGTCGTGGCCTTCCGGCAGTGCGACGTGATCATGGGGCCGACTTCGCCGACGACGGCGTTCAAGCTGGGCGAAAAGGCAGCGGACCCGGTGCAGATGTACCTGTCGGACATCTACACCATCGCCGTGAACCTGGCCGGCCTGCCGGGCATGTCGATTCCCTGCGGCTTTGCCGGCGGGCTGCCGGTCGGCCTGCAACTGATCGGCAATTATTTCTCCGAAGCGCGCCTGCTCAACGTCGCGCACCGCTACCAGCTGGCGACCGACTGGCATCGCCGGGCACCGGACGGGATCGGCTGAGCATGCGACGTGCCGGTTGGCTTGTCATCCTCGCGGTGCTGGCGGGGTGCGCGGAACTCCAGGCGCCGGCGGAGCGGGCCCCCGGGCAGACGGTGCCACCGGCCGATGCCGACAAGATCGAGTCGCAGCCGCTGAAGCACCTCAAGGGGCGCAACCTCAAGCCGCAGCCGACGCGCCCGCTCAACGTCCGCGCGAAATGCTCGACCCGGGACGCGGTCGGCACGGTCCGCCGCCTGGATCTGCTGGTCAAGGAAGCCAGCGTGCAGACCTTCGACACTCAAGTGACGATGAAGGAGCACGGCACCTGCCGCTTCAACCTGCGCGAATTCGAGCAGGTCGAGAAAATGCCGCAGCCGCTGCTTCGGAACCGCCAGGAAGCCGGCTGTACGATTCGCATGTGGGAACAGGGAAGCAAAGTGACGATCGCCTTCAATAACTGCCCGAAGTCGTGCGACGGGGATGCGTTCACCTATCTCTGGCCGCTCATCGTCGAGGGCAAGTCGGGGCGTTGCTGAGAAACGGAAAGAAGCGATGAATCAGTGGGAAGTGGTGATCGGCATCGAGACGCATGCGCAACTGGCGACCGTCTCGAAGATTTTCTCGGGTGCGTCGACGGCCTTCGGCGCCGAAGCGAACACCCAGGCCTGCGCCGTCGATCTGGCGCTGCCCGGCGTGCTGCCGGTGCTCAACAGGAAGGCGGTCGAATGCGCAATCTGCTTCGGGCTGGCGATCGGCGCCGAAGTCGCGCAAAGGTCGGTGTTCGCGCGCAAGAATTATTTCTACCCGGACCTGCCCAAGGGCTACCAGATCAGCCAGTTCGAGTTGCCGGTGGTGGTCGGCGGCGCGATGACCGTCCAGGTCGGCAGTGGCGACAAGGCTTACGAAAAGACGATCAACCTGACGCGCGCCCACCTCGAGGAGGATGCCGGCAAGTCCCTGCATGAGGATTTCCACGGCAAGTCGGGTATCGACCTCAACCGTGCCGGTACGCCGCTGCTCGAGATCGTCACCGAGCCGGACATGCGCTCAACCGACGAGGCCGTCGCCTACGCCCGCGCGCTGCACGCGCTGGTGCGCTGGATCGGCATTTGCGACGGCAACATGCAGGAAGGCTCCTTCCGCTGCGACGCCAACGTCTCGGTGCGCCGTCCGGGCCAGCCCTTCGGCACCCGCCGCGAGATCAAGAACCTGAACTCCTTCCGCTTCCTCAAGGAAGCCATCGACTACGAGGTCCAGTGGCAGATCAGCGAAATCGAGGAAGGCCGCAAGATCGCGCAGGCCACCGTGCTCTTCGACCCGGATACCGGCGAGACGCGGATGATGCGGAGCAAGGAGGACGCGCACGATTACCGCTACTTCCCCGATCCCGACCTGCTGCCGCTGGTCATTCCGCCTGACTGGATCGCCCGGATCAGGGAAGAACTGCCCGAATTGCCGGCCCAGAAGCGCGAGCGTTTCGTCAGCGAGTCTGGGGCTTTCGGCGTACGATGCCGGCACGCTGACGGCCAGCCAGGAAATAGCCGATTATTTCGAGTCGACCGTGGCGATCGCCGGCAAGGCGAGTGCCAAGCCCTGCGCCAACTGGGTGACGGTCGACCTCGCTGCCCGTTTGAACCGGGACGGCAAGGATCTGGCCGAGTCGCCGGTGACGCCGCAGCAGCTCGCCGGACTGATCCAGCGCATTGCCGACAAGACGATTTCCAACAACATCGCCAAGAAAGTCTTCGAGGCGCTGTGGAACGGCGAGGGGGCGAGCGCCGACGAGATCATCGAGCGGCAGGGGCTGAAGCAGATCACCGACAGCGGCGCCATCGAGGCGCTGGTCAACGAAGTGATCGCCGCCAATGCCGCCAATGTCGCCGAGTTCAGGGCCGGCAAGGAAAAGGCCTTCAATGCGCTGGTCGGCCAGGTGATGAAGGCGGCCAGGGGCAAGGCCAACCCGCAACAGGTCAACGACCTGCTGCGTCGCAAGCTTGCCGGCTGATCAGCGCACCGGACTGCTGGCCGGTGGCGTGCCGGCCTTGCCGGCGTCGACTGGGGGTTTCCCCTTGCCGGTCAGTTCCAGATAGCGCTTGCGGTCGCCGTCGTACTTGGCCTTGATGGCATCGAATTCGGCCCTCTTCATGGTCAAGAGGTCCTCCTGCGTCTTGATTTCGTGCTCGGTCTCGCGCAACCCCCTGGCGACATCCGGCGGCAGCGGCTTGTTCTTGTAGAACTCGACTTCGTTCTCGAATTTCTTGCGCTGCCTGGAGGCTTCCTCGATCTTTAGCGCCGCCGCCTTGATTACAAACGTGACGTCCGCTTCGGCCTTTTGCTGTGACATGTCGATGTCCTGAACGTTGGCATAGGTTTCGAGCAGCGCCGAGTCCTTGCGCCGCTGTTCCTTGGCCTGCTCCTCGAGTTCCTTGCGCCGTTTCTCCTCCAGGATGGCTTGCGCCTTCTGCTCGGCGGTTTGCGGCGGGCCGACTTCCTTGACGAGATTGCCGCCGCTGTCGAGGATGCGGTAGGCCTTGCCCCGGCATTGTTCGGGCAGCGAGTCGCCGCAGAAGCGTCGTCCCTCGCAGCAGTAGAAGCGGCCGGCGCCGGCCGCCGCGCCGGCGGCGTGAGCGGAGAATGCGGCGAGGAAGAGCAGCGTGACTGCCGAAAGGTTCTTAATTGACACCGTATTGCTCCCGATAACGTGCGACTGCTGCCTGGTGTGATGAGAATTCCGGATGGTGTTCGAGGTAGGCCATGAGATCGCCGAGACCGGCGACGGCGACGACCGGAATGCCGTAGTCGCGCTGCACTTCCTGTGCCGCCGACAGTTCGCCCTGGCCACGTTCCTGGCGGTCGAGGGCGATAAGCACGCCGGCCGGGGTGGCACCGGCGGCACGGATCAGGTCGACCGATTCGCGTACCGAGGTGCCGGCCGAGATGACGTCGTCGACAATCAGCACGCGGCCGGCGAGCGGGGCGCCGACGATGCTGCCGCCCTCGCCGTGATCCTTGGCTTCCTTGCGGTTGAAGGCGAAGCGGTAATTGCTGCCGTGCCCGGCGAGGGCGACGGCGATTGCCGCGACCAATGGTATGCCCTTGTAGGCGGGGCCGAACAGCATGTCGAACGGTACCCCGCCGGCTTCGGCCGCCTTGGCGTAGAATTCGGCCAGGCGGGCAAGCGACCGGCCGTCGTTGAACAGCCCGGCGTTGAAGAAATAGGGCGAAAGCCTGCCTGCCTTGGTCGTGAATTCGCCGAAGCGCAGCACATTGCAACTCAGGGCGAATTCGATGAATTCCTGACGAAAGTCCATTGCTTTCCATTCTCGCCAGCCGCGAGGAGACGGCCCGACAGCAGCGAATGTTACGCATCATCTCCCTGAATCTCAATGGCATCCGCAGCGCGTGGCGCAAGAACTTGCTGCCCTGGGTCAGCGCGCAGTCCGCGGACATCGTCTGCCTGCAGGAACTGAAGGCCCAGTTGCCCGATCTGGCGCCGGCAATGCTGGCGCCCGACGGCATGCACGCGGCCTACCATGTCGCCGCGAAGAAGGGCTACAGCGGCGTCGGCATCTGGTCGCGGCGTGTTCCGGACAATGTTACGGAAGGGTTCGGCAACGGCGAGTTCGATGCCGAGGGACGTTACCTCCGCGCCGACTTCGGCAAGCTGTCGGTGATCTCGCTCTACCTGCCGTCCGGCTCATCCTCTGCCGAACGGCAGGAGGCCAAGTTCCGCTTTCTCGCTGCCTTCCTGCCGCAACTGGCAGCGTTGCGCGCCGAAGGGCGGGAAATTGTCCTGTGTGGCGACTGGAACATCGCCCATCGCGAGATCGATCTGACGAACTGGAAATCCAACCAGAAGAATTCCGGCTTCCTTCCCGAGGAGCGGGCCTGGCTGTCCGGGGTATTCGACGCCCACGGCTGGGTCGATGTCTATCGCCGCCTCTGCCCCGACGCGACCGGCGAATCCTATACCTGGTGGAGCAATCGCGGCCAGGCCTGGGCGAAGAACGTCGGCTGGCGCATCGACTACCAGATCGCCACGCCGGGCATCGCCGCTCTGGCACGGCGGGCCGAAGTCTACAAGGCGGCGCGTTTTTCCGATCACGCGCCATTGATCATCGACTACGATAGCGACGGATTGAATTGATTTCCGCTTCCGAAGAGGATAATCTGGATTCACTGTCAAACCGTCACGTGGGAGATTGGAAATGTCCGAAGAAATGAGTGTTGCCAACAAGCAAAAGCTGGTTTCCGACCTCAAGGTCGTGGTTGCCGATACCGAGGAATTGCTGCGTTCGACCGCCGGCGCTGCCGGCGAAAAGGCCGGCGAATTGCGCGAGCGCATCGCTGTCCGTCTGCGTGACGCCAAGGAGCGTCTCGCCGACGCCGAGGCTGCCATCCGCGACAGGACCAAGGCCGCCGCCCGCGCTACCGACGACTTCGTCCATGAGCGTCCGTGGCAGGCGATTGGCGTCGCTGCCGCGCTTGGCCTTGCCTTGGGCGTCCTGATCGGCCGTCGCTAACTGATGTCAGCTGGACCAGGCGGCGAAGCCGGCCGCGAAGGTCTGTTCGTCGCCTTGAAGAACCTGCTCGCGACGTTGCTCGCGATCGGGAAGGCGCGTTCCGAGCTTCTCGTCACCGAAGTCGAGGAAGAGAAGCTTCGCCTGATGGTGTTGTGGGCCAAGGCGATCGCCGCGGCCTTCTTCATCGCGGTCGGCCTCGTCATGACCGTGATTCTGGTCGCGCTCGTCTTCCATGAACACCAGTTGGCAGTGTTCGCTGCCGCCACCGCCTTTTTCCTCGGCGGTGGCTTCTTGCTGGTTGTCTCGCTGCGCCGGCAGATGGCGCAGCCGAGCAAGCTGTTCCGGGCCAGCCTCGCTGAACTGGACGAGGACATGGCCCTGCTGCGGCGACGGGAGCGGGAATGAGCCTGGACGGCCGCGCGCTGGAACTCGCGACGCGGCACGCGACGCTGCGCGCGAAGCTGGATGCCCAGCGCGTCGAACTGGCACGCCACGCCTGGCCGGTCGAGAAAGCCCTCGACGGCGCCGACAAGGTCCGTAACGGCGTCAACTGGCTCAAGGCCCATCCCGAGGTCGTCGTCGCGGTCACCGCGACGGTGGTCGTGGTCAGCCCGCGGCGCGCCTGGCGCTGGTCGAAGCGCGGCTACATGCTCTGGCGCGGCTGGCAAAGCCTGCGCGTGGCGCTGCTCGGGATGTCTTGATCGCCGGTTAGCTGGCCCGTTCGCCGTTCCACGGCGCTACCTTCAGCAGCAGCACCATGCCGGGAACCGCGAGTACCGAGCACAGCCAGAAGAACGCGTACCAGCCGAGTTGCTCGACGAGCCAGCCGGCCGAGGCGTTGATGAAGGTGCGCGGTACGGCCGCCAGGCTGGTGAACAGCGCCATCTGGGTGGCCGTGTAGGCGGGGTGCGTGGAGCGGGCGATGAACGCGACGAAGGCAGCCGTGCCGAGGCCGACCCCGAGTGCTTCCAGACCGATGACGAAGGCCAGCGCGATGCGTTCGCTGGCGCCGATCACGTCGAAGTGTCCCTGTGCCGCCAGCCAGGCGAAACCGAAGATCGACACCAGTTGGACGACGCCGAACAGCCACAGGGCGCGGTTGATGCCCAGCCGGACCATCCACAGGCCGCCGAGCAGGGCGCCGAAGACCGCCGGCCAGAGCCCGGCATGCTTGGCGATCAGGCCGATGTCGGTCTTGGTGAAGCCCGTGTCGAGGTAGAAGGGCGTTGCCAGCGCGGTGCACAGGCTGTCGCCCAGCTTGTAGAGGAAGATGAAGGCGAGCACCATGGCTGCGCCACGCCAGCCCTGGCGGCCGACGAATTCGTGGAAGGGCTCGGTGACCGCCAGGCGCAGCGTCTTGGGCGCGCCCTTGATGGCGGCTCGGTGACCAGCCAGGCCATGACCATGCCCGGAATCATGAAGGCGCCGGTGATCCAGAACACCTCGTTCCAGGGCAAACGGTCGGCGAGGATCAGCGACAGCGAACCGGGGATCAGGCCGGCGATGCGGTAGGCGTTTACATGCACCGCGTTACCCAGGCCCAGTTCGTGGTCGCTGAGAATTTCCCGCCGGAAGGCGTCGACCGCGATATCCTGGGTTCCCGACAGAAAGGCCAGCAGCGTGGCGAGCCAGAGGATCGGCCAGATGTTCTCGCGTGGATCGAGGCCGCCCATGAAGCCGATGGCCAGCAGCAGGCCAAGCTGCGTCAGCAGCATCCAGCCGCGCCGGCGGCCGAAGCCGGGGACGCTGAAGCGGTCGAGCAAGGGCGACCAGAGGAATTTCCAGGTGTAGGGAAACTGGATCAGCGCGAAGAAGCCGATCGTCTTCAGATCGACGCCCTCGCTGCGCAGCCAGGCTGGCAGCAGGTTGAGCAGCAGGTAAAGCGGCAGGCCGGAGCTGAAGCCGGTGAAGATGCAGATCAGCATCTTCCGGGTCAGCAGCGCCGCGAGCCAGGCGGGCATCAGCGCGGGCGGGTCAGGCGATAGACGGCCAGGCTGCCGAGGAAGTTGACTTCGCGCTTGTCGGTGTTCTCGACCGGGTTGCCGTGTTCGTCGAGCACGCTGCGCTCGCGGATGGCCAGGCCCATCTGCTCGCACAGCGCCTCGAAATCGAGCAGCGTGAAGAAGCGCACGTTGGGCGAGTCGTACCACTGGTAGGGGAGGTCTTCCGAAACCGGCATGCGCCCGTCGAGCACCGATCTGAGGTTCTTCCAGTAGGCGAAGTTGGGGAAGGAGACCACCGCTTCGCGGCCGACGCGCAGCATTTCGCGCAGGATGTCCTCGGTGTGGCGCACGGTCTGCAGCGTGCGCGACAGCACGACGTGGTCGAAGGCATCGTCGGCGAAATCGCCGAGTCCCTTCTCGAGGTTGCTCTGGATGACGTTGATGCCGTTGCGGATCGCCGCGAGCACGTTGGCGTCCTCGATCTCGACGCCCCAGCCCTGCACGCCGCGCGTCTCGATCAGCCGCCTGAGCAGGGCGCCGTCGCCGCAGCCGAGGTCGAGCACGCGATGGTCGGGCTCCACCCAGCCGGCGATGACGTCGAAATCGGCCCTTCCCAGCGTGTGCGTCATGTCGTGATGTTCCCGAGGTAGGCCGCGACCACGCCGTGGTAGTGGGCATCCTCCATCAGGAAGGAGTCGTGGCCGAAGTTGAGGCCGATTTCCGCATAGGAGACATCGCGCCCGTTGGCCAGCAACGCGGCGACGATCTCGCGCGAGCGTGCCGGCGTGAAGCGCCAGTCGGTGCTGAACGACACGACGAGGAAGCCGGCCCGGGTGCGTGCCATGGTCGCGTTCAGGTCGCCGTCGTCGAGCCGCGCCGGGTCGAAATAGTCGAGCGCCTTGGTCATCAGCAGGTAGGTGTTGGCGTCGAAATGGCCGGCGAACTTGTCGCCCTGGTAGCGCAGGTAGGACTCGATCTCGAACTCGACGTCGAAGTCGAACGAGAACGAGCCGTTCCTGAGTTCGCGGCCGAATTTCTCGCCCATCTGGTCGTCGGAGAGATAGGTGATGTGGCCGAGCATGCGCGCCAGGCGCAGGCCGCGCACCGGCCGCGTGCCGTGCTCGTAGTAGTGGCCGCCGTGGAAGTCGGGGTCGGTCAGGATCGCCTGGCGGGCGACGTCGTTGAAGGCGATGTTCTGCGCCGACAACTTCGGTGCCGAAGCGATCACGATCGCGTGGCGGATCCGCTCGGGGTAGGAGATGGTCCAGCGCAGCGCCTGCATGCCGCCGAGGCTGCCGCCGATCACCGCCGCCCAGCTGTCGATGCCGAGGCGGTCGGCGAGCCGCGCCTGCGCCTCGACCCAGTCGCTGACCGCGATCATCGGGAAATCGGCGCCCCACGGCTTGCCGGTCGCCGGATTGGCGCTGGACGGGCCGGTCGAGCCGTGGCAGCCGCCGAGGTTGTTGACGCCGACGATGAAGAAACGGTCGGTGTCGAGCGGCCGCCCGGGGCCGATGATGTTGTCCCACCAGCCGACGTTGTCCGGCTGGTCGGCGTAATGGCCGGCGACGTGGTGATGCCCCGACAGCGCGTGGCAGACGAGGATCGCGTTCGACCCGGCCGCATTCAGCGTGCCGTAGGTTTCGTAGACGAGGTCGAAGGCGGGCAGAATCCCGCCGCTGCGCAACTGCAGCGGTTGGTCGAAGCGGGCGCGCTGGGCCTTGACGGCGCCGACGGATTGTCCTGGCATGCGATTCCTGAAAACAAAAAACCCAGTGGCCGGCAACGCGAACTGGGCGGTTCCCGTTTTAGCGGCATTTATTCGGCGCCCGCAATCAGAGAAAATCGGCGCCGCCGGCCTACCGGCATCGCCCGGACGATACCGAGCGGGTGGTCAAAAGTCAATGTCGCGACGCTGTGCCGAGAATCTCGCCGAGTTCGCGGACGATGTCGTCGACCGGCGTCGCGAAGGCAAACTTCTTGATGAAGCTGCCGTCCGGCCCGAGCAGAATCATGCCTGCCGAGTGGTCGACCGCGTAATTCTCGTTGCCCGGTTCGCGCACCTTGGCGTAGCGGATCCGGAAGTTGTCGGCGGCACGGCGGACCAGTGCCGGCGAGCCGGTCAGGCCGAGGATGCGCGGATCGAAAAACTCGGTGTAGGTCTTCAGGACCTTGCCCGTGTCGCGCTCCGGGTCAACCGTGATGAAGATCGCCTGCACCCGTGCCGCATCGCCGTCCAGTCGCTTCAGGATTGCCGCCATCTCGACAAGCGTGGTCGGGCAGACGTCGGGACAATAGGTGTAGCCGAAGGAAATCAGCTGGAAGCGGCCGCGGAAATCCTCGTGGGTCACCGAGCGCCCGTTGGGATCCTGCAGCAGGTAGCGCGGCATGATGCCGGCGCGTTCCTCGGGCAGCAGGCCGTGCGGTGACTGGGCGCCGGCCGCCGCCGCGAGGAGCAGGCCGACGGCGAGGCAGAGGCTGCGGAGGAAAGTCATCGGGCGGTGAAGGCGGCCTGCAGCCGCTGCTCTGCCTCGGCGAGGCGGCCGGCGAACGCCGCGACGTCAGGGCAGGTGCCGCCCTTGCCGTGTTCGAGGTAGGCGGCCTGCGTCGCGTTTTCGAACAGTTCGCCGTTGGCGCGCGTCTTCGGCGCAGTGGTGATCATCGCGTTGCGCGCGCGGCTGGCGATGGCCGGCTGCTGGCAGGCAAGCGCGAGGCCGTTGATCCGGCCGAGCGCCTCGATCTCGGCGGCACCCGTTTCGGCGGCGGAAGCCGGAGCGGCGGACAAGACGATCAGCAGGGCGAGGGCGGTAAGGGCAGGCTTCATGACAGGGGGTCTCCTTGCGTTGGGGCCAAGATTACAGGTTGCCGGCGGCTGCCGGCTTTCTCACAGATCAAATATGTCGAGCGGCCGCTGCGGCAGCCGGCTCACCTGGGCCTCCGCGCGCGGGCGGTGTCGAGCTGGGCGCACAGTTGCTCGGCGCCGTCGAGGATGCGTGGCGTATGGCGCTGCATCAGGTCGGGGTCGATGTGGAAAAGGTTGCCGCGCTGCACGGCGGTCAGGCGTTTCCACTTGTTCCAGTCGTCGAGCCAGTCCGGGCGTGCGTCGCCCATGCCGGTGGCGACGATGGCCTCGGGGTCGGCCTTGAGCACGGCCTCGACGCTGACCGTCGGCGCCATCTGCGCCAGGTTGCCGAAGACGTTCTCGCCGCCGCACAGGCGGATCGCGTCGCTGATGATCTGCGGCCCGCCGACCGTCATCAGCGGCGCCTGCCAGATCTGGTAGAAGACGCGTACCTTCGGTTTGCCCGCGTTGTGCGAGCGCAGGCGCTCGAGCCGCTGGCGGAAGCGCCCGGCAGCCTGGTCGGCGACCGGCCGGGTGCCGGCCAACTGGCCGAAGCGTTCGAGCTGGCCGGCGATGTCTTCCATGCGGTTGGGCTGCGAGGCATAGACGGTCAGGCCGAAGGTCCTCAGCTTGTCGACCTGCCCGGCCGGATTGCCGGTTTCCCAGGCGATGACCAGGTCGGGCTTGAGCGCGACGAGGGCCTCGATGTCGATGCGGTCGTAGCTGCCGACGCGCATCACCTTCTTCGCCGCGGCCGGGTAGTCGCTGTAGTCGACGGTGCCGACCAGCCGGTCACCGGCGCCGGCGGCATAGAGGATCTCGGTCGCGTGCGGGGCGAGGGTGACGATGCGCTGCGCCGGCGCCTTGAGGCGAACCTCGTGGCCACTGTCGTCCGTGAACGCGAGATCGGCGTGCGCAGCAGGGAGGAACGCGAAGGCTGCGGTCAACGCCCGGAAAAGGCCGAATTTCACGGAATCCTTCCGGCGGACTTGAGGGTCAGCGGCAGTCCGGCGGCGACCAGCGTCACCTCGTCGCAAGCGGCGGCGAGGCGCTGGTTGAGCCGCCCCTGCTCGTCGGCGAAGCGGCGGGCCAGCGCGTTGGCAGGGACGATGCCGCAGCCGACTTCGTTGGAGACCAGGATCAACCGGCCCGGCAGGCCCGGCAGGATGGCGAGCAGGGCGTCGATCTCGGCGGCCGCCAGCGGGGTGCCGGGCCGGTTGGTACTGGACGCCAGGTCGTGGCCGGCGAGGAGCAGGTTGGACAGCCACAGGGTCAGGCAGTCAACGAGCAGGCAGGTGTCGGGCCGCGCGAGGCGCGCCAGCGTCGCGGCCAGGCGGAGCGGCTCCTCGACACAGTGCCAGCCGGCCGGGCGGCTGGCGCGATGGTGGGCGATGCGGGCGGCCATTTCGTCGTCGCGCGCCTCGGCGGTCGCGACATAGGTGACGGCGAGGCCGCCGGCCAGCGCGCGGGCCTCGGCCAGTTGGCTCTTGCCGGAGCGGGCGCCGCCGATGATCAGTTCCTTCATGGGGAGCGAATTTAGCACGCGCCGTATAATCGCGGTTTTGCCGGTCTCCATCATGACCTTTCACGTCGTCGTGCCCGACCGGGCGCTGGCCCCCGCGCTGCAGCAGAAGATCGACGGAAAGACCAAGCCCATCGGCGCGCTCGGCGCGCTCGAACGCGTCGCGCTGCGCATCGGACTGATCCAGCAGCGCCTCGACCCGCGCCTCGTCGCCCCGCAGATGCTGGTCTTCGCCGGCGACCATGGCGCGGCGACGGCCGGCGTTTCCGCCTACCCGCAGGACGTCACCTGGCAGATGGTCGAGAATTTCCTTGCCGGTGGCGCCGCGATCAACGTCTTCGCACGCCACAACGGCCTCGCGCTGAGCGTGGTCGACGCCGGTGTCGCGCACGATTTCGGCCGGCGCAACGGGCTGATCGATGCCAAGGTGGCGCCGGGTACGGCCAACTGCATCGAACAGCCGGCGATGACTGCCGGGCAATGCGCCGCCGCCATGACGCGCGGTGCCGACATCGTGCGCGCTCTGGCTGCGGCCGGCTGCAATGTCGTCGGCTTCGGCGAGATGGGCATCGGCAACACGGCTGCCGCGGCGCTGATCACCCATTGCCTGACCGGCGTGAGCGCTGGCCGCTTGCATCGGGCGCGGCACCGGCCTCGACGATGCCGGACTGGCACGCAAGCGGGCGCTGCTGGCGCAGGCGCTGCAGCGCTACAGGACCGCTGGGGGAAGCGACGATCCGCTGGCGGTGCTGGCCGAGTTCGGCGGCTTCGAGATCGCCATGATGGCCGGTGCCATGCTGGCGGCGGCGGAAGCGCGCATGGTGCTGCTGCTCGACGGCTTCATCGTCGGTGCGGCGGCCTTGGTCGCGGCGCGCCTGGCGCCGGCGCTGCCCGACTACTGCATCTTCTGCCACCACTCGGCCGAACCGGGCCATGCCGCCCAGTTGCAGGCGATGAACGCCGAGCCGTTGCTCGACCTCGGGTTGCGCCTCGGCGAAGGCACCGGCGCGGCGCTGGCCTGGCCGCTGGTCGCGGCGGCGGTCGCCTTCCTCGCCGAGATGGCGAGCTTCGAATCGGCCGGCGTCGCCGACAAGCTGTGATCCGCCGCGAAATCGAAAGCTTCCTCGGCGCGGTGCGCTTCTTCACCCGCCTGCCGGTGCCCGGCTGGGTCGGCCATTCGGCCGAGGGGCTGAACCGCTCGGCGCGCTACTTCCCGGCGGTCGGCCTGCTGGTCGGCGGCATCGGCGCCCTCGTCTATGTCGCCTCGCTGCAACTGTGGCCGCAGCCGGTCGCCGTGCTGCTGTCGCTGGCGGCGACCGTCTTCGCGACCGGTGCCTTCCACGAAGACGGCCTGGCGGATGCCGTCGACGGCCTCGGCGGCGGCTGGGACAAGGCACGCATCCTGGAGATCATGAAGGACTCGCGGGTCGGCAGCTTCGGCGTTGTCGCGCTGTGGCTGGCGCTGACCGGCAAGCTGGTCCTGCTCGTCGTGCTGGATGCCGGGCTGGTGCCGTACGCGCTGGTCGCCGGCCATGCGCTGTCGCGCTTCTGCTCGACCGTGCTGCTGGCGACGATGGACTACGTGCGCGAGGACCAGCAGTCCAAGGCCAGGCCGCTGGCGACGCGGCTGTCGGGCGGCGGGATGCTGGTCGCGGCCTTGTTCGGGCTGGCCGGGCTGGCCCTGCTGCCGCCCGCCAAGGCGCTCGCGGGCGTCGCGCTGGCCGCCGTCGCCACGGCCTGGATCGCCGGCAAGTTCAGGCGCTGGCTGGGCGGCTACACCGGCGATTGCCTGGGCGCCGCGCAGCAGGTCGCCGAGATCGGCTTCTACCTCGGCATGCTCGCGGTCTGGCCGTCATGATCCTCCACCTGGTGCGGCACCCGAGGCCGCTGGTCGCCGCCGGCACCTGTTACGGTCAACTCGATGTCGAGGCCGAAAATGCCCATGTCGCCGCCCGGCAACTGCGCGCCGAACTGCCGGCGGGCCTGCCGGTGTGGAGCAGCCCGCTGCGCCGCTGCACCGCGCTGGCCGGGCTGCTGCATCCGGCGCCGCGCCACGATGCGCGCCTGACCGAAATGGACTTCGGCGCCTGGGAAGGGCGCCCGTGGGATGAAATCCCGCGCCACGAACTCGACGCCTGGGCCGCCGACGTCGCCGGCTATGCGCCGCCCGGGGGCGAGTCGCCGCGCGACCTGCAACGGCGCGCGCTCGACTTCGTCGCCGGGCTGACGGTGCCGGAGGCGGTGCTGGTGACGCATGCCGGCGTGATCCGCGTGCTGGTCGCGCACCATCGGCGCCTGCCAGCGCAGGAATGGACAAGCCTGCATTTCGATTTTGGTTCGCGGACCATCATCGAACACGACTCGTGATCGGGGAAATACGGGTTGTTGCTCTATCATCGCCATGGTCAAGGGGTCGGGAGGAAGGCTGGATGATGTTTGAAACTGCGCGTCAGGGGGTTGCATGTCAGGAGCCATGACCAGTCGAGCCTTGTATGGCCGGTTGCTGGGTTACGTCAGGCCGCATTGGGCGGCATTCCTGGTGGCGATGGCCTGCATGGGATTGTCGTCGCTTGCCGAACCGGTTTTCCCGGCCATGATGAAATACATGCTGGACGATGGATTTGCCCAGCAGAGCGGTGAGTGGGGCTGGTTGATCTACCCGTTGATCGTCGTGGGAATCTTCGTGGCAAGGGCCGTGTTCGGATTCATCGGCGAATATGTCATGAGTTGGGTCGCCAACAACGTGGTGGCGGAGTTGCGCGAGGCAATGTTCGCCCGCATGGTGAATCTGCCCTTGCGTTATTACAGCGACAATCTGTCCGGGCGCCTGATGTCGCGGATCGTTTATGACGTCACCAACGTCGCGGGCGCGGCGACCAGTGCGTTAACGTCGCTGGTCAAGGATTCGCTGGCGATCGTCGCACTGCTGGGGTGGCTGTTCTACCTGAACTGGAAGCTGATGGCGATCACGCTGCTGATGGTGCCGCCCACGGCACTGGCCGTCCGCTATTTCAGCCGGCGCCTGCGCAAGGTGGCGCGGGGGCAGCAGGAGGCCATGGGCAAGATCACGCAAGTGCTGCAGGAGTCGATCGAGGGACACAAGGTAGTCAAGATCTTCGGTGGGCAGAATTACGAGCAAGAGCGATTCCGCAATACCGTCAGGGAACAGCGCAGGTATGCGATGCGCGCTACCCTGGCTTCCGCCGGGCAAAGCCCGATCGTCAACTTCTTCGGCGCCGTGGCGCTTGCGGTGATCATCGGGGTGGCGCTCAGGCAAGCGGCAACCGAACAGACCTCCGTCGGCAGCTTTGTCTCGTTCATTACCGCGATGGCAATGCTGTTGCCGGCATTGCGCCGGATCACCGATCTCAATGCCCCGATCCAGCGTGGGCTGGCTGCAGCCGAGAGTGTTTTCTCGTTGATCGACGAACCGGTCGAGGACGACGAAGGAAGATTCGAGCTTGGACGTTCCGCGGGGCGGATCGAGTTCAAGGAGGTGACTTTTGCCTATCCCGGCGCCGAGCGTCCGGCCCTGAAGGAACTCTCCCTGCTCATCAATCCTGGCGAATGCGTGGCTCTGGTCGGCCCGTCAGGGAGCGGCAAGACGACCATCGCCAATCTCCTGCCGCGCTTCTACGCCATCGAGAGCGGGGAGATCCGCATCGACGGCCAGCGACTCGGTGACATCAAACTTGCCAGCCTGCGCGAGAACATCGCGTTGGTCAGCCAGGATGTCGTGCTGTTCAACGACACGATCGCGGCCAACATCGCCTATGGCCTGAAGACGAAAGTCTCTCCGGAGGAAGTGGTTGCCGCTGCCCGGGCTGCCCATGCGCTGGAATTCATCGAGACGCTGCCGGAAGGCTTGGACACGATGATTGGCGAGCACGGCGTGAAGCTCTCCGGGGGGCAGCGGCAGCGCCTTGCCATTGCCCGGGCCTTGCTCAAGGATGCGCCGATCCTGATTCTCGACGAGGCGACGTCGGCGCTCGATACCGAGTCCGAGCGCCATGTGCAGGCGGCGCTGGACGAACTGATGCGCGGACGCACCACGCTGATCATCGCCCACCGGCTGTCAACCATAGAAAACGCCGACCGCATCGTCGTGCTGGGCGAGGGACGGATCGTCGAATCCGGCAGGCATGCCGACCTGCTGGCAGCGAACGGGGTCTATTCCCGTCTGCACAGCATTCAGGCGCATGCCGGCAACGACGCTCCGGCAAACGCGCAAGGGACTTGAACCGCGGACGCCGGGTGGCGCGTGACGCTTTGAGCGGCCCGGCCTGGGCAACCGCAGCCGCCGGGAGACTCAGTGCGCCGCCTCCCAGTTCGGGCCGACGCCGACCTCGACGACCAGCGGCACCTTGAGTTCGGCGACGTGGGTCATCAGGCGAGGCAGATGGGTGCGGATTTCCATCAACTCCCCGTCCGGCACTTCCAGCACGAGTTCGTCGTGAACCTGCAGCACCAGCCGGGATTTCAGGCTGGCAGCGTCGAGCCAGCCCTGCACGGCGATCATCGCCAGCTTGATCAGGTCGGCGGCGGTGCCCTGCATCGGCGCGTTGATCGCCGCGCGCTCGGCGCCCTGGCGGCGCATCGCCTGGCTGGAGCGGATCTCGGGGAACCACAGGCGGCGGCCGAAGGCGGTCTCGACGTAGCCGTGCTGGCGGGCGGATTCGCGCGCTTCTTCCATGTAGCGGGCGACGCCGGGATAGCGGGCGAAGTAGCGGTCGATGTAGGTCTGCGCCGCGCTGCGCTCCAGCCCGAGTTGCCGCGCGAGTCCGAAGGCGCTCATGCCGTAGATCAGGCCGAAGTTGATCGTCTTGGCGACGCGGCGCTGGTCGGGGCCGACTTCGAGCGGCGTGACGCCGAAGATTTCGCCGGCAGTGGCGCGGTGCACGTCCTCGCCGTGCGCGAAAGCCTCCAGCAGACGTGTATCGCCCGACAGGTGCGCCATGATGCGCAGTTCGATCTGCGAGTAGTCGGCCGAGACGATGCTGCTGCCCTCGGGGGCGACGAAGGCGGTGCGGATGCGCCGGCCTTCCTCGGTGCGCACCGGGATGTTCTGCAGGTTGGGGTCGCTGGAAGCGAGCCGGCCGGTGACGACGGAAGCCTGCGAGAAGTGCGTGTGCACGCGGCCGGTGTCCCGGTTGATCATGCGCGGCAGCTTGTCGGTGTAGGTTCCCTTGAGCTTGGCGAGGCTGCGGTGTTCGAGCAACAGCTTGGGCAGCGGGTAGTCGAGGGCCAGTTCGGAGAGTACCTCCTCGTCGGTTGACGGGCCGCCCGAGGCGGTCTTCTTCCTGGCCGGCAAACCGAGCTTCTCGAACAGGATTTCGCCGAGCTGCTTGGGTGAAGCCAGGTTGAAGGGTTGGCCGGCCAGTTCATGAGCCCGTGTTTCGAGCGCCATGATCTTGCCGCCGATCTCGTGGCTCTGGCGGGCGAGCGTGTCGCCGTCGATCAGGATGCCGGTGCGCTCCATCCGCCAGATCACTTCGCGCACCGGCATCTCGATGTCGTGGTAGATGCGCGACAGGCCGGATTCCTCGGCGAAGGCGCGGATGCAGCACGGCATGGACGCGCAGCGTGACGTCGGCGTCCTCGGCCGCATAGGTCGCGGCGCGTTCGATGTCGACCTGGTCGAAGCCGATCTGCTTCGCCCCCTTGCCGCACAGGTCCGCGTAGGCGATGGTGTCGAGACCGAGGTGGCGCGTGCATAGCTGGCCGAGGTCGTGGCCCTTGTCGGACTCGATGACGTAGCTCTGCAGCATCGTGTCGTGGGCGATGCCGGCCAGCGCGATGCCGTGGTTGGCAAGGACGTGCTGGTCGTACTTGGCGTTCTGCAGCACCTTCCTGTGCGTCGCGGATTCCAGCCACGGCTTCAGCCGGGCCAGCACCTCGTCGCGCGGCAACTGGTCGGCAACGCCGGGGGCGGTGTGGGCGAGCGGGATGTAGCAGGCTTCGCCCGCCAGCACCGACAGCGAAATGCCGACGATGCGCGCCGCGAAGGGGTCGAGGCTGGTCGTTTCGGTGTCGAGGGCGGTCAGTTCGGCGGCTTCGATCCTCGCCAGCCAGGCGTCGAGTTGCGGCCACGAGAAGACGGTTTCGTAGCTGACGGCGGCGGGTGGCGGATGGCTGGGCGCGGCCCTCTCCAGCGGTTGCTCGGCGGCGGGCAGCGGGGAAGATTCCAGTTCCTTGAGCCAGGTGCGGAACTCGAAGCGCGCGAACAATTCGCGCAGGGCCTGCGGTGTCGCGGCCGGTCGCGGTCAACGCCGTCGGGGCGGGCAGATCGGGCAGGTCGCGGACGACGGTGACCAGCTTCCGGCCGAGCGGCAGGAAATCCAGGTGGCCGCGCAGGTTGTCGCCGACCACGCCGCCGATTTCACCGGCATGGGCGACGATGCCGTCGAGCGAGCCGTATTGTTCGAGCCATTTGACGGCCGTCTTCGGGCCGCACTTCTGCACGCCCGGCACGCCGTCGACGCTGTCGCCGACCAGCGCCAGGTAATCGACCATCTTCGCCGGCGGCACGCCGAACTTCGCCGCGACCCCGGCCTCGTCGAGCAGTTCGTTGCTCATCGTGTTGAACCAGCGCACGTGCGGGCCGACCAGTTGAGTCAGGTCCTTGTCGCCGGTGGAAATCAGCGTTTCCACGCCGTTGACCGCAGCACGCGTGGCCAGCGTGGCGATCACGTCGTCGGCCTCGACCCCGTCGACCATCAGCAGCGGCCAGCCGGCGGCCCGGATCGCGGCATGCAGCGGTTCGATCTGGCCGACCATTTCCGCCGGCATCGGTGGCCGGTGCGCCTTGTACTCCGGGTACCAGTCGTCGCGGAAGGTCTTGCCCTTGGCATCGAAGACGACCGCCTTGTAGTCCGCCTTGTAGTCGCTTTCCAGCCGGCGTAGCATGTTCAGGACGCCGTAGATCGCGCCGGTCGGCTCGCCGGCCTGGTTGCGCAGGTCGGGCAGGGCATGGAAGGCGCGGTAGAGATAGGACGAACCGTCCACCAACAGCAGGAGAGGCATCAGTCGTGACGGAAAGCGAAAAACTGGTGATGGGCGTGGAATCCGAGGCCTTGTTGCAGCCGGCATCGGTGCGGGAATCCTGGCGGATTTTCGGCATTATGTCAGAGTTCGTCGAGGCCACCGACCGGCTGGCGGGGATCAAGCCGGCCGTGACCATGTTCGGCAGCGCCCGCGTGACGCCGGGCTCCCGTTACTACGACCTGGCGGAGAGGACGGCGCGGCTGCTGTCCGATTCCGGCTTCTCGGTCATTTCGGGCGGCGGGCCGGGCATCATGGAGGCTGCCAACAAGGGGGCGTTCCACGGCAAGTCGCCGTCGGTCGGCCTCAACATCCAGTTGCCGCACGAGCAGAAGGCGAACCTCTACCAGGACATCTCGCAGACCTTCCGTCACTTCTTCGCGCGCAAGTACATGTTCGTCCGTTTCGCCAGCGCCTATGTCGTGATGCCCGGCGGCTTCGGCACGCTCGACGAGCTGATGGAAGCGCTCACTCTCATCCAGACCGGCAAGGCACGGAAGATTCCGCTGATCCTGATGTGCTCGGATTTCTGGCAGGGCATGATCGACTGGTTCCGTACCCGGCTGGTCGAGGAGGGGCTGGTCGACCCCGGGGATATCGGCCTGATCCAGTTGATCGACGAGCCGGACAAGGTCGTCGAGGCCATCTTCAAGCATTACGAGGCGCGTCCGTTCGCTCCGCTGCCGAGCGAGCGCGAGATGTTGCTCAACCTGTAATAGAATCGCGGTCAGATCTTCCAGGAAAATCCCCATGCGCCGTCTGCTTCCCCTTCTCCTGCTTGCCGCCCTCCCTGTCTGGGCGCAGAAATCCGATCTCCAGCCGCTGCCGGCGGTGCCGCCGCCGCCGCCGGGCATGGAGGCCTTCGATGCCGCGCTCGAGCCGCAGGTCACCATCGTCAAGACCGAGAGGGAAACCCGCGAGGAGTTCCGCCTCAACAACCGGCTCTACATGGTCAAGGTGACGCCGGCCATCGGCCCGTCGTACTACCTGGTCGACAACGAAGGCGACGGCAATTTCGTCCAGCAGGACACCATCGTCGGGCAGCCGACGCGGCCGCCGATGTGGATCATCCATTCCTGGTAAGACTTGTCGGTTTACACGACGGTCGGGCGTGACGAACTCGCGCCCTGGCTGGCGCCGCTCGGCGTCGGCGTGCTCGAGGATCTCGCCGGCATCGCCGCCGGCATCCAGAACTCCAACTATTTCGTCAGCGCCGGCGGCTGCCGCTGGGTGCTGACTGTCTTCGAGCATCTCGATCCGCGTCAGATCGACTTCTACCTTGCCTTGCAGGAGCACCTCGCGGCGCGCGGGATTCCCTGTCCGCGCCCGCAGCCGGATGCGCAGGGGCGCCTGTGGCGGCCGCTCGCCGGCAAGCCGGCGGCGTTGTTCACCTGCCTGGCGGGCGCCTGCGTCGACACGCCGACACCGGCACATTGCCAGGCGCTCGGCGGGATGCTGGCGCGCCTGCACCGGGCCGGCGCCGACTTTCCGTCGCCGCTGCCGAATTCCTGCGGCGCCACCTGGCGCGAAACGACCGGGCGCGGACTGGCGCCACTGCTTGCCGACGACGAGCGCGGTCGACTCCTCGCCGAACTCGATTTCCAGGCTGCCTGCGATCACGCCGGCCTGCCGCGCGGCATTGTCCATGCCGACCTCTTTCGCGACAACGTCCTCTGGCTGCCGGATGGAACGCTCTCGGGCGTTCTCGATTTCTATTTCGCCGGCGAGGACTGCCTGTTGTTCGACCTGGCGGTCGCCGCCAACGACTGGTGCGCGGACGACGACCATCTGCGCGTGCTGCTCGCCGGCTACGAGGCGCTGCGACCGCTGACGGCGGCCGAGGCGGCCGCCTGGCCGGTGCTGCGGCGGGCGGCGGCGCTGCGTTTCTGGCTGTCGCGGCTGGAGGCGAAGCACAGTCCGCGTGCCGGCGCTGTTGTAACGATCAAGGAACCGGATCATTTCGCGAGCCTTTTGCAGCGCCTGCGTCTTGCTCCGCCGGGCCTCCCCCGTTAGCATCCGCGTATGGACCAGAGCACAACCCTCCCCGCCCTGCGGGAACCCTTCCGCGGCAACTGCCGCGAGGTCGATCCCGGCGACTGTTTCACCTGGCTGCGCCAGGGCTGGGCGATCTTCGTCGGCAATCTCGGCGTCTGGATCGGCAGCACGGCGGTGCTGATGGTCCTCCTCTTCGCAGCGAACGTCGTGCCGGTCTTCGGGCAGATCGCGGTGACCCTGCTCCTGCCGGTTTTCGCCGGCGGCATCGTCTGCATGTGCCATCACCAGCAAGAGGGCGGGCAGGCGGAAATCGCCGACCTTTTCGCCGGTTTCCGGCACAACTCCGGGAGCCTGGTGATCGTCGGCGTCATTTTCGCGACGGGAATTTTCGGCCTTGCCGTCATCGCCTTCAAGATCATCAGCGGCGGTGCCGTCGGCAGCGTGATCACGGGTCGCCTTGCCGGTTTCGGCATCGCGCTCAGTGCGGTGATGCTCGCCAGCATCGCCGTATTCATCCTGACGATCCCGGTCATCATGGCCACCTGGTTCGCTCCGCTGCTCATCTTCCTGCACGACATGGCGCCGCTGTCGGCGATGAAGGCCAGCTTCGCTGGCGGGCGCCCGCAACTGGAAGACCATGGCCGTCTTCGGCGTGATGCTGGTCGTTGCGCTGTTCATCGCCATGGCGCCGCTGCTGCTGGGCATGGCGATGCTGATCACGGTACTGTCGGGGGCGACCTATGCCTCGTATCAGGACATCATCGCCACGACGCCGCTGCTGCTCGGGATGCTGCTGCTGATCCCGGTGTTCTCGGGGGCGGCGTACGCGTCCTATCGCGACATCTTCGAGGAGGTCTGACCGTGCGCGCGCAGACCTTGCCGGCAGCCGCCGGCTGGCGCTGGATCGTCAACGGGTTCGCCATCTTCCGGCGCAACCCGGCGCTCTACTCGATGCTGGTTGTCTGCTACTGGCTGACCGTCGTGTTCCTCAACCTGCTGCCGTACATCGGGCAGGTTGCCTCGGCGATGGTCGTCCCCGGCCTGTCGGTAGGACTCATGCAGGCGGCGCGCGACCTCGAGCGCGGTCAGCCGGTCGGGTTGCCGACGCTGTTCGGCGGCCTCCGCAATAACCCGCGCACGCTGGTCATTCTCGGCATCCTCTATCTGTGCTGCACGCTCGGCGCGCTGGTCCTGGCGGCGCTCTTCGATGGCGGCGACCTGGCGCGCCTGGTTCTGGCCGACAAGGAAGTGGACAAGGAGGCGATCGAGAGTGGCGCCCTCATCATGCCGGCGATGTTCGTCATGGCGGTGATGACGCCGGTGCTGATGGCGTGGTGGTTCGCCCCCGTATTGGCGGCCTGGCATGGGCAGGGGGTCGGCAAGTCGCTGTTCTTCAGCTTCGCCGCGTGCTGGTTGAACTGGCGCGCGTTTCTTGTCTACGGCGCCGGGCTCGTGCTGGTGGGTGGTCTTGCCCCCGGCCTCCTGGCCGGCCTGCTGCTGCTCCTCTTTCCCGAGGTGCAGAAGTTCATCACCGCACTGGTCACGGTGCCGATGATGCTGGTGATCCTGCCAGTCATCTTCGCGAGCTTCTACGTCAGCTATCGTGATGTCTTCGTCTCCGCCGAGATTGACTGAGCCGCTCGGCATCTTCGGCGGCACCTTCGACCCGGTGCATTTCGGCCACCTGCGGCTGGCGGAAGAGTCGATCGGCTACCTCGGCCTCGGCGGCGTGCGCTGGATCCCCGCCGGGCAGCCGCCGCATCGCGGTGCGCCGCAGGTCACCGCGCGCCAGCGGCTGGAGATGGTGTTGCGGTCGACCGCCGGAAACGAGCGGTTTTCGGTCAACGCCACCGAAGTCGAGGTGCCGGTGCCGAGCTACACGGTGCATACGCTGCAACGGCTGCGCGGCGAACTCGGGCCCGGGCAGCCGCTGGTGCTGCTGGTCGGTGCTGATGCCTTCGCCGGCCTGGCGACCTGGTACCACTGGCGCGACCTTTTCGCGCTGGCGCACATCGCCGTGTCGCACCGGCCCGGCTTTCCGGTCGAGGCGGCGGCGCTGCCGCACGAACTGGCGACCGAGTTCGGCGACCGCCGCCTGCCTGGCGCCAGCGGCCTGCGCGAAACACCAGCCGGCGGCATCGTCACCTTCGCGATGACCCAGCTCGCCATTTCGGCGACGCATATCCGCAAGCTGCTCGCAGCCGGCGAGTCGGCCCGTTATTTGCTGCCTGACAGCGTTCTCGACTATATTCGGACCCATTCCCTCTACAGAAATCCCTGATGGACATCCGCAAGCTGCAAAAAGCCGTCGTCTCCGCCCTCGAGGACATCAAGGGCAAGAACATCGAAGTGATCGATACCGCCAGGCTGACCGCGATGTTCGACCGCATGGTCATCGCCACCGGCGACTCCAACCGGCAGGTCAAGGCGCTCGCCCGCCACGTCCAGGACAAGGTGCGCGAGGCTGGGGCGGCAGTCCTCTCGGTCGAGGGCGAGGAAAGCGGCGAGTGGGTGCTGGTCGATCTCGGCGACATCATCGTCCATGTCATGCAGCCCAGCGTCCGCCAGTACTACAACCTCGAGGAACTCTGGCAGACCATCCCGGCCCAGCGCCGCAAGGCGATGGAGCAGGCTGCCGCGGAATGAGGCTGGCCGTGTTCGCCGTGGGCCATCGCCAACCGGACTGGGTGACCGCCGGCTGCGCCGAGTACCTGAAGCGAATGCCGCGCGAGCTGCCGGCGAGCGTCGCCGAGATCAAGCCCGAGCCGCGTGGCGCCCGGACGCGTGCCCAGCTCCTCGCTGCCGAGAAGGGCCGCATCCGTGATGCGCTGCCGGGCAACTGCCGGATCGCCGTCCTCGACGAGAAGGGTGACGACCTGACCACGCTCGGCCTCGCCCGGCGCCTCGAAGCCTGGATGCAGGATGGCCGCGACGTCGCCCTGCTGATCGGCGGCGCCGACGGCCTCGACGACGAACTGAAGGCACGCGCCGACGATACGCTGCGCCTGTCCAGCCTGACCCTGCCGCATGGCCTGGCGCGGCTCGTCCTGTGCGAGCAGTTGTACCGGGCCGTCAGCGTGCTGAAGAACCACCCTTACCATCGCGAGGGATGATGCGCATCTACCTGGCGTCGCGCAGCCCGCGCCGACGCGAACTGCTCAACCAGATCGGCGTCGCCTTCGACACGCTGGTCTTCCGCGACGGCCAGCGCACCGATTCCGCCACCGACGAGTCGCCGCATCCCGGCGAGCCGCCGGTGGCCTATGTCGAGCGCGTCGCCCGCGCCAAGGCGGAACACGGCGTCAAGCTGCTCTACGAGCGCCGGCTGCTGCTGCACCCGGTCCTCGCCGCCGACACGACGCTGGAACTGGCCGGCGCGATCATCGGCAAACCCGCCGATGCCGCCGATGCGGCCGCCATCCTGCGCCGCCTTTCCGGGCAGACACACCGGGTGCTGACCGGTGTCGCGATCAGCCACGAGGGACGCACCGAATGCGTGCTGTCGACCAGCGAGGTGCGCTTCCGCCGACTCGACGACGACGAGATCCGCCGCTACGTGCTCACCGGCGAACCGATGGACAAAGCTGGCGCCTACGGCATCCAGGGCCGCGCCGGGCTCTTCGTCGAGCATCTCGCCGGCAGCTACACCGGTGTCATGGGGCTGCCGGTGTGCGAGACTGGCGAACTGCTGAAGCGCTTCGGCTGGCGCTTCTAGGGCTGCGGTGAGCGTCGACCGCAGGCGGCTGCTGCTCGGCGCGCTGGCCGCATTCGTCGCCGGCCCCGCGATTTCCGCCACCAGCCCGGCACCCCCGCGGCTAACGGCGCGCCACGCCTGGGCCGGCGACATGAACGACACCCTCCATGCCGTCGCCCCCGATACCCCGGTTTCGATTGCCTCGGTCAGCAAGCTGATTACTGCCTGGGTCGTGCTTTCGGCCGGCCTGCCGCTCGACGAGCGCATCCGCGTCCTGGCCGAGGATGCGGCGCGTGCGCAGCACACCGCCTCGCAGCTTGCCGTCGGCGCCTCCTACTCCCGCGGCCAGTTGCTCGAGTGGCTGCTCGTCGCTTCCGACAACCGGGCGGCGATGGCGTTGGCGCGTACCTTTCCCGGCGGCTGGCCGGAGTTCCAGTATTCGATGCGCGCCCTGCTGACCCAGATGCAGCTCTTCAGCTTCGACTTCGGCGATCCTTCCGGGCTCTCGCCGCTCAATCGCGCCAACGCCCGCGACCTCGGCGTCCTGCTCCTGCAGCTGTCGCAAGTGCCGTGGTTCCAGCAACTGGCGACGCGGCCGGCGGTCGGCGGCAAGGCCAACGTCAACCGCTTCGCGCACGACCGCTCGGTGCAGCTCCTGTCCGGAAAGACCGGTTTCACCTCGGCCGCCGGCTACTGCCTGGCGATGGCCGAACGCATCGGCGACCGGGTCGTCGCGCTGGTTGTCCTCAACTCGCGCGACAAGGAAGCGCGCGCGGCCGACATGCACGCGCTGCGCCGCTACACGCGGCACAGCCTGGGCCTCAGCGCGTAAGCCCGGCGACCAGCGCCGCCGCTTCGCGCGCGCCGCTGCAGTCCGGGACCGGCGGTGCCGGCTGCGCCCACAATTCGTCCAGTGCCGCGCCGAGGCTTCCGCTTTCCAGCCGGCTGGCGTCTACCTCGAGGCAGCGCGCATTGCTTTCCAGCCAGTCGATCAGGTATTCCTGCTCCGGCCAGTCGACCCGCCGCTGCCAGAGCACCGGCGTACCGTTGCACGCAGCTTCGGTAAAGGTGCCGTAGCCGGGCTTGGTGACCACGGCGTCGACCGAAGCGAGCAGGTCGGTGAAGCCGAGCCCGAAGGACTCCAGCGCGAGCGCGTCGGGGTGTTGGCAGCGCCAGGCGGCCGGTACCAGCCAGCGCACGCCGGGGAGACGCGGCCAGCGGTCAACCGGCAGGTGGTGGGCGATGCCGCCGAGCGCGACGAGCACCGCCCGTTTGCCGCGGAGGCTGAGGTCGACCTTGCGTCCGCGCGTCGCCACCGGGCCGACCGGGCGCAGGTTGTCGAGCGACGCCATTTCCATTCCTGGGGTGATGCGGATGAAGGCGCGCGCGCTGCGGTAGGCGGCGAGCATCGCGGCGTGGATCGGGGCGGCCCACGGTTCGCGGCCGAAGAAATGGCCGAACAGGTCGGCCCAGTTCAGCGAACAGATGGCGAGCGACGGAATGCCGCAGACTGTGGCACCGGCGAGCGGCAGGTAGGAGACGCTGGTCAGCACCGCGTCGGGCCGCAGATTCTCAAGAAACCGCGCTTCGGCGGCGACCGCCGCCGGCCAGTCCGCATGTGCGGCGCGGTAGGCGGCGGCGGAGGCGGCGTGGTCGATGGTCAGCGCGTCGTGCATCACGTAGCCGAAATCGCTGGCCGCGGCGATGTGCGCGAAGCGCGGAGCGATGCGCTGCGCGAGCTTGGCTGCCGGCAGCGCGCTGCGTACCGTCAGGCGCAGGTCCGGCACCATTTCCGCCAGCGCATCGAGCACCGGCGCCGCGATGGCGAGGTGTCCGAAGCCGTGGCCGGAAATGTCGACGAAAAGGTGCAACTCAGCGGTTCCTGAAGTTCGCCTTGCGCTTCTCGGCGAAGGCGGCCATGCCTTCCTTCTGGTCTTCCAGCCCGAAGCTGGCGTGGAAGGCGTGGCGTTCGAAGAGGAGCCCTTGGTTGAGCGACGACTCGAAGGCGCGGTTGACCGATTCCTTGACCGGCTGCGCTCTTGCCTTGGGCCGAACTGGCCCGGAGGCGTGTGATATTAGCCCGAAATGACTAGTCCTGAGCAATGCCCGGGCAGCACGAGCAAGGAGATGCAGCCACATTTGTGTGCAACGCGCGGGCTGAGTGCTTGATGGAAACACCACGGCCCGTGGCTTCAAAGTCAAGGCGATTCGAACACGATTTCCCGCGCTCACCCAGCCCGGAAACTGCGGGAAGGTCACGGGTGCCATGCAGCACCCGTTCAAAGCGGACCACCTCGGCCAGTACCCGGAAAGAGAGCACAGGGCAATCAATCGGCGCCATGCGCAATCGGTGGCTTACTCTTCGAATCCCGTCCCGCCTCCGGTCCGGAGCGTACCAGGGCATAGTCCGTGCTGCGCACTCCGCGCAGCAGCATGCTCGTTTCGTCCGCCGGAATACCCAGCGCCTCGAGGCTTTGTGCGGCCAATTGCAGGCTCGCTTCAAGCGTTTCCGGGAATGCCTGGGTGACGCCGATACGGCGCATGGCATCACAGGTCGAGAGATCGCGGGCCCGCGCGACAATTTCAATCTGCGGCGCGTGCGAGCGGATCAGCGCCGCCGCACGAACCGCCCTGGGCCCGTCATCGATCGTCAGCACCACCAGCTCCACGCCGTGCAGCGAAGCATTGCCGAGGAGTTCCGGATCCGCGATGTCACCGTAGAACACCGGATGCCCTTCACCGCGCCACTTCGCCACCACAGTGGCATTGGCATCGAAAGCGACGTAGGGAATGCCGCTGCTCGCCAGGATCGTTCCAACCGTATGGCCGACCCGCCCGTAACCGGCGATCACCACCCGGGCATTTGCTTCCCCCGCCGCGGCCTCAGGGAGGAAGGGCTCGTCATTGCCAGTCGGCTTCTCGGCGATCCGCAGAGCCAGGCGATTGCCAAGCCTGGCCAGCATGGGTGTCAGCAACATGGTCAGCGAGATGACCGCGACAACCTCGACGAAAATCTGATCGTCGATCACGCCGAGGGCTTTGGCGGCACCGAAGACGACGAAGCCGAACTCGCCTCCCTGAGAGAGCATGAAGGCCACGCGCACTGCCGTGCCGCGACCCGTCCCGAAACACAGGCACAAACCGTAGAGAATGACGATCTTGATGCTGATGATGGCAAGCACGTGCAGGCCGAACTCGAATGGGTGCTGCGCGAGCGCGCTGACATCGACCGACATCCCGACGGCGACGAAGAAGAGGCTCATCAGCAGACCCTTGTGTGGCTCCATGGTCGCTTCGATCTGGAGGCTGTAGCGCGAAGTCAACAACATGACTCCCATCAGGAAGGCGCCCAGTGCCATGGACATGCCGGCACGGGCCATCGCCCAGGCAGCCAGGAAGACCGCCGCCATGGCGACCAGGAAGAAGGCTTCGCGGTTGTTGCGGCGAGCCAGATAGTCGAGGATGCGCGGCACCAGATAGCGACCGCTGAGGATCACCAGCACCACCATCGCAACGGCGGCGCCGATCTGTTCCCATAGGGGCAGTCCCTTGGGGAGCGGACCGGCGTCGGCAAGGGCGGGGACCAGGGCCAGGAGCGGCACCACGGCAAGATCCTGCATCAGCAATACGGCGAAGGCGGTCTGGCCGTGCCGGCTGGCGATTTCCCCACGCTCGCGGAGCATCTGGATGACGAAGGCGGTAGAACGAAAGCGCAAAACTGGCACCAATCAGCAGGGCTATCGACCAGTTCGGCTGGAACAGCCTGAAATAGGCGGCGATGGCCACCGCCGAGACGACGATTTGCAGTGAGCCGAGTCCGAACAACTCGCGCCGCAGATCCCACAGGCGGCGTGGCTTCATCTCCAGGCCGATGAGGAACAACAGCAACACCACGCCGAGCTCGGTGAACTGCCGAACACCGTCGACCTCGGTGGTGACGAAAGGCCCCGGCGTATGTGGGCCAACGATCACGCCAGTGACCAGCAGCCCGAGGATCGAGCCGAGGCCGAAATGCCGGAAGATGGCGACAGCAACCGATGCCACGACGAGCAGCAGCACCGCCGAGTAAACGAAGGAATGAGGGTCCATGGATGTTCGAATACTACTGCGATTCGCGCCCTGGGCTCACGTTCCGATGTCCTTGTCGTTGAAGGGTGAGACTGTATACATACAGACTCCGGCCGCTGCGGGAATCATCAGCAACTGGGCGAATCCGCTGAATACCGTGTGCAACATCAGGGGGCTCCAACGCCGGATTGAGGACTCATCGCCACAGACTCAACGAAGACGTTTGCCTGCAAACAGCGCGAGCAGCAGTTTTCTCGCCTCTTCGAGCAGCAGGGTGGAGGACGCGATCATCGCCGCCAGCAGCCAGTCATTCAGGCTCAGATCGACGGTGTCGAACACCGCTTGCGCCGGCCCCCAATGCACGGCGACGACTTGCAGCCCGACCACGCCGGCGAGCGCCAGCCAGAGCTTGCCGTTGGCGAAGAACTGGCGATTGAAGGCGGAGCCGAACTCGGTCCGGGCATTGAAGATGTTGAAGAACTGGAACAGCACGAAGGTGGTGAAGGCCAGCGTCACCGCGTAGGCGTGGCCACTGCCGCCACCCCTTCCTTCATACTCGCCCCAGGCATAGGCGCCCAGAGTGCCCGCCGCCATGGTGAGGCCGTAGAGTCCGAGCCGCCAGAGGCGGTCGAGCGAGAGGATGTGGGCACCGGACGGGCGCGGCGGCGTCGTGCATGATGCCGGGGCGCGCCGGCTCGACGCCGAGGGTCATGGCCGGCGGCCCGTCCATGATGATGTTGACCCAGAGAATCTGGATCGCGGTGAACGGTGTCGGCATGCCGAACAGCGGCGCCCCGAGCACGGTCAGAATTGCACCGATGTTGGTGGAAAGCTGGAAGCGCACGAACTTGACGATGTTGTCGTAGATGGTGCGACCTTCCTCGACCGCGCGCGACGATCGATGGCGAAATTGTCGTCGGTGAGCACCAGGGTGGCGGCTTCCTTGGTCACCTCGGTGCCGGTGATCCCCATGGCGACGCCGATGTCGGCGGTCTTCAGCGCCGGCGCGTCGTTGACGCCGTCGCCAGTCATGGCCACGACATGGCCACGCGCCTTCAATGCCTCGACGATGCGCAGCTTGTGTTCGGGCGAGACACGGGCGAACACGGCGGTTTTCTCCACCAGTTCGGCCAGTGCGGTCGAGTCGAGGCCGTCGAGCTCGCGGCCTTCGTGCACCTCGCCGGCCAGCCCGAGTTCGCGGGCGATGGCCGCCGCCGTGACGGGGTGATCGCCGGTGATCATCTTCACCGCGCACGCCGGCGGCCCGGCACAGGCGGATGGCTTCCTTCGCCTCGGCGCGCGGCGGGTCGATGATGCCGACCAGCGCCATCAACGTCGAGCTTGTCGGTCCAGACCATGAGATCGCCAGCGGGATCAAAGTCATGCGCCGGAATGGCTCGGCTGGCCAGCGCCAGCACGCGCATCGCGTCCTCGGCAAAGGCGCTGTTGCGGGCGACGAAATCCGCTCTCGCGGCCGCGTCGAGCGGTCGTTCGCCGTCGCCGGCGAGCCAGTGACTGGCCCTTGCCAGCAGTACGTCGGGAGCGCCCTTCACCCACATGCGCACAACCTCGCCATCATGGTGGAAGGTGGCCATGAACTTGTGCGCCGAATCGAAGGGAATCTCGGCGATGCGCGGCGCTACGTTCGGCCAGCGCCTCGGGGTCGAGGCCGGCCTTGGCGGCCAGCGCCAGCAGCGCACCTTCGGTCGGGTCGCCGATCAATTCGCCATCATGAATCCGGCTGTCGGCGCACAGTGCCGCCGGCGCCAGTAGCGGACCCCAGTCGGGCGACGGTTGCTTGTCCTCGGCACCGATACTCCCAGCGCTGCCGTAACCCTCGCCGGTCACCGCGAAGCGCCGGCCCAGACTGAAGACGCGCCGCGCCGTCATTTCATTGAGCGTCAGCGTGCCAGTCTTGTCAGAGCAGATTACCGTGGTGCAGCCCAGGGTTTCCACCGCCGCCAGCTTCTTGACGATGGCATGGCGCTTGGCCATGCGGTGCATGCCGAGCGCCAGCGTGACCGTCACCACTGCGGGCAGCCCCTCGGGAATGGCCGCCACGGCCAGGGCGATCGCGGTCATCGCCGTGTGCACCAGATCGTCGCCGCGCAGGAGGCCGATCACGAAAATCAGCCCGACGACAACCCCGGCGATGGCGGCGAGGCGTTTGCCGAGTTTGTCGAGCTGCACCTGCAGGGGCGTCGCCGATTCGGCGGCTTCGGCCAGCAGACCGGCGATCTTGCCCATCTCCGTGTGCATGCCGGTAGCGACGACGAGGGCTTCGATGCGCCCGCGCGTCACCACGGTGTTCATGAACACCATCCCTCGCCGTTCCGCCAGAGCAGACTCTCCGGGGACGGCATCAGGGCTCTTGGCCACCGCGTGCGATTCGCCGGTGAGCGCGGCTTCCGCCACTTCCGCCGCATGGGCGTGGAGCACGCGCGCATCGGCAGGGATGCGGTCGCCGGCTTCGAGCAGCAGGAAATCGCCCGGCACCAGATCGACCGCCGGGATTACCGCGACGAGGCCGGCGCGGCGCACCCGCGCGGTGGGCGCCAGCATGTTTTTGAGCGCCGCCAGCGCCGCCTCGGCGCGGTGCTCCTGAAAGAAGCCGAGTATCGCATTGAGCAGGACCACGATGGCGATCACCAGGGCGTCCTTGAGGTCGCCGACCGCGCTGGCCAGCATCGCAGCGCCGAGCAGCACGATGACGAGAAAGTTCCTGAACTGGTCGAGGAACTTCAGCCAGGCCGGGCGCAGCGGTTTTTCGGCGAGGCGATTCGGGCCGTGAGCGGTCAGGCGCGTAGCGGCATCGCTCGTCGTCAGGCCACTTGCCGTATCGGTGTTCAATTCCTGAGCGACCTGCGCGGCTGGCAGTGCGTGCCATGGGCGCGCCTCAGATGATTTCTGCATGTTCAGTATTGAAGCGTGGCCCACACAAAGCCGGCGTAGAAGGTCAGGAGAAAATAACCTCGCCCCCGCACTATCAGCCCGGCGCGGTCAGGCAACAGCAGGAGCAAGGCGACGATGCCGCAGGCGAGCGTCAGTGCCACCTCGGAGAGCGGCGCGGAGATCGGATGGATGCTGCCGGCCACACCAACAATGGCCAGGCCATTGAACAGGTTGCTGCCGATCAACGTACCGACACCCACATCGTCGTGGCCGCGCAGGCGCGACAGGATCACCGTCACCAGTTCCGGGCAGGGATGTACCGATTGCCACCAGCAGTACGCCGATCACGTAGGTGTCGACGCTCAAGGGCCGCGGCGATGCCGGTCGCCCCGACTGACGAATAAGCGACCGGCAGCGACCAGCGCGCCAAGACCGAGCACCCCGAGTAACAGGCTCTTGCCGGCAGACAGCTCGGTGGCCTCAACTTCTACCGCCACTGCTCGCTGGCGCAAGGCGCTTCGGACGGTCCAAACCAGCCAGGCGAGGAATGACGACCAGCAGCACCAATGCCTCCGGCGCTCAATTCGTCCGTCCAGCACAAGGAAAAGGGTAAGCACCGGGACCGCAAGCGCCAGGTAGAAATCACGGCTGAAATCCTGGCGCGATGTCTGCACTGCACCGAACAGCAACGCGAGCCCAAAGATCAGTGCGATATTGACGACGTTGCTGCCCAGGGCATCGCCCAGGCCGATCTCCGGCTGTCCGGCGAGTGCGGCAACGGTGGAAACCGTTAGTTCACGGGCTGGAGGTAGCGAAGGCTGCCAGCGTCGTCGCAACGACGATCTTCGGTACGCGGAGATGAATGGCCGCACCGAGGATGGACTTGAGGAATGCCTCGCCGCCCGCCGCCGCCAACAGTACGGCACCCAGGATGAGCGCCAGATCGGTCATGGTGTACTGGTCAGGCGCCTGCGCGCGGGTCACAGATGACCAGCACATCGCATTGCGATTCCGCCAGCACATGCTTGGTCACGCTGCCGAGCAGCAATTCCTCGGCAATGTGCGAGCCGTGCTTGCCGACGACAATCAGGTCGGCATCGACCTCCTGCTCCATGGCGATGATCTGCTGCGCTGGATCGCCGTGGATGATCCGTGCCGAGTATTCGACCGCCGTCAGGCCGGCGGCAGCCGCCAGTTCGTGAACACGTTTGCGCCGGACTTCGCCGCTCGCTTGTGACGTACTGGCGGATGACCTGCTCGTCAACGCCTGCGAATGCTCAGTTTGCCCTCGTAGGGCAGTTCGAAGGCATGCAGCAAGACCAGATCGGCTTTGGCGCCCAGCATCTCGCCAAGCGAATCGCCTCGATCGACACAGGTGAAAAATCCACAGTAACCACGACGCTGCGATAGGCCTCATGCGGTACTTGCTTTACCACCAGCACCGGTCGCGGACGAGACTTGCGAAGCAGGCGCATCGCCGTCGATCCCAGCAAAGCGTGACGCAGGAACGACTCGCCACGTGCCCCGAGCACCACCAGATGCGTGTCCAGCGCGTCGGCCTCGGCAGCGATCGTCGCTAGCGGGTTCCCCTCGGCGACGCACGTCCGCGCGGAGACGCCACGATTGATCGCTACATCCCGGTCAACTGTTCGAGGCGCTTGTGGGCATCGCTGTTCAACGCCGCCTTCACCTCGAACACGTCGTCCCCCAGCATTTCGCGCAGGCTGTCGAGGGCATCCAGCTCCATCACGTGCAGGATGTAGAGTTCGCTGTCGGTACTGGCGGCCAGGTGAAAGGCACGTTCGACGGCATGACGGGCCGGTGCGGAAAGATCGGTGGCGACGAGGATCGTCTGGGCGCTTGTCATTTGTCATCCTCCTTCACTGGGGTTTCAATCACGGGCTGGTAGTCCCAGTCGCGTATGTCCTGCAGCATCTGGTCAATATCGACGGTGGGAATCCGCAACATTCGCAAGGCAGTCGCACCGAGACGCAGGCTGGATTCGATCGCCTCGGGATAGGCATGGATTGCGCCGGCATTCGACCAAGGCCGAACTGGCTTCGAGATCGCGGGCGCGCGCGATCACCGGCACCTGCGGACAATGCTGGCGCAACGCGGCAACCGTCCGTAGTGCGACGGCATGGCTGTCGACGGTGACGATGGCCAGGCTGGCACGCTCCGCCCGGGCTGCTGCCAGCAGTTCCGGATCGGCAATGTCGCCGTAAAGCACGGCATGGCCGTCGGCCTGCCCTTGCTGTACCCGCTTCGGATCGGTGTCGAAGGCCACGAAATCGACACCGCTCGATTTCAGCAGTACCGCGATGGTGTGACCGACCCGGCCGTAGCCGCCGATCAGCACCTGAGGCACGGCAGGCCGGCAACCCGTTCCGCCAGCGGGGGACCCTCGGCGGCTGGCTTGGCCAGGCGGGTCGGCAATCGCCTGGTTGTAACGGATCAGCAGGACGCCCGCGATCATCGAGAACAGGACGGCGGTCAGCACGATCTGGCCGACTCTCCGGATCGATCACGCTTGGACTCGAGCGCGATGGCGAGCAGCGCGAAGCCGAACTCGCCGCCCACCGCCAGCAGCAGGGCGGTTCGCCAGGCGGCGAGCGGTGTCCATGCCGCTGCGGCGCACGATCACGGCGACGACGACGATCTTGCTCAACAGCAGCAGCAAGGCGCCCAGCAGCGCCCAGTGCCAGATGCGGGGCAGCGTACTTGGATCGATCAGCATGCCGATGCCGACGAAGAACAAGCCGAGCAGCACATCGCGAAATGGACGGATGCTGGACTCCACCTGATGGCGGAACTCGGTCTCGCCGAGCATCATGCCCGCCAGAAAGGCGCCAAACGCGAGCGACAAGCCCAGGCTGTTGGTCGTCCAGGCGGCTGCCAGCACCACCAGCAAGACCGTGAGGGTGAACAATTCGGCGGAACGCCGCTCGGCGACCAAGTGGAAGAGCGGGCGCATGGCCCAGCGTACGGCATAGAAGACCAGGGCGAACGCCAGCACGGCCTTGGCCATGGCCCAGCCGAGTTCACCGGCGAGCGCGTTCATGCCCGTGGCGGCGCCCAGCACGGGAATCAGGATCAGGAACGGCACGGCCGTGACATCCTGAAACACCGAAATGGCGAGGCCGAGCCGACCGTGCGGGGTAGCGTCCTCGCCCTGTTCGGCCAGTTGCCGGCCAATGATGGTGGACGAGGACTGCGCGAAGACGGCACCGATGACGAAGGCCACTGCGGGACTCAGGCCAGCCAGCCACGAGCAATGCGGCCACGGCAGCGGTGGTCAGGGCAACCTGAGCGGTACCCAAGCCGAGAATCTGATGACGCATCGCATGCAGTTGCGGCAGCGAGTAGTTGAGTCCGATCGAGAACAGCAGGAAGACCACGCCGAACTCGGCCAATACCTTGAATTCCGGGACATGCACGGTCGGGCCAGCGGTGTGGGGTCCAAGGATCAGGCCGACCAGCAGGTAACCGAGGCTGGAGGGTATATGCAGCCGCTGGAAGGCGACCATCACCATCACGCTCACAGCCAACAGCAGGATGATTTGAACCAGATGATCCATGCGGCTTATGTGCTCGTGGTGACGATTGTTGTAGATGCTTCATTGTAGCTGTGACTCATGGTGCCGTCTCCTTGCGTTCCGATGACCTCCGGAAGCGGGAGCGGCAACGTCATCCGGCTTCGGGAAAAATAAAAAGGGAAGACCCAATTTGCCAAAATACCTAGATGCTCACGCATCTCCCGCGGTCCACCGGAAATTCCGGCTGATTTCGACGTCGCCGGGAATCAGCGGTTCCGGAAGTTCGCCTTGCGCTTCTCGGCGAAGGCGGCCATGCCTTCCTTCTGGTCTTCGAGGCCGAACGACGCCTGGAAGACGCGGCGCTCGAAAAGCAGGCCCTCGGCGAGCGAAGACTCGAAGGCGCGGTTCACCGATTCCTTGACCATCATCACCACCGGCAGCGAGAAGCCGGCGATGACCTGCGCCGCCTTGATCGTTTCCTCGAGCAGCTGGTCGGCCGGGTAGACGCGGGCGACGAGCCCGGCCCTTTCGGCCTCGACGGCGTCCATCATGCGCGCCGTCAGGCACATGTCCATCGCCTTGGCCTTGCCCACCGCGCGCGGCAGGCGCTGGGTGCCGCCGGCGCCGGGCAGGGTGCCGAGCTTGATCTCGGGCTGGCCGAACTTCGCCGTGTCGGCGGCGAAGATCATGTCGCACATCATCGCCACTTCGCAGCCGCCGCCCAGGGCGAAGCCGGCAACGGCGGCGATCACCGGCTTCCTGGCCTTCCGGATATGCTCCCAGTTACGCGTGATGAAGTCCGGCTTGTAGGCCTCCATGTACGAGAAATCCTTCATCAGGCCGATGTCGGCGCCGGCGGCGAAGGCCTTCTCGTTGCCGGTGATGACGATGCAGCCGATGTTCTCGTCGGCCTCGAAGGCCGCGATGGCGGCACCGACGCCGTCGACCACCTCGTTGTTCAGCGCGTTCAGCGCCTCGGGACGGTTGATGCGGATCAGGCCCACCTTGCCGTGGGTTTCGGTGAGGACTACGCTTGTCATGTCGTCTTTCTCCATTTGTTGATTGCGGAAGTTTAACCGGCGCCGCTCAGCGTTCGTCGAAGCTCACTGTCAGCTGCCTGGTCGTGGCGCGCGCCTGGCAGCTGAGCACGTAGCCCTGGGCCATCTCGGCGGCTTCCAGCGTGAAGTTCCTGTCCATGACCACCTCGCCCTGCAGGACCCTGGCGCGGCAGGTGCAGCAGACGCCGGCCTTGCACGAGTAGGGGAGGTCGAGGCCGGCCTCGAGCGCGGCGTCGAGCACGTGCTCGTCGGCGCCGATCTGCAGTTCGTGCTGCTTGCCGTCGAGGACGACGGTCAGGGCGATGTCCCTGGCCGCCGGCTTGCGCTCGTGCGCGGCATCGGTGTCGGCCTGGATCTTGGCGGCCTGGGCCGGACCGGAGGTGAAGCGCTCGGCATGGACGCGGCTTTCCGGCACGCCGGCCTCGATCAGCGCCTTCTCGGTCGCCTCGATCATCGCTTCCGGGCCGCAGATGAAGACCTCGTCCATGCTCGCCGCCGGCAGCAGGGCGTCGATGATCGCGCGCACCTTGGCGCCGTCGATGCGGCCTTGCAGCAGGTCGACTTCCTGCGCCTGGCGGGAGAGGATGTGGATCAGCGTCAGGCGGTCGCGGATAGCGGTCCTTGAGGTCCTGCAGCGCCTCGTTGAACATCACGCTCGACATGCGGCGGTTGCCATAGACCAGCGTGAACTTGGATTCCGGCTGTTCCTCCAGCGTCGTCGCGGCGATCGACAGGATCGGCGTGATGCCCGAGCCGGCGGCGAAGCCGACGCGGTGGATGGCGCGCTGCTTCCTGACGACGAAGCGGCCGTCGGGCGGCATGACGTCGAGCGTGTCACCGGCCTTCAGCGACTGCGCCGCCCAGTTGGAGAAGACACCGCCGGCGACCGGGCGGATGCCGATTTCGAGCTCGCCGGCCTTGGCCAGCCGGCTGCGCGGGCTGCTGATCGAATAGTTGCGGCGGACTTCCTGGCCATCGACCGTGGCGCGCAGGGTCAGGAACTGGCCGGGCTCGAAAGCGAAGGTGTCGCGGGCGTCGGGCGGAATCGCGAAGGTGACCGCCAGCGAGCCGGCCGCTTCCGGGCTGACGCGCTTGACGATGAGTTCGTGAAAACGGGGGGCGGACATTGCGTGGGGCTCCGGTACTCAATACGGCTTGAAATAATCGAACGGTTCAAGGCAGTCCTGGCACCTGTAGAGCGCCTTGCAGGCCGTCGAGCCGAAATGCGAGGTTTCCACCGTGTTGGCCGAGCCGCAGCGCGGGCAGGGGACGGCGACTGCCGTGGCGGGCTTCGCGATGAAGCGGACGACACTGCTGGCGGCGGGCGTCGCGTGCGGCGGGGCGATGCCGTAGGCGCGCAGCTTTTCCTTGCCGGCGTCGCTCATCCAGTCGGTCGTCCACGCCGGCGCCAGCCGGGTGACGACGCGCGCCGAAATTCCCCGGCTTTTCAGGGTCGACCGCAGGTCATCCTCGATCTGGCCCATCGCCGGGCAGCCGCTGTAGGTGGGCGTGATGACGACTTCCAGGCCGTCGGCGCCGGCGCGGACGTCGCGCAGGATGCCGAGATCGCGCAGCGAGATGACCGGGATTTCCGGGTCGGCCAGATCCTCCAGCGCGGCCCAGACCTCCTCCACGGTGGCGCTCATCGCCTTACCACACGCCGTTCGGATGGGCGCGGGCGAGGCTCTGCATTTCGGCGAGCAGGTAGCCGAGATGCTCGGAGTGGATGCCCTGCTTGCCCTCGGGAACGTAGCCGCCGAGTGGCGGGCGCTGCAGCGTGGCCTCGGCGAGCGCGGCATCGACGATGGCATCCCAGTCGGATTTCAGCGCGTTCGGGTCGACGCCGATGCCGGCGGCAATCGCCGCCGATTCGGCCGGGCTGCTCGCCCAGAATTCCTGCGTGTAGGGCAGCAGGTGGTCGAGCGCGGCCTGGGTGCGGGCATGCGACTCGTCGGTGCCGTCGCCGAGACGGACCAGCCAGTCGCGCGAGTGGCGCAGGTGGTAGCGCACTTCCTTCTGCGACTTGGCGGCGATGGCGGCGAGGCCGGCGTCGGCCGATTTCTCCAGCGCTTCCCAGAGCAGCGCCATCAGCGCGCTGTAGAGAAAGTTGCGGACGATGGTCGTCGCGTAATCGAGGCCGGCCTTGGCGTAGCCGGAGAGCGGGCCGTGGTGCGGCAGTTCGAGCAGTGTGTAGTTGCGGAACTCGTGCGTGTCGCGGAAGTAGGCCAGCTTGTCTTCGGTGCAATCGCCGCCCTTCAGCGCGGCGACCAGCTGGTAGAGCAGGCGCGCCTGGCCGATCAGGTCGAGGCTGACGTTGGACAGCGCGATGTCTTCCTCGAGGACCGGGCCGTGGCCGCACCACTCGGCGTTGCGCTGGCCGAGGACCAGCGCGTTGTCGGCGAGGTGCAGCAGGTAGTCGACGGCGCTCATTACATGTGCCCCACTTCGTCCGGGATCTCGTAGAAGGTCGGGTGGCGGTAGATCTTGTCGGCCGCCGGGTCGAACAGCTCACCCTTGTCATCGGGGTTGCTGGCGGTGATCGCCTTCGACTCGACGACCCAGATGCTGACGCCTTCCTGGCGCCGGGTGTAGACGTCGCGCGCCATGTCGAGCGCCTGCGCCGCATCGGCGGCGTGCAGGCTGCCGCAGTGCTTGTGCTCGAGGCCCTGCTTGCTGCGGATGAAGACTTCCCACAGCGGCCATTCCTTCAATGCGGTGGTCATGCTGCCTCCTTCATGGCGCGTGCTCTCCGTTTTTCGGCGTGGGCCAGCGCGGCGTCGCGCACCCAACGGCCTTCCTCGTATGCCTTGACGCGGGTCGCCAGGCGCTCCCTGTTGCACGGGCCGTTGCCGTTCACGGTTTCCCAGAATTCGTTCCAGTCGATCCGGCCGTAGTCGTGGTGCTGGCGCTCCTCGTTCCACTTCAGGTCGGGGTCGGGCAGGGTGACGCCGAGCACCTTCGCCTGCGGCACGGTGGCGTCGACGAACTTCTGGCGCAGCTCGTCGTTGCTGACGCGCTTGATGCCCCAGCGCATGCCCTGCGCGCTGTTCGGGCTGTCGGCGTCGGGCGGTCCGAACATCGCGAGGCACTTCCACCACCAGCGATTGACGGCGTCCTGGACCATCGCCTTCTGCTCGGCGGTGCCGGTCATCATCACCAGCAGGGCTTCGTAGCCCTGGCGCTGGTGGAAGGATTCCTCCTTGCAGACGCGCACCATGGCGCGGGCGTAGGGGCCGTAGGAGCAGCGGCAGAGCGGCACCTGGTTCATGATCGCGGCGCCGTCCACCAGCCAGCCGATGACGCCGACGTCGGCCCAGGTCAGGGTCGGGTAGTTGAAGATCGAGCTGTATTTGGCGCGGCCGCTGTGCAGCGCGTCGAGCATCTGGTCGCGGCTGGTGCCCAGCGTCTCGGCGGCGGAATAGAGGTAGAGGCCGTGGCCGCCCTCGTCCTGCACCTTGGCGATCAGGATCGCCTTGCGCTTCAGGCTCGGCGCGCGGGAAATCCAGTTGCCCTCGGGCAGCATGCCGACGATCTCGCTGTGCGCGTGCTGGCTGATCTGGCGCACCAGCGTCCGGCGATAGGCCTCGGGCATCCAGTCCTGCGGCTCGATGCGGCCGTCGGCGTCGATGCGGGCGTCGAAGGCCGCCTGGCGGGCCGGGTCTTCGTTCGACGGAACGGAGGCGGCCGGCTTCCCGCCGGGGCTGTCCTGAACATTGAAGGACTGCGTGTACATGAGCGTTCTCCTTGCTGCGGGTTCAAACACGCTCGATGACCATGGCGATGCCCTGCCCGACACCGATGCACATCGTGCACAGCGCGTAGCGGCCGCCACGGCGCTTGAGTTCATGGGCGGCGGTGGTCACCAGCCGGGCGCCGCTCATGCCGAGCGGGTGGCCGAGCGCGATGGCGCCGCCGTTGGGGTTCACGTGCGCGCGCATCGTCGGCCAGGCCGAGGTCGCGCAGCACGGCCAGCGCCTGGGCGGCGAAGGCTTCGTTCAGTTCGATGACGTCCATCTGCGCCAGCGTCAGGCCGGTCTGCGCCAGCACCTTGCGCACCGCCGGGGCGGGGCCGAAACCCATGATGCGCGGCGGCACGCCGGCGGTGGCCATGCCGACGACGCGCGCCAGCGGCTGTCAGCCCGTAGCGGCCGGCGGCGGCTTCCGAGGCGAGCAGCAGCGCGCAGGCGCCGTCGTTGACGCCGGAGGCGTTGCCGGCGGTGACGCTCAGCTCGGGGCCGTTGATGCCTTTCAGGCCGGCCAGCATCGCCAGCGTCGTGTCGGGGCGCGGGTGCTCGTCGCGGTCGACCACCTTCGGCTCGCCCTTTTTCTGCGGCGATGACCACCGGCACCAGTTCGGCGGCGAAGCGCCCGGCGGCATCGGCGGCGGCCCAGCGCTGCTGGCTGCGCAGCGCGAAGGCGTCCTGGTCGGCGCGGGCGATGGCGAAGTCGGCGGCGACGTTGTCGGCGGTCTGCGGCATCGAGTGGCGTGTCGTAGAGCTTCTTCATCGCCGGATTGACGAAGCGCCAGCCGATGGTCGTGTCGAAGATCGCCGCGTTGCGCGCGAAGGCCGTCTCCGCCTTGCCCATGACGAACGGGGCGCGCGACATGCTCTCGACGCCACCGGCGATCATCAGCTCGGCCTCGCCGGACTTGATCGAGCGGGCGGCCAGGCCGACGGCATCCATGCCGGAGCCGCACAGGCGGTTGACCGTCGTCCCCGGCACCTCGACCGGCAGCCCGGCGAGCAGGCCGGCCATGCGCGCGACGTTGCGGTTGTCCTCGCCGGCCTGGTTGGCGCAGCCGTAGATGATGTCGTCGACGGCGCGTCCAGTTGACCTGCGGGTTGCGTTCCATCAGCGCCTTGAGCGGGATGGCGCCGAGGTCGTCGGCGCGCACGCCGGACAGCGCGCCGCCGTAGCGGCCGATCGGGGTGCGGATGGCGTCGCAGATGAAGGCTTCGGTCATCGTCAGCTCCTTAGCGCTGCTTCGGCCGTTCGTCGAGCACGCGCCGCGCCTTGCCGACCTGGGTGCGCGGGATCGAGTCGAATTCCATCACGGTGATCCGGGTCGACACGCCGATGTTGGTCTTGATGCGGTGCTGCAGTTCCTTGCCGATCGTCTGGATTTCCTTCCTGCCCAGCTTGCCGGAAAGTTCGCTCTGGACCTCGCAGCGGACCTCGAGGTTGTCGAGGTGGCCGTCGCGGGTGACGACGACCTGGTAATTGCCGGAGAGCCGATGGTCGCGCAGGATCTGCTCCTCGATCTGGGTCGGGAAGACATTGACGCCGCGGATGATCAGCATGTCGTCGGTGCGCCCGGTGATCTTGCCCATCCGGCGGAACGAGCGTGCGGTCGGCGGCAGCAGGCGGGTCAGGTCGCGGGTGCGGTAGCGGATGACCGGGAAGGCCTCCTTGGTCAGCGAGGTGAACACCAGTTCGCCGAGTTCGCCGTCGGGCAGCACCTCGCCGGTTTCCGGGTCGATGATTTCGGGGTAGAAGTGGTCTTCCCAGATCACCGGGCCGTCCTTGGTCTCGATGCATTCGCAGGCGACGCCGGGGCCGATCACCTCGGTCAGGCCGTAGATGTCGATGGCGTCGATGCCGAGCTTCCTCTCGATCTCGCCGCGCATGCCTTCGCCCCACGGCTCGGCGCCGAAGATGCCGATCTTGCAGCGAGATCTCGTCCGGCTTGATGCCGAGGCGCTCGAATTCCTCGGCGATGACCAGCGAGTAGGAGGGCGTGACCATGATGATTTCCGGCTTGAAATCCATGATCTGCTGGACCTGCTTCTCGGTCTGGCCGCCGGACATCGGCACGGCGATGCAGCCCAGGCGCTCGACCCCGTAGTGGGCGCCGAGGCCGCCGGTGAACATGCCGTAGCCGTAGGCGACATGCACCATGTCGCCGGCGCGGCCGCCGGCGGCGCGGATCGAGCGCGCCATCAGGTCGGCCCAGTGGTCGATGTCGTTCTGCGTGTAGCCGACGACGATCGACTTGCCGGTCGTGCCCGCTCGAGGCGTGCAGGCGCAGCACCTTGTCGCGCGGCACGGCGAACAGGCCGAACGGGTAGTTGTCGCGCAGGTCGGCCTTGGTCATGAAGGGGAACTTGGCCGAGGTCGGCCAGCGTCTTGAGGTCGTCGGGATGGACGCCCTTCTCCTCGCACTTCGCTGCGGTAAGGCGGCGACGTTGTCCCAGGTGTGGCGCAGCGACCACTTCAGGCGCTCCAGTTGCAGCGCCGCGATCTCGTCGCGGCTGGCGGTCTCGATCGGCTCGAGGTCGCCGGGGAGGGGTTTCGTGACGGTCATGGTTGTCTCTCCTCTCAGGTATTCTGCGGTCAGCGCCGCTGCGTCGGCGTGCTGCAGGCCGGCGATGACCTCGCCGTTGATGCGGTAGGACTTGCCGCGGAAGAGGGCGACGGTCTTGCCGCTGCGCGTGCGCACGGTGACGTCGTAGACGCCGGTGCGGCCCGACAGCGACTGCTCGACGGCTTCCGCCTCGAGGATGTCGCCCTCCTTGGCCGGCGCCAGGAAATCGATGTGGCAGGCCGAGGCGACGGTGTTCTTGTTGTAGCTGTTGCAGGCGTAGGCGAAGGCGCTGTCGGCGAGCGTGAAGATCAGGCCGCCGTGGCAGATGTGGTGGCCGTTGACCATGTCCGGGCGCACCGTCATGAGCGAGCCGCGCGTAGCCGGGCCGGATGGTCAGGATGCGCAGCCCGAGCAACTGGCTGGCGTGGTCGCGCGGCCACATGGCGCGGGCGACTTCCTCGGCGACGACTTCCGGGGAGTCCTTGGCGATGATGTCGTCAGTCATGGAAGTTTCCTTTCGGCGAAGACGGCACTGGTGGATGAGCGGCGAGATGCGGTAGCGGTCCTCGCCGTAGGCGGCGCCGAGGTTGGCGAGCACGTCGCGGACGGTCGCGACAGGCCGAGCCGGTCGGCCCAGGCCAGCGGCCCCAGCGGGTAATTGACGCCGAGGCACATCGCCGCGTCGGCGCCGGCGGCGCTGCAGACGCCCTGGTTGACCGCGTCGGCGGCCTCGTTGGCGAGCATGGCGACGGTGCGCATGACGGCCAGGCCGGGCACGTCGGCGAAGCGCGAGACGGCGAAGCCGGCCGCCTGGAGCAGGCCGATGGCGGCAGCGATGGCGGCCGGCGTCGCACTGCGCGGCGAGCGGCGACGGCGATGCGGCTGGCCGTGGCGTAGTCGAGCGCCAGGTCGATCAGCACCGTGTCGGCGACGCCGGTTTCGGCGGCGCGCTGCGTGGCGCTGCGCCCGTCGGTGACGTAGAGCGCGGCGGCGTCGGCTTCGGCGATGCGGCCGTCGCCGGATTCGCTGCGGGCGAAGGCGATGCCGGCGGCGGCCAGGCGCGCGGCCAAGGCATCGGCTGCGGTCGACCCGCCGCAGACGGCGATTTTCGCCGGGGCGGGCTTGCGCCGGCTCGGTCTGCGGCGCCGGCCTGGCGGCGCCCTCGCGGTAGTCGTGGAAGCCGCGCCCGCTCTTCCTGCCGAGGAAGCCGGCGTCGACCAGTTCCTGCTGCAGCAGCGAGGGCAGGAAGCGCGGGTCGTGGAAGAAGGCGCGCCAGACCGAGTTGGTGACCGCGAAATTGACGTCGTTACCGATCATGTCCATCAGCTCGAACGGCCCCATGCGGAAGCCGCCGGCCTCGCGCAGCACGGCGTCGAGGGTCGCGTAGTCGGCGGCGCCTTCCTGCGCCAGGCGCAGCGCCTCGGCGTAGTAGGGGCGGGCGACGCGATTGACGATGAAGCCCGGCGTCGATTTCGCATGCACCGGGGTCTTGCCCCAGGCGGCGGCGGTGGCGAACAGCGTTTCGGCGACGGCGCGGTCGGTGGCCAGCCCGGAAACGATCTCGACCAGCGCCATCAGCGGCGCCGGGTTGAAGAAATGCAGGCCGGCGAGGCGTTCGGGATGCCTGAGCGCGGCGCCGATGGCGGTCACCGAGATCGACGAGGTGTTGGTGCCGAAGATGCAGGAGGGGGCGACGATGGCTTCGAGATCCGCGTAGAGCTGCCTGCTTGGCCTCGAGGTCCTCGACGATGGCCTCGACGACCAGCGCGCAATCGGCCAGTTCGGCGAGTTCGCGCGACCGGCACCAGCCGGGCGCTCGGCCGCTGCGGCATCGGCTGCGGTCAACCTGCCCTTTTCGGCCATTTTCGCAAACTGGGCGCGGATGCCGTCGACCGCGCGCGCCGCGACATCGGGCCGGCTATCGAGCAGCCGCACCGGTGCCCGGCCGCGGCCGCGACCTGGGCGATGCCGGCGCCCATCGCGCCGGTGCCGACGACGGCGACGATCAGCGAGGCTCTGGCTGGTGTCGAGAGGCGCTTGCGTCATCGCGTGCTCAGTTCGCCGGTGAAATCGGGCGCGCGCTTCTCGGTGAAGGCGGCGACGCCCTCGGCGTAGTCCGGGCTCCAGCCCAGTTCGCGCATGAAGCCGCCCTCGAAGGAAAGCTGCTGCTCGAGCGTGTGGCCGGGGGCGGCGTGCATCGCCTGGCGCGTGCGCACCAGCGCCTTGGTCGGCAGCTTGGCGAGCTGCGCGGCGAGGCCGTCGATGGTCGCCGCGAATTCGGCGTCCTCGACGCACTGCCAGATCAGGCCCCACTCGGCGGCCTTCTCGGCCGGCAGCTTCTCGGCGAGCAGGGCGAGGCCCATGGCGCGCGCCATGCCGACGCGCTGCGGCAGGAACCAGGTGCCGCCGGTGTCCGGGATCAGGCCGATCTTGCTGAACGCCTGCAGGAAGGAGGCGGACTTCGTCGCGACGACCAGGTCGCAGCACAGCGCCACCGAGCAGCCGGCGCCGGCGGCGATGCCGTTGACGGCGGCGATGGTCGGCACGCGCAGGTTCTGCAGGCGCAGCGCCAGCGGCTTGTAGTTGCGCTCGACGGTGTTGCCGATGTCCGGCAGCTTGCCCGACTCGATCTGCATGGCGCGGTCGCCGAGGTCCTGCCCGGCCGAGAAGCCGCGCCCGGCGCCGGTCAGCACCAGCACGCGGGCCGCGGCGCCGTCGCCCGCGCGGTTCTGGATCGCGTCGAGCGCCACGCGCAATTCGGCATGCATGTCGTCGGTGAAGCTGTTCAGCTTGTCCGGCCGGTTCAGCGTGATGCGGGCGACGCCGTCGCGGACTTCGAAGCGTGATGTTTTCGAAATTCATGTAGAACCTTTCTTGACGCAGATTGCGCAGATGAACGCAGATTCAAAGGCGATTCAAGGGGTTTATCTGCGGAAATCTGCGCAATCTGCGTCGAAATATTTTTCAAACGTGATACCGCCGCTGCACGACGCGGAAGCGGTTGGCGACGAAGGCCGAATCGGAATACGAGGCGTTGGCCGCCGGGTTGCCGCCGGTGCCGTGATAGTCGGAGTAGGCCGCCGACTGGTTCACGAAGACGCCGCCGGTCAGGTTGATCGACAGCGCGACCTTGCTGCGCCAGGTGGCCGCGGTCATCGCGTCGATCACTTCGGGCTTCGTCGAATAGACGCCGGCGGTCAGCGCGCCGTGGGTGGCGACGATGCGCTCGGACGAGGGCGATGGCGGCGGCGGTGTCGGCGACCTTGACGACGAAGCTGATCGGGCCGAAACGCTCTTCCATGTACTTGGCTTCGTCGCCGGCATCGCAGGCGAGCAGCACCGGGGTGCGCACCTCGGCCTTGGGGAAGTCGGGGTTGTCGAGCTTGGTCGGCGCCAGGATGACCGTGCCGCAGCGTGCCGGACGCCGGCTTCCTCGATGCGCTGCAGCGTATCGGCGGACTGGATGGCGCCGAGCACGGCGTGGGCGACTTCCGGCTTGGACAGGAAGCCGGTGACGGCCCTGGCCAGGTCGGCGCAGACCTCGTCGTAGGACTTGTGGCCGTCGTCGGTGTCGATGCCGCCGGCCGGCACCAGGATCGCCTGCGAGGTCGTGCACATCTGGCCCGAGTAGAGCGACAGCGTGAAGGCGAGGTTGCCGAGCATGCGCTTGTAGGCGTCGGTCGAGTCGATGACGATGTTGTTCACGCCGGCCAGCTCGGCATAGACCTGGGCCTGGCGGCAGTGGTCGATCAGCCACTGGCCGAAGACGTTGCCGCCGGTGAAGTCGACCGACTTGACCGCCGGGTGGGTGACCAGCTTCTGCGTCGTTCGCGCTGGTCGGCGACGGCACAGCGTGACCAGGTCGGGGTCGATGCCGTTCTCGGCGAGGACGGTACGGATGGTGCGCACGGTAATGGCAGCCGGAAGGATTGCATTGCCGTGCGGCTTGACGATGACCGCGTTGCCGGTCGCCAGCGCGGCGAACAGGCCCGGGTAGGTGTTCCAGGTCGGGAAGGTGCCGCAGCCGACGACGACGCCGACGCCGCGCCCGACCATCTCGAAGTGCTTTTTCAGGACCAGCGGCGGGTTCTTGCCCTGCGGCTTTTCCCAGGTCGCCTCGTGCGGCACGAAGCGCTGCTCGCGCCAGGCGTAGGCCACGGCTTCCAGCCCGCGCTCCTGCGCGTGCGGCGCGCCGGCCTGAAAGGCCATCATCCAGCCCTGGCCGGTGGTCATCATCACCGCGTGCGCCAGTTCGAAGCTCTGCTTGTTGAGGCGGTCGAGGATTTCCAGGCAGATCCCGGTGCGGCCTTCGGCGCCGGCGGCCTGCCAGCCGGCCATCGCCTTCTGGCCAGCGGCGATCAGCGCGTCGATGTCGCACACCGGGTAGGTGCACGTTCGATCTCGATGCCGTAGGGCGACTGCTCGCCGCCATGCCAGCCGGTCTGGCCGGGCTGGCCGAGCGCGAAGTGCTGGCCGAGGTGGGCCTCGAAGGCCTGCTTGCCGTCGTCGGGGGCGGTTTCGCCGTAGGCCTTGGGGCTCGGCATCTCGTTGTAGGCGGACCAGTAGCCGCGGGTGGCGATGGCGTGCAGCGCGCCTTCGAGCGTGGCGCGGTGCTTTTCGAGCAGGGGATGGGACATTTCTTTCTCCAGGGATTCTTGTTCGGATGCGGCCGTAGCTGCCTGCCCCGCGGGCATCGCGCTGCCGACCGACTCGGCGCGTGAACGGAGAATGTATCATTGCCCGACGCCCGACCCCAAGGTCTTGAACGCCGTTGCCGCGGTGAACGTCGCCGCTCGCCTGCAGCGCCTTCGTCGCCACCTGCCTGCCCATCCTCGCCGAGCTGCGCCGCGACCGCCACGCCGAAGTCGCGGAAGAAGACGCCTTCCTGCATGCGCACCCTGCTCATCCACCACTACCGGCGCCTGCGGCTGCGCGACCCTGAGTTGCCCGACGTCCTGCTTCGCCGCCGAATGGCCGGGCCAGAAGGCGCGCCTGCTGTGCAAGGAACTCTACCGCCGCCTGGCGCCCGCCTCCGAGCGCCACCTCGACGCCGCTGCCTGGCGCTGGCCGACGGCACCATCCCGCCCGCCGACCCGGCCTTCGCCGACCGCTTCCCGCAGGACGACCCGCTGGCGGCGATGTCGCTGTAGCTCGCCGCGAGTAGCGTTTTTGGCCTCGTCCTGACGGTTGACCGCAACTCGACCTGGCGACGCGTTCATGACCTATCGCAAAGAGAAAGAAATCCGAACGCGTTTTCAGAACGTGTGCCAATTGATAGAAAATTCGCACACGTTCTATTGAACGCAGGCTATCCCTATGGGCAGATAAAACAACAATATTCCATTTGAAGAATATTATTGATATATCCCGTTCGACGGATATAATCACCGTATGTCGTATAGGGGATGCCACCATGGACTACCTGATCAAGACGCCGGCCCAACTCGGCGATGTCATGCGCGGCCAGCGCAAGAGCCGACGGCTCACCCAGCAGGCGGTCGGTGACACGGTCGGCTTGCCGCAAAAGGCGGTCTCGCTGATCGAGACCAACCCCGGCCCGGCCAGTCTCGAGCGCGTCTTCCGGGTGCTTTCCGCCTTGGGGCTGGAAGTCGTCGTGCGCCAGGCGGACGCTGTCGACCCTGCCCGACCATCCGCTGACTGGTGATGCGATGGGCCGCAAAGCGAAACGGCGCGCACTTTCCGTCTGGATGAACGGCATCCGGGTCGGGACATGGACCCGGACCGCGCAGGGCGGGCAGGAATTCGACTACGACCCCGGCTGGCTGCAGTCGCCGGACCGGCGGCCGCTTTCGCTTTCGCTGCCGCTGCGCCCTGCCGGCGAACCCTATCGGGGCGAACGGGTTCTCAATTTCTTCGACAACCTCCTGCCGGACAACAAGGAAATCCGCGCGCGCATGCAACGCCGGTTCCGCGTCCCCTCCGCTGACCCCTTCGCCTTGCTGGCCGAGGTCGGCCGGGATTGCGTCGGTGCGATCCAGTTGCTGCCGGAAGGCGACGTTCCCGAGGGAGTCCGCGACATCCGCTGCGAAGCGCTGAGCGACGCGGATGTCGAGAAACTTCTCGATGACACGCTCGTCGCGCCGATGGGGCAGCAGGATGCCGGCGATTTGCGCATCTCGATCGCCGGCGCGCAGGAGAAAACGGCGCTCCTGTGGCACGGTGATGCCTGGCAAAGGCCGCTCGGCGCCACGCCGACAAGCTCACATCTTCAAGTTGCCGCTCGGCAGGATGCCGCAGGGCATCGACCTGTCCACGTCCGTCGAGAACGAATGGCTGTGCGCGCGAATTCTCGCCGCCTACGGCATCGAAGTGGCCCACTCCGACATCCGCCGCTTCGGGAAAGCACAAGGTCCTCGTCGTCGAGCGTTTCGACCGGCGCTTCGCTGCCGACACGCAGTGGATCATGCGTTTGCCGCAGGAAGACCTCTGCCAGGCGACCGCAACCCCGCCGGCGCTGAAATATCAATCGGACGGCGGGCCCGGCATCGTGGAGATCATGGACATCCTGCTGGGGTCGGAACGGGCCGTCGATGACCGGATGAGCTTCCTCAAGACCCAGCTCGTGTTCTGGCTGCTCTGCGCCATCGACGGGCACGCCAAGAATTTCAGCCTGTTCCTGCTCCCCGAAGGGCGCTATCGCCTGACGCCACGCTACGACATCCTTTCCGCCTACCCGATCCTCGCCCACAGCGGCCCGTTCAACGAACGCCGCCTGACGATGGCGATGGCCCCGATCGGCGAAAAGGACCGGCACTACCACTGGGACAAGATCCATTACTCGCACTGGCTGGAAACGGCCAGGCGCTGCGGCATGCTGGAATTCATGACCGGACTGATCGACGAGGTGATCGAGCGGACGCCGGAAGTCATGGCGACCGTAGCCGCTCAGTTGCCTTCCGATTTCCCGCCTGCCCTAGCCGAGGCCATACTGGGCGGCGTCGAACGGGCCGCCGGGAAGCTCGGCCTGCAAAGGCAACATGCCCCGGCAGCGGCAGGCGCGGCCACGACGGCAAGATGATCTGACAGGCGAACAGACGATCGGAGTTGTACGGAAAATGCCAGCGACAGGGGCCTCGTCCGCCGCGCCTGGAAACTCGACGAACTGGCCGGCGCCTCGCGCCCGCCTCCGAGCGCCACCTCGACGCCGTGCTCACCCTGGCCGACGGCAGCAACCCGCCCGCCGACCCCGCCTTCGCCGAGCGCTTCCCGCAGGACGACCCGCTGGCGGCGATGTCGCTGTAGGTTGCCGCAGGCAGCATTTTCACCCTCTTCGGACGGTCGACCGCAACGCAACCCGGCGACGCGCTTCATGACGTGTCGCAGAGCCATGGGAATTCGAACACGTTTTCCGGATATGTCGTTGGAGGCGACATGTATGAGATACATGTCGCAATTGGTGGTTAGTTGGAACATGTTTGATTGACCTGTCGCCCGTGGCGACATAAGCTTCAAGCTCTGCTTCCCGCCGGAATGCCTCCGGCCACCATCCATCATGACAATCTGCCCTCTCGACTGGGTTCCAGACAAACCCTACAACTGGTTGCCGATCCTGCCACTCGGCCATGACCTGGAAAGCAAGGTGGTTCTGAAGCGCTGCATCGTCGCCCGGGCTGCACTGGCCGAACTAAAGCAGGCCGCCGAGTTGATACCGAACCAGACCATGTTGATCAATACCATTCCGCTACTGGAAGCCAGGGCCAGTTCGGCAATCGAGAACATCGTCACGACAGCGGACAAGCTGTTTCAACACGCGCAGGCCGAAGGCCAGGCGGACCCGGCCACCAAGGAGGCCTTGCGCTATCGCACTGCGCTACGGCAAGGCTTTCAGTCGCTCGCCGAAAAGCCTCTATGCACCTCCACGGCCGTGGAAATCTGCCGCACCCTCAAGGGGGTAGCCATGGATATCCGGCGTACGCCAGGCACGCAACTGGTCAATGTCCGGACAGGCGAAGTGATCTACACCCCGCCGGTAGGCGAAAGAGTCCTGCGAGCCCTGCTCGCCAACTGGGAGCGTTTCCTGCACAACGAAACGGAACTCGATCCGCTGATCCGGATGGCGGTGGGTCACTACCAGTTCGAGGCGATTCACCCCTTCATCGACGGCAACGGGCAAACCGGGCGAGTCATCAGCATCCTGTACCTGATCCAGGAAAACCTGCTGTCGCTGCCCATTCTCTACCTCAGCCGCCACATCATTGCCCGCAGAGCCGACTACTACCGGTTGCGGCTCGATGTCACACGCCACCAGGCATGGGAAGCATGGGTCATGTTCATGCTCGAAGCGGTAGCCGAAACCGCCAACTGGACAACTGCCAAGATCAACGCCATCCGGAAGCTGGCGGATCACACCAGTGAATACGTTCATGCGCGCCTCCCCAAGATCTACCGTCGCGAACTGGTCGACGTGATCTTCGAGCAGCCCTACTGTCGCATCGCAAACCTCGTCGAAAAAAATCTCGCCCAGCGCCAGGCTGCTTCCCGCTATCTGAAAGACCTTGTCGCCATCGGCGTACTGCAGGAAGTAGCCTCGGGCCGCGATAAATTGTTCATTCACCCGAAATTGCTCCAGCTGGTGACCCGCGACAGCAACGAGTTTGCGCTTTACGGCTGACAGGGCAGCCCCCCGTCGCTCACGCGTCTGCGTGCGGTGGCCTGCCTGCGCATCGTCCTTATCCACGACTACCGGCGCCTGCTGCTGCGCGACCCCGAACTGCCCGACATCCTGCTCGCCGCCGAATGGCCGGGCCAGAAGGCGCGGCTGCTGTGCAAGGAACTCTACCGCCGCCTGGCGCCGGCCTCCGAGCGCCACCTCGACCGCTGCCTGGTGCTGGCCGACGGCACCATCCCCCCGCCGACCCGGCCTTCGCCGACCGCTTCCCGCAGGACGACCCGCTGGCGGCGATGTCGCTGTAGGCTTATCGGATGTATGGTCTGTCCTAATGTATTGCTGCTGGGTGCTGGCACAGCATGCAATGAGGATATTTATCGTCAAGATCTGGAAGTGTTCAAGGTTCAGATGAGCGAGAATGCTCAGTCAAACTGATTTAACAGATCATTTCTTTCCGAGCCTGAAATTTATGCCTGATGCCATCCAAACTCTTGCAGATGCGATTGCGTCTGGATTAGCGACCTCCGATAGCGAGATGCTGTCTGCTATGCGCGGTATCTTTGGGGAGCGCTACCATAAGCGTTCTGCGCAAAATCTCGACTATGAGAAGCTTCCGTTCATTCGCAATGCATATGGAAAGGGAGGGGCCGAGACGGAACATGTTGCTTACGCGGGCTTTGTGGATCGGCGATAACCCCCCTAGCGGCCCATATGGCGGCACAAGCCTAGTCTGGTTTCCTCGAGAAGAGGGGTGTCTGATCGACTTTGGCATTGGTACTCGCGGTTTGAGCCCAGATGAGGGCATTTTGACCAGGCCAGGGCATAGGCGGCGAATTGACAGCCTGAGACGCTTCCTTGTTGGCCGCGGTGTGTCGTTGGCATGGGCGCGGCAGGGTCCTGCCACACATTGGTGTGCCGGTGCCTGATCTGATTACTAAGCAACTTCTGCCTTGGGAGTCTGTGTTTAAGCGCTACAGCAATGAATTGTATTGCCTAGCAGTTGTCCCTAAAGACGATCCAGAAAAAGCGCGGGTAGTAGTTCAGGCCTTCTTGGATCTTTATGCGTACGAACGTGGGTGGGGAGGTCTCTGAAGGCTGCCGAAGGTGAATTCAAAGAATTCATCGCTAGCCTCAATGCCGCGTGGCTTTCTACGCCGAGCACGAATGAAATTGTTGGTTCCCTGAAAGCCGCCGATTCGTTGTCCTTGAGGGGCCTCCGGGGACAGGTAAGTCGCGAATTGCAGAGCAGATTCTGCGCGAGAATTACTCCGGTAACGGGCTGATAACCCAATTCCACCCATCTACTACCTATGAGGATTTCGTTGCTGGTTTCTCTCCAGATGTTGCCGACGAAATTGCGATTTGAGGTACGGGCTGGGCACCTCATGGAAGCAGCTTCGATGGCAGCGAGCTCGCCGGCATTATCTTGGGTCGTTGACGAAATCAACCGCGCCGATCTTGGTAGGGTTTGTCCTGGGCGAAGGTATTTATCTATATTGGGTATCCCTTTCACGCACGTCATAGCGCCTTGCCGTAAATAATGGAACGGTAGGGTGCCGGGCCGACGGCAACAGCTTGTTGAGCTAGGCGGTAGAAGAGTAATCCGCGGGTGTTTGACCGACGTCGGTTGAAGCGAAACGTAAATTCATCGAGGTAGTAATCGAGATGCTGATGTTGAACACCGCCCTGAAGCGTGCCGAGCAGCCAGCGCTTGAGCAGCGAGGCGACGTTATGAACCCGTGGCATGACTTCGTGAGCCTGTTCGTCCCCACCGCTGATAACCGTAACGCGATGTTTGTAGCCTGCGACAGGAAGGCCCGCATAGCCCTTCCATCCGTCGGTGTGAATTGTTGCGCCAGGCTCCACGGTTTCTCGAATGAAGTCCAGCAGGCTTTCGGCGGAAACATCCTTGACGCGTTTCAGTCGGATGCGCCCGATGGCGCGACCGTTTTTCTCCGCCGCGACCACGACGATGGACTTTTTCTCGATCTCGCGTCCCCGCTTGCCTTCTTCAGGGCCACCAACGTAGGTTTCATCGACTTCAATCTCGCCGGTCAATCGATCACGTCCCGGTCGTACCATGGCCCGACGCAGCTTGTGCAGCCACGTCCAAGCCGTTTCGTAGCTGCCCAAGCCAAGTGCCCGCTGCAGCCCGAGGGCGCTCATGCCATTCTTCTGGCTGGTGATGAACCACATCGCGAGAAACCACGTACGCAACGGTTTGTGGGTGTCCTGGAACATCGTGCCCGCAGTCAGCGACGTACTGCCATCGCAATCCTTGCATCGGAACACACCGCGCGCCGTCACCCAGGGTTCCCCTGCCACCCCGCAGCGCTCGCAAACGAAACCGTTCGGCCAGCACAAGCGCTGGATGTAGTCGCGGCACTGTGCGTCGGTACGAAACCACTCGTCCATTTCATCGAACGTGCGTGGATAATCGACACCCGGGATCGGGCTGGCATTTTCCATGGCAAAAAATACCAGCATCACGCACGTGCGTCAAAGG
>CAVTQL010000037.1:0-18935 GCA_963736845.1 uncultured beta proteobacterium
CCCCCCCACCCCGTCAATCCGGGCCGCTACTTCACTTGCCAGCGATTATGACAAAAGGTCAGGGCAAGTACTATCCGGTAGTTGAATTGTTCGGGTTTCGCTTCAGGCAACTAATGGAGGCAGCTTGACGATCAAGGTTCGAGAGACTGATTTCGCGCGCTGAAAATATCGCAAAACTCTTCCACTGCCGACCCGGTCGAGTATTGGCCCAACCGAGGAAATTCCGGAAAGCAATATTGATGATCGAATACATTAAGGATAGGAAATCCAACGCGACAGGCGGGAGTATCTTCCGTGCTTATCCGGTTGTCTCCCAGGCTGGGGGAATGGCTCGTTTCCATGGGTAAACGTGTGGCTGCATCCGTGTTTTCTGGCGTGCTCATGACCAAACCACGGGTGCTTGCCGTGAAATTGGCACTCAAGTGGGATGCCCCGCATGTTTTGGAAGACAACCGGATAAGCACAGATCATTGCTCGACGCTCCGTTCGCTGACGCGGGCGGCAAGCCGGTTCACCCGGTCAATCAGGGTGTTCCGGGAGATTGTTCCATCATGGCAGTTTCGGGCGCATGGCGCTCAGTCTACCCGCGTGGCAGTCCGCCGTCCTGCCAGTGTCGAATTTCAACTCGATAACGGGACCTGCCACTTCGTTCATCCGGCAGGTCTCCAAGTGCATCGGTCGCTCAGTTGTCCGCTTTGTGGAAGCGGTGTGCGGCAGCAGTTAGCCGGGTCCTGAAATTCTCCCCATCAATTTGGACGCCTAAAAGCAGCCGTTCAGCGGGGTCGGACGCAGAATTTTCAAATGTAACCGCCACGGACAGCTGATGGCCGACTGCCGGAGATCACGAACGGCTGCTTCGTAGAAGCGAAACACGAAAATGTCGTAGCTGAGCGTCGGACCGCTTCAGAGAAACTCGACAGACGGGTTTGGGTCGAGAGCCGTCCGTCCCCCTTGCCCACCGCCCCTCGCCATGAAATAGTACTCTTCTCGCCACCCCGTTCGAGGTTCCCATGTCCAGCAAGCGCGCCCTGATCGTCATCGATCTCCAGAACGACTATTTCCCCGGCGGCAAGTTTCCGTTGTGGAATGCCGACGAGACGTTGGCCGCCGTCGAGGCGGCGATCGGCCGGGCACAGGCGGCGGGCGTGCCGGTCGTTTTCGTCCAGCACGTCGCCGACGCGTCGCGCGGCATCGCCCCGTTCTTCAATGCCGGCACGCCGGGGGTCGACATCCATCCGCGCATCCTGGCCGCCGCGCCCGGGGCGCCGGTGGTCGTCAAGTCCTTCGCCGACAGCTTCCACCAGACGGCGCTGGAGGAGACGCTGGCCGGGCTCGGCGTTTCGGAACTGCTGCTGTGCGGGATGATGACCCAGAATTGCGTGACCCATACGGCGCTCTCCAAGGGGGCGGAGAAGTACACGGTGTCGGTGCTCGCCGACTGCTGCACGACGGTCAGCCAGATCCTGCACCTGATCGCGCTCAATGCGCTGTCGACCCGCGTCGCCCTGCCGAAGGCGGACGCGGCCCTGTAGCGCCCGGCGCGGCCGGGATTCTTGATGCAGGTTGACGCCGGCCGGGGTCGGGGCCGGCACAATACCCGGTCGATGATCCTGCCCCGCATTGCCCTTCTTTTTGCTTTCCTCAGCCTCGCCGGCGCCGCGTTCGCCGCCCGGCCGCTGCAGCCGTGGCTCGACACCGCGCTGGCCGGCGCGACGATCCGCCTGCCGCCGGGCATCTACCAGGGGCCGGCGGTGATCAGCAAGCCGATCACGCTGGAGGGCGACGGCAAGGTCATCATCGACGCCGGCGGCAAGGGCACCGTACTCACGGTAAAGGCCGATCGTGTCACGCTGCGCGGCCTGACGCTCCGCGCCAGCGGCGATTCGCACGACGCGCTCGACGGCGGCATCATGGCCGAGGGCAGCGAACTGCTGATCGAGAACAACGTGATCGAGGACGTGCCTGTTCGGCATTTCGCTGCACCGGACGACAAACAGCATCGTGCGCGGCAACCGCATCCGCTCGCGCCCGGTCGATTCCGCCGACCGCGGCGACGGCATCCGGCTCTGGTACAGCAGCGGCAACCGCATCGCGGACAACGACATCGCGCAGATCCGCGACGTCACCGTCACCAATGCCACCCACAACCGTTTCACCGGCAACACGATCCGCGACAGCCGGCGCGCCTTCAATTTCCTTTTTGCCCATCGCAGCCTGGTCGACCGCAACCATCTGGAGAGGAACTCGACCGGCATCATCGCGCTGAATTCCGAGGGGCTGATCATCCGCAACAACCGCATCCTGCATGCCATGGATGCCTCCGGCGCCGGTGTCGCGCTGAAGGAGACCTCGGCGGCGCTGGTCATCGGCAACGAGATCATCCATTGCGCGCACGGCATCATGGCCGACTCGCCGATGGACCCGCTCAACCGCATCGTCTTCATCAACAACATCGTCACCCACAACATCACCGGTGTCTATTTCTACGGCGCCAAGGGCGGCCACATCGCCATCGGCAACACCTTCCGCAGCAACCTGTGGCCGGTGAGCATCATCGGCGACGGCGACCCGCTGGACGATACCTGGTGGGGCAACTACTGGGACGGCTACGAGGGCTTCGACCGCGACGGCGACGGCATCGGTGACCGCCCCTACGACCTGCTCGCCTACGCCGACCGCATCTGGATGGAAACGCCGATGGCGCGCTTCTTCCGCAACTCGCCGGTGCTCGAACTGCTCGACTTTCTCGAGCGCCTGGCGCCTTTTTCCGCGCCCTCCCTCATCCTGCGCGATACGGCGCCGCGCATGCAGCGCCGCAACGGCGCAACGCCCGCTGCGAGGTGACGCCGCGCCTAGCGCAGCAGGGCGACAAAAATCCCGGCGAAGATGGCCGAGGTGATGACGCCGCTGATGCTGGCGCCCAGCGCGTGCGGCATGATCATGACGCCGGGGTTGGCTTCCGTCGCCATTTTCTGCACCACCTTGGCGGTGGTCGGCACGCAACTGACGCCGGCGATGCCGATCATCGGGTTGTACTTGCCCTTGTACCAGAAGTAGAGCACGTAGCCGCCGATGATGCCGCCGATGGCCGAGAGCAGCAGCGCCAGGCAGCCGAGCAGCAGCAGCTTGAGGACGACCGGATCGAGCAGCGTGCTGGCCTCGCAGAGGACGCCGAGGGTCAGCGCGAGGAAGAAGGTGGCGCCGTAGAGGAAGGTTTCGCTGAGCAGGTTCTGGAAGTTGACCAGGCCGCTCTCGCGCACCGCGACGCCGACGAACAGCGACAGGAAGAGCGGTGCCGCGACCGGAAACAGCAGGCAGAGCAGCGTGCAGATGACGACGGCGAAGACCAGCTTCTGCGCCGAGGTGATCTTCCGGACATTCTCCACCGGCATCGGGATGCCGCGCAGCCGCTTCGGGATCAGCAGCTTGATCAGGTAGGGGTAGCCGCCGTAAGTCAGGCCGAGGTAGAGGTAGCCGACGACGGTGATCGGCACGAACAGATCCTTGGCCAGCATCAGCGAGGCGAACAGCACCATCGGCCCGTCGGCCCCGCCGATCATGGCGACCGAGGCCGCTTCGCGTTCCGTCATGCCGAGCATGACGCCGATGGGGAAGACAAGGACCGTGCCGAGTTCGGCGAACAGCGCCAGGATCATGCTCTGGAATGGGCGCGCCATGACGAAGCCGACATCGAGCAGGACGCCGATGCCCATGAACACCAGGCAGGCGATCAGGCCGTTGCTGAACATCAGCGTGTAGATCGGCTGCAGCCAGTCGATCTGCAGGACGTCAACGACGGCATCGGTGGCGCTGACCAGCGGATCGACGAATATCGTTCCGGTCCTGCCGCCGTCGAGGAACAGCACGCCGGCATTGACCGCCGACATGCCGAGCCCCATCGGGATCATCAGCAGCGGCTCGAGGACCTCCTTCTTGCCCAGGTAGACGAGCAGGAAGCCGAGCAGCATCAGCACGATGCGGCCGATGGCGACCTTCGGTTCCTGGGCGAACAGCGTGGCGACGCCCTGGAACAGGTCGAGGAAGGCGATCCCGTTCATCGCGGGGCGGGGTTCATGCGAGGCTGACGAGGACCTGGCCGGCTTCGACGGCCTCGCCCGCCTTGACGGCGACGGCGGTGACCGTGCCGGCGCGGTGGGCGATCATCGGCGTCTTCATCTTCATCGCCTCGATGATGACCACCTTGTCACCCTGGTTCACCGCCTGGCCGACGCTGACCAGGACCGACTCGACGACGCCGCCGAGCGTCGAGGCGATGTCGCCGGCCCCGGCGGCGGCGTGTGCCGGCGCGGCGGCGGAAGCGACCGCCGGCGCGGCGACCGGCGCCGGTGGCGGCGCGATGTTCATGCTGCCCGGCTGCGGGTAGAGTTGCCCCGCCCCCTCGCTGAGATCTTCGACCGTAACGTCGTACTGCCGGCCGTCGACCGTGATGCGCAAGCGTTTTTCCATGAGTCCCCCTTGTCCGTGCGGCCGCAGCCTCAGTGTTTCGGATGATGCTCGACGCCGTGCGAGGCGTGATGCGCCTGCCTCCCCTCGGCCAGCCAGCCGGTCCGCCGGCGCGTTTCGTCGATATGGACGATGCGATGGCTGCCGATCATCGCCCAGGCCGTCGCCGCGATGACGACGAGGTGGTCGGCGGCGACGTCGAAGGCCGGCGCCGGCACCGGCGGCACGGCGACCGCTGCCGGGGCGCTCGCCGGCTTGCGCTCGACGCGGCCAAGCAGCACGACGATGATCTTGATGACCACCGCGATCAGCAGCGAGACGACGATCGCCAGGCCGTAGATCCACAGGGTCTTGCTCCAGATTTCCGCCATCTGCCGTTCCGCCTAGAGAGGAATGTTGCCGTGCTTCTTGGCCGGCCGCAGTTCCCGCTTGTTGAGCAGCTTGCGCAGCGAGAGCGCCAGCACGCCGCGGGTTTCCGCCGGTTCGATGACATCGGTGATGTAGCCGCGCCCGGCAGACAGGTAGGGCGAGGCGAACTCGGCGCGGTAGGCGGCGACCAGTTCCGCCTTGCGCGCCGCCGGATCCTCGGCCTCGGCCAGTTCCTTGCGGTAGATCAGGTTGACCGCGCCCTCGGCGCCCATCACGGCGATCTCGGCGTTGGGCCAGGCGTAGACGAAATCGGCACCCATTTCCTGGCTGCACATGGCGAGGTAGGAGCCGCCGTAGGCCTTGCGCAGGATGATCGTCACCTTCGGCGCGGTGCACGAGGCGTAGGCGAAGAGCATCTTGGCGCCGTGGCGGATGATGCCGCTGCGCTCCTGCTCGACGCCCGGCATGAAGCCCGGCACGTCGACCAGGGTGACCATCGGGATGTTGAAGGCGTTGCAGAAGCGGATGAAGCGCGCGCCCTTGTCGGCGGCATTGATGTCGAGCGCCCCCGCCATCTCGGTCGGCTGGTTGGCGACCAGGCCGACGACGATGCCCTCGACGCGCGCGAAACCGACGATCAGGTTGCGCGCGAAACCGGCATGCACTTCGAGGAACTCGCCGCCGTCGACCAGCCTGGCGATGACCCCGCGCACGTTCATCGGTTCCGAAGCATCCTCCGGAATCAGCGCGTTCATGTCCTCGTCGCGCGTGAGCGCGATGTCGGCGCGCAACTCGTGCGGCGGGTCCTCGGTGTTGTTGGACGGCAGGTAGGAGAGCAACTGGTGCACGATCCGGATGGCGTGGCGCTCGTCCTCGGCGATGAAATGCACGTTGCCGCTGACGGTGGCGTGCATTTCGGCGCCGCCGACCTCGTCCATCGTCGTCGTGCGCCCGGTCACCGCCTTGATGACCTCCGGCCCGGTGATGAACATCTGGGCGTTGTGGCGGGTCATGATGATGAAGTCCATGAGCGCCGGCGAGTAGGCGGCACCGCCGGCGCACGGGCCGCAGATGACGGCGATCTGCGGCACGACGCCGGACATCAGGACGTTGCGGTAGAAGACGTTGCCGTAGCCGGAAAGCGCGTCGACCGCCTCCTGGATGCGGGCGCCGCCGGAGTCCTTGAAGGCGACCAGCGGGATGCCGGTCTTGGTGGCGAATTCCATCAGCTCGACGATCTTGTCGGCGTGCATCTTGCCGAGCGTGCCTGCCGACACCGTGAAGTCCTGGCTGAACGCCGCGACCAGTTGCCCGTTGACGTAGCCGGTGCCGGTGACGACGCCGTCGGCCGGCAGGTCGCGGTCGTCAGGATCGAAGCTGCGGGCGCCGCGCCGCGCGTGCATGCCGACTTCCTGGAAGGTGTGCTCCTGGAAGAGCAGCGCGAGGCGCTCGCGCGCGGTCAGCAGGCCCTTGTCGCGGCGCCGCTGCAGCTTGTCCTCGCCACCGCCGAGCGCGATGGTGCGCCGGCGCTGGCGCAATTCCTCGATGCTGCGGGCAAGTATCGTCATGTCTCCTCCTTCCTTGCCTGCCATGGCGGCCATTGCTGCCATGCCGGAACCGGCCGCTAAGCGACCGGGGGAATTTTTTGCCGATCTTACGGGTTTTGCCTGCGGCCTGCGGAAATTTTTTTCCGCAGGCACCGCCATGCCTACAACTGGTATTCGGCGCCGCCGCCCTGCATCGCCATGTCAACCACATGCCGCGACAGGTGCGGCGCGAACAGCTCGATCAGGTCGTAGTCGCAGCGGCGCAGGTAGGTGCCGCGGCGCAGGGCCAGGCGGGTCGTGTTGGATTCGAACAGGTGGGCGGCGTCGACCGCGACCAGCCCGGCGTCGCGCTGGGCGTCGAACGCCAGTGCCGAGATGATGCCGAGGCCGAGGCCGAGGCTGACGTAGGTCTTGATCACGTCGGCATCGAGCGCGGTCAGCGCGATGTTGGGCGTCACGCCGATGCGCTCGAAGGCGCGGTTGATGCGCGAGCGGCCGGTGAAGGCGGTGTCGTAGGTGATCAGCGGCCACTTGCCCAGTTCCTGCAGCGCCAGCGGGGTGCGACTTGAGGATGGCGTGGCCTTCCGGCGCGATGACGCAGTGGCTCCACTGGCGCACCGGCAGCGTGATCAGTTGCGGATACTGGTCGAGCGCCTCGGTGGCGATGCCGATGTCGGCGTCGCCGGCGACCACCCATTCGGCGATCTGCGTCGGGCTGCCCTGGTGCATTTCGAGCTTGACCGTCGGGTGGCGGGCGACGAAATCGCGCACCACCACCGGCAACGCGTAGCGCGCCTGGGTATGGGTCGCCGCCAGCACGAGGCGGCCGCTCTCGCCGGTGGCGAACTCGGCACTCGCGCGCTTGAGGTTTTCCGCTTCGCGCAGGATGCGCTCGGCGATCTCGAGCACCGCCTTGCCCGCCTCGGTGACGCCGGTGAAGCGCTTGCCGCTGCGCTCGAAGATGGCGACCCCGAGTTCTTCCTCGAGCAGAATGACCTGCTTCGAGACGCCCGGCTGCGATGTGTACAGCACCTCGGCCGCCTCCGAGACATTGAGTCCCTGGCGCCGGATTTCGACGATGTAGCGGAGTTGCTGGAGTTTCATGGCGGCACTTAATAACCTGAAGCTATAACAATCTAACCCAATATTCTTTTTGTTTCAATCGGTGGCCGTTACGATTCGGCCCCATGGACATCCTCTACACCCTTTCCGGCTTTGCGGTCGGCGCCATCGTCGGCCTCACCGGCGTCGGCGGCGGCTCGCTGATGACGCCGCTGCTGGTGCTGGTGTTCGGCATTCCACCCGGCCACCGCAGTCGGCACCGACCTGCTCTACGCGGCGCTGACCAAGGCCGGCGGCACCGTCGCGCACGGCCGCAAGGGCCATATCGACTGGGCCGTCGCCGGCCGCCTGGCGCTCGGCAGCATACCGGCCGCCGCCCTCACCATCTGGGTGCTGTCGCTGCTGCCCAAGGGCAGCAACACGATCGGCGCCGTGATTTCCAACGGCCTCGGCTTCGCGCTGCTGCTCACCGCCATTGCCATCCTGTTCGGCCGCAAGCTGCGCGATTACGCCACCCGCCACGAGGATTCGCCGCTGCGCCAGCGCTACCTGCCGGCGATCACGGTCGCCGTCGGCGCCCTGCTCGGCGTGCTGGTCACCATCTCTTCGGTCGGCGCCGGGGCGCTCGGCGTCGCCGCGCTGTTCTTCCTTTATCCCCGCCTTTCGCCGGTGCGCATCGTCGGTTCTGACGTCGCCCATGCCGTGCCGCTGACGCTGGTCGCCGGGCTCGGCCACTGGCTGCTCGGCGGCGTCGACTGGGCCCTGCTCGGCGCGCTGCTGCTCGGTTCGCTGCCCGGTATCTGGCTCGGCAGCCACGTTTCCGCCAAGGTGCCGGAGCATATCCTGCGCCGCCTGCTCGCCTCCATGCTGGTGCTGGTCGGCGGCAAGCTCGTCTTCGCCTGATTCACGAGGGACAACCCATGTACAAATACGATGCCATCGACCGCCAGCTCATCAACGAGCGTGTCGACCAATTCCGCGACCAGGTCCGCCGCTGGCAGGCCGGCGAACTCTCCGACGACGAATTCCGCCCGCTGCGCCTGCAGAACGGCCTCTACATCCAGCGCCACGCGCCGATGTTCCGCATCGCCGTGCCCTACGGCATGATGAACTCCGCCCAGCTGCGCAAGCTGGCCCATGTCGCCCGCACCTACGACCGCGGCTACGGCCACTTCACGACGCGCCACAACCTGCAGTTCAACTGGCCGAAGATCGAGGACGTGCCCGACATCCTGGCCGAACTGGCCGAAGTCGAGATGCACGCCATCCAGACCTCGGGCAACTGCATCCGCAACGTGACCACCGACCACTTCGCCGGCGTCGCCGCCGACGAGGTGATCGACCCGCGTCCGCTCGCCGAGATCCTGCGCCAGTGGAGCACCTTCCACCCGGAATTCGCCTTCCTGCCGCGCAAGTTCAAGATCGCCATTTCCGGCACGAAGGAAGACCGCGCCGTGACCTGGTTCCACGACATCGGCCTGCACCTCAAGGAACAGGACGGCGAGTCGGGCTTCACCGTGATCGTCGGTGGCGGCCTCGGGCGCACGCCGATCCGCGGCCAGGTGGTGCGCGAGTTCCTGCCCTGGCAACACCTCCTCACCTACTGCGAAGCCATCCTGCGCGTCTACAACCGCTTCGGGCGGCGCGACAACCTCTACAAGGCACGCATCAAGATTCTGGTGCAGGCGCTCGGTGTCGAGAAGTTCTCCCAACTGGTCGACGCCGAGTGGGCGCACCTCGCGGATGGTCCGGCGACCATCACGCAGGCCGAACTGGACCGCGTCGCCGCCCATTTCGAAGCACCGGACTACGCGGCCACGCATGCCGTCGATCTCGGCTTCGAGCAGCACCGGCACGGCGAAAAGGCCTTCGCCCGCTGGGTCGACCGCAACACGCATGCGCACAAGGTGCCGGGCTACGCCGCCGTCACGCTGTCGCTCAAGCCGCACGGCGTCGCGCCCGGCGACATTACCTCCGAGCAGATGGAACGGGTCGCCGACCTCGCCGACCGCTACAGCTTCGGCGAACTGCGCATTTCGCACGAGCAGAACATCATTCTCGCCGACGTTCGCAAATCCGACCTGTATGCCGTCTGGCAGGCGGCGAAGGAGGCCGGCCTGGCGACGCCCAACACCGGCCTGCTGACCGGCATCATCTGCTGCCCTGGCGGCGATTTCTGCGGCCTCGCCAACGCCCGGTCGCTCCCCGTCGCCGCCGCCATCCAGGCGCGCTTCGACGACCTCGACTACCTGTTCGACATCGGCGACATCGACCTCAACATCTCGGGCTGCATGAACGCCTGCGGCCACCACCATGTCGGCCACATCGGCGTGCTCGGCGTCGACAAGAACGACGCCGAGTTCTACCAGGTCACGCTGGGCGGCCGCCAGGGCAACGATGCCCGGCTCGGCACGATCATCGGCCCCGTCGTTCGCGGCCGACGAAATGCCGGACGTCGTCGGCAAGATCGTCAAGGTCTACCTCGCCCATCGGCATGCCGACGAGTCCTTCCTCGATACCCTCGACCGCATCGGTATCGACCCGTTCAAGAACCGTGTTTACGAAGGCCGCGCCCACGGGACGGCCAAGGCTGCAGAAAAGGAGGCCGCATGACGGCGCAACTGATCAGGAACCGCGCTGTCGCGGTCGACACCTGGAAAACGCTCGAAATCGCTGAAGGCGAGAGTCCCGAAAGCGTCGCCCTGCCCGATGGCGACATCATTTTCCCGCTCGCCGTCTGGCTGGCGCGCAGGAACGAGATCGTCTCCCGCCACAAGCGCATCGGCCTGCTGCTGGAGCCCGGGGACCGGGTCGAGGAACATCGCCGCCGACCTCGATTATTTCGTGGTGATTGCCGTGGCCTTTCCGAAATTCGTCGATGGCCGCGGTTTCTCGACGGCCAGCCTGCTGCGCCAGCGTTACAACTATCAAGGCGAACTGCGCGCCGTCGGCGACGTGCTGCACGACCAGTTGTTCTTCATGCACCGCGTCGGCTTCGACGCCTACGCCCTGAGGCAAGACAAGGACGCGCGCCACGCCATCGCGAACGGCTTCGCGAGTTTCAGCGAGGGATACCAGGCGTCGACCGTCCAGCCCGAACCCCGCTTCCGCCGCCGCCCCTCCACGATTCCCGGTTCAGCCAGGAATCACATCGCAACAACCGCATAGAGAGATATTCCATGTCCGCCATCCTCCTGAACATCACCCCTGAACTGACCACCAGCGTCACCGCCAAGTCCCAGTCCGCCAGGGCCCTGCTCGCCGACATCGCCCGCGATTTTGCGCCGGCCGTCTTTGCCAACAGCCTCGGCGCCGAGGACATGGTCCTGACCGACCTGATCGTCAAGGCCGGTCTGCCGATCGAGATCTTCAGCCTCGATACCGGCCGCCTGCCGGCCGCGACCTATGACCTGATGGCTGCGGTCGACACGCATTACGGGCTGAAATTGAAGGTCTATTTCCCGCGCTCCGAGGAAGTCGAAAGCCACGTACGCAATCACGGCATCAACGCCTTCTACGATTCGGTCAACTTGCGCAAGGCCTGCTGCCACGCGCGCAAGGTCGAACCGCTCAGGCGTGCGCTGGCCGGCAAGCGCGCCTGGATCACCGGCCTGCGCGCCCAGCAGGCGGCCACCCGCGACGGCTTGCCCGTCCACCAGTACGACGAGGGCAACGGCCTGGAAAAATTCAACCCGCTCGCCGACTGGAGCGAAAAGGAAGTCTGGGCCTACCTCAAGCAGCACGCCGTCCCATACAACGCGCTGCACGACCAGTTCTACCCGAGCATCGGTTGCGCCCCCTGCACCCGCGCCATCGCACCCGGCGAGGACGTCCGCGCCGGACGCTGGTGGTGGGAGTCGCCGGAATCCAAGGAGTGCGGCCTGCACGTGAAGGGCTGACGACGGCTGCGGTCACCCGCGATCAGATGCGCTCCCAGAGGGTGACTTCGGACAAGCTGTGCTGGAATTTTCGCCGGGTTTCGCGAATGACGAAGGGCACCGACTCGGGGTCGCCAAGCAATCGGAAGTGTCGCACCGAGCATCGCCTTCAATCCGTCGAGCGTCGTGAAGCTTTCGCCGTCCTTCTTGAAACCCCCGACCCACTCTTCGCGCTTGGTATGTTCGGGTAGCCACGTATAGGGTGACGCGAGCATCAGCAGCCCGCCGGGATTCAGGCGCTCGTGAATGGTCGTGAGGAACAGCGCCGGGTTGTAGAGACGATCGATCAGGTTGGCCGCCAGGACAAGGTCGTAGCCGGAGAACACCGGCTTGAGATTGCAGGCATCGCCCTGGAAGAATTCGACCTTGTGCGCGACATCGGCCAGGCCCAGTTCGGCGAGCGAGCATTCCCTGTAGCTGACCAGTTCGCCTTCTTCAGTCAGCGTGTAGCGCAGTCGGCCCTGTTCCGCCAGTTGCGTGCCGATGCCGATGAAGCGGGCGGAAAAATCGAGGCCGGTCACGTGATCGAAATGCCTGGCCAGTTCGAAGCTGGCACGACCGGTCGCGCAGCCGAGATCCAGTGCCTTGCGCTGTCGGCTTGTCGCCCATTGCGGCGATGGCCAGTTGCGCCAGTGTGCGCGGGAAATTGGGCACGCCGAAATACTCGTCGCCGTAGTGGAATTCGATGTATTCCGAAATCAGCCGGTCGGTTTCGTAATGCGAGGCCGGCTGGGTGGCCGGCGCATCGGCAACCACATAGCGGAAACCGGCATGCTGGAAGAAGTGCCGGCGGAAAGCATAGCGCGAGATCGGCGCAGCCTCGTTGCCGCAGGAAATCCACGAACCGCCCTTGATCAGGTTGTGGCGTTCATCGAAAGTCGGCGTCGTGAAGTCGTCGTAGATCGGATGCACGGCGAAGCCGTCGAACGGATAAATGGGCGTTTCCAGCCATTGCCAGACATTGCCGACAACATCGAAGAACGCCCCGTGCGCGAACCGGGTGACCGGGCAACTGGAAGCGTACTGGCGCAGTTCGATATTGGCTGAAACCGGCGGATCACCGGGAAGATCGCCGACCCCGGCAAAATGGCGCAGCGCCTGCCATTCATCCTCGCTCGGCAGGCGCACGGCCTGGCCGGTGAACTTCGCCTTCCAGCAACAGAACGCCTTGGCCTCGTGGTAATTGGTCTCCACCGGCCAGTCCCAGGGCATCGGGATCTCTTCCAGCATCAGGCGCAGGCGCCATTGCCGGCCGTCTTTCACCCAGAAAGTCGGATGCTCGGCGCGGGCGAAATTCTTCCAGGCCAGCCCCCTCCTCCGGCCAGAACGAATCGTCGGCATAGCCGCCAGCCTCCACGAAGGCGAGAAACTCCTGATTGGAAACCAGATAACGGCTGGCCTGGAATGCTGCGGTCGACGCCTCGTGGCGCCCGAATTCGTTATCCCAGCCGTAGATTGTTGGATCGCTCCGGTCGCGGCCGATGCGAAAAGCGGCTGCCGGAACGTCCACCAGCGCGTTCGGCGGCGCGGTTTCGCTGTCGCGACACGGCACCCAGGCCGGATGCGCCTGCACATACTTCAGCCGATGCTGGCGAATCAGCACCGACGAAGTTTCCAGGTGGATGCGTTCGTGCTCGATCCCCATCAGGATGATCCACCACGGATCGTCCCAGGCAATCGGCAGGCTCAACGGCATGTTGCGGATCAAGCGGTCGACCACGGCGCGCACGGCCTGGCGGTAATCGCGCACTTCGGCGACACGCGGCCAGTCGTAACGCGCGTCGTTGAGGTCATCCCAGCTCATTTCATCGACACCGATGGCGAACATCGATTCGAAGCGCGGATTGATGCGCTGCTCGATCAAGCCGGCCAGCACCAGCTTGTTGATGAAGAAAGTGGCGGTATGGCCGAAGTAGAAGATCAGCGGGTGACGCAGCGCGATCGGCTTGACGTAATACGCCTCGTCGCACGCCAGCACCTCGAACAGTTGTTCGTAGCGATCGAAGGTGGCATGAAAATAGTCGAGAATCTCCTGCCGTTTCACTTCGACGTCAGGGCCCGCCAGAAAAGGCGTACCAGGCAATGTGGGGTGTTTCATGCTGTCACCGGTTGAAAATGAGTCAGATGTGCCGTCTTCCGGCATCCCGCTAACGGACCGGCCGGAGGTCAGCACGGCTTGCGTCCCTCGCTCCAGCATTTCACCACATGCGGGACGACAGACGCGGCATTGCCGCGAATGAAACGGTATCCATACGGGACGGATTCAGCCTCGGGCGCCACGAGGTACTTCTCTGCTGAATACCGCGCTTCGTCGACAAGCGCAGCGGCCGGATACACGGAGAGCGACGTGCCGATGGCAAGAATCTTCGTGGCGGCCGCGAAGTGCCGGGCGGCTTCCTCGATGAAACGCACCTCCTCGCCGAACCAGACGACGTCGGGCCTCAGTTGGCTCCCCAATTCGCAACGATCGCCGAGTGCAAGCTCGGGCGTCGTCAGCGGGTAGACCAGGGACCCGTCGGCAGTGCTGCGCGCCTTGAGTATTTCCCCATGGACATGGATGACGTTCGACGAGCCGGCGCGTTCGTGCAGGTCATCGATGTTCTGGGTCACGACGACGACCTCGAAGAATTCCTCGAGTGCCGCAAGCGCAAGATGTGCCGCGTTGGGGCTGGCTTCCAGGACTGCCTTGCGGCGTTCGTTGTAGAAGTTCAGCACGGCCTCCGGATTGGCCTTCCAGCCTGCCGGGGACGCGACATCCTCAAGCCGGTACTGGCGCCAGTAGCCGCCCATGTCGCGGAACGTGCGCAGCCCGCTTTCCGCACTGATTCCGGCACCGGTGAATATGACGACCTTTTCGCGCATGGGATTTGACGTCAGAGGTCAGTGGCGCGCCGCCTGGGCGACGTCCGCCGTGAGGCCGGGTTGGACAGCACGGCGCTTGGCGGCAGCCAGAAGATTGCCGGCAAGGCGCCACAGCGCGAACGAAGCCGCATAGAACGGAACGCCGGTAAGAGCGATGACGGTGAGATCGGTCCAGATGTCTTTCTTGGAGTGAGCGACGCCGTACCCGAACCAGACAGCCAGCACGGCAGCAAACAACCCACCCAGGAACACGATGCCGAGAACGGACAATGCCGCAGACCTGATGTCACGGCCACGAAGCGCCTGGTACGCGCACCAGGCGAGGCGCAGAACTGCCACCAATCCGATGATCGGGATGGAGATGGCGAACGCGGCGAGAAGGACTTGGTAGATGAACATGCGCCAGGTTGCTACCTAAAGTGAATTGGGGACCACGGCTTTCGGCAAGATCCGTAAAGGAACCGTGGCCTACCCCAGTTGTTCAGTGAAACCGGCGCAAAAGCGCTGAGTCGCCTCAGGCCGCCGCCTTGACCGCAGCGGGGTTCTGCGAAGCGATGCGCAGCAGTGTCCGGGCCGCGCCGGAAGGCTCGCGACGGCCCTGTTCCCAGTCCTGCAGTGTGCGCACCGAAACGCCGAGCAGTTTCGCGAACTCGGATTGCGACATGCCGACCTTGTTGCGCGCCTCGGCGGCCGGCGACACTTCGACTGTCGTCACACGCGCCGCCTTGCCCGCCTTCATCTGGCGGACCGACTCCAGCAGGTCGTTCTGGAACTGTTCCATTTCCCTATCCATGCTCCACCTCGGCTTTCAGCTTGGCCAGAAACTCGGCAGGTGGATTGTCGAAGTTGGCTTTGCACGACAATCCGCAGCGGCGCGGCATGCTGGCCTCTTGGCGCAATTAAAATATCGCACTCGCACGCTCAATGCCGGTCAGCTGGCGCAAGATGCCATTGGAAATTCGTCGCCGCGCTACCGCACGTCCTTGACCCTTACCGCCCCACCGCAGACGGCATGTAGCCGTACGCAGGTTGCAGTGGGCGAAGCGCCCGTCGGCGCCCTTCCTGAAAATCGCCCCGCAGGGCTCCTGGCGCTGCTTTTCGGCGTCAGCTTCTGCTCAATGCGTCGTTCAACCGGGTCGCGCCAAACAGAATGATCTTGAGTTGCTGAACGAAGTTTTCCGACATTTCGGCATCGAGCAGGGTTTGGTCGGGGGGCAGGTCGAGAACGTCGGTTGCCGCCGCGAGCATGGTCATCACGATCATGCCGCAAACCATCTGCAAGCTTGCCGTTGGCAGTTGCGCGTAAAGGCCGCGCATCCGGAAATCCTGCGCCATTTCATTGGTGAAATGGGTGACGTCATTGCGAATCGCCAGGCGCAGTATGCGGCTGCCCCCTGATCGCTCGCTCGATATGAACAGGAACTGCAAGCGGTTGAGCTTGACGTACTCCAGATAGACGCTGACTGAACGCCGCAGCATGTCGCGCGGCGCCACATCCATCTTGCGTGCCTCACGCAACAGCCGACGCAGCGTAATTCCCACCTCTTCAACCAGTACCAGGCCCAACTCGTCGGTATTGCGAAAGTGACGATAGAAGGCATTCGGAACCACGCCGGCTTCGCGGGCGATTTCACGCAATCCAAGACTGGTGAAACTGCGCCCCTCGCCCATCAGGGTCAGCGCGGCCTGCAGGAGCTTGGCGCGGGTCAAGTCCTTGCGCACGCTGCGTGGCAGGGGCTCGGGATTCTTCGATGCAGTTCTTCTGGGTGGCATGGCAGCGCTCCTGTCTTACTAGCTTGAAACACTCGTATCTAAAACCATACGTGTTGATAACCCTATTTATACCAAACAAATCATATTGATACATGGCGATGAAAAAACTAGAGTTGCCATTCTAATATTTTGGTGTACGGTCGTACACAACTTGTCGTAACCTGACAGAACTGGCCGCACGGTGCAGACCGCACGTAGCGCGCAGCGCCAGGCCGCTCTGTCACTTTCTCGAAAGATCGCACCATGCCGACCTATAAAGCTCCCCTGCGCGACATGCGCTTCTTGATCAATGAGGTGCTGGACTACCCCGCGCACTACGCCGGGTTATCGAACGGCGGCGAGGCTACGCCGGACATGGTGGATGCCATCCTTGAAGGCGCGGCGACGTTGTGCGAAGAGGTTCTCGCGCCGATCAACCTTTCCGGTGATCAGGAGGGCTGCCACTTCAACGCCGGCGAAGTCACCACCCCGGCGGGCTTCAAGGAAGCCTACCGCCAGTTCGTCGACGGCGGCTGGCAGGGGCTTTCGTTTCCGACGGAATACGGTGGCCAGGGGCTGCCGACATCGCTCAGCCTGTTCAAGACCGAGATGATGGGCGCCGCCAACTGGTCGTTCAACATGTATCCGGGACTGAGCCTGGGCTGCATCAATACCCTTTTGCGGTACGGCACCGAGGCACAAAAATCGCTCTATCTGCCATCGCTCGTCAGCGGCGAGTGGACCGGCACCATGTGCCTGACCGAGCCGCAGTGCGGCACCGATCTGGCACAGGTCAAGACCAGGGCCGAGCCACAGCCCGACGGCAGCTACAAGCTCACCGGCACCAAGATGTTCATCTCGGCCGGCGAGCACGATCTGGCCGGGAATATCGTGCACATCGTCCTCGCCCGCCTGCCGGGCGCACCGGCCGGCACACGCGGTATTTCGCTGTTCGTCGTGCCGAAGTTTCTTGTCGCTGAAGACGGCTCTGCCGGCCAACGCAACACCGTCAGTTGCGGCTCCATCGAACACAAGATGGGAATTCGCGGCTCGGCGACCGCCGTACTGAATTTTGACGGGGCGACAGGGCACCTGATTTTCGAACCCAACAAGGGCCTGGAAGCCATGTTCACCTACATGAACACCGCCCGGCTCGGAATCGCGATCCAGGGCGTCGCCCACGCCGAAGCGTCTTTTCAGGGCGCGCTGGCCTATGCCAAGGACAGACGATCGATGCGCGCCCTCTCGGGAAAGAAGGAACCCGAGGCCAATGCCGACTCCCTGATCTGGCACGCCGACGTGCGACGCATGCTGCTGACCCAAAAGGCCATCGCGGAAGGGGGTCGGGCGATGATCTATGCCGCCGCACAGACAGCCGACCTGATGTTCAACGCCACGCTCGAAAACGATCAGGCCAGCTACGAACACTACGACAACCAGCTCGGCTTCTACACCCCCATCCTCAAGGGCTTTCTTACCGAAATGGGCCTCGAAGCCGCCAATATCGGCATGCAGGTGTTCGGCGGGCACGGCTACATTCACGAGCACGGCATGGAGCAAATCGCCCGTGATGCACGCATCTCCACCCTGTACGAAGGCACCACCGGCATTCAGGCACTCGACCTGCTTGGCCGCAAGGTATTGATCGGCACCAAGGGAAAGTGTGTGCGCGAATTCACGCGCATCATGCTGCGCCAGGCAAGGCCGAACCTGTTTGCGCGGAGCCCTATTGGCACTGCGCGACATGCGCTTCCTGTTGAATGAGGTGCTGGATTACCCGGCGCACTATGCCAAGCTGTCCAATGGTAGCGAGGCGACGCCCGACCTGGTGGCGGCGATTCTCGAAGGCGCCGCCACCCTCTGCCAGGAAGTGCTCGCGCCGTTAAACCTGTCTGGCGACCAGGAAGGCTGTCACTTTAGGGTCACGGTGATGTCACTACTCCCGCCGGATTCAAGGAAGCCTACCACCAGTTTGTCGAAGGGGGCTGGCAGGGCCTTTCCTTCCCGGTAGAGTACGGTGGTCAGGGTCTGCCCAATTCGATGAGCGTCTTTCAAATCGGAGATGATGGACGCAGCCAACTGGTCGTTCAACATGTATCCGGGTCTGAGCCTGGGGTGCATCAACACCCTCCTGCGGTACGGGACCGAGGCGCAAAAGTCACACTACCTGCCATCACTCGTCAGCGGTGAGCTGGACCGGCACCATGCGCCTGACCGAGCCGCAGTGCGGCACGGATCTGGCACAAGTCAAGACCAGGGCCGAGCCGCAGCCCGACGGCAGCTACCAGATCACGGGCACCAAGATGTTCGTCTCGGCCGGCGAGCATGATCTTGCCGCGAACATTGTGCATATCGTCCTCGCGCGCCTGCCCGGCGCACCGGCCGGCACACGCGGCATTTCGCTGTTCGTCGTGCCGAAGTTTCTGGTCACCGAAGACGGTTCGGTCGGCCAACGCAATAGCGTCAGTTGCGGCTCCATCGAACACAAAATGGGCATTCGCGGCTCCGCGACCGCCGTACTGAATTTTGATGGGGCGGACAGGGCACCTGATTTTCGAACCCAACAAGGGGCTGGAAACCATGTTCACTTTATGAACACCGCGCGTCTTGGCACCGCCATTCAAGGCATCGCCCACGCCGAAGCGTCGTTTCAAGGCGCGCTGGCTTACGCCAGGGAGCGCCGCTCGATGCGCGCCCTGTCGGGAAAAAAGGAACCCGATTCGATCGCCGACGCGCTGATCTGGCACGCCGACGTGCGGCGCATGCTGCTGACGCAGAAAGCCATTGCCGAAGGGGGCCGCGCCATGATCTATGCGGCGGCGCAGACGGCCGACCTCCTGTTCAATGCGGTGCTCGAAAACGATTCCGCCGCGCGGGAACAGTACGATAACCGACTCGGCTTCTACCGCCCATCCTCAAGGGCTTTCTGACCGAAATGGGT
>CAVTQL010000038.1:0-137225 GCA_963736845.1 uncultured beta proteobacterium
ACCTTGGCGTGCACGCTGCGGCCGTACCGACAGTGATCACGACATCCTGTCCGTTGGCGTCGTGCAGCGGCGAAATCGGCAGGTCGTCGAAGTCGGAATCGGAGTAGGCCGCCTGCTGCGTGCCGTCGGCGTCGAGCGTCTGGTGGAAATAGCCCTGGCGGTAGAGCAGGCCGACGCCGATGAAGGGCAGACCCATGTCGCTGGCGCCCTTGCAGTGGTCGCCGGCCAGGATGCCGAGGCCGCCGGAGTAGATCGGCAGGCTCTCATGGAAGCCGAACTCGGCGCAGAAATAGGCGATCAGGTCGTCGGTCTTGAACCGCTGGCCGTGGACGTGGGCCATGTTGGGCAGTTCGTGGTAGCTGCTGTAGGAGGAGATCACGCGATTCAACGAGCCGATGAAGACCGCATCCTCGGCGGCGGCTTCGAGGCGCTTCTGGTCGGCTCGCTTGAGAAACGACTTGGGGTTGTGGTTGGTCGCCTTCCACAAGCCCCCCGACAATTGCGCGAACAGCGAGCGCGTCGAGCGATCCCAACTGTACCAGAGGTTGCCGGCGAGATCTTCGAGCGGTCGGAGACGGACGGGAATCTTGGGATTTACTTCGAGTTTGAATACGGTTCCGGTCATGATGGGCTCTGTTGGGTTGTCAGTTGGAGTTGAAGGGTAGATTGGTCGTCGGGCAGGTTCCACATGAAGGACAGTTCGACGCACTGCATGATTTTCTCAAAGCCGGCCTCCGATTGGGAGACCGTCTGATGCGGTAGACCGCAAATCTCGGCTGGAATCGACGCCACCAGGCGGATGCTGCCGCCGAGCACGCCATCTTCGAGCGTCAGCATGGTCGCGGCCGGCAGGTCGATGGGTTGGCCGAAGCCGCCGGGAATGCTGCCGTCGGCGAGCACGTAGCGGCCGAGGAAACCGTCGCAACTGGGCATCGCCAGATTGAGCCGTGTCGTGAAGCGGCGTCCGGCCAGGCCGCTGCACTGCCAGGTCACGGTGGCGGTTGACCCGTCCAGCGCCAGCGTCTTGACAAGGCCGGGGTGGGTGAAGCGCAACGCTGCCGGCGCTGCACGTAGGCGGTAAGCGCAATGCCGTCGATTTCATCAAGCCAGAGGGCGCGCGGCAGGGCATCGGGAACGATGTCGTCAGGGGCGATCGGGTGCTTGAAGCTGACGATGTCGTGCGCCGAGGCGATGCCTTCGCCATTGTGCTCAGTCGGCCCGGCGCCGATCTTGTCGTGATAGTGCTCGTGATAGCGGCGCAGGGTGTCGCCGAAATTGTGCGTCAGCGCGTAGCTGCTCAGTTCGTGAGCGGCGGCGAGCCCGTCGTCGCGGAGGCGACCAGGTGCAACTGGTCGTTGCGGGCGAAGGTTTCGCTCTTGCCATCGCAATCGAGGTTGACCGCAAGCGCCGCCAAACGCGGCTGCAGGGCGTCGAGCCCGCCCTCGAGCGCGACGATGTTGTTCCACACCGCACGCCGCAGGTGTGGCAGGTAGAGCCCGCCGAACAGGCCGTGCCAGTAAGCGTCATTGGCCTGGGCGCGGTAGAGGGCGGCGGTCAGTTCTGGCGGCGCAACAGGCAGCGCGGCGAGGCGGGCAGAGAGCGCCTGCATGCGCTTGTGCATCCAGTTGGCTTCCGGGTAGCGCGACAGGAAGTTGCGCCAGATGCCGCCACGGATGAATGGCCGGTGCAGGTCGCCGCGACCGGCGGCCTTTTCGTTGGCGAGAAAGGTAGCGTAGATGCCGGCTGCCGGCATTGGCAGCGTCCATTCGTTCATCTCGCTGTACGAAGTGGTAGGCAGATAGACGATGCCGCGCGTTGCGTGCCGCGCGTGAAAATCGGCATAGGTCGCGGTGCGGATCTTCGGGCTGGCCAGCACGCCCTCGATCAGCGCCTTGAGCCAGCCGCGGTTGTAGACCCAGTCGAAGGTTTCCGGCCAGATGCCGAATTTCTCGATGTCGTCGAAATAGACGGCGGCGGCGTGGCCATGGTCGGCAAGGTCTTCCAGATAGCCGATGACCTCGTGCGCCGGCGAAAAAGGCACGCGGTAGCGCAGGGCTTCGGAGATCGGGAAGAGGTCGAGCCGAGTACCGTCGTCCTCGGTGCTGAAGAAGCCGTCGAGTTCGTCGGCGCTCCTGCCCGTGCACAAGAAATGGTAGTCGTTGACGGTCACGTAGGCGATACCGGTTTCGGCCAGCGCCGACACGACAGACGATTCCCAGACGCGCTCGGTGAGCCAGGCGCCGGTCGGCCTGACGCCGGTCCAGGTGGCCAGCTTGTCGTTCAGCGTGCGCAACTGGCCGACGCGGTCGCGCCGGGGGATGGCGGCGAGGACCGGTTCGGTGTCGCCGGAGCTGAACAGCTCGACCTGCCCGCGCGCCACCATCGCCGCGAGCAGCACCATGTCGGCCGGATAGCGCTCGCGCAGCCAGTCGAGCAGCCAGCCCGAGAAATGGGCGGCGAAGCGGAATTCCGGGTAGTCGTGCAGGGTTTCCAGGAAAGGCTTGTAGCAGCGCAGATGCGCGTCGTCTATCACTTCCGGAAAATTCCCCACCGGTTGATGGGCATGGACGCCGAGGAGCAGGGTAACAGCTTGGGTCATCAGTTGGCTTGAGTCATCAGTTTAAGCATTCAGGTGGCGCGGCGCATCGTTCCGCCGCTTTCGGGTGTGCCTCCGCCGAGGCTGATGGGGTGATCGAGGCCGCCGGGAATCGGCAGGCGCAGCAGCCGGTACAGGGACCTCAGATTTTCGCGAAACAGGCTGTCGAAACAGGCGACCGACTGCGGCGAGTTGTAGTCGCCGAGCCACCAGAACCAGTCCGAACTTTCGCAGACCGCCAGTCGCCGCATTACGGCGGCACGCTCGTCTTCGTCCAGGCGGTCGCCCACCAGGGCGCGGTCGGCGCACTGCTTGACCTCGCACAGGAGATCCCAGGCGTGGTTCTTGTCGGCATTGCCAAGCCACGTCGACAGCGTGCCGAAGACCCAACTGCCGGCCATCAGCCGCGGCAGACGCTGGCGACGGCCGTGATGCTCGCGGGCTGCCTCGGCGCTCAGCGTCACGGTGCGAATTGCTGGGTTCTTCGAGCGCGTCGTAAAGGTCGGAAAAGAAGTACCAGGCGTTGTACGGGAAGTACTCCCAGGCGTTCTCGCCGTCCAGGAAGACAGGGATCAGGCTGCTGCCGTCCCCGGCATGGACCGCCTGCAGCTCGGTCATGAAGGCCTGGGCGGCGTCGCGGCCGTGCCAGTTGGCGTACTCGAAACCGAGCAGGTCGGAAAGGCGTTCGTTGCGGAAGAACAGCGTGATGTCGCCCGGCGTTCCCGCCGGCGCCTGCCAGGCCACGCTCGTGCTCGCCGCGTTGCCCGCCGAGTGGCGCAGCACGCCATGGCTGCTGGCGGTCCACGCGAAGCCGGCATTGCCGATCTGGTTGAGGAAAGCCGCCGACAGGGCGCCCTCGGCTGGCCACATGCCGGCCGGCGGCGTGCCGAAACGCGCGGCGTGGCTGGTCCTGGCGCTGTCGATGTGGGCGGCGACCCGCGAGCGCCCGCCCGGGTATTCCGGCGACGACGGCAGCGGGCTTTCCGGCCACGCCTCGCGCGCTGCCTTGAAGTCGAGCAGCAACGGCGCCAGCGGATGGCTGGCCGGGGTGCAGGAAAGTTCGATCTGGCCGCGCTCGGCCAGCGCGCGGTAACGCGGGATCAGCCGGTGCAGCACGTCGCCGATCTCGGCCAGCAGTTGGGCGCGGTCCTCGAGGTCGAAGGCATCGCCCTTGGCCATCAGTCGCGGCACCAGATGGCCGTCGCGGCGCAGGCTTTCGCCGGTCCACACGAGCATGAACCAGACGGCGAGGTCGATGTAAAAACTGCCGGCCAGGTAGCGCATGGCGTTGGCGTCCTGCGACCGGACGAAGGCGAGCAGGTCGCGCAGGCGGCGATACGGGGCGAACGGTTCGAGCATGGTCGGCGCGTGGCAGCGGAAGGCCATGTCGAGCAGCCAGTCCTTCTCTGCCGCCGTCGAGCAGGTCGGGATCGGGGTTGGCGATGATGCGCAGCAGCGGATCGCGCCACTGCCCACCGCCGAGCTGGTCGCAGTAGTCCTCGATCTGGTCGAGCAGCACCGGCACGAAATTGACCGTGCAGCGCACGCCGGGATGGCGCTCGAGGTGGCTGGCCATGTCGGTGTAGTCCTTGAGCGCGTGCAGCAGCACCCAGGGCAGCACGAAATCGCCGCTTTCCGGGTGCCGGTAGTCCGGCTGGTGCATGTGCCAGAGGAAGGCGAGATCAGCCATCGTACATTGGCGTGGCGCCCTGGCCGAGCATTTCCGGCGTGACCAGCGTGATGCCGCGCGGCGTCACGAAGAAGCGCCGGCGGTCTTCTTCGGCGTCCTCGCCGATCACCATGCCTTCCGGGATGCGGCAGCGCTTGTCGATGACACAGCGCCGGAGCCGCGCGTGGCGGCCGACATCGACACCGGGCAGGACGACCGAATCCTCGACCGTCGCCCAGCTATGCACATAAACGTTGCTGAACAGCAGCGAGCGCCGCACCGACGCCCCGGAGATGATGCAGCCGCCGGAAATCAGCGAATCGACGGCCGTCCCGCGGCGGTCGTCGTCGTCGAAGACGAACTTGGCCGGCGGCAACTGCTCCTGGTAGGTCCAGATCGGCCAGTCCATGTCGTAGAGATTGAGTTCCGGGGTGACCTTGGTCATCTCCATGTTTGCTTCCCAGTAGGCGTCGAGGGTGCCGACGTCGCGCCAGTAGGGCTTGTGGTCGTCACTGCCGACGCAGGAGTCGGCGAAGCGATGGGCGAACACGCGGTAGCGCGGGACGATGTGCGGGATGATGTCCTTGCCGAAGTCGTGGCTGCGAGCCCTTGGTCAGCGCATCGCGTTCGAGCTGCTCGAAGAGGAATTTGGCGTTGAAGACGTAGACGCCCATCGACACCAGCGCGCGGTCGGGCTGGCCGGGGATCGGCGGCGGGTGTCGCGGCTTCTCGACGAAATCGACGACGCGCTTCGTTCTCGTCGACGCCGATGACGCCGAATTCGCGCGCCTCGTCGAGCGGCACGTCGATGCAGGCGACGGTCATGTCGGCGTGCTGCTTGGCGTGGAAGGCCAGCATGCGGCCGTAGTCCATCTTGTAGATGTGGTCGCCGGCGACGATCAGCACGTGCTCCGGGTTGGAGCGGCGCAGAAAGTGCATGTTCTGGAACACGGCATCGGCGGTGCCCTGGTACCACTGCGTCTCGTCGATCTGCTGCTGCGCCGGCAGGAGCTGGATGAACTCGTCGAAACGGCCGTCGAGGAAGCTCCAGCCGCGCTGGATGTGGCGGATCAGGCTGTGCGCCTTGTACTGGGTGGCGACGCCGATCTTGCGGATGCCGGAATTGACGCAGTTGGAGAGCGTGAAGTCGAGGATGCGGAACTTGCCGGCGAACGGCACCGCCGGCTTGGAGCGGAAGTCGGTGAGCTGCTTCAGGCGGCTGCCGCGGCCGCCGGCGAGGATGATGGCGAAGGTGTTGCGCGTCAGGTGGCTGATGAAACGCCAGTCCGACTGCTCCCGCATCTCGCAATATGGCTGATGCGGGCAGGGGGTGTTGTGGGGCACGCTGATCTCCGGGGCTACAGTTTTCGCTTATGATACTGCGATAGGGGGTCAAAATGCAGTTGTCCGACGCGTTGTACCTGTTTAACGAGGGGCGCAATTTCCAGGCTTGGCGCTTTCTCGGCGCCCATCCCGGCGCCGCCGGCACGGTTTTCCGCGTCTGGGCGCCGAATGCCGCCGGCGTCTCGGTGGTCGGCGATTTCAACGGCTGGCAGGGCGGCGCCGACCCGATGCAGCCGCTCGGCGCCTCCGGCGTCTGGCAGGGCGAAGTCGCCGCCGCCGGCCCGGGCAGTTTGTACCGCTTCGAGATCGTCAACCGCGACAGCGGCGCCCGCGTCATCAAGGCCGACCCCTACGCGCGCGGCTTCGAGCTGCGCCCCGGCTCGGCGGCCTGGGTCGTGGCGCCGTCCGCGCATCGCTGGGACGACGCCGCCTGGCTGGAGATGCGCGCCGGCTGGGACTGGCTGCACGCCCCGGTCAACATCTACGAGGTGCACGCCGGTTCGTGGATGCGCCACCCCGACGGCACGCCCTACCTCTGGCGCGAGCTCGCCGAGCGCTTGATCCCCTACGCCGTCGCGCAGGGCTACACCCACCTCGAACTGCTGCCGGTCACCGAGCATCCGCTCGACGAATCCTGGGGCTACCAGACCACCGGCTACTTCGCGGCGACCGCGCGCTACGGCTCGCCGGACGAGTTGCGCGCCTTCGTCGATGCCTGCCACCAGGCCGGGCTGGGGGTCATCCTCGACTGGGTACCCGGCCACTTCCCGCAGGACGACTGGGCGCTCGCCAAGTACGACGGCACCGCCCTCTATGAACACGAGGACCCGCGCCTCGGCCTGCACGCCGACTGGGGCACCCACATCTTCAACTACGGCCGGCACGAGGTCAGGAGCTTCCTGCTCTCGTCGGCGCACTGGTGGCTGTCCGAATTCCACTTCGACGGCCTGCGCGTCGATGCCGTCGCCTCGATGCTCTACCTCGACTACTCGCGCCAGCCCGGCGAATGGCTGCCCAACCAGTACGGCGGGCGCGAGAACCTCGACGCCATCGACTTCCTCAAGGAGCTCAACGCGATGGTGCATGCCGAGTTCCCCGGCGCGCTGACCATCGCCGAGGAATCGACCGCCTGGCCGCTCGTCTCGCGGCCGACCTACGTCGGCGGGCTGGGCTTCTCTATGAAGTGGAACATGGGCTGGATGAACGACACCCTGCGCTACTTCCGGCGCGACTCGGTGTATCGCCGCTGGCATCACGACGAACTCACCTTCGGCCAGATCTACGCCTACAGCGAGAACTACGTCCTGCCCTTCTCGCACGACGAGGTCGTGCATGGCAAGGGCTCGCTGCTCGGCAAGCTGCCGGGCGACGACTGGCAGCGTTTCGCCAACCTGCGCCTGCTGCTCGCCTGGCAGGCGCTGACGCCGGGCAAGAAGCTGATGTTCATGGGCTGTGAATTCGGCCAGTCGCGCGAATGGTCGGAAGCGCGCGAGCTCGACTGGGGCCTGCTGAGCGACCCGGCGCACACCGGCGTGCAGCGCCTCTCGGCCGACCTCAACCGCCTCTACCGCGACTGCCCGGCGCTGCACCAGCAGGATTTCCACCCGCGCGGCTTCGACTGGATCGACTGCCACGACAGCGAGCATTCCGTCCTCGCCTGGCTGCGCTGGGGGCGCGACGGCAGCCACGTCGTCGTCGCGGTCAACTTCACCCCGGTGCCGCAAACCGGCTACCGCCTCGGCGTGCCGGAGGCCGGGCGCTACGTCGAGATTCTCAACAGCGATTCAGGCTGGTACGGCGGTTCCGACAACGGCAACGGCGGTGGCGTCGACGCCCATGCCGGCGAATGGATGGGCCGCCCGGCGAACGTCGAGATCACGATCCCGCCACTCGGGGCGGTGGTGCTACGGCGGGAGTGAGCAGCGGCTAACGACCCCAAGCGGAAGTAGCGGTTTCCCGATAGCTGCCATTCAGCTAGACCCAAGTTCAGCGAACTGTAATTCTCTGAAGCGGTCGTTGGCGACCTCACCCAACCGGCTATCAGCCGCCCGTGGCGGTTACATCTGAATTTCTCGTACCAAGTGGAATCGAATGGCTGGATTTCGGCGATCAAGTAGATTGCGAGAATTTCAGGACCCGGCCACAACCAGCCGATCAGGCTTTCATGAGCTACGTCAGCAACAGACTGACAACGGACGCTCCGGTTTCGTGGCCGACCGACTCCTGGTCGATCCGGCCGTCGAGGTGTGGCGGCACCAGTAGCCCGTTCAGGAAAGCGGACGCTCAAGGTCAAGCTCAGGCCGGTGCCGGTCAAGCGGCTGCAAAAGCAGTGGGAAGGGATGCGGGTGGGTGAATGTGGTCTATCCAGTAGTCGGACTACTGGATAGACAGCATAAGCTGTATGGGCATACAGTTATTTATCCCGATCCCCCGATCAGGATGCCCGTGTCCGCCGCAGCCGTCGCGTGTGCCGCTTCGCGCACCGCCACCTATCGTCGCCGCCAGCCCGAACGCACCGTGCTCTACCGCACCGTGCAGTCTCACCTCGCCACCTGGCTCGAACTGGCGCAGGATGAATCAGGCCGTTCGGTGCCAGCCCACGTCGAGCGGGAATTCCACCGTTACCTCGAATGCGGCATCCTGGCCCACGGCTTCGCTCGTGCCCGCTGCGCCGGCTGCGGGCACGATTTTCTGGTCGCCTATTCCTGCAAGGGGCGCGGCGTCTGCCCGTCCTGCAATACCCGCCGCATGGTCGAAACGGCTGCTCACCTTGCTGACCACGTCATCCCGCGGCTGCCGGTTCGGCAGTGGGTGCTCTCGGTGCCCAAGCGTTTGCGCTACTACCTACAGGCCGAACCCACCGTCCAGAATCTGACCCTGCACATCTTTCTCTCGGCGGTGGAACAGGGGCTACGGGCTGCCTGCCCGGTGGCTCAAGACAGCAAGACCCGCATCGGCGCCGTCGCCTTCATCCATCGCTTCGGTGCGCTGCTCAATCCGCATGTACACTTTCACTGCGTGGTGGTCGATGGCGTGTTTGAGGCTGACCTGCCGGTGCGCTTTCACGAAACACCGGCGCTCAATGCCGAACAGTTCGCCGCGATCCAGAGCAATGTCCGCCGCCGACTTCTGCGCGCGCTCTCCCGGCGTGGTTTGCTTGAACCGGAGGCCGCCGAGGAAATGGCCGCTTGGGAACACGGTGGCGGCTTCAGCCTTGATGCCGGGGTGCGTATCGAAGCCGAGGACCGATCGGGTCTGGAACGTCTGCTACGGTACTGCGCCCGTCCTGTCTTCGCGCTCGAACGGCTGCGCCAGATTGACCCTGAGCATCTGGTTTACGAAAGCATCAAGCCCGGCCCCGGCGGCAGTATCAGCCTGCTCCTGACACCGCTCGAACTGATCGAGCGACTGGCTGCTCTGATTCCGCCGCCACGTCGGCATCGACATCGCTACTACGGCGTGCTGGCGCCGAATGCGCCGCTGCGGGCGGCGGTGACGGCGCTGGCAGTGGCGAAAGACGTGGTGCCCCTAGCGAGCGCGATGACCGAAGCAGTGTCTGCACCCGAATCAGGCGCGACCGTCCCGAACGCACTAGACGAAGAGGCAGAGGAGCCTGCCCTCCGCAGGGCCGCACGTTACGTCTGGGCGCTGCTGCTGGCACGCATCTACGAGGTGCTGCCGCTGCGCTGCCCGAAGTGCGGCGGCGACATGCGGATCATCGCCGTCATCAACGAAGGTCCGGTGATCCGCGAGATTCTCGGCCACCTGGGCGAGCCCATCTCAGCGCCGCGTCTGGCACCGGCGCGCGGCCCGCCCCTGTGGGAGTTGCCGGTGGACGATCAGGCCGAGCGGGAAACCGACCCGCCGGCCCAGCCGGCACCGGACTACGAATTCGACCAGCGCGTCGCCTGGTGAAGCAACTGCGCTACAAGGCGGTCGAGCAAGAGACGCTCTCTTCGCCGTAGCGGATGGCAGGGGCGGCAACGACAAGAGTAGCGGTTGTCGCGGGACGACTCGAGTCTGAAGCCTCAAGACCGGACTAATTCGGCCGGTCTTGAGGCTTCAGACGATGCTTCTGCATGAACGAGTGAGTTTTCCCGGCGAAATTCTCGTTTGACAAGGGACGATAAGCGCCGCGATACTTGCCTTGAGGGCGTTGAATTTCCTATCCTTGTCGGAGTGGCTGGCGATTGAAGAGTGGCGGCGGTGCGCGGAACTGGCGCGGCCGGGCGTGATCTTTGAGGTTCGGAACCGCGACGGGCAAACTCTGCTCACCGCGTGCGCGGAGGCCCCTCCCGTGCGGCCCTTCGACTGGCGCACACCGGCAGTCGAATTCCGGGCGATTCCCGAGCCCGCGCCGCAGCGCTCGTCGCCACTGCCTCCGCCGGCGCGATAAGCCTCGGAACACATGCGGCGGTCACTGATTGCCGGATGCCTTGGGTACTCGGTAGCGCAGCGTAAATTGGACATCGGCGGCTGATAAGTGAGTGCGACGCACTTGCAAACGCCAGCACACTATTCAGATCTCAGCGCTTCAACTGGATCGAGTTGCGAAGCCTTCAACGCAGGATAAAGACCGAAGAATACGCCGATGCCTCCGGCAAACAGGAGCGCGCCGAATATGGCCTCGCCTCCGAGGAAGATCGGCCACCCCGCCAGATTGGCGGTGGCGACCGCAGCGAGCGATCCGAGCAAGACGCCGACGCCGCCCCCCAGGAAGCAGAGGACCACCGCTTCGGCGAGAAACTGATTGCGAATATGCGACCGACGCGCGCCCAGGGCGAGGCGGATGCCGATTTCCCGTGTTCTTTCCGCCGCCGACACCAGCATGATGTTCATGATGCTGATCCCGCCGACCACCAGCGACACGGAGGCGATGGCCGCCAGCAGCCACGCGATCGTCGTCGTCAACGCGTTCTGCACCGCCATGGCGGCGGCGGGGTCGCTGACGCGAAAGTCGTCCGGTCGTCCGGGCGCGATGCGGTGGCGCTGTCGCAAAAGAAGCTCAATTTTGAGCTTCGCCACCGGCATGACCTCGTCAGAAACGGCTTTCGCGATGATGTAGGCGACGGCCTCCCGGTTCACCTGGTTGGCGCTACCCATCAGACGCAATTTGGCCGTCGCAATCGGCACGAAGATGATGTCGTCCTGGTCCACGCCGGCGCCCGATTGGCCTTTCTCAGCAAGAACGCCAATCACTTCGAAGGGGACGCTGGCAATCCGGATCTGCTGCCCTACCGGATTGTCGGAACCGAACAGGTTCTTGGCGACGGTCAGTCCCAGCAGCGCCACCTTGCCGGCGCCAGTTTCATCCGAGCTGGAGAAGAACCGTCCCGAGTGCAGCAACCACTCGCGGATGACGAAATTGTCGCTGGTGGTTCCGTTTAGACGGTGGTGTTCCAGTTTCTTGCGCCATTGACGATCTGCGCCGAGCCGCGGATCGAGGGTGAGGCGGCGACGATTTCGGGGATCTGGGAGGCAATCGCCACGGCGTCACTTTCCGTCAACGTGTGGCGTGATCCGCTGGCCTGGCGGACGCCGGCCTCGATCGCCGCACCGGGAACGATCATCAGCACATTCGCGCCAAGCGAACGGATTTGTTCGGCGACCCGGGTCTGCGCCCCCGCGCCGACCGCGAGCATGGTGATCACTGATGCGACGCCAATGATGATGCCCAGCATGGTGAGGAAGCTGCGCATCTTGTTGGCGCCCAGCGACCGCATCGCGACCAGGAAGATGTCATGGAGCATCGTGTCTAAGCTCCGGCTCGTAACGGTCAGACCCCGCGGAGGCGGTCTCATAGGCTCTATGAACTCTGGATGTATACCGCAGCGCCCGACGTTAATACCAGAAAACTCGGCGCGAGTGGGAAGATGCAAATCGTGAAGTCAATGGGTTAGCCGACTGTGGAGAGCTGTTTGGTCGGATGGACTCCTCAAAGCACAGCAGCTTTATCAGGCCTTCTAATGGAGAACTGCAGAAAATCCCATTTCCATAGCACCTCAAGGACCGCCCGGGTCTCGGCTTCGATTCTGCCATCAGCCGCCCCTGATTGCGGGCCTTCCCGGCGGATGGACTCGACGATCTCTCCGACGGTGGACTGGCCGTCAATTCTCTGGATAACGGACAACTGCTCGTCCGGTGAGCCTCGTGCGCCAGTTGGGGCGTACGATCTCATCGCCATCCAATCCACATCGATACCGAAAGCTGGGAACATAGGAAAGCGTGTCACCCGATACGAAGTCGATCCTATAGCTGCTTGGCGTTCGCTCCGGGCGGCACGCCATAAAGAAATGGCAGGCGTTTTGGAAATTGATCCTTTCCATGATCGACCATTGCTTTTCTGCGGGGAGGCGAGCGATCGACGAGAGGAAGGCGCTTCGCGGCGGAGGGGGCGGGTAATATGGCGCCTTGAAGAACAGATCCTGGAACACGAGGTCAGCCGCAGAGACAAGTTTGCGGCAGCGACTCAATCGTGAAGCTCCGTTCGCGTTCGTGAAGAAACGTGTCGACCAACCCTGCATCAAATTCGAGGTCGGGCGCTAGCGGCGAGATAGCTCCTGACCGGATGATCCGGCGACAGTTCCCGCAAGGCCTCCTTGACCATGGTGACGGAGGCGTCGCTCTGATCGAGGCCCATCTCCCGGAAAGCCTCCTGAAGCATCTCGACGCCGACGCGGCCGTACTTCGCATAGAGCATGATGGCCAGAACCCCGTCACTTCGCAAACATCGGGCAAGCGCCTTCGTGCCTTCTTCCGGATTGGCAAGGTGGTGGATGACCCCAGTGGTGACGATCAGATCAAATGTCCGTTCAAGCTTTTCTGCTTCTTCGATTGGAAGGAGCCGCAGTTCGAGATTGGAGAGGGCGTGCTTCTGCTTGAGAAAGCGATGGTGGTCCAAAGACGGCTGGCTGACGTCGATCGCCACCACGCTTGCATGGGGGTTCGTAAATGCAAGCACCGCCGCCTGGTTGGTGCCGCACCCTGCAACGAGGATGTCCATATCGGCGCGATAGGCGCGATCAGGCCAGAAAAGTCGATGAGAATGGCTGGGATCCAGCCATTGCCAATTGTCTGCGAGCCATGCCTGCAGATCGAGGATGGGTTGCGGATATAGCCATCGCGCATACTGCTCGGAAACAGGATCTGACAAGGGATCTGTTTTCATGGATACTGATATTCGGTTTTCCGCGGGACCGCTTTGCTGAGCGACGGCGTCGGAGGGCGCTGCACCGGGCCCGACGGGCCGTCTGTTCGCAGATCAGTCGGACAAACCGCCAGAACCACCATTGCCGCCGCCGACGCCGCCATTGCCGCCGCCGACGCCGCTCTCGTGGCGGTAGGCGTCCCACTCATCGCGCATCTGGCCGGGCGGGCCAAACTCCTGGCGGAAATAGTAGCCCCAGGCATTGGCGCCATCACTATTTCCGCCGGCGCTGCCGCCATTGCCGCCGACGCCGCCGCTTCCGCCATTGCCTCCGGCGCCGGGATATCCACCAACGCCGCCATTGCCTCCGATGCCGAGAGATCCGCCAAGGCCGCCGGCGCTGCCCTTACCGCCATTCTGTGCCAGCGCATCCATCGGGGCCATTGACGACGTCGCCGCCACAGCGAAGCCAAACAGAATGAGCAATTTCTTTGTGTACGAGGACAGGAGCTTCATGGAGACCCTCCAAATATTACCTTCGACATCCACCGGCTGACCGGCCGATCAAGACCCAGTTTTCCGTAGCTAGAGCCAGCAAGGCCACGCCAAGTTAAGTATTCGCTTCTGTTAGCTAACGTGCAAGTGGGTAGCGTAACATATGTGAGAGCTTGTTTTGATATTTGACAGGGCGCGCTCAAAATCCAAGTGCAACATTTTCGGGAGAAAATGTTGCATGGGGAAAATTTACAAGCAGTTGAGCATTGAAGAACGGACGATGATCCAAACGCAACTGGGGATGGGAATCAAGCCTACGGCTATTGCGAAGGAGTTGGGTCGTTCTGCTTCGACACTTTCGCGTGAGTTGAATCGAAACGGATGGGTTCAACCGAAGGGGCGACGTGGTCGCGGGCGTCCGCTGTTGGCTGGCGGGTATCGCTCCGAGGCTGCACAACGGCGCGCCCATGCCTGCACGACGAAACCACGCGTTGAGCGTCGGCTGACGCCGGACACAGCGCTGTGGGAGCGGGTCTGTTTCTACCTCAAGGCCAGGTACTCGCCGGAGCAGATTGCTGGCACACTCGCTCTTGTGCGATTCCGATACGCCATCCCTGCAGGTTTCTACGAAACCATCTACACCGGCATTTACGCAATGCCGCGCGGGGAGCCGCGCACGGAGGTCATTGGCTGGTTGCGCGTTGGGCATGCCAAGCGCCGCCCCCGTACACGTGGCGAAGATCGTCGTGGTCGTATTCCTGATATGGTCAGCATTCATGACCGACGACCTGAAGTGGGCGAGCGGTTTGTGCCGGGTCACTGGGAGGGCGACCTTATCAAAGGGGCGTTCAACCGTTCGGCGATTGGCACGCTGGTGGAGCGGACAACGCTGTTCACTGTGCTGTCCGCATGAAGGATGCCAGTGCCGAGTCTGCGCTCAGTGGCTTCGGCCATGTACTGAACCGCATCGAGTCGCGAAAGCGCCTTTCGCTGACGTACGACCAAGGCAAGGAAATGACCGAGCACCGGCGCTTGACCCGGGCCACAGGTGTGAAAGTCTGCCGATCGCATAGCCGCATGGCAGCGTGGCATCAATGAAAACACCAACGGCCTGCTCAGGCAGTATTTCCCAAAGGGAACTGACTCGGGTGACTTCACTCAAGAGGAACTCGATGCCGTTGCCTGGCAATTGAACACCCGACCGCGAAAATCCCTTGGTTCAAATGCCCCGCCGAATTGTTCTCTGCAGACGCTTTTGACTTCAGGCATCATCACGCTTCACTTTTTGCACTTGGTCACGACGTCGCCGCCACAGCGAAGCCAAACAGAATGAGCAATTTCTTTGTGTACGAGGACAGGAGCTTCATGGAGACCCTCTATATATTACCTTCGACATCCACCGGCTGACCGGCCGATCAAGACCCAGTTTTCCGTAGCTAGAGCCAGCAAGGCCACGCCAAGTTAAGTATTCGCTTCTGTTAGCTAACGTGCAAGTGGGTAGCGTAACATATGTGAGAGCTTGTTTTGATATTTGACAGTTTCAACGTTGATTATCGTCTTTATATTAGGCGCCATTGCGTACGGAAGCTTAGAAATTGCAACGCAATTGCAAGAGGCGGCCAGCTACTCAACTCTCAGGGCCTCGACAGGATCGAGTTGTGAAGCCCTTCACCGCAGGATACACGCGCCCCAGCGGTTGTCCCGTGGAGCACGTCGTCGCCGACAATGCGCCCATCCTGCAGGCGAATGAGCCGCCGCGCGTGTTGGGCGACCTGCATGTCGTGCGTGATCAGCACGATCGTGCGGCCCTCGGCATGCAAGCGGGTCAAGAGCGCCAGGATGGACTCTCCAGTGCGGCTGTCGAGCGCGCCCGTCGGCTCATCGGCCAGTATGAGCGAAGGCTCACCCACCAGCGCCCGGGCGATTGCCACGCGCTGCTGTTCGCCGCCGGAAAGCTGGGTGGGCCAATGATGCAGGCGATGGCTCAAGCCGACGGCATCCAGCGCCGCCTTGGCGCGCAGGCTCCGCATTCTTTTCGGCAGCCCTGAATAGATCAGCGGCATTTCGACGTTTTCCAGCGTCGTGCTCCGCGACAGCAGATTATAGGCCTGAAAGATGAAGCCGATTTTCTGGTTGCGCATGGCCGCCAATTGATCGTGGTCCAGCGTCTCGGTCGCCGTCCCGGCGACGTGCAGCCGTCCCGCGCTGGGGCGGTCCAGCAGCCCAATCAGGTTCATGAGGGTGGACTTGCCCGAACCCGATGGCCCCATGATCGCCACGAACTCGCCTTCCTCAATGGCGAACGACGCATGTTCGAGGGCCGTGGTTTGCGCGTCCCCCACGCCATAGCGCCGGGTGAGCCCCTCAGCTCTGAGGATGATCAAGCCTAAATCCCCATCCGGATGCCAAACAGCCGCCGCGGCGCGGCGCTGCACCAGCAGGATTTCCACCCGCGCGGCTTCGACTGGATCGACTGCCACGACAGCGAGCATTCCGTCCTCGCCTGGCTGCGCTGGGGGCGCGACGGCAGTCACGTCGTCGTCGCGGTGAACTTCACCCCGGTGCCGCAAACCGGCTACCGCCTCGGCGTGCCCGAGGCCGGGCGCTACGTCGAGATTCTCAACAGCGATTCAGGCTGGTACGGCGGTTCCGACAACGGTAACGGCGGCGGCGTCGAAGCGCATGCCGGCGAATGGATGGGCCGCCCGGCGAACGTCGAGATCACGATCCCGCCACTCGGGGCGGTGGTGCTGCGGCGGGAGTGAGCAGCGGCTAACGACCCAAACCCGTCTGTCGAGTTTCTCCGAAGCGGTCCGACGCTCAGCTACGACATTCTTGTGTTTCGCTTCTACGAAGCAGCCGCTCGTGATCTCCGGCAGTCGACCAGAAGCGGCCGCCGAGTTCATGTTTCTATAGCGGCCCTTCGGTGCTCGGACTCAGGTGCCGTCGCCAGCAGACGCCCGGAATCTTTCTGAACCATTTCCGGAGCTGGCGTCAAATGTTGAAGACGTGCCTCGGATCGTGGTTCAATGGAGAGCAGGTAATTTCGGGAGGGCATCGAATGTCAGCGAGACGCGACAACGAACGCCGCACGGGAACTCCCCGCGCATGGGTGGCTCGCTACATGCGGTTGCCGCTGATCGTCGCCGCGATTTCCTGCTCGCTTGTCCATGCCGACGAGGCGCGAACGCTGGCGGCGAGGCCGGGTTTCAAGAGCAAGGAAATGGGACTCCGGATTGATGTCCAGGGTGACGGCTGGGGCAGTGCCAACAGGGAATCGATCGAGAAGCTACTCTATTCGGTCGCCGACGAACTTCTGTCGAGACTGCCGGCGAATCTTGCCGTTCCCATCGCTGTCTCGCATACGGACCGCAGCCCTGTCGTCCTCTATGAGCGCGGACCGGCCGGCGAATATCAGGTTCAGCTTCATGCCAGCGGGGAAAACTGGCATCTCTACGTCTACGAATTCGCGCATGAGCTGTGCCACATTCTCTCGAATTTCGACGAAACCGCCAGCCAGAAGGACGTCCGCTACAACCAGTGGTTCGAAGAGACGCTGTGCGAGACGGCGTCGCTCTTCGTGCTGAAGAACCTCGCGACGAAATGGGAGAGTTCGCCGCCCGCGCCAGGATGGTCGGAAGCGGCGAAGAAGTTGCGCCGATTCTTCGATCACCTGCTGTCCGAGGGACACCGCCAGCTCCCGCTGCATACGCCATTGACTGCCTGGCTGCAGGAAAACGAAGAGCAACTGCGCAAGGACCCTTACCTGAGACAGAAAAACGAGGTGGTCGCCAACCTGCTTCTGCCGCTGTTCCGCGATGAGCCCCAGGACTGGGCTGCGCTGCGCTACCTCAACCTCGACCCTTCCGATGCCCGCGACAGCCTGCGGCATTACCTGCTTCAGTGGTACAGGAACGCTCCGCTCGAACACAAGCACTTCGTCGCCGGCATTCTCGCGATGTTCCGGCTCGACGATCTCGTCCCGATGACGCCTGCCCTGGCCGACACGACGGGCATGGACCACTCCGGCGACGTCGCTCGAAACTGAGCGCCTGGCGCACTGCTTCGCGCCGGACGGGTTGAATTTCTTGCGCTTCGGATGATCGTGACCTATTCTTTAGGTGTACCGTTGCGAAGAGATTGGTCGGACCGACGGTGCGTCGAAAGGGAGCCGGTGTGACTGCCGCTCCCGGGAGCAGTTGGCGATCACTATGGAGTCATTCATCGTCGTTTGACTCCGAAGGGGGGTAATGAGCTACCAACCCGCAATACAAAGTGAATCGTTTCAAGGAGAAATCAAATGAAGAACTCTCCCATACTGAAGTACGCTCTCGGCCTCCTCGTGCTTTCGGGCACGTCCTTGCCGCTTGCCTCGGTTGCCGGGGTCTGGGATTACGACAACGCGAAGTCGGTCGAGCAACCCGCAGCCGAAGCTGCACCTCCGAGAAGCGGCCTGGAAGGGCCGATCCGCACGGAAACCATGGAATCCCTGCCGTCCCAGGATGCAGGCGCCATTTACGAACGCGGACAATTCCAGCAGTCGTCTGGGGAAGCGTCGCCAGGCAAACGCGGCGCCGAGGGTCCGCTTGGCAGAGAGACCGCGGAATTCACCTACCCGTGACCGGTCGAGCGGTATCGGTCGCTGCCTAACGGCCATCGCGCAAGACCCGTCGGGTCAGGGTATATGTTGGTAGATTGTGATAATCCGCTAACTGTTCACAAGGCCTGTTCAACCTTTCCGGCTTTTGCATTTGAAGCTCGGCCCGTGGTTCCTGTCATGGATGCGGTCCGGGTCGAACTGGAAGCGATTGCTTGGAGAGATGGACTGAAACCCAAGTGATTCGGCCATCAGCAGATTCGAAGGGTAGCGACTGGTCTCGAGGCTGGCTGCGGCTGGCAAGAAGCGCATCCGGGACTGTTGGCGGCTAACTTCTCATTCCACCGGCCTGCGCGAAAAGGCGCGCAGGCCGGTGAATTCAAATGTTGGGCCGGAAGGTTATCCCTCTGAAAGGAGCCTGGAAAGAGGAGACTAGTGATGTTCGAATCGGCAATACTGGGACACACGATCGACAAGGAAACGTTCAAGGTTGAGGAACCTAAGCTGCGCCCGGCGCTGCTCGAAGCACAGGAGATGTTGCGCGAAAACGGTACCTTTCCGGTCATCATCCTGATTAGCGGCGTCGATGGGTCGGGCAAGGGTGACACCATCAACACCCTCTACGAGTGGATGGACCCGCGCTACATGTCTACGCGCACCTTTTCCGCGCCAACGCAGGAAGAGCGACAGCATCCGTCGATGTGGCGTTTCTGGCGAGCGCTGCCGAAAAAAGGGCGAATCGGGATTGCGGCTGGTTCGTGGTATTCGTGGCCGGTTGCCGATCGCATCGCCGGTGACCTTTCGCGATCCGATTTCGACCAGCGCATGGAAGAACTCAACCGCTTCGAGGAGATGCTGGTCAACGAGGGCGCATTGGTGCTCAAGTTCTGGGTACACCTCTCCAAGGACGCGCAACGCGAGCGCCTGGCGTCGATCGAAGCGAACCCGCTGACCCGCTGGCGGGTGACCAAGGCGAGTTGGGATCGGCTGAAGACCTACGACAAGATGCTCGAGGTGGCCGGGCATTTGCTGCGTACGACAAGCACGCCGTGGGCGCCGTGGATCATCGTCGAGGGGTCGGACGACCGCTATCGGTCGCTGACGGTCGGCAAGACGATCCTCGAATCGCTTCAGAAGCGGCTGGCCGACAAGCGGGTGCAGACTTCCCCGGTGGCGCCACCGTTCTCTCCACGGTTCGACAGTGTTGAACGTGCTGAGCTCGCTGGACATGACGCAATGTCTTCCGAAGGAGGACTACGAGACCGAACTTGCGACTTGGCAGGGACGCCTGGCGGAACTGATGCGCCATCCCGAGTTCAAGAAGCGCGCGCTGATTCTGGCGTTTGAAGGTTCAGACGCGGCGGGCAAGGGCGGTGCCATCCGGCGGGTGATGTCGGCGATGGATGCGCGGCAATATCAGATCATCCCGATCGCCGCGCCGAACGAGGAGGAGCGGGCACGCCCCTATCTGTGGCGATTCTGGCGACACATGCCGCGCCTCGGGGGGGTGACCATTTTCGACCGTACGTGGTACGGCCGGGTGCTTGTCGAACGGGTCGAGGGATTCTGCAGCCAGGCCGACTGGCTGCGTGCTTACGCGGAAATCAACGATTTCGAGCATGACATCTGGCGTGCCGGCGGCATCATCGTCAAATTCTGGCTGCAGATCAGTGACGAGGAGCAACTCAGGCGCTTCGAGGAGCGCGCCCAGGTCGAGCACAAGCGCTTCAAGATCACCGAGGAAGACTGGCGCAATCGGGAGAAAGCCGAGGCATATCATGAGGCGGTCTGCGACATGGTCGATCGCACCAGTACGGGCACCGCACCGTGGACGATTGTCGAGTCGAATGACAAGTACTTTGCCCGAGTCAAGGTCCTGCGAACAATTTGCGAACGCCTGGAGAAGGAACTCAAGATCGACCTCGCAAAGGAGCCGAGGACGGTGATCACGAGAGGCACAAAGGACGTGCCAGTCAAGGACTCGAATGTCAAGGAAGCCTCGAAGGCGAAGGCCGACCATGGCAAACCGTCGAAGGCTCAATTGGCCAAGGAGCAAAGGGCCGAAAAGGCAAGAGCGGTCAAGGAAGCAAAGGCCGGCAAGGAAGCCGAGAAAACCGGCAAGGAGACCGAAAAGGCCAGCAACCCTGCTTGAGATGTCCTGTGCATTGAGTTCTGCCGTGTAGCTTTGTTTTGTGGCGAGACTTACTGAACCTCTCCAATGCCAGAAATCTGCAAGACACCGGTCAATCAACTAAATTGACGCTACCGGCAGCAATGGCCGAGTTGTGTGAATTGGCCTTCAGGCAGCTTCCGCAAAGTACAGCTGTCATTCAAGTGGCAGCTTTCCCGGAGCGTCGAACGGCGGCAGTTGGCCGAGCCCTGCCTCCCAGCAACAGTTTTCCCCCTTGCCTGTCGCGGTCAACGCCCCAAATACCCCGAAATCCACTCCCGCTCAGGTAAAATCGCCGCTTTTCCGCATTCCGCGCTGGGAGCAACGCCGTGCAGATCGTCTGCCTCGACCTCGAAGGGGTTCTCGTCCCCGAAATCTGGATCGAATTCTCGCAGCGCACGGGCATTCCCGAACTCCGCCGCACGACGCGCGACGAGCCGGATTACGACAAGCTGATGACCTACCGGCTGAACATCCTGCGCGAGCACAAGCTCGGCCTGCCGGACATCCAGAACGTGATCGCCGAGATGGGCCCGATGGAGGGCGCGCGCGCCTTCCTCGACAAGCTGCGCGAGGATTACCAGGTGGTCATCCTCTCCGACACCTTCTACGAGTTCGCCCACCCGCTGATGCGCCAGCTCGGCTGGCCGACGCTGTTCTGCCATTCGCTGCGGGCCGACGCCGACGGCATGCTGGTCGCCTACCAGTTGCGCATGCCGGACCAGAAGCGCGAGGCGGTCAGGCGCTTCAAGGAACTGAACTTCACGATCGTCGCCGCCGGCGACAGCTACAACGATACGGCCATGCTCAAGGAGGCCCATGGGGGCATCCTGTTCCACCCGCCGGAGAACGTCATCCGCGAGTTTCCGCAGTTTCCGGTGACGCTCAACTACGACGAACTGCGCGCCGAAATCGACAAAGCCTTTGCCCGGGTCGCCTGAACGCCTCCCATGCATCGCGACCGTTTCTACACGCTCTCCGCCTCCTGCCCCGACCAGGTCGGCATCATCGCCCGCGTTTCCGGCTTCATCGCCGGCAACGGTGGCTGGATCCTCGAATCGCGCTTCCATGCCGACGCGATCACCGGGCAGTATTTCATGCGCCTGGAGGTCAGGGCCGACACGCTGCCCTTCCTGCTCGCGGAGTTCCGCGAGCGCTTCCGCCGCGAGGTCGCCGAGCCGCTCGAAATGACCTGGCGGATCACCGACAGCGCGGTCAAGAAGCGCGTCGTCGTCCTGGTCTCGAAGCAGGAGCACTGCCTCTACGACCTGCTGGCGCGCTGGCAGGCGAAGGAACTCGACGTCGAGATTCCGTGCGTGATCTCCAACCACGACACCTTGCGCGGCTTCGTCGAGTGGCACGGCATCCCCTTCCACCATGTGCCGGTCGGCGCCGACAACCGGCCGGCGACCAGCGCCGAGATCCAGCGCATCTTCGACGACGTGCGCGGCGACACGATGGTGCTCGCCCGCTACATGCAGATCCTGCCGGCCGAGCTGTGCGACGCGCTGGCCGGGCGCGTCATCAACATCCACCATTCCTTCCTGCCCAGCTTCGCCGGCGCCAAGCCCTACCACCAGGCCTACCAGCGCGGCGTCAAGCTGATCGGCGCGACCTGCCACTACGTGACCAGCGAGCTCGACGCCGGCCCGATCATCGAGCAGGACGTCATCCGCATCGACCACTCCGATTCGCCGGAAGACATGGTCCGCTACGGCAAGGACATCGAGAAGACCGTGCTCGCCCGCGGCCTGCGCTACCACCTCGAGGACCGGGTGCTGGTGCATGGCAACAAGACCGTCGTCTTCCGCTGAGGCGGCGGTTGCGGTCGACCGCCGCCGGCGGACTGAAAACCGGCTTTCCAAGGAATCCGTGAAATTGCTCACGACGGGCCGCAAACAGGGGGTTCTGCGGCACCTCGGGTGAGAAATATTTCCTGTTGTGCGCTGGTGCCAGCTTCTACCATGCGCTCACCGATAACAGGAAAGAAGTCCATGTCCGATCGTCTGCAAACACCACGGCTGCTGCTGCTCGACCTGCGCGCAAGAAGCGGTCGGCGCTGCCCGCGGTGCCCGGCCTGACGGTGGTCACCCCCAACCCGTCCGGCGACTGCAAGGAATCGCGGAACGCGCTCGGCGTGCTGGTTGCGATCGATGGCGAAGCCGCCTACGCCGACTGGGTGCAGCGCTTTCACCCGATGTGCCCGGAAGGCTTCCCGCACGTCATCCTGCTCGACCCGTACGATCCCGCCCTCGCCCGCAGCGCGCTGGATAGCGACGCCGCCGACTGCTGCGCGATGGACGACGGCGAGCGCCTCGACCTGATCATCGCCCGCCTGGCGAGAAAGCCGCGGACGACCTGCATGGAGGCCGTCTCGCCGGCACGGCTCGCCCACCTGCTGCGCCTGCAGGCGACGGTGGACACGCTGCCGATGCCGATCTTCCTGAAGGACCGCGAGCGTCGCTACATCGCCTGCAACAAGGCGTTCGAGAAGTACATCGGGCGGCCGGCGGCCGACATCGTCGGCAAGACGGTTTTCGATGTTGCGCCCGACGAACTGGCCCGCGTCTACGAGCAGTCGGATGTCGAGCATCTGGCGCGCGGCGGCTCGCAGACCTACGAGGCGCGCGTCAGCTACGGCGACGGCAGCGTCCGCGACGTCGTCTTCCACAAGGCGGTGTTCACCGACGCGAACGGCGCGCCCGACGGCATCGTCGGCGCCATGATCGACATTTCCGAGCGCAAGGAACTCGAGCGCCGCCTGGAGGTGCTTGCGGCGACCGACTTCCTGACCGGCGTCTACAACCTGCGCACCTTCTACGATCTTGCCCGTCACGAGTTGTCGCGGCAGGCACGCAACGGCGGCGAGCTGTCCCTGGTCGTCATGGACATCGACCGCTTCAAGGAAATCAACGACAGCCTTGGCCACGCGGCCGGCGACGACGCCCTGCGCAAGTTCGTCGCGGTCGTCACCGAGAACCTGCGCGAGCACGACATCTTCGCGCGCGCCGGCGGTGACGAGTTCCGCCTGCTGTTGCCCGCCACCTCGCCCGCCGGCGCCCATCTGGTCGCCGAGCGCATCCGCAGCGCAGTAAACCGGATCACGATCCGCAGCCCGCGCGGCGAAATCCGGCTGTCGATCAGCGTCGGCATCGCGCGCTGCCACCCCGGCGACGCCAGCCTCGACGAGGCGACAATGCACGCCGACGACGCGCTCTACCAGGCCAAGGCGGAAGGGCGCAACCGCATCCACCCGCTGCCGATGCATCCCTTCTGACGCGAATGCCCGCCGGCCGACGTGCCGGCGGCGGGCAAAAAAAGGGGGCACCCGCAGGTGCCCCAAGGGAGAGACTCTTAGGATTCGGCTTAGTGGTGGTAGGCGGTTTCGCCGTGCGAGGTGAGGTCGAGACCTTCGCGCTCTTCCTCTTCCGGCACCCGCAGACCGATGACGATATCGACCAGCTTCAAGGCGACCAGGGAGACGACGCCGGACCAGACGATGACGGTACCGACACCCCACAACTGGCTGATCACTTGCGCCGTCATGTCGAAATCGCCGACCTTGTTGGCCACGTAGTCATAGACACCCGTGCCGCCCAGCGCCGGATCGACGAAGACGCCGGTCAGGATGGCGCCGAGGATGCCGCCGAGGCCGTGGATACCGAAGACGTCGAGCGAGTCGTCGGCGCCGAGCATCTTCTTCAGGCCATTGACACCCCACAGGCAGACGATGCCGGCGAGCAGGCCGATGACGATGGCGCCCATGACACCGACGAAGCCGGCGGCCGGGGTGATCGCCACCAGACCGGCAACGGCACCGGAAGCGGCACCCAGCATCGAGGGCTTGCCCTTGATGATCCATTCGGCGAACATCCAGGACATGACAGCACAAGCCGTCGCCAGCCAGGTGTTGACCATGGCCAGGGCGGCGCCACCGGAAGCTTCGAGCGCGGAGCCGGCGTTGAAGCCGAACCAGCCGAACCACAGCAGCGAGGCGCCGATCATCGTGAAGGTCAGGCTGTGCGGGGCCATCGAGACATTGCCGAGACCGCTACGCTTGCCGATCATGTAGGCACCGACCAGACCGGCGACGGCGGCGTTGATGTGCACCACGGTGCCGCCGGCGAAGTCGAGCGCGCCCTTCTGGAACAGGAAGCCGGCGGTCTTGCCGGCGGCTTCACCGGCCGCCGCGTCGATGTAGGCATCCGGACCGGCCCAGTACCAGACCATGTGCGCCATCGGGATGTAGGACAGCGTGAACCAGATCACCATGAAGACCAGGACGGCGGCGAACTTGGCACGCTCGGCGAAGGCGCCGACGATCAGGCCGCAGGTGATGGCCGCAAAGGCGCCCTGGAAGATCACGTAGGCCAGTTCGGAGATGTTCACACCCTTGCTGAAGGTGGCCGCCACGGAATCGACCGTGATGCCCTTCAGGAACAGCTTGTCGAACGTTCCGATGAAGGCGTTGCCCTCGGTGAAGGCTGCCGAGTAGCCGTAGACCACCCAGAGCACGCTGATCAGCGAGAAGATCACGAAGACCTGCATGAGCACCGACAGCATGTTCTTGGTGCGCACCAGGCCACCGTAGAACAGCGCCAGGCCGGGGATGGACATCAGGATGACGAGCGCGGCGCTCATCATCACCCAGGCGTTGTCACCCTTGTTGGGCGGGATCGGGGCAGCGGCCGGCGCAGCCGCATCGGCGGCAGCCGCCGGCAGCCGCGGCGGTTGCCGTGGCGACGGGTGCTGCCGGCGCGGCAGCCTTGTCATCGGCCCAGGCCGGCGCGCCGAAGGCGACGGCGCCGAGCAGGGCGAGCAATGCAATTACGCGTTTCATGATTGGCTCCTTAAAGGGCGTCGATACCGGTTTCGCCGGTACGGATGCGGACCACTTGTTCGAGGTCGAAGACGAAGATCTTGCCGTCGCCGATCTTGCCGGTGCTGGCCGACTTTTCGATGGCTTCGATGACCTGGTCGATCTGGTCGGCCCGAACGGCGGCTTCGACCTTCACCTTGGGCAGGAAATCGACGACATATTCGGCACCCCGGTACAGCTCGGTGTGGCCTTTCTGCCGGCCGAAGCCCTTCACTTCGGTGACCGTGACGCCCTGCACGCCGATGGCGGACAGTGCTTCACGCACTTCGTCAAGCTTGAACGGCTTGATGATGGCGGTTACGAATTTCATGAGTAATTCCCCGAGAGATTGAGTTCTGTTTCTTCCCCGCCGGCGGCCAGGCCGGTGCGGCGGGGAAGGTCATGGAAGCGATCAGAAGGTCCGCGATACCGAGAGGACGGCAATGCCGCGACCGGCGTCCTTGGTCTTCGAGCCGAACTGGCCGTTGCCGTTGATGGAGTTCGCAAAGCAGTAGAACTCCGTGCTGCCGCAGCTACCGTTGGCGTTGGTGCCGACGTAGGCGAGGGCAATCGACCAGGTGTCGATCGTCTTGGTCACGCCGAGCTTCCAGTCGGTGTAGTCGATGCTCTGGTCGCCGGTGGTGACGCGTAGTTGTACTTGGGCGCCCACAGGTGGCCGACGTGGGCATTGATGAACCAAGTGGGGGCGACCTCGTAGTTGGCGGTCAGGTCGAGGTAGCTGCTGCCCTTGGAATCGGGCAAGCTGAAGTAGTCGGTCAGCGCGTAGTTGTACTTCAGGGTCAGGAACTTCCAGCTGCCGGCGACGTAGAGCTCGAAGTTCTCGTTCGTGCCGCTCACCGACTTGGTGATGTTCTTGGCGTTGGTGAACGACAGCGGGTTGGAAGTGGAGCCCGGATAGTAGTAGTAGATGCCGCCGACATCGATGCCGAAGTCGCCGAAGGCGTGCTTGTAGCCGCCGTAGAAGTCCATCTCGATGTTGCCGTCAGGGAAGCCGGCGCCCGACGAGACGTTGGAGTTCCAGTTGCCGGCGTAGAAGCCGCTCTCGTGCGCGTAGTCGAAACCGCCCTGGATGGCCGGCTTGCCGAAGGTCTGGTCGATGCCGCGGAAGCGGTAGCTGGAGAACAGGCCGACGTTGGCGGTCAGCGTATGGGGGCTGGCCGGCTCGGCGGCAGGTGCTGCTTCCGGGGCCGGGGTCTGGGCCAGGGCCGGGACAGCGAAGAGGCCGGCGAGGAGTGCGGCGATCAGAGACTTCTTCATGGTGTTGCTCCTGTAAAGAAAGTGAAAGAAAATTTTTGCAAGGCAACAAAAGCAGGAGGCGTGCCAGGTCTATTTTATTGATTCAAATCAAGAGGAATTCCGTGGAAGGCGGTTCGTGGCAGTTTTGCCGCGCACCATTCCGGTGCGGCAACATGGCCACCGCGCACCAGCCGCGAGCGGCCGGCGAAAACGGCAGCGGACCCCCTGTGATACACTCCGCGCAAACGGAGGAACCCCCATGCTCGACCCGAAAACACTCGAAGAAATCGGCAACAAAATGAGCGCGCTGCTCGCCAATTCGCCGGCCAGGGATTTCGAAAAGAACGCCCGAGCGGCGATGGGCAGCGTCTTCGCCAAACTGGATCTGGTCACCCGGGAAGAGTTCGACATCCAGAGCCAGGTACTTGCGCGCACTCGCGAGAAGCTGAAGGCACTGGAAGCGCGCGTCGAAGCGCTGGAAAAAGCCCGCACAGGCGAGTAGCCGAACATGGCGCTGGCCGTCACGCACAGCCGCGGGCTGGACGGCCTGCATGCGCCGCCGGTCACGGTCGAAGTGCATCTCGCCAGCGGGCTGCCGAGCTTCACGCTGGTCGGGCTGCCCGACACCGAAGTCAAGGAAGCCCGCGACCGCGTGCGCGCCGCCATCGTCAATTCCGGCTTCGAATTCCCCGCCAAACGCATCACCGTCAACCTGGCGCCGGCCGACCTGCCCAAGGAGTCGGGCCGCTTCGACCTGCCGATCGCGCTCGGCATCCTCGCCGCCGGGGGCCAGATTCCGGCGAAGCCGCTGGCCGCATGCGAATTCGCCGGCGAACTATCGCTGTCGGGCGAACTGCGCCCGGTGCGCGGCGCGCTGGCGATGGCGCTGCAGGCCTGCAACACCGGCAAGGTCTTCATCCTGCCGGCGGACAGCGCGCGCGAGGCGGCGCTCACCGGCAGCGACAACATCCTCTCGGCGCGCTCGCTGCTCGAGGTCTGCGCACACCTTGCCGGCGCAGGCGGCCCTGGCGCGGCCGGTTGCGGTCGACCGCGAAAACGGGCCGATTTACGCGGACCTGAACGAAGTACGCGGCCAGAGCCAGGCCAAGCGGGCGCTCGAGATCGCCGCCGCCGGCAACCACTCGCTGCTGATGGTCGGCCCGCCGGGTTCGGGCAAGTCGATGCTCGCCGCGCGGCTGCCGGGACTGATGCCGGCGCTCGCGAGCGAAGCGGCCAAGTCTTCGGCTGCCGTGCTCTCGCTGGTCGGTCAGTTCCGGCCCGAGCGCTTCGGCCAGCGGCCCTTCCGTTCGCCGCACCACACGGCCTCGGCAGTCGCGCTGGTGGGCGGCGGCAACCCGCCGCGGCCGGGCGAGATATCGCTCGCCCACCAGGGCGTGCTTTTCCTCGACGAACTTCCCGAATTCGACCGCAAGGTGCTGGAAACGCTGCGCGAACCGCTCGAATCGGGGCGCATCCACATCGCCCGGGCGGCGCATCATGCCGAATTCCCCGCCGAATTCCAGTTGGTCGCCGCAATGAATCCCTGTCCCTGCGGCTTTCACGGACACCGCAACGGCAAGTGCCGCTGCACGCCCGACCAGATCGCACGCTACCGCGGCAAGCTGTCGGGCCCCTTCCTCGACCGCATCGACCTGCTGATCGAAGTCCCGGCACTTCCGGTCGAGGCGCTGGCGGGCAAATCGGACGGCGAATCGTCGGGCACCGTGCGCGAGCGCGTCGCGACCGCGCAGGCGCGGCAGCACGACCGCCAGCGCAAGGCGAACGCCCGGCTGACGGCGGCCGAGGTCGACAAGCAATGCCAGCCTGACGCGGCGGGCGCCAGCCTGCTCCGCCAGGCGAGCCAGCGGCTCGATCTCTCGGCCCGCGCCTGGCATCGCATTCTCAAGGTGGCGCGGACCATCGCCGATCTGGCCGGCAGCGACGAGATCCGCGCGCCGCACGTGGCCGAAGCCATCCAGTACCGGCGCCTGGTGCGTGACTGAGCGGCCTGCCGCGCCGCGCGGCATCGCGCTGTTGCTGGCGTCGCTGGCGGCACTCGGACCGTTCTCGATCGATACCTACCTGCCGTCGTTTCACGATATCGGCGCAACGCTGCACGCGACGCCGATCGAGGTCCAGCAGACCCTCTCGGCCTACCTGCTCGCTTTCGCGGTGATGACGCTGTGGCACGGCGCGCTGTCCGACCGCTTCGGCCGGCGCGTCATCATCCTCTGGGCGCTGGCGCTGTTCGGCTTTGCTTCCGCTGGCTGCGCGGCCGCCACCAGCATCGGGCAACTGTGGCTATGGCGGGCACTGCAAGGCGTCACCGCCGGCGCCGGCATCGTCATCGCGCGCGCCATCGTCCGCGACCTTTACGACGGCGCGGCGGCGCAGCGGCTGATGGCGCAGGTCACGATGATGTTCGCGCTCGCTCCAGTGGTCGCGCCGGTGATCGGCGGCTGGCTGCAGACCTGGTTCGGCTGGCGCTCGGTTTTTGCCTTTCTGGTCGTGTTGACCGCGACATTGTGGATCGCCTGCTGGAAGCTGCTGCCCGAGACCCTGCCGCCGGAAAGACGGCAGTCGCTGCATCCTGCCCACCTTGGCAGTACGTATTTGCGAGTGCTCACTTCGCCCACATTCCTTTTCTCAACAGCGGCACTGGCGCTCAACTTTTGCGGCTTCTTCATCTACGTGCTGTCGGCACCGGTCTTCCTGATGCAGCATCTCGGCATTCCGGAGACCGGCTTTCTCTGGCTGTTCGGGCCGGCGATGGGCGGCCTCATGCTCGGTTCGTGGATCGCCGGCCATCTCGCCAGCAAGCGCACCCCGGCCGCCACCATCGCATTCGGCTACGTGGCCATGGCCGGCGCCGCGCTGCTCAACCTCGGCATTGCGCTGGCGTTGCCGCCCGGGCTGCCGTGGAGCATCGCTCCGCTCTTCGTCTACACGCTGGGCATGGCGTTGGCGATGCCCAGCCTGACGCTGTTCGCGCTCGATCCGTTTCCGCACCAGCGCGGTACGGCAGCGTCCTGCCAGACCTTCTTGCAGTCGGGGTTCAACAGCCTGGTCGCTGGTCTGGTCGCTCCCGCCGTGTGGAGGTTGACGCTGACGCTGGCCACTGCCATGGTCGTCTTCGTTGCGCTCGGCGCCATCGCAACCGTCTTGTACCACCGCTCGACACGGGCGCCGGGGTAGGCCGCAACAGGCGCCATGTTGCGCTGACGAAGCACAGGCAAATTTGCCCCCTGGAGCCAATGATTCAGGGAAAGACCCGTTCCGGGCCTTGTCGTTGCGCATGACTGATCGGGATTTCGACACTTCTCCCTATAATGTCCGCATGAATTTTCTTACGGGAGACCCGCCGTCATGAAACACCTGTTGCCCAAGGCCGCCTTCGAAATGCTCCAGAAATCGCCCGATGCCCTGTTCATCGATGTCAGAAGCGAGATGGAATTCCTTTTTGTCGGCCACCCTAAAGGTGCCTTGCACGTGGGCTGGAATGATGGTCCGGATTGGGACGTCAACCCCCATTTTGTCGGCGAGGTGCGCAAACTCATCGGCTCGGCAAGCAACCGCCCGGTAGTCCTGATCTGCCGCAGCGGCAAGCGCTCCCAGGAAGCCGGCGAAGCCTTGCTGCAGGCCGGGATAAAACACATCTACAACGTCGCCCACGGGTTTGAAGGGGACCTTGACGAAAGCCATCACCGCGGAACGGTGAACGGCTGGCGTTTTGACGGTTTGCCGTGGGAGCAGTGCTGAAACACTTGCCTCGTTTCGAACGGGAAAACAAAAGCCGACAATGAAGCTGACCCAGCGGATCGCTGCCGCCGCAACGGCGATTTTTGCCCTGCTCCCTGCCTGCGACCTCGTCGTTCTGCCGGAGATCAAGCCGGGCATCACGACCGCCAGGGAGGTGCTTGCCCGCATGGGCAATCCCGGCTACGAATTCAGCAACGATGACGGCAGCGTCACCTGGGAATACACGCGCCAGCCGAGCGGCGTGCAATGCTACATGATCACGCTCGGCCCCGACCGCATCGTCCAGAAATTCGAGCAGGTGCTGAACGATGCCAACTACGCGAAGGCGCGCGAAGGCATGGATCGTGACCAGATCCGCCGCCTGCTGGGCAAGCCGGCCAACATCATGGTCTTCGACAACCTGCGCGAGGAAGTCTGGGAGTGGCACATCGAGGGCATGCCGCACACCGAGCTGACCTGGTTCAACGTCTACTTCGACACCGGCAGCGGCCTGGTCAAGAAGGCCGGCAAGCGCGTCGAAGTCCGGGGATGAACGCAGGCCCTTGATATAATTCGGGGTTTCCCGCCAGCCGGATTCCCCATGCAGCCCGACCGCACGCCAGAACTCTCCGCCTTGCTCGCCCAGCGCCTGCTCGTCCTCGACGGCGCCATGGGCACGATGATCCAGCGCCACGGATTGCAGGAAGCCGACTATCGCGGCGAGCGCTTCGCCGATCATCCGCACGACCTCAAGGGCAACAACGACCTGCTGGTCCTGACCCGGCCGGACATCATCGGCGGCATCCACCGCGACTACCTCGAAGCCGGCGCCGACATTCTCGAAACCTGCACCTTCAATTCGACCGCCGTTTCGCAGGCCGATTACAAGCTCGAACCCATCGTCTATGAACTGAACGTTCAAGGCGCCGCGCTGGCCCGCCAGTTGTGCGACGAATTCACCGCCGCCAACCCGGCCAAGCCGCGCTTCGTCGCCGGCGTTCTCGGCCCGACCAGCCGCACCGCGTCGATCTCGCCGGACGTGAACGACCCCGGCTACCGCAACGTCACTTTCGATGCACTGGTCACCGATTACCTCGAAGCGATCCGCGGCCTGACCGATGGCGGCGCCGACATCCTGCTCGTCGAAACCGTTTTCGACACGCTCAACGCCAAGGCCGCGCTGTTCGCCATCGAAAGCTTCTTCGAGCGCGCCGGCCGCCGCTGGCCGGTGATGATTTCCGGCACGATCACCGACGCCTCCGGCCGCACGCTGTCCGGCCAGACCGCCGAGGCTTTCTGGAATTCGCTGAACCACATCCAGCCGCTGTCCTTCGGCCTGAACTGCGCGCTCGGCGCCAAGGAACTGCGCCAGTACGTCGAGGAACTGTCGCGCGTCTGCGACTGCTACGTTTCCGCCCACCCGAACGCCGGCCTGCCCAACGCCTTCGGCGGCTACGACGAAACGGCCGACATGCTGGCCGATGAAATCGAAAGCTGGGCCAAGACCGGCATCGTCAATATCGTCGGCGGCTGCTGCGGCACCTCGCCCGAGCACATCAAGGCCATCGCCGAGCGGGTTGCTACGGTCAACCCGCGAAAAGTGCCAAAAATCGAAAAGAAGCTGCGCCTGTCCGGGCTCGAACCGTTCAACGTCGGCGCCGATTCGCTCTACGTGAACGTCGGCGAACGGACCAACGTCACCGGCTCGAAGGCTTTCGCCCGCATGATCCTCGAAGGCCGCTTCGACGACGCGCTGGCCGTCGCCCGCCAGCAGGTCGAGAACGGCGCGCAGGTCATCGACATCAACATGGACGAGGCGATGCTCGATTCGCTCGCCGCGATGGATCGCTTCCTCAAGCTGATCGCCTCCGAGCCGGACATTTCGCGCGTGCCGATCATGATCGACTCGTCGAAATGGGAAGTCATCGAAGCCGGCCTCAAGTGCATCCAGGGCAAGGGCATCGTCAATTCGATCTCGATGAAGGAAGGCGAAGCCAAGTTCATCGAGCAGGCCAGGCTGGCCCGCCGCTACGGCGCCGCGGTCATCGTCATGGCCTTCGACGAGAAGGGCCAGGCCGACACCTTCGCGCGCAAGACCGAGATCTCGCAAGCGCGCCTACGACCTGCTGCTGAGCATCGGCTTCCCGGCCGAAGACATCATCTTCGACCCGAACATTTTCGCCATCGCCACCGGCATTCCGGAACACGACAACTACGCCGTCGATTTCATCGAATCGGTGCGCTGGATCAAGCAGAACCTGCCGCACGCCCACATTTCCGGCGGCGTTTCCAACGTGTCGTTTTCTTTCCGCGGCAACGATGCCGTGCGCGAGGCGATCCACACCGTTTTCCTCTACCACGCCATCAAGGCCGGCATGACCATGGGCATCGTCAATGCCGGCATGCTCGGCATCTACGACGATCTGGAGCCGGTGCTGCGCGAGAAGGTCGAGGACGTGGTGCTCAACCGCAATCCGGAAGCCGGCGAAGCGCTGGTCGATTTCGCCCAGACCGTCAAGGAAGGCAAGGCCAAGGACAGCGGCCCCGATCTTTCGTGGCGCGAACAGTCGGTCGAAAAGCGCCTCGAACATGCGCTGATCAAGGGCATCACCGATTTCGTCGTCGCCGATACCGAAGAAGTGCGCGCCCAGCTGGAAGCTGAAGGCAAGCCGCCGCTTTCCGTCATCGAAGGCCCGCTGATGAACGGCATGAACCACGTCGGCGACCTCTTCGGCGCCGGCAAGATGTTCCTGCCGCAGGTGGTCAAATCGGCCCGCGTCATGAAGCAGGCGGTCGCCCACCTGCTGCCCTACATCGAAGCGGAAAAGACCCGCACCGGGCTGGGCAGCAAGGGCAAGATCCTGATGGCGACGGTCAAGGGCGACGTGCACGACATCGGCAAGAACATCGTCGGCGTCGTGCTCGGCTGCAACGGCTACGACGTCGTCGACCTCGGCGTCATGGTCAGTTGCGACAACATCCTGAAAGCGGCGCTCGAGCATCGCGTCAACATCATCGGCCTGTCCGGCCTGATCACGCCCGTCGCTCGAGGAAATGGCGCACGTCGCCAGCGAAATGCAGCGCCTGAACATGAAGCAGCCGCTGCTCATCGGCGGCGCGACGACCAGCCGCGCCCACACCGCGATCAAGATCGCCCCCAACACCGATGGCGCCGTGGTCTACGTGCCGGACGCCTCGCGCGCCGTCGGCGTCGCCACCAAGCTGCTCTCGGTCGACCAGCGCGACGGCTACATGGCCGAAATCGTCGCCGAATACGAAGCCGTGCGCGCCGAACACGCCGGCCGCAAGGGTGCGACGCTGGTTACGCTCGAAGAAGCCCGGGCAAACCGCTTCACGTTTGATCAGGAGTGCGCACCGGCAAAGCCGCACCAACTCGGCCGCCAGTCACTGACCATCCCGCTCGCCGAGCTGGTGCCCTTCATCGATTGGTCCCCCTTCTTCCAAAGCTGGGATCTCGCCGGCCGCTACCCGGCCATCCTGGACAACAAAACCGTCGGCGAAGCCGCCCGGCATTTGTTCGCCGACGCGCAAGCCATGCTGGCCAGGATCGTCGCCGAAAACTGGCTGACCGCACGCGCCGTCATTCGGCCTTTACCCGGCGCGCGGCGAAAATGAAGACATTGTTCTCTACACCGACGAGTCGCGCTCGACCGAAGCGGCCCGCTGGGTCGGCCTGCGCCAGCAGCACAAGCAGCCGAAGGGCCGCTTCAATGTCGCGTTGGCCGATTATGTCGGCGAGAAGGATTATGTCGGTGCCTTCGCCGTCACCGCCGGCCATGGCATCGACGCCCGGGTCGCCGAATTCGAGGCAGCGCATGACGACTATTCGGCGATCATGCTCAAATCCCTCGCCGACCGCCTCGCCGAAGCCGCCGCCGAGTGGCTGCACTTGCAGGTTCGTCAGAAATACTGGGGCTATGCAAGTGAGGAAGCACTCACCAATGATGCGCTGATCGCCGAACAATACAAGGGCATCCGCCCGGCCCCCGGCTACCCGGCCTGCCCGGACCACACCGCCAAGCGCGAGATCTTCGCCCTGCTCGATGCGCCCAACACCGCCGGCATGAACCTGACCGAGTCGTGTGCGATGACCCCGGCGGCCTCGGTCTCCGGCTTCTACATCGGGCACCCGGCCTCGGCCTATTTCGCGATTCCCAGGATCGGCCGCGATCAGCTGGAGGACTGGGCCAGGCGCAAGGGCATGAGCATCAAGGACGCCGAATACTGGCTGGCCCCCTTGCTGTGATCCTGCAGCAACGGGTCAATCTCGCAGCGAGCAACACCCTCGCCCTGCCAGGTTGGGCGGCCCTCTACGCATCCATCGTCGACCCCGCGCAGCTGGCGGCGGCCGAATTTGGCCAGAAGCCGCGCTTCATCCTCGGCGGCGGCAGCAACCTGGTGCTGACCGGCGACTTCGACGGCCTGATCCTGCACATGGCCATTCCCGGCAAGCGCCTGCTCAGGGAGGATGCCGAGGCCTGGTACGTCGAGGCCGGCGCCGGCGAGAACTGGCACGACTTCGTACAATGGACGCTGGCGCAGGGCTGGCCGGGCCTCGAGAACCTCTCGCTGATTCCCGGCACGGTCGGCGCGGCGCCGATCCAGAATATCGGCGCCTACGGACTGGAAGTCGCCGAGCGCTTCCAGTCGCTGACCGCGTGGGACTTCGAAAAACGCGCATTTTTCGAGGTTGACCGCAGCGGTTGCCGTTTTGCCTACCGCGACAGCATCTTCAAGCAGGAAGGCTGGCATCTGGACGGGCGCATGGCGATCGCCGCTGTCGTTTTCCGGCTACCGAAAGCCTGGCAGCCGAACATCCGCTATGCCGACCTGGCCCAGGAACTGGCGGCACGCGAGTGTGCCGCGCCAAACGCTCGCGCCATCGCCGAGGCGGTGATCGCCGTGCGCCGGCGCAAGCTGCCCGATCCGGCTGAAATCCCCAACGCCGGGAGCTTTTTCCACAACCCTGTCGTATCCGCGAAAAAGGCAGCGGCACTGGCCGCGAGCTGGCCGAACCTGCCCCGCTACGCGCAGCCCGACGGTGGCGTCAAGCTGGCCGCCGGCTGGCTGATCGAGCAGGCAGGCTGGAAGGGACAAGGCTCTGGGCCCGGTCGGCATGTACGAGAAGCAGGCCTTGGTCCTGGTCAACCGCGGCGGCGCCACCTACGACGATGTCATACGAACGATGGCCGCCGTGCAGGCCGCCGTGCGCGAGCGGTTCGCGGTCGACCTCACTCCCGAGCCGGTTTTCCTCTGACCGAAAGGCAGGCGGCGATGCCGGTGGCCAGCGCATCGGCCATCCGCTCCTGCCGATCGGTGTCGAGCAACTCCAGTTCTTCCTCGCGGTGCTTGATGACGCCCGCCTCGAACAGCAGAGCCGGGAACGTGGACTTGTGCAGGACGACGAGGTTGTCGTAGTACCAGACGCCGTTCTCGGCGTCGGCGGGCGCGTGCTTGCGGGCATGCCACAGGCGTCGGCGCGAAGCCGGCCCGCCGCATCGTCGCGCCGATCGCCGAGGCGCAGCGCAGGCTGGCGGCAAGATCCGGATTGCGCCGGGAGACGAAAGATCCCGAAGCCGCGCTTGACCGTCGTGTAGCTCGCCTCGATGCCGTCCCAGTCCCACACTTGCAGGTATTCCGGGCTGATCGAATCGTGATGGACGGAGATCAGCAGGTCGCTGCCTGCCGCTCGCGCGGCGCGCTCGGGAAGGCTGCCGATATCGCCGGCGAAGTTGATTTCCTGCACGACGATGCCGCGCCGGCCAAGATGCTCGGCGAGGATGCCGGCCAGATCGCGGTTGAACGCGAATTCGCTGCGGCCGCGCGCGCTTGTCGCTCCCGGGTCGGCCAGCGTATGGCCGACATCGACCGCGACGCGCGGCGCCGCCCAGCTTGCGGTTGCTCCCAACAGCAGGCAGCAGGCGAGATGCCGCAACCGGTTCATGCGCGGATCATCCGGGCTGGCCGGAGTGGGCAGCCGCCTCGCCTTCGCCTAGAAATCAGCCGCGGCCTCCCAGACGATGTTGGCATCTGCATCACCCCGCGCCGTGCGTTCCAGCATGTCGATCAGCGGCCAGGCGCGCGGGCCGAGCGCGACCGGCGCTTCATCGCCCTCTTCCTGATCCACTTTCTTTCCGGCTGCGACGGCCTCCCCGTGCGCCACTGCGTTACGCAGCAGCCTGGCGGCGGGCAGCATCTCATCGCGGGTGAAGGCGCCACGCCGGATGGCTTCCTTGCCAATCGCACGCAGCAGCGTACCGGCTGCATCGGCGAACATCATCAGTTCGCCGGTCTCGCTCGATGTGAATGTCACCAACATTGCCAGGGTTCTCCAGGAAGTCCTTCATGCCGGTTGTCAGATCGCCCACGCATCATGCAGAATGGCAGCGAGTGGGAGGACGGCCATGACGACACATATTAGCGCCATTCCCTTTGAGATGGGGAACGACGAACTCGAGCGCTTCGCTCTGGAAGAGTGTGTCAAGCGCCAGCGGCTGGATAGGCGCGCTTCGGTCCTGATCCTGCCCGCCGGCGGCTGCGATCTGGCCGTCAAGTTCGTCCGCGTGGGCGCCCAGGTCACGCTCTGCGACCAGGATTCCCTGCGTCAGGACATCGAGGGGTGCATCCTCGCCACCGGCCTGCACGAAGACGTGCACTTCGTTCCCGGCACCGTCGCGGAGTTGCCCGAGCAGATTCCCGGCAGCCCGTTCGACGTCATCTTCCTGCGCCGCGGCCTCTGTGGCATGCGCTACGAAGAGGCGCGCCAGGTGGTGCGCAGACTGCTGCTCGAACTGCGCATCGGCGGCAAACTCTACGTTTCCATCCTCGGCATGCACTCCGAGCTGGGTGATGGCTACCCCGCCGGTGACGAGCGCATCGAGGATCGTTACAGCCGGCTCGCGCCGGAAATGATCAGGAAATACGGCATTGAAGGCCCGGTCTGCCTCTATTCCGAACGCAACCTGTTCCTGCTGCTGCTGGACGCCGGCGCCAGCGTGCTGCGCACGATGACCACCACCTACGGCAACGTGAAGGGCGTGGCGGTCAGGGTTTGAACCGCTTGCGCATCGGCGTTGACCTCGGCGGCAGCAAGATCGAGATCGTCGCGCTCGGGCCGCACGGTCACGAGTTGCTGCGCCGGCGCGTAGCGACGCCGCAAGGAGATTATGCAGCGACTGTCGCCGCCGTGGCTGGCCTGGTGCATGCCGCTGAAGCCGAACTCGGACAGCCCGCCACGGTCGGCGTCGGAATTCCCGGCGCCGAATCGTGAGCCCGGGGGGCCGGTCAAGAACGCCAACTCGACCTGCCTGATCGGGAGGCCGTTGCGCCGCGATCTGCAGGACGCACTGCGCCGCGAGGTCCGACTGGCCAACGACGCCAACTGCTTCGCCCTCTCCGAGGCAACCGACGGCGCCGGGCAGGGTGCCGGTGTCGTTTTCGGGGTCATCCTCGGCACCGGGGTCGGGGGCGGCATCGTCGTCGGGGGGCAGATACTGACCGGGGCGAATGCAATTGCCGGTGAATGGGGACACAACCCGCTGCCGGCGCCGGGTAGCGGCGACCTGCCGCTGCCATCCTGCTACTGCGGCCGGGACGGCTGCATCGAGACCTATCTTTCCGGGCCAGCGCTGGTACGCGACCACTTGGTCCATACCGGACAGGAACTCGACCCGGCGACCATCGACACGCGCGCCAGCGGCGGCGATGCCGCCTGCGAAGCGACGCTGCAGCGCTACGAGGAGCGCCTCGGACGGGCGCTGGCAGGCGTCATCAACATTCTCGATCCGGACGTCATCGTCCTCGGCGGCGGCCTCGCGAATCTTTCCCGCCTGTACCGCAACCTGCGCGCCCGTTGCGGTCCACACGTCTTTTCCGGGACTTTTCGCACGCCGTTCAAGCCCCCGGCACACGGCGACTCGTCCGGGGTACGCGGCGCTGCATGGTTATGGGATTGATGGCAAAATCACGCGACCATGGCAGCCATCTCCCTTTTCATCGGCACGGTCGCTCCGCTGCCTGACAGCGGCCGATCGAGCGGCATCTTCAAGCACCCGGTCAGCACCCCGATCCACCTTGGCCGCGGAGGTATTTGACGGCGATCAGCAGGCCGATCTGCGCGTGCACGGCGGACCGGACAAGGCCGTTCACCTCTACCCGGCCGCTCACTACGCGCGTCTCGCCAAGCAGTTTCCGGAGGCCACCGACGACCTCGTGCCCGGAAGCCTCGGCGAGAACATCTCGTCGGCCGGGCTCGACGAGAGCGGGGTCCGCATCGGCGACATTTTCCAGCTCGGCGATGCGCTGCTTCAGGTCTGCCAGCCGCGCAGCCCGTGCTGGAAGATCGACGATCGCTTCGGCGTCAACGGCATCGCCGCCTTCATCGCCGAGCAGGGACTGACCGGCTGGTACTTTCGTGTCGTCCAGCCGGGCATGGTCGCGCCGGATGCGACGCTCGATCTCCGCGAATCGAGCGCCGGGGCCCCGACGCTGCATGCTGCCTTGGCGCTGTTGCGCCTGCACCGCCCGGACCCGGGCGAACTCCGGCACCTCGCCGCGGCGCCCGGCATCGCCGCCGGCTGGCGGCGGAAGGTCGACGCGCGTGCTACGTGGCTGGAAGAGAATGACGCGCCGCCGGTACCTCCGCCGCTGTTTCACGTGAAACCGGAGGAGTGATGACCACACCCGACAGTCGCCAGTTGTGGCTCCGGCTCTTCCTGCCCTTCGCCGCCGGCTATTTTCTCTCCTACCTCTACCGCACGGCGAACGCCGTCATCGGGCCCGTCCTCGCGCGCGAACTCGGGCTCGGCGACAATGCCCTGGGGTTGCTCACCAGCACCTACTTCCTTGCTTTCGGCGCAGCCCAGTTGCCGCTCGGCATGCTCCTCGACCGCTTCGGTCCACGCCGCGTCGAAGCCGCGCTGCTGTTGCTGGCAGCGGCCGGGGCTGCCGTCTTTGCCTGGTCGGCGTCGCTTGCCGGGCTGGCTTTCGGTCGGGCGCTCATCGGCCTCGGCGTCTCCGCCTGCCTGATGGCATCGTTCAAGGCCTTCTACCAATGGTTTCCGCCCGAACGGCAGGCATCGCTGACCGGCTGGATCATGGCCGCCGGCGGACTCGGCGCGCTGGCCGCCGCCAAGCCGCTGGAGATTGCGCTCGGCTTCGCCGGCTGGCGCGAGATCATGCTGGCGCTGGCCGTTGTCACATTCGCCGTTGCTGCCCTGCTCTGGTGGTCGGTGCCGGACAAACCGGGCGACGGCAAGAGCACCGGCCTCGGCGAGCAACTGGACGGTGTGCGCCAGGTCTTCGCCAGTCGCCACTTCTGGCGTTATGCGCCGATGGCCTTCTGGATGACCGGCGGCTTCATGGCGGTGCAGGGCTTGTGGGCGACACGCTGGATGATCGTCATCGAGCAGATGGACCGCATGGCGATCGCCGCCCGGCTGACCTGGATCAGCGGTGCGATGCTCGCCGGCTTCCTGTTCATGGGCTTTTTCGCGACCGCTTTGGTCCGCCGCGGCGTCAAGCTGGAGCGCGTATATCAACTGGCAATGTTGGCGGCGATCGCCGCCATCGCTTCGCTGACGCTCTTCCCCCGCGCCGGCGGCGACTGGCTTTGGCCGCTGCTCGGCGCCTGCTTCTCGCTGTCCAATATCGCCTATTCGCTGGTCGCCCTCGCCTTCCCTTCCAGCCTTTCCGGACGCGCCAACACGGCGCTCAACCTCCTGGCCTTTGCCGGTGCGTTCGGACTGCAATGGGGCTTCGGCGCCCTCACCGACGCCCTCCAAGCGGCCGGCTGGGCGGCGGACAGCGCTTACCGGGCGGCGTTTTCGACGCTGCTCGCCGGGCAGATCGCCGCTTTCGTCTGGCTGATCGGCCGCGGGCGGCGCAACTGACCAGCTGATTCCGCACTTCAGAACTCGAGCGGGTCGACTTCCAGGTGCCAGCGCAGCCCTGACGGCGCCTTGATTCCTTCGATGGCCTCCCGCCAGCGCGGCAGGAAAGCCTGCATGGCCGGGCGCGAAACCGATTCGGCAAGCAACTGGCCGCGCTCGCGGCTGGCCAGCCGGGAAAGTTTCATCGGCACCGGATCGTAGAGGACGACCTGTGCGCTGTCCCGCACTACCGGCAATGCGCGGGCGGTCGCCAGGAAGGCAATGGCATCCGCCATCGCCGGCGCCTCGGCACGCAGCATCGCCTGGAAAGCATAGGGCGGGAACCCCGCCGCCTCGCGTTCGGCAAGCAGCGTGGCGGCGAAGCCGGGATAATCGTGGCGGGTCAGCGCGGCATAGAGCGGATGTTCGGGATACTGCGTCTGGATCAGCACCTCGCCCCGCAGTTCGGCACGTCCGGCGCGCCCGGCGACCTGCATCAGCTGGGCAAAAAGCCGTTCCGGCGCGCGCCAGTCGGCGGCGAACAGCGCGGCATCGGCGCCGAGCACGCCGACCAGCGTCAGCCGCGGAAAATCGTGGCCCTTGGCCATCATCTGCGTGCCCACCAGGATCTCCGCATCGCCGCCATGGATGCGCGCCAGCATCGTCTCCCATTGCCGGCGGCTTTTCACCGAGTCGCGGTCGACACGGACGATCCGGGCAGCGGGAAAGCACTCCTGCAGCCACGCTTCCAGGCGCTGGGTACCGCGCCCGAACGGGTGGATATCCTGGTTGCCGCAGGTCGGGCAGGCTTTCGGAACGCCCCGCTCAAAGCCGCAGTGATGGCAGCGCAGGCGGCGGTCAGCCAGGTGCAGCACGAGGTTTGCCGCGCAGCGCGTGCAGCGCGAGACCCAGCCGCAGGCCATGCAGGCGAGCACCGGCGCATAGCCGCGGCGGTTGAGGAAGACGAGGCTCTGCTCGCCGCGCGCCAGGCGTTCGCCGATCGCCGCCAGCAACGGCTCGCTGACGCCCTCCTTGAGCACCATTTTGCGGGTGTCGAGCAGGTCGACCGCGGGCAATGCGGCCTCCCGGCTCGCCCGCTCGCGCAAGGTGAGCAGCCGGTAGCGGCCGCTCTGCGCGTTGGCCCAGGATTCCAGCGACGGCGTCGCCGAGCCGAGCAGGACCGGGATGCCGAGCTGGCGCGCGCGGAACACGGCGACGTCGCGCGCCGAGTAGCGCATGCCGTCCTGCTGCTTGAACGATGCATCGTGCTCCTCGTCGACGACGATCAGCCCGAGGCGCGGCATCGGCGTGAAGATCGCCAGCCGCGTGCCGAGCACGATGCCGGCGTCGCCAGCGAACGCCGCGCGCCAGTTCCGCTCGCGCGCCGCTTCGGCCAGTTCGCTATGCAGTGCCACCACGCCGACGCCGGGAAAGCGCGCACGCACGCGGCCTTCGAGCTGCGGCGTCAGGTTGATCTCGGGAACGAGGAGCAGCGCCTGCCGGCCGGTCGCCAGCGCCTGCTCGACCAGGCGCAGGTAGACCTCGGTCTTGCCGCTGCCGGTCACGCCGTGCAGCAGGTACGCAAAGAATCCGCCCCGCAGGCCGATGGCGGCGAGCGCGGCAGCCTGTTCCGACGTCAGTTCCGGCGCCGCCACGGGCTCGCTCCCGGCGCGCGGGCGGGACAGGCGGCGGACGGCTGGTACCAGCCGCTTCAGCGCGGCTGGCAGCGACTGCAGGATGACCTCGCCAAGCGGTGCCTGGTAGTAGGCGCCGGCAAACGCGCACAGTTCGAGGAAATCACGCGGCAGCGGCGGCAGATCGCGCAGAATTTCGCCGGCCGTCTTCAATTGCCCGGGCGGCCAGTCACTGCCCTCAGCAATCGCGACGATGACCCCGATCCGCTCGCCGCGGCCGAAAGGAACGCGTACGCGCAGCCCGACATCCGCGGTCGACGCATCCGGGGCTAGATAATCGAACAGCCGGTGGAGCGGCAGGTCGAGGGCAACACGCAGGACAGGCATGAACGGGTTGGCTTCCCGGGGGACGGTGGATGCGGCAGAGCCTGCGACGGACTCCCGGCATGTTCGCGCAAGCTGTGGATAAGATTGTGGATGCTTTGCGCAAACCGCGCTAAGTGGCCGTCAGCAAAGGATATTTCCACTTTGCCGGAGATTTTGGAAAATCTGCGATATCAATCGAATCAGATACTTGAAAAAGCGCCTGTCTGTCAAGGCGGCAAGGCAATTTTTTGGGCACAAGCGCAAAAATCTGTGCATAAGTCAAGCTTTCCGGCGTGCTTATGCACCTAACCACGCAGCAGCCGGCTGTGGGAATGGACGGCGTCGACCAGCGCGGTGACGCTCTCCGGGGGCGTGAATTGCGAAATGCCGTGGCCGAGATTGAAGACGTGGCCGGTATTGCCCGGCCCGAAGCTGTCGAGAACCTTCATGGCCTCGGCGGCGATGACTTCAGGTGCCGCGAAGAGGACATTGGGATCCAGGTTGCCCTGCAGCGCCACCTTGTCGCCGACACGACGGCGGGCTTCGCCGATGTCGATGGTCCAGTCGAGCCCCACTGCATCGCAGCCGATGGCCGCAATACTTTCCAGCCAGAGGCCGCCGTTCTTGGTAAAAACTATGCTCGGGATGCGCTGGCCGTCCTTTTCCTTCTTGAGGCCGGCGACGACGCGCCGCAGGTAACCCAGCGAAAACGCCTGATAGGCCGCGGCCGAGAGCGAGCCGCCCCAGGTGTCGAAGATCATCACCGCCTGCGCGCCGCTGTCGATCTGTGCGTTCAGGTAAGCGGTCACGGCATCGGCGGTCACCGACAGGATGCGGTGGAGCAGGTCCGGGCGGCTGTAGAGCATGCCCTTGATGTGGCGGAAGTCAGTCGAGCCCTGCCCTTCGATCATGTAGCAGGCGAGCGTGTAAGGGCTTCCCGAAAAGCCGATCAGCGGCACCGAGTTGTCGAGAGCGCGACGGATTTCGGCGACGGCATCGAGCACGTAGCGCAGGTGATCGCCGGGATCGGGCGCCGTCAGGTCGTTGATCGCCCATTCCTCGCGCAGCGGACGCTCGAAGCGCGGCCCCTCGCCTTCCTCGAAGTAGAGGCCGAGACCCATCGCATCGGGCACCGTCAGGATGTCGGAGAACAGGATGGCGGCGTCGAGGTCGTAGCGGGCCAGCGGCTGCAGCGTCACCTCGCAGGCCAGTGACGGTGTCTTGCACAGCGTGAGGAAATTGCCCGCCCGCCGGCGCGTTTCGCAATACTCGGGCAGGTAGCGGCCTGCCTGGCGCATCAGCCAGAGCGGCGTGTACTCGGTCGGCTCTTTCAGCAGGGCGCGCAGGAAGGTGTCGTTCTTGGGTCGGCTCACGGGGAACTCCGCCGGGGAATCGGAAAGGCGGAATTATCCGCCTTTCCGGACGCCGGGTCACTTGCGCCAGAAGGCTGGCGTCAGCACCACGAGCAGCGTGAATATCTCGAGACGGCCGAGCAGCATGGCGAAGGTGCACACCCAGGTCTGGAAATCGCTCAGCACTTCGTAGGTCGTCGACGGCCCGACGACGCCGAGGCCGGGGCCCGTGTTGTTGATGCTGGCGACGACAGCAGTGAAGGCGGAGATGATGTCGAGCCCGGTGAATGACAGGATCAGTGTCATCGAGACGATGCTGACCATGTACATGAAGCGCGAACGCCAGCACCGCGAACAGGATCGGCTGCGGCGCCGCCTGGCCGCCGATGCGGATGTTGTACACGGCGTTCGGGTGCATCGCGCGCACCAGTTCGCGATAGACCTGCTTGTAGAGCAGCAGCGCACGCATCATCTTGATGCCGCCGCCGGTCGAGCCGGCGCTGGTCGCGAAACTCGACAGGAAGAGCATCCAGAGCGGCGCGAAGATCGGCCACAGCGCATAGTCGGTGCTGGCGTAGCCGGTCGTCGTCGCGATCGACACCACGTTGAACGCCGAATAGCGCAGCGCGGTGTCGAACTCGGGATAGACACCCCATGCCCAGATATAGACTGCCACCACCACGATGCTCACCAGGCAGACCCCGATGAACCAGCCAGCCTCGGGATCGCAGCAGGTAGGGGCGCAGCGAGCGGCCATGGACGGCAAGGAACAGCGTGCCGAAGTTCATGCCGGCGATCAGCATGAAGACGATCGAGACGAACTCGATTTCCGGCGAATTGAAGAAGCCGAAGCTGGCGTCATGGGTCGAGAAGCCGCCCAGCCCCATCGTCGAGAAGGTGTGGCAGACCGCGTCGAACCAGGTCATCCCGGCCCAGTGATAGGCCAGGACGCAGGCGATCGTGACGATGAAATAGACCAGCCACAGGCCCTTGGCCGTCTCGGCGATGCGCGGTGTCATCTTGGCATCCTTCATCGGCCCCGGCGTCTCGGCCTTGAACATCTGGCGGCCGCCGATGCCCAGCAGCGGCAGGATCGCGATCGCCAGCACGATCAGGCCCATGCCGCCGACCCAGACCAGCTGGTGGCGCCAGAGGTTGATCGACATCGGCAGCGTGTCGAGATTGCTGAGCACGGTCGCGCCGGTGGTGGTCAGGCCGGACATCGTCTCGAAGTAGGCATCGGTGAAGCTCATGCCGAGATGGATCATCAGCGGAATGGTAGCGAAAGCGCGGCAGCACGGACCACACCAGCACCACCATCAGGAAGCCGTCGCGGATCGCTCAGTTCGCGCGTGCAGCTGGCGGTAGCGCACCCAGAGGAAGGCGCCGCACAGCATGGTCAGCGCGAAGGCTTCGTCGTAGGCGGTTTGCGCGCCGTCGTCGACAACATAGGAAAGGATCAGCGGCGCCAGCATCGTCAGGCCGAAAAGCATCACGATCAGGCCGAGGGCGCGATAGACGGGGGCGAAGCGTGTCACGGTCGACCCCTCAGAAGAAGTGGAAACCGACCTGGAAGAGCTTCTCGACCTTCTTCACCAGCTTCTTGCTGGTGCAGAAGACGATCACGTGGTCATCCTGCTCGATCACCGTGTCGTGGTGGGGGATCACGACGTCACCGTTGCTGGTGATCGCGGTCCAGTCGTCGCTCTGGCCGACGACCACGGTCTTGTCGAAATTGCGCACCAGTGCTCCGATGGTGACTCCCTCCGGCCACTCCACCTGGTCGATGCGCCTGCCGACGATCTTCGAGGTCTTGGCGTCGCCGTGCGCGATCAGTTCGAGCGCCTCGGCCGCGCCGCGCCGCAGCGAGTGCACCTCGGCGACATCCCCCTGGCGGACGTAGGCGAGCAGCGTGCCGATCGACACCTGCGCCGGCGAGATGCCGATGTCGATCGGCCCACCCTCGATCATCTCGGCGTAGGCGCGCCGGTTGATCAGCGCCACGACGCGCTGGCAGCCGAGGCGCTTGGCGAGGCTCCCGGACATGATGTTGTCTTCGTCGTCGTTGGTCACGGCAAGGAAGAGGTCCATCTCGCCGATGTTCTCCTGCTCCGAGCAGTTCCTCGTCGGTGGCGTCGCCGAGCAGCACCAGCGTCGTTGCGCAACTCGTTCGAGATCAGCTCGGCGCGCTCCCGCTTCGCTGCTCGATCAGCTTGACCTGGTAGCGCTTTTCGAGCGCCCGGGCAACGCGCAGGCCAATGTTGCCGCCCCCGGCCACCATGATGCGCTCGACCGGCTTCATCATCCGCCGCAACTGGGCCAGAACCGGCCGGATGTGCTCGGCGGCGGCGAGGATGAACACCTCGTCACCGGCCTCGACGATCGTGTTCCCTTCCGGGGCGACCGGCTGGTCGCGCCGGAAGATGGCGGCGATGCGGGCATCGGTATCGGACGGCAGGTGCAGCCGCATGTTCTTGATCGGATGGCCGACCAGCATGCCGCCCTCGAAGGCGCGCACCGCCACCATGGTGACCCGGCCGTTGGCGAAGCCGAGGACCTGCAGCGCCTCGGGAAACTCGATCAGGCGGCGGATGTAGTCGGTGATGACCTGCTCCGGACAGAGCGCGTAATCGACCGAGAAATTGTCCGGCGAGAGCAGCTTGGCATCTTCCAGGAAGTCCCGCGAGCGCAGCCGGGCGATCCGCGTCGGCACGTTGAACATGGTGTGCGCCAGCTTGCAGGCGACCAGGTTGGTCTGGTCGCTCTGCGTCACGGCGATCAGCATGTCGGCGTCCTCGGCGCCGGCATCGCGCATCACCGACGGCGTCGCCGCGTTGCCCAACACCGTGCGCAGGTCGAGACGATCCTGCAGCTGGGCCAGGCGACCGGCATTGCTGTCGACGACGGTGATGTCGTTCTGCTCCGAAACCAGGCCTTCGGCCACGCTGGCGCCAACCTGGCCAGCCCCGAGTATGACGACTTTCATGTGATCCCCCTTGCGCGGCGCTTGTCGCCTGTTGCTATTCTTCGCTGCGCTTGCCGAGCCTGACGTCGAGCTGCTTCAGCTTGCGGTAAAGGTGCGTGCGCTCCAGGCCGGAGCGCTCCGCCAATTTTGTCATGTTGCCACCTTCCAGCCGCAAGTGATGCTCGAAATAGAGCTTTTCGAAGGCATCGCGCGCCTCGCGCAGTGGCTGGTCGAGCAACGGCAACAGCGGCGCCAGTTCGTTCTCCGCTTGCGCCTCCCGCGGCAACACGCGATGCACGTCGTCAGCGCTGATGTCCTCCTCGAGCGACGTCAGCGCCAGGTTGCGGACCAGCGCATAGAGATCGCCCCAGCTCGCGTCCGGGCGGCCGCTCCAGGACTGCGTGCGCAGCGCGTTGAGGGCGCCGGTGGAGAAGCGGCGCGACGGCACCTCGCGGCGCTCGACGAAATTGGTCAGCAGCAGCCCGGCGATCTCCGGCACATCATCGGCATGGCCAGCAAGCGACGGCATCGCCAGCCAGACCTCGCCGAGTCGCGCCAGCAGCTTGCTGTCCCAGCCTGCTTCGGCCAGCGTCGCGAGCGGCGTTACGGTCGCGGCGACCAGTTGCAGATTCTGCCTTTCCAGGCGGTCGACCGCGAAGGCGAGGTTCATCTGCTGCATCTTGCCGAGTACCGCCAGGTCCGGGACGAAGAGCACGCCACCGCTGACCTTTTCCAGCATCTCCTGGGTCAGTGCGCTGCTGACGCCGGAAAGATCGAGCCACGGTGCGCGCGGCGCCTTGAGCGTGCGGGCGCAGATTTCTGCCATGCCGCCGGTGGCGCCCTTGAGCAACACGACTGGCGCCTTGGTCGCCACCTGCTCCAGCCGGCGCTTGAACTCCCTGACGAAGGGCGAGCGGCCGAATGCCTCCAGCGTCAGTGGCGGGCGCTGCAACGGGCTGTCGTGCTTGAGCGCCTTCTGCACTGTCGTCAACAGCTTCTGCAGGCCGATCGGCTTTTCGAGGAAATCGAAGGCACCGAAACGGGTCGCCTCGACCGCGGTATCGATCGTCCCGTGCCCCGACATCATGACCACCGGCATGTTCAGATGGCCCGCCGCATGCCACTCCTTGAGCAGCGAAATGCCGTCCGTGTCGGGCATCCAGATGTCGAGCAGGACCAGATCGGGGCGCAACTCCGCACGTACCCGGCGCGCCGCCGTGGCGTGCTCGGCCAGGCGCACGTCGTAGCCCTCGTCGATCAGGATTTCCGAGAGCAGTTCGCGGATGCCGACTTCGTCGTCAACGACCAGAATGATTGCCATGCTTGGCTTCCTCCTCCTTCACCAGGGGCAGGCGGATGTCTATCCGCGCACCACCCTCCGGTGCATTGCTGATTTCGATGCTGCCCTGGTGCTCTTCGACGATCTTCTTGACGATGGGCAGGCCAAGGCCGGTGCCGCGGGCCTTGGTGGTGACATAGGGCTCGAAGATCCGCGGCAGCATCTCGCCCGGAAATCCCGGGCCGTTGTCGCTGATCAGCAGCCGCGCGCGCCCCGCCGTCGCCTCGGTGCGGACACGGATGACGCCATCGGTTCGCCCTTCGAGAGCATCCTCGGCATTGCGCAGCAGGTTGTGGATAATCTGCCGCAGTTGGGTCGCATCGCCCAGCACCGCCGGTAGCCTGCTGGCCAAGCGGGCTTCAATGCGCACTGACGAACTCTCGTAGAGCCCGAGGACTTCGCGGATCAGCTCATTGAGGTCGAGCGCCGCCACGTCCGGCGCCGGCAGGCGGGCGTAATCACGGAAATCGTTGACCATGCGCTTCATCGCCTGAACCTGGTTGATGATCGTCTGCGTGCCGCGCGCCAGCATGTCTGCGTCGCCGTTCGCGAGCTTGCCGGACAGCTTGAATTGCAGGCGCTCGGCGGAAAGCTGGATCGGCGTCAGCGGGTTCTTGATCTCGTGTGCCAGCCGGCGTGCCACTTCGCCCCACGCGGCGCTGCGCTGGGCGGCGACGATGCGGGTGACGTCGTCGAACACAACCACCTCCCCGCCACCGCTCGCCTCGGGCAGGCGCGAGCCACGCAGGAGAAGGACCTGCGGCATGCCGTTCGGGCGCTCGAGCTCGATCTGGGCCTGCCAGTTCAACCTCCTTCGACGCCACGAAGTTGTCACAGATGAACTGTCCGAGCACCATCTGGCGGGGCCAGTCGGCCACCGCCTCGCCGATCAGGCCGTCGAAGTCGTCTCCCAGGATCGCCAGTGCGCCTTCGTTGACCGTACGCAGCACGGCATGGAGGTCGAAGACCAGGACGCCGGCCGAAAGGTTGGCAAGGATGGATTCGAGATAGCCGCGCGCCGATTCCAGCTCGATCCGGTGCCGCTCGGTTTCCTGGCGCGCCTCGTTGAGCTGGCTGGTCATGCGGCTGAACGACTGGGTCAGCATCCCCAACTCGTCACGGCTATAAACCGCCTGGCGCGGCGAGAAGTCACCCTGGGCAACGGCTTGCGTGCCTTCGGCGAGAATCGAAAGGGGTGCCGACAGGCGCCGGGTCATCACGAAGGCCAGCGCGAACGCACCGAACAGCGCGACGAGCACGGTCAACGTCAGCGTCAGCGCATAAATGCGGGTCAGCCCCTGGCGCGCCAGTTGCAGTTCCTGGTAATCCCGGTAGACCGCCTGCACCGAATCGGCGTCCTGCGCGAGCGACGGCGGAACCGGCTGGACCAGTTGCAGGATGCGCGGCTCCTCGAAGACGGTACGGGCCGAAACGGGAACCAGCGCGCGCAGGTAGAGCTTGCCTCCCTCGCCGTTGACCGCGGTCACCACGCGCGTGCTGCGCGCCTCCTTGATCTGCGCCTGGCTCGGCAATTCCGGCAGGCCGCCGGAAATCTCGCTGCTGGCACTCGACAGCAACTGGCCGCCCACCGAGAACAGTGCCGCCGATTGCACACCCTTCTGCTCGCGCAGCCGAAGCAGCGCCGAGCGATGCGCGGATTCGCGCAGGTCGGAAAGCTCGAAGGCCATCACGTGGGCCTTCTCGGCGAGATCGGCAAGCAGGGAATCGAGCGCCGAGCGGCCGAGGTGAAGGCCGGATTCGAGCGCCTTCTCGACGCGAACGTCGAACCAGCTCTCGATCGAGCGGGTGACGAACTGCACCGACACGGCATAGACCAGCGCGCCGGGCAACACGGCGATGACGCCGAACATCAGCATCAGGCGCAGCTTGAGGCGGGCACCGAAGATCTGCGCCCGGTAATCGCGCCACAGCGCGCTCAACTGCCAGCTGACGAGCGTGACCATGGCCAGCGCCAGGACGACGTTAAGGGCGATCAGCAGCGGATAGTGCCGCGTGAAGATGCCGGTGTCGGCCGCCGTCGCCATCAGCAGCAGGAACCAGGCAATGACCCCGAGCGTGCCGGCAACGGCGCCGCCGATGGCGACAAAACGCTTCACCTCGCCTCCACCGGGATGGTCACCTGCCAGGTCTTCCAGTCCGAGGCCAGGCTCCAGTCGCGGTTGCCCAGCGCGCTGATCTGGAACGGGCGCGGCAACTGGCTGATGTCGAGGCGCAGGCGCAAGGCGGCAACATAGGTTTCGCCGGGACGGACGCCGGAACCATCGCCCTTTTCGACGACTTCCCAGTTGCGCAACCGGCGAAGAACCCGCAAGGCGTCGGACAGGGAATCGAAGGACTGGTGCAGGCCACCGGTCGTCAGCCGGTACTGGCGCGTCAGCGCGTGGTAGGACAAGCGGTAGGTCTGGCTGCTGCTGACCAGCGTTTCGTCCAGCCAGTACCAGCGCGGCCGCGTCAGCACGAACTCGGTGACGAAATGCAGCACCAGCCCCTTGCTCACGGCGTCTTCCAGGCGCTCGTTGAGGTCGAAGCTGAAGTCGGCCGAAAGCACATAGCCGTCATCGCTCGCCACCAGTTGCGGATTGGTGATCTCGATCTCGGCACCCGAGACAGCACCGGCGACGCAGAGCAGCAGCACCAGCAGGCCACGGCGCAGTCGCTCAAGCACGCTTGACGAGGAGACAGTAGAAAAAGCCATCATGGTCGGCAGTCGGCAGGATCTGTTCCTCGTGGACACGTCGGGCTTCCGGCCGGCTGGCCAGAAAGCGCCCGATCTGCGTCGAATTCTCTTCGGGAAAAACTGAGCAGGTAGCGTACAGCAGTTTACCCCCCGGCCGCACGACCTGCCACAGTGCTTCGAGTATTCCCGCCTGGGCGGCGGCAAAGCTGTCGATATCGGTCTCCCGCCGCAGCCACTTGGCATCCGGGTTGCGCCGCACGACGCCACTCGCGGTACACGGCACGTCGGCGAGGACCGCGTCAAACGGGCGCCCGTCCCACCAGCGGGCAAGCTGCGTACAGTCGGCAGCCATGACCGTGGCCGCCAGGCCAAGGCGAGCGAAATTCTCCACGACCCGCCGGCAGCGCGCCGGCTTGAGGTCGAGCGCGAGCAGGTCAAGGTCCGCGCGCTCGAGAAGGTGCGCCGCCTTGCCACCGGGCGCGGCGCAGGCATCGAGAACCCGGCTGCCGGGGTTCGGATCGAGCAGCGGCGCAGCCATCTGGGCACCCGGATCCTGAACCGACACCAGGCCATCGACGAATCCGGGCAGCTTGTTGACCGGCAAGGGCCGCTCCAGCGCCAGCCCGTCCTCACCGACCGGCGTCGCGGCGACACCTTCGGCGGCAAGGCGTGCGCAGTAGTCGTCGCGGCCGCAGCGGCGGCGATTGACGCGCAAGGCCATCGGCGGCGGACCATTGCCGGCGGCGACAATGCCGGGCCAGTCCTGCGGCCAGGAATGCTGCAGGCGCCGGAGCCACCACTCGGGATGCTGCGCTGCACCCAGCGGATCCCCCGCCAGCGCGGCCAGGAACTCCTCCTGCCGGCGAAGGAAATTGCGCAACACGGCATTGACCAGTGCGCGGAACGCGCCTCCGGCGATCTCCCCGGCCGCCGCCACGGCTTGGTCGACCACGGTATGCGCAGCATGCGACTGCGTTTCGAGGCGATACAGGGTGACCAGCAGTAGCGCGCGGACCTCGTCCTGTGCCAGTGGCCTGGCAAGCAGGCGGGCGAGGACGAAATCGCCCCGACCGTAGGCACGCAGGCTGCCATAGACGAGATCCTGGACCGCTGGCCGGGCACGCGGCTCGATCTGTGCGAGCAGGCCATCTGCCAGGCTGCGCCCCGCGAAGACCGCCGCGTTCGACGCGTGCCGCTTGCAGCAGCGTCGAAGCCAGCGAGGTGGGCGGCAGCGAGGACATAGTCGGCAATTATCGCACGCGGCATAATGGCGCGATGCGCCTCCTCGTTGCCGCCCTTTGCCTGATCCTCGCCTCTCCATCGGTGCTGGCCTGGAACGCTGCCGGCCACCGGCTGGCGGCGCTGATCGCCTGGCAACAGCTATCCCCCGCCAGCCGAGAATATCTCGCAGCGGCCCTGCGTCGCCACCCCGATCACGCGCGCTGGCAGGAAAGATCGGGTTCTGGCCGGGCGTCGGACATCTTTGCCGAGGCAGCAACCTGGCCCGACCACATCCGCGACGACCGGCGCTTCTACGATGAAGGGCGAGAGCCACCGACACCGCCGCTGGCCGGCCTGCCCGACACGGCACGCCACAAGGATTGGCACTATGTCGACGTTGACCGCAATGGCCGGGTCCAGGCCGGCCAGCTCGACCAGCGGATCGAAGAACTGAGCCTGCAGCTACCGGTGGCCGATGACGAGCGGCTCGCCTGGGCGCTGCCCTGGCTGGCGCATCTCGTCGCCGACCTCCACCAGCCCCTCCATGTCGGCCATCACGAGGACCATGGCGGCAACGACGTCGAAATCGAAAACCCGTTCAACCGTCGCTTGCCCTTCACCAGCCTGCATTCCTGGTGGGATGACCTCCCCGGCCCGCCCTGGCTGCGTGGCAAGCGGCTACACGACAGCACCGCCCGGCTGCTCGAAAGGCATCCGCCACCGGCTATGGGCAACATCCGCCAATGGCGTGAAGAGAGCCGGGCCTTGCTCGACCTGGCCTACCCTGATGCCGCCGGCAGCTTGCTGCCCATCGTCAGCGCGGATTTCCGGGAACGTTCGCGGCAAATCGCCGAGCGACGTGTCGTCGCCGCCGGCTACCGCCTCGGCTGGCTGCTCGAGGCTGGCCTGGCCGCGCGCGTTTCACGTGAAACACAATAGAATTCAGCCATGCATGGACTCCATCTCTTCGCCGACCTCCACGATTGCCGCTGCGCCCCGGGCTTCCTGCTTGATGCGCCGGGCCTCGAGACATTCTGCGTAGCGGCCTGCGAACGTCACGGTCTGACCGTAGTCGGCCGCCTCTTCCATGCTTTCCGCGATGCAGCCGGCAAGCCGGCCGGCGTGACCGGCGCCGTAGTCCTCGCCGAGTCGCACCTGGCGGTGCACACTTGGCCCGAGGTCGGCGGAGTCACGCTCGACATCTATGTCTGCAACTTCAGCGGGGACAACAGTGAACGAGCAAACGCACTGTTCGTCGAGGTAATCGCCGCCTTCGCCCCGCAACGGATGGAACGAAAGGCGGTAGTGCGCGGCGAACTGCGCGATTAGCGCGCCAGCGCGCGCAGCCGGGCGATTCGCTCCGCGGTCGGCGGGTGCGTCGAGAAAAGACCCTGGATGCCGGCGCCGGAGAGTGGATTCACGATCATCATCTGCGCCGTCTCCGGATGCGCCTCGGCCGGCCCCATAGGGATACGGCCCTCGGCATAGGTCTGCATCCTTTCCAGCGCATCGGCCAACGCGTTCGGGTCATCGCTGATCACGGCGCCGCCACGGTCGGCCTCGTATTCACGGGCACGCGAGATCGCCATCTGAATCAGACTCGCCGCCAGAGGCGCCAGCACGGCAACCAGAATGCCAGCGATCGGATTCGCCGGCCGCCCGTCCTCGCTGCGGCCGCCGAACAGCATCGCGAAGTTGGCGAGCGCCGAGATGGCTCCGGCCATCGTCGCGGAGATGGTCGAGATCAGGATATCCCGGTGGGCGACATGCGCCAGTTCGTGCGCCATCACGCCGCGTAATTCGCGTGCCGAAAGGATCTGCAGAATGCCGGTGGTCGCCGCTACCGCGGCATGCTCCGGGTTGCGCCCCGTCGCAAAGGCGTTGGGCTGGTCCTCCTGGATCAGGTACACGCGCGGCATTGGCAGGTTCGCTTGGTGCGCCAGCTCGCGCACCATGGTGTAGAACTGCGGCGCGCTGGTTTCATCGACCTCCTGCGCGTTGTACATCTTGAGCACCAGCCGGTCGGAAAACCAGTACGAAAACACGTTCATGGCGCCACCAAACATGAGCGCCAGCAGCATGCCCGACTGGCCGCCGATCATGCCGCCGACGATCCCGAACAAGGCCATGATCGCGGCCATCAGCATGGCCGTCTTGATCCAGTTGAACATCTTCGCAATTCCTGTCGCAGTAACTCTGCCGGCAAGATGCGGCCGGCGAGACGGATTTCAAGTCACCAGATCGAAGCGGTCGCCCGCCGCGAGCGGGTTCCCGGCGAGGAACTGCCTCACCGGCAGACGCCGGCCGCCTGCCTTCTGCAACTCGGCGACCACCAGCGCACCAGCGCCGCAGGCGACGACGATGCTGTCGCGGTCAACGCGCAAAATCCGGCCGATTTCCCCGTTGCCGGCTACCGCTGCCGCCCGCCACACCTTGACGGCTTCCCCGCCGAGCGAAGCCTGCGCACCCGGGACGGGATTGAAGGCACGCACCTGGCGATCCAGTTCGGCGGCACTCACTGACCAGTCGATCAGCGCGTCGCCCTTGCCGATCTTGTGCGCGTATGTCACCCCCTCCTCCGGCTGCGGCTGACCGGCCAGTGGCAGCCGGGCCAGCGCCGCGACGATCAGGCGCGCAGCGAGCACCGCCAGACGGTCGTGCAGACTGCCAGCCGTATCCTCCGCACCGATCGGGACCGCTTCACGCAACAGCACAGGACCGCTATCCAATCCGGCTTCCATCTGCATGATGCAGACGCCCGTCTCGCTATCACCGGCAAGCAGCGCCCGCTGGATCGGTGCCGCCCCGCGCCAGCGCGGCAGCAGCGAAGCATGGATGTTGACGCAGCCCAGATACGGCAGGTCAAGCACCGCCTGCGGCAGGATCAGGCCATAGGCCGCGACGACCATGACCTCCGCTCCCGTCGCGACGATCCTCTCCTGGGCCGCCGCATCCTTGAGGGTCGATGGCTGGAAGACCGCGATGCCGCGTTCGAGTGCCAGCCTCTTCACCGGCGACGGCTGCAGCGACATGCCGCGCCCCGCCGGCCGGTCCGGCTGCGTCATAACCAGCGTGACGTCATGACCGGCATCGACGATCGCCAGCAGCGCAGTCGCCGCGAATTCCGGCGTCCCGGCAAAGATCAGCCTCACGCGGTCACGCGCGCCTGCTTGGCGAGCCTGCTCTTTATGCGGGTCTGCTTGAGTTGTGACAGGTGGTCGACGAAGACCTTGCCATTCAGGTGATCGATCTCGTGCTGGATGCACACCGCCAGCAACCCCTCGGCCTCGAGCACCGCCGCCTGGCCATCCGCATCAAGGTAACGCACGGTGACACGCTCGCCACGGTCGACCTTCTCGAAGACACCGGGGACCGACAGGCAACCCTCCTCACCGGACTGCAATCCCGTGCACTCCGCGAGTTCCGGATTGATGAACACCCGCAGGTCGTTCCTCTCCTCGGAGACATCGATCACGACCACCCGTATGTGCTCGTCGACCTGGGTCGCCGCCAGCCCAATGCCCGGCGCCTCGTACATTGTCTCGGCCATGTCGGCAATCAGGCGGCGAATTGAATCGTCGATTTCCGCGACCGGCATGGCGATCTTTTTCAGTCGCTGGTCGGGAAAACGCAAAATGGGTAGAAGTGCCATAGGAAATACCGAAAAAAGCTTGCCCGCTTAAGTTATTACGTGCAGAATCTCAAGCACTTCCCGAGATATCGAAACGGGATCGCCCGGTGCGGCTGGGACCGTACGGGCAGCTAAATGTTCCGTCGGCACGTGAGGTTACGACTATGGTACGCATTATATCCGCGCTCATCCTGGCCGTGACGGCCGTTTGTGCATCGGCCGCCGAGCCGCTCAAGCTCGTCGACAATCCCCCTGACCGCCACGTCGTGGTCAAGGGCGACACGCTCTGGGGGATCTCCGGAAAGTTCCTGAAGGAACCGTGGCGCTGGCCGGAAATCTGGAACATGAACCGTGAGGAGATCAAGAATCCGCACCTGATCTACCCCGGCGAAATCGTCTATCTTGACCGCTCGGGTGGCTCACCCCGTCTGCGCGTCGGCAAGAAGGTCAAGTCGTCGGCAACGACGGCCAAGCTCGGGCCGCAGGTCTATTCCGAACCCGTCCAGAAAGCGATTCCGAGTATCCCGTCGCACATCATCGAACCCTTCCTTTCGCGGCCCCTCGTCATCGAGAACCTCGAAATGGAAAGTCCGATCCGCATCGTGGCCCCGCAGGAAGAGCGCATGGTCATCGGCAGCGGAGACGTCGGCTTCGCAGCCCCGATCGACGACGCAAGCGTAGTCAACTGGCACGTCTATCGTCCCGCTCAAGCCACTCAAGGATCCCGACAGCGGCGAGGTGCTCGGCTACGAAGCCTTCTTCCTCGGCCACGCCCGTCTCGTGCAACCGGGCAAGCCAGGCGAACCGGCCGTCGTCCGCGTCACGGACGCGAAGGCGGAAATCTATCGCGGCGACCGCCTGCTGCCGGCACCGCCGGCGGACATCATTTCCTACGTGCCGCATCGTCCGGATCGCGACGTCGCCGGCAAGATCATGACGATCTACGGTGGTCTTACCGAAGGCGGCAAAGGCTCGGTCGTGTCGCTGACCCGGGGCAGGCTGGACGGACTCGACGTGGGCGCTGTGGTCGCGGTGTTCCGCAACCGCGTCGCGAAGGGGTTCGATGAAAACCTGCGCGCCGTCGTGACACCGATTCCGGAGGAACGTTACGCGCTCGCCTTCGTCTTCCGGACCTTCGATCGCATTTCCTACGCGCTCATCGTCGAATCCTCCAAATCGATCCAGATCGGCGACTCCGTAAGGAATCCGTGACGCAAACCGAAGGGTTGGCCGCCTGGCTGCGGCTGACCCTGATTCCCGGCCTGGGCGGCGAGACGCAACGGAAGCTTCTCGCCGCTTTCGGTTTACCCGAGGCTATCTTCGCCGCTGGCCGCCTTGCCGCCCGCACCGTGGCCGGCGATCGTGCCGAACTGCTCTTTGATTGCGACCCCGGCGAAGCGGTTGACCGTGGCCTGGCCTGGGCCGACGAACCCGGGCAGCACCTCGTCACCCTCGCCGATGCCGCCTATCCGCAGGCCTTGCTGGAAATCCCCGACCCACCGACCCTCCTCTATGTGCGCGGCAACCCTGATCTGCTGCGGCTACCGGCGATGGCTATCGTCGGCAGCCGCAATGCCACCCCGCAGGGTCTGCAGACCGCCGAAGCCTTCGCCAGGATGTTGGCCGGACACGGGCTGTGCATCGTCAGCGGCCTCGCACTCGGCATCGATGCCGCCGCCCACCGCGGTGCGCTGGCTGCCGACGGCGCCACCGTCGCCGTCATCGGTACCGGCGCCGACCGCCTCTATCCGGCACGCAACCGCGAACTGGCACTGGCGATTGCTGAACACGGCGCCATCGTCTCCGAGTTTCCGCTCGGCACAGCCGCCATCGCCGCCAACTTCCCGCGCCGCAACCGCATCATCTCCGGCCTCGCGCGCGGCGTCCTGGTCGTCGAGGCCGCTCCCGAAAGCGGTTCGCTGATCACTGCCCGTCTCGCCGCCGAGCAGGGGCGCGAGGTCTTCGCCATTCCCGGCTCGATCCACTCGCCTGTCGCCCGCGGCTGCCACAAGCTGATCAAGCAAGGCGCCAAGCTCGTCGAGACGGCGCGCGACATTCTCGAAGAACTTGGGGATATCGCGGCGCTCGCGACTGACACCGCCCCTCCCGAAGCGGCCGCTTCGCCGCTCCTGACGGCACTCGGCCACGATCCCTGCGGCCTCGACGAACTCGTTGAACGGACCGGACTCGGCGCCGACCAGTTGCTCGGCGAACTCCTCGCGCTCGAACTCGCCGGCGGCGTCGCGATCCTTCCCGGCAACCGCTACCAGCGCCTCGCCTGAGGCGCCCCGAAGACAGACAGCTTGCCAAGCCGCGCGCCGGGCACTTATCATGCCCCGGCACTCAACCGACAGAACCCATGACCAAAACGCTGATCATCGCCGAAAAGCCCTCCGTCGCCGCCGACATCGCCAAGGCGCTGGGGGGCTTTACCAAGCACGACGACTACTTCGAGAGCGAGCAGCATGTTCTCTCGTCGGCCATTGGCCATCTGCTCGAGCTGACCTGCCCGGAGGAATTCGAGGTCAAACGCGGCAAGTGGTCTTTCGCACACCTGCCGGTGATCCCGCCGCACTTCGCCCTGTCGCCAATCGAGAAGACACAGGCCCGCCTCCGGTTGCTGGCCAGGCTGATCAAGCGCAAAGACGTCGAAGGACTCGTCAACGCCTGCGATGCGGGACGCGAAGGCGAGCTGATATTCAATTACATCGCCCAGAGCACTGGCAGCAAAAAGCCGGTGCAGCGCCTCTGGCTGCAGTCGATGACCCAAGGGGCCATCCGCGACGGCTTTGCGCGCCTGCGCAGCGGCCAGGAGATGCAGGGGCTGGCAGACGCCGCCGTCTGCCGTTCCGAATCCGACTGGTTGGTCGGCATCAACGGCACCCGGGCGATGACCGCCTTCAATTCCAAGACCGGCGGCTTCCACCTGACCACGGTCGGTCGCGTACAGACCCCGACGCTGGCCATCGTCGTCGAGCGCGAGCGGCATATCCGCGAATTCAAGCCCCGCGCTTACTGGGAAGTCGAGGCCGATTTTGCCGCACGGGCCGGCAACTACGCCGGCAGATGGTTCGACGAAGGCTTCAAGGGCAAGGAAGACGACGAGCATGCCCGTGCCGACCGCCTCTGGGAAGAGCGCCGTGCCGACGCGATCCGCGCCGCCACGCTGGGCAAGTCCGGAACGGTGACCGAGGAAGCCAAGCCGGAGACGCGCATGTCGCCGCCGCTCTTCGACCTGACCAGCCTGCAGCGCGAAGCGAACGGTCGCTTCGGCTTCTCCGCCAAGACCACGCTGAGTCTCGCCCAGGCCCTCTACGAAAAGCACAAGGTCCTCACCTATCCGCGAACCGACTCGCGCTGCCTGCCGGAAGATTATGTCACCACGGTGAAGGCCACGATGGCCATGTTTACCGGCGAAGGCGCCGGCAAGGGCCATGACGAGGTCCTGCTCGCCCGCTACGCACCCTTCGCCCACCAGATCATCGCCCGCAACTGGGTGCTGCCGAACAAGCGCATCTTCAACAATGCCAAGATCAGCGACCACTTCGCGATCATTCCCACCACGCAGGCGCCCAAGCACCTGAATGAACTGGAGCAGAAGCTCTACGACTTCGTCGTCAAGCGCTTCCTGTCCGTCTTCTTCCCGGCCGCCGAGTACCTGGTCACCACCAGAATCACGCGGGTCGAGGGCCATCCCTTCAAGACCGAGGGCAAGGTGCTGGTCAATCCTGGCTGGCTCGCCGTGCATGGCAAGGAAAGGCAGGAAGGCACAGAAGGCAACCTGGTTGCGGTCGACGCCGGAGAAACGGTGAAAACCGAAGAAGTGACGGTCAAGGCCAACGAAACCAAGCCGCCCCCCCGCTATTCGGAAGCCACTCTGCTCTCCGCCATGGAAGGCGCCGGCAAGATGGTCGACGACGAGGAACTGCGAGCAGCGATGGCCGGTCGCGGCCTCGGCACCCCGGCCACGCGCGCCCAGATCATCGAGAACCTGATCGGCGAACAGTACATGCACCGCGAGGGCCGTGAACTGATCCCGACCGCCAAGGCCTTCTCGCTGATGACGCTGCTCAACGGCCTCGGGATCAACGAACTGACCCAGCCGGAACTGACTGGCGACTGGGAATGGAAACTGGGGCGCATCGAAAAGGGCGAGTTCACGCGCGCCGAGTTCATGCGCGAAATTGCCGAGATGACGCGTCATCTCGTCGAGCGCGCGAAGAGCTACGAAGCCGACACGATTCCCGGCGACTTCGGCGTATTGTCGGCGCCCTGCCCGAAATGTGGCGGCCAGATTCGCGAAACCTACAAGAAATTCCAGTGCAACGCCTGCGGCTATTCGTTATGGAAGATAGTCGCCGGCCGCCAGTACGAGCCGGCTGAAATCGAAGCCCTCCTTGGTGACGGCCGCATCGGCCCGCTGACCGGTTTCCGCAACAAGATGGGCCGCAGCTTCGCCGCGGCGATCCGCCTCAATGCGGAGCACCAGCCGGAATTCGACTTCGGCCAGGCCAACGCAAACGAGGAAGGCAAAGCGGAAGCAGTCGACTTCTCCGGCCAGGAGAGCCTCGGCAAATGCCCGAAATGCGCTGCCAACGTCTACGACAACGCCAATGCCTACGTCTGCGAGAAATCGGTCGGCCCGGCCACGTCTTGCGACTTCCGCTCCGGCCGGATCATCCTGCAGCAACCGATCGAACCGGAGCAGATGAAGAAACTGCTGGCCGGCGGCAAGACCGACCTGCTCAGGGAATTCGTCTCCAACCGCACGCGCCGCAAGTTCTCGGCCTACCTGGTGGTCCAGGAGGGCAAGGTCGGCTTCGAGTTCGACAAGAAGGCGCCGGCCAAGGCCGCAACGCGGAAGAAGCCCGCCGCCTGACGCTGGTCAGCCGGCGGCAATGTTTCACGTGAAACTCAGCGCACCGCCTTCGCACCCGGCAACTCGCAGGAAAGCACGGCCGCCCTCACCGCGTCGATCGCCTGCGGACGCGGGAAGGTCACCCGCCAGACGAGTCCGACCGTACGCGCCGGCGGCCTACCGGCGAAAGGAAGAACCCTGACCAACGGTTCCCTGTCGATCAGCGGATCGGCCGCAGTGCTCGGCATCACCGCCACCCCGGCCCCGCTCGCCACCATGTAGCGGATCGTTTCCAGCGAACTTCCCTCAAGTGAATGCTCAAGCGCATGTGGCACGGAAAGGCGCGGGCAGGACTCAAGAACCTGATCGCGGAAACAGTTGCCCTGCCCGAGCAGCAGCAGATCCTGACCGTCGAGTTCATCGCCCGCCACCGCAGTTCGCCCCACCCAGGGGTGGCCCGCCGGAACAACGACACGGAACGGCTCCTCATACACCGGCTGGGCGACCAGGCCGGACTCGGCAAACGGCAACGCAATGACGATCACGTCCAGTTCGCCGGCCTTGAGCGCCGGAATCAGGTTGCCGGTGAAGTCCTCCTTGAGGAACAGCGGCATCCTCGCCGCCTGCCGGTGAAGCGCGGGAATCAGCTGCGGCAGCAAATAGGGTGCGATCGTGTAGATGACCCCGACGCGCAGCGCCCCACTCATCGGATCGCCGCCGGCAAAGGCGATCTCCTCGAGGCGCACGGCCTCTTCGAGAACACGCCGAGCCTGCGCGACGATGCGTTCGCCTAGCCCCGTGATGCGGACATCGGACGCTGTCCGCTCGAACAGGGCCGCGCCAAGCTGTCCCTCGACCTTCTTCAGCGCCACCGACAGCGTCGGCTGGCTAATGTGGCAGGCATCGGCCGCCTTGCCGAAGTGGCGCTCGCGGGCGAGCGCGACGATATAGCGCATCTCGGTCAGGGTCATCCTGATTTCCTCAGTCTATTCAGGTCGACCGCACTTAGCCAGCGCCATTCACCCACCCCGAGGTCGTCGGGCAGCGCCAGTTCGCCAACCGCCTCCCGATGGAGCGCCTCGACACGATTGCCGGCGGCCGCCACCATGCGCTTGACCTGGTGGTACTTTCCCTCGGTCACCGTCAGCCGCAGCAGCTTCTCGCCGGCGATCTCGCAGGCCGCGGCTGCGATCGGGTCCGGCTCGTCGTTGAGCAGCACACCAGCCAACAGCCGCTCGACCTGGTCCTGATCTACCGCATGTCGGGTCGTCACCCGGTAGATCTTCGGAACCTTGCGCCGGGCTGATGAGAGCACGTGATTCAACTGGCCGTCGTCGGTGACCAAGAGCAGCCCGGTGGTGTCCTCGTCGAGCCGCCCCACCGGTTGTACGCCGCGCAGGCGCAATGGCCTCGGCAGCAGTTCGAGCACGCTGGGGTGATGCATCGGCTTGCGCGAGCATTCGTAACCCGCCGGCTTGTGCAGCATCAACGTGGCAAACTCCATGAATGGCCAGCTGACTCCGTCGACCGAAAATACCAGACCGCCAGTCGCGATCTCCGCGACTGGCTCGGTACATAGGGTGCCGGCAACAGCGACCCGTTCCTCGACAATCAGCGCGCGACATTCCCGCCGAGTGCCGAAGCCATGCCTTTGAAGTATGCGTTCGAGTTGCATGGCGGGGATGCTACCATCGCGCCATGCAATTCGAACACCTCATCGCCATCACCGACCCCGGCAATCCGCTGGTGGTGCCGCTGACCCGGGAACAGATCTGGAATGGCCTGCTGCAGCGCGTAGAAAACCCCCTGCCCTTCCTCCCCGGCCTGGAGTCATGCGCGATTCTCGAACGCACCAGCGAAGCCTTGCTGCGCGAACTCGACTTTGGCCCGGCGACCATCCGCGACCGCGTCACGATGGCGGAAGCGCAGTGGGTCTGCTTCGACATCGTGCCCTCCCCATCGAGCGCTGGCGGCAGCTTGACCATCAACATCGAGGAACCGCAACCCGGCTTCCTGTTCCTCCGCTTTGCTTACCGGACAGCGCTCGCCAGCACCCCGGACTCGGAGGAGCGCGCCTACCTCGAATACGTCAAGTCGGCCTACCACCAGTCGGATGTCGATTGCGTGCGCATCATCCGCACCCTCGCCACTGAAGGAACCTCGCAGTGAGCGATGCGACGTTTGCTCAAACGACAGTCCGGGCCGTGCTGACCGGCCACACGCGCGGCCTGGGCGCAGCAGTCGCCGGTGAACTCCTGACCCGCGGCATCGCCGTCCTCGGTGTCGCCCGCACCGGCAACGCTGAACTCGCCGCCAGTTACGCTACCATGCTTGCCCAGATCAGAATCGACTTCGCCGACGTCGGCGCCGTCGCCGCCTGGCTGGCCGACGGTGTTTTCGAGCGATTCTTCGCCGGCTGCAAGGTCGCGCTGCTGATCAACAACGCCGGCCTCCTGCAGCCGGTCGGCCAAGCCGGAACACTTGCCGCCGCGGCTGTAGCCCGCGCCGTCAGCGTCAATGTCACGGCACCGCTGCTCTTCGCCGACCGCTTCGTCGCCGCCAGCGCCGGCGTACCCGACCGCCGCCTTCTGTACGTGTCGAGCGGGGCCGCGCGCAATGCTTATCCGGGCTGGAGCATCTACTGCGCGACCAAGGCCGCGCTAGATCAGCATGCGCGCGCCCTTGCCCTGGAAAGCCATTCGGGCTTGCGTGTCGCAAGCCTCGCGCCGGGTGTCATCGACACGGACATGCAAGCCGAAATCCGCGCCACCCCTGGTGACCGCTTCCCCCTGCGCAAGCGCTTCGTCGAACTCAAGGAACAGGGGATGCTGACACGCCCGGCGGTCGCTGCCCGGCACCTGGTCGATCACCTGCTCGGCGATCGCTTCGGCGACCCCGTCATCGCCGACCTGCGCGAGACCTGACGCGCACCCTCAGCCGACCCCCTGGCTGGCCAGGTAGTCCTCGTAGCCGCCCAGGTAATCGACGACCCTTCCGTCACCCTTGACTTCGAAGACGCGCGTTGCCAGCGACGAGACGAACTCACGGTCATGCGAAACAAAGACCAGCGTGCCGGGGAACTTCTCGAGACCCGTGTTCAAGGCCTCGATCGACTCCATGTCCAGGTGGTTGGTCGGCTCGTCCATGATCAGCACGTTCGGCCGCGACAGCATCAGCCGGCCGAAGAGCATGCGGCCCTGCTCGCCGCCCGAGATCACCTTGACCGGCTTCTTTACCTCGTCACCGGAAAACAGCAGGCGGCCGAGCGTGCCACGGATCAGCGTCTCGATGTCACCACCATCGCCGGCCGAGGCACGGGCATACGGCGCTATCCAGTCTGTCAGGCTGGTGCCAGACTGGAATTCGGCGCTGTGATCCTGCGCGTAGTAGCCCGGCCGGGCCTTCTCCGCCCACTTGATGGTCCCGGACATCAGGTTGCAGTTCGCCCAGCAGCAACTTCAACAGCGTCGTCTTGCCGACACCGTTTTCGCCGATCACGGCAATTTTCTCGCCGCCGTTGATGGTAAACGTCAGCTTGTTGCAGATTCGGCGTTGCGAGCCTGGATAGGCGAACGACAGGCCTTCGACCTCGACCGCCTGGCGGTGCAGCTTCTCCCTTTCGTCGTAGTCGAAGCGGATCCAGGGATACTGCCGCGATGAGGGCTTGACGTCTTCCGGCTTCAACTTGTCGATCAGCTTCACGCGGCTGGTCGCCTGCTTGGCCTTGGACGCGTTGGCCGAAAAGCGGCGGACGAAGGTCTGCAACTCGGCGATCCGTTCCTTGGCCTTGGCATTGGCGTTCGACTGACGTTCGCGGGCCTGTTGCGAAGCCTCCATGAAATCATCGTAGTTGCCGGCGTAGGTGGTGATCTTGCCGTAGTCCAGGTCGGCCATGTGAGTGCAGACCTGGTTCAGGAAATGGCGGTCGTGCGAGATGATGATCATCGTCGAGTCACGATTGTTCAGCATGTCTTCCAGCCAGCGGATGGTGTTGATATCGAGGTTGTTGGTCGGTTCGTCGAGCAGCAGGATATCCGGATTGGCGAACAGCGCCTGGCAGAGCAGCACGCGCAGCTTCCAGCCAGGCGCCACTTCGCGCATCGGGCCGTTGTGCTGTTCGGTCGGAATGCCGACCCCGAGCAGCAGTTCACCCGCCCGCGATTCAGCCGTGTAACCATCGAATTCGGCAAACTGATGCTCGAGGTCGGCGGCCTTCATGTAGTCCTCTTCGGTTGCTTCCGGATTGGCGTAGATGGCATCGCGTTCGCTCATGCAGGCCCACATTTCCTCGTGACCCATCAGCACGACGTCGAGCACGCGCGCATCCTCGAATCCGAACTGGTCCTGCTTCAGGTAGGCCATCCGCTCATGCGGATCCTTCGAGACGTTGCCGGCGGATGGTTCGAGCGCGCCGGAGAGAATCTTCATGAACGTCGACTTTCCCGAGCCGTTGGCGCCGATCAAGCCGTAGCGATAGCCCTCGCCGAACTTGACATTGACGTTCTCGAACAGGGGCTTGGCCCCGAACTGCATGGTGATGTTGGCGGCGACGAGCACGGCGATTCCGATCGGCTGGATGGCGGTGAGGCGAAGGGCGGAATTTTACCTGCTTTCAACGGGTTGACCGCACGCGACCGGACCAATCTTGTGCGCTGCGGTGTAACATTCCGCCCGACAGCAAACCCCCCTTCCCGGCCTCGAGACCGCACATGGTTCCCAACCTGACTACCGCCCTAACCGGCCCCCTGCTCGAACTCGAGCGCCGCTTCCTCGCCAGCAGCACGCAGATCGAGCACTGGCTGCGCAGCCAGTGGCAGGAAGTCACGCCGCCATTCTATTCCTCGTGCGACCTGCGCAATTCCGGCTTCAAGCTGGCGCCGGTCAACACCAACCTCTTCCCCGGCGGTTTCAACAACCTGAACCCCGCCTTCCTGCCGCTCTGCGTGCAGGCGGCGATGACTGCGATCGAAAAGATCTGCCCCGATGCCCGCAACCTGCTGCTGATCCCGGAAAACCACACACGCAACCAGTTCTACCTGCAGAACGTCGCCCAGATCGCGGCGATCCTGCGCCAGACCGGCCTCAACGTCCGGCTCGGATCCATGCTTCCGGAAATCACGCGGCCGACACCGATCGAACTCCCCAACGGCCAGACTCTGCTGCTCGAACCGCTCGTCCGCGGCGAGTACCGCCTCGGGCTCGATGGTTTCGACCCCTGTGCCATCCTGCTCAACAACGACCTGTCGGCAGGCATACCGGAAATCCTTCAGAACCTGAACGAGCAGTTCATCCTGCCGCCGCTCCATGCCGGCTGGGCCGTTCGCCGCAAATCCAACCATTTCGCCGCCTACGACGAAGTGGCCACCAACTTCGCCAAGGAAATCGGCATCGACCCCTGGCGCATCAACCCGACTTTCTCGGTCTGCCGCAGCGTCAATTTCCACGAGCGGCAGGGCGAGGAATGCCTGGCCGCGAATGTCGCCGCCGTACTCGATATCGTCCGTGAAAAATACAAGGAATACGGCATCGACGAGACGCCCTACGTAGTGGTCAAGGCCGACGCCGGCACCTACGGCATGGGGGTGATGACGGTGCGCGACGCCGACGAAGTCATTGCCCTGAACCGCAAGCAGCGCAACAAGATGAGCGTTGGCAAGGAAGGACTGGAGGTCAGCGAGGTCCTGGTCCAGGAGGGCGTGCACTCGTTCGAGACGCTGAATGACGCGGTCGCCGAGCCGGTCATCTACATGATCGACCGCTACGTCGTCGGCGGCTTCTACCGCGTCCATACCGGTCGCGGCAAGGACGAAAACCTCAACGCGCCGGGCATGCACTTCGAGCCACTTGCCTTCGAGACCGGCTGCAACCTGCCGGACTACGCCTCTGGGCCGGATGCCCCGCCGAACCGTTTCTACGCCTATGGCGTCGTCGGCCGCCTCGCCTGCCTGGCAGCCGCGGCCGAACTGGCCCGCACGGCGCCGGAAGAATCCTGACGCGCGTGTTGCGTACCGCCCTCGGCGCGCTGCTGCTCGTCCTCGTCGTCGCCGCCTGCGGGCGCGCTCCGCTGCAGGAGCAGCAGGCTTACGTTTTCGGCACCCGCGTCGAGGTCATCGTCGTCAGCCACGAACCAGCGCAAGGCCGCCAGGCGATCACCGCGGTGCTGCGCGAATTCGATCGCCTGCACCGCGCCTATCACGCCTGGCAGCCTTCCGAACTGAGTGAACTGAATCTGGCGGTTGGTGAAGGTCGACCGCAACAGGTCAGTCCGGAACTCGCCGCGCTCGTCGCCGAGGCCAGGGAATTCAGCCGCCCGGGCGATTATCTGTTCGACCCGGGCATCGGCAAGCTGATCCAGCTCTGGGGCTTCCAGGCCGACGAGTTCAAGGCCGAATTGCCGCCCGAAGCGGAGATCAAGGCCTGGCTGGCAAGCAGGCCCTCGATTGCCGACCTAACCGTCAGCGGCAATCGCGTTGCCAGCCGCAACCACGATGTCGCACTCGATTTCGGCGGCTACCTGAAAGGCGTCGCCCTCGACCGGGCCGCCGAAATCCTGCGGGGCCAGGGTATCCACAATGCGCTGATCAACATCGGCGGCAATGTCATGGCGCTCGGCAGCAAGGAAGGCCGGAAATGGCGGGTTGGCATCCAGCACCCGCGCCAACCCGGACCCATGGCCACGGTTGCGCTCGAAGACGGCGAGGCGATCGGCACCTCGGGTGATTACCAGCGCTTCTTCGAAGTCGCCGGCAAGCGCTATCCGCATCTGCTCGACCCGCGCACCGGCTACCCGTCGGATCACACCCAGGCGGTCACGGTGCTGATTCCAGCGGGGCCGAAGGCCGGCACGCTGTCCGATGCTTCCTCCAAGCCCATCTTCATCGCTGGTCCTGACGACTGGCGCGAAACGGCGAGGACGACCGGAAATCGGCCAGGTCTTGCGCGTCAACCGCGACAGCAGCGTTTTCGTCACCGAGGCGCTTTACCCCAGGCTGGAGTTCGTCGGGCAGCGTCCGCCCGTCACCGTGGTGCCCTGACGGATCGCACGCCCGGCATCGTGCTCATCGCCCGCGTGCGTCCGACGCCCGCGCGCGTTACACTGGCACCTGATTTCCTCCGGGACAAGCGGCGATACCAGCAGGATTACTCAGCGATGCTCACCATCCGTAATCTGTGCCACAGCGACGTCGATTCGGCGATTGCCTTGCAGTCCCGCGTCTATCCCTCGATCTCGCCCTTCCGGCAGGATCAGTTCGAGAACCTGCTGCAACTCTTTCCGCGCGGACAGTTCGCCGCGGAACTGGACGGGAAACTGGTCGGCATCGCGATTTCCATCGTAATTCTGTGGGAGCAGTACAGTCTGCACCATACGTGGGCGAGCATCACCAACGACGGTGTTTTCGACACCCATGACCCAGACCGCGGCCACACGCTCTATGGGGCCGAGGTTTGCGTCGCCCCTGATGAACGCGGCCATGGCATCGGCCACGCACTCTACGAGGCGCGGCGCACACTTTGCCGGTCGATGAATCTCAAGCGCATCATCGCCGGCGGTCGACTCCCCGGCTACAGCCGGTACGCCAGCAAGATGGGGCCGGCGGAATACGCCAAGCGCGTCATCTGGGGTCAGTTCCACGATCCGGCGCTGCGTTTCCAGCTGGACGAAGGTTTCGACTATTGCGGCATCCTGGACGGATATCTTCCAACGGACCAGGAATCGGCCGGCTATGCCAGCCTGATCGTCTGGCTGAACCGGGCCTATGATCCGTCACGGCCCACTCAACTGCCAGGAAGGGATTTCCCATGAAGGTTCGTATCGCCTCGATTCAGTACCAGTTGCGGCATATCGATGACTGGGACGGCTTTGTCCGCCAGGTCGATTTCGTCCTCAACGCGGCGGCCGATTACTGCCCGCAGTTCGTCCTGTTGCCGGAGCTGTTCACTACGCAACTGCTTTCCTTCATGGACAACGACGACGTGCCCAGCGCCGTGCGCGGTCTCTCCGAATACACCACGCCCTATATCGAACTCCTCCGCGCCCATGCCGTGCGCCACGGCTACTACCTGATCGGTGGCACGCACCCGAACATCCGCGAGGGCAAGCTGCTCAACACCGCCTTCCTGTTCACGCCGGGTGGCGAGGTGCATCTGCAGGACAAGATCCACCGGACGCGCTGGGAAAAGGAAAAGTGGAACAGCGACCATGGTGACGTCCTCAACGTCTTCCAGACACCCTACGGCAAGATCGCCATCCTGATCTGCTACGACATCGAATTTCCCGAACTGGCGAGGTCCGCCGCCGAGGAAGGCGCCGAAATCGTCTTCGTGCCCTCCTGCACCGACGACCGTCAGGGTTTTCTCCGCGTGCGCTACTGTTGCCACGCCCGCGCCATCGAGAATCAGATCTATGTGGCGATGACCAGCACGGTGGGCAACCTGCCGGTGGCCGGGCTACGCTTGCACTATGGGCAGGCCTCGATCATCACGCCCTCGGATTTTCACTTTGCGCGCGACGGAATCGCCGCGGAAGGCGTCATCAATGAGGAACAGATCGTCGTCGCCGACGTCGACCTGGCACTGCTGCACGAAAACCGGCTCAAGGGCACGACGATCCCGCTCCTCGATAAACGCCACGAGTTCTACACCAACCGACCCGTCCTCATCGTCGCTGACTGATTCACCGCGCATGCCGGGAGCGTTCCAAGGCAAGCCATTGGCACCGGAGCGAGCACACACTTACTCCGGCGATACCGAATCCACGAAAACCGTCACCGGGCCGTCATTGACCAGGCTGACCTGCATGTCCGCTCCGAACACGCCGGTTGCCACCGGCTTGCCGAGTTCGCACTCCAACTTCGCAACGAAGCGCGCGAACAGGGGTCGCGAAACATCTCCACGGGCCGCCCTGCTCCAGGAGGGGCGGTTGCCTTTCTTCACCGAGGCATAGAGCGTGAACTGCGAAACCACCAGAATCTCGCCGCCCGCATCCTGAACAGAACGGTTCATCACCCCCGCCTCGTCGGCGAACAGGCGCATCCTGACAAGCTTGCCGGCCATCCAGCCGAGATCGGCGTCAACGTCGTCCGCCTCGAACCCGGCCAGCACCAGCAGGCCGGAACCAATTTTTCCGGTAATTTCGTGGTCGACCGTGACAGTTGCCTCACTGACCCGCTGGATGATGACGCGCATCGAACGCTCCCTCAAGAAAAGGAACAGGCCCCTTCCGGAGCCTGTTCCTCAGTTGCGGAAAATGCTCCGGATCAGACGTCGATCCGCGCAGTCAGCGCATTGGTCTCGATGAATGCCCGTCTCGGCTCGACCAGTTCGCCCATCAGCGTCGTGAAGATCTCGTCGGCGGCGATCGCATCGTCGATCTGCACGCGCAGCAGGCGCCGAACCGCGGGATCCATCGTCGTCTCCCACAACTGATTGGGATTCATCTCGCCGAGGCCCTTGTAGCGTTGCTTGGCGATGCCGCGCTCGACTTCGTTCAACATCCAGGTCATCGCGTCACCGAAATTGCCGACAGCCTGTTTCTTTTCGCCCCGCGCCATCACCGCGCCCGCGCCGAACAGATCGGCAAGCGTTTCAGCGGTACGCCGCAACTGCAGGTAATCCCCGGAGAGCAGCAGGTCCTCGTCGATCAGGCCGACCTTGAGGTTACCGTGGTGCATGCGCTCGACGCGCAGGATCCAGCGCTCCTGGATATCGTCGAAGCGGGTGACGATGCGGCTGCCATGATTGACATGGCCGGCAATCAGTTCGGCGCTGGCACGCGCCTTGTCCTCGCTCGACAGGTCGACCGCAAGGTTGTGCTGGACGATGGCCTGCAGGACATCCGGGTTGATCAGGTGCGACAGGCGGTGAATGACCGCCTCGGTGGCCAGCCACGAGCGGGCCAGGCTTTCCAGGGCCGGGCCGGTGATCGCATCGGCACCCGCGCGCGGCGTCAGTGCGGCCTCGTCGAGGGCAAGATTGAGCAGGAACTGGTGGTACTCCTGGTCGTCCTTGAGGTAACGCTCGCTCTTGCCGTGCTTGACCCTGTACAGGGGCGGCTGGGCAATATAGACGTAACCACGCTCGATCAGTTCGGGCATCTGGCGGTAGAGCAGCGTCAGCAGCAGCGTCCGGATGTGGGCGCCGTTGACGTCGGCATCGGTCATGATGATGATCCGGTGGTAGCGCAGTTTCTCGACGTTGAAGTCGTCCTTGCCGATACCGGTGCCCAGAGCGGTAATCAGCGTGACGATCTGCTCGGAGGCAATCAGCTTGTCGAAACGCGCCTTCTCGACGTTGAGCACCTTGCCACGCAGCGGCAGGATGGCCTGGAACTTGCGGTCACGGCCCTGCTTGGCCGAGCCGCCGGCCGAGTCACCCTCGACGATGTAGATCTCGCACAGGGCCGGATCCTTTTCCTGACAATCGGCCAGCTTGCCGGGCAGGCCAACGCCGTCGAGCACGCCCTTGCGCCGGGTCATTTCGCGCGCGCGGCGAGCGGCTTCACGTGCCCGCGACGCCTCGACGATCTTGCCGCAGATCATCTTGGCATCAAGCGGGCGTTCGAGCAGGAAGTCGGTGAGTTTCTGGGCAACCACTTCCTCGACCGCGGGCCGCGCTTCAGAAGAAACCAGCTTCATCTTGGTCTGCGATGCGAACTTGGGGTCAGGCATCTTGATCGAAAGCACGCAAGCCAGGCCTTCGCGCATGTCGTCGCCGGAAATGTCGACCTTCGCCTTCTTGGCGATCTCGTTTTCGTCAATGTACTTGTTGATGACACGTGTCATCGCGGCACGCAGGCCGGTCAGGTGGGTACCGCCGTCCGACTGCGGGATGTTGTTGGTGAAGCAGAGCACCTGTTCCTGGTACGAATCGTTCCACTGCATCGCCACTTCGACGCCGATGATGATACCGGTGTCGCTGGCCCCCTGGCCAACCTTGGCCTCACCGGCCGAGTAGAAGATATTCGGGTGCAGGACCGACTTGCTCCGGTTGATGTACTCGACGAAGCTTCTGACCCCGCCGGCAAAGGCAAACTCCTCCTCCTTGGCAATACGCTGGTCGAACAGGCGGATGCGCACGCCGTTGTTGAGAAAGGATAGTTCGCGCAGACGCTTGGCAAGGATTTCATAGTGAAATTCGAGGTTGCCGAAGATATCTCCGTCAGCCAGGAAGTGCACCTCGGTGCCGCGCTTTTCGGTACTGCCGAGGACCTTGAGCGGCGAGACTTCGAAACCGTCGCGGTGTTCGATGACGCGGTCGACCGGCACACCGCGCTCGAATTCCATGAAATGCTTCCGGCCCTCGCGGCGAATCGTCAGACGCAACCATTGCGACAGCGCGTTGACACACGAAACGCCGACGCCATGCAGGCCGCCGGACACCTTGTAGGAATTCTGGTTGAACTTGCCACCGGCGTGCAGTTCGGTCAGCGCGATTTCCGCCGCCGAGCGCTTCGGCTCGTGCTTGTCGTCCATCTTGACGCCGGTGGGTATGCCACGGCCGTTGTCGATGACGCTGATCGAGTTGTCGGTATGGATGGTAACGATGATGTCGTCGCAATGTCCGGCCAGCGCCTCGTCGATCGAATTGTCGACAACCTCGAAGACGAGGTGGTGAAGCCCGGTACCGTCGGAGGTATCGCCGATGTACATGCCCGGACGCTTGCTTACGGCCTCCAGTCCTTCAAGGATCTGGATGCTGGATTCGCCGTAGGCCGGCCCGCTGCCTTCTGGGTTGATCATTTGCTTGGCTCTTCGCTCATTGTCGCTGCTCTGCGTGAAACTGAAAAAGGCCTGCCCAAGCGGGCAGGCCTGCCTGATATTGTTGGTGTCAGCCGCTCAGATGCGCATCGGCATGACGACGTACTTGAAGCGCTCGTTGCCCGGCAAGGTGATCAGCGCACTGGAATTGGCATCGTTGAAACTCCACTGGATCTCTTCGTTCTGAACATTGTTGAGGACATCAAGGAGATAGCCGACGTTGAAACCGACGTCGATCGGATCACCTTGATAAGCAACCTCGATTTCTTCCTGCGCCTCTTCCTGCTCAGCGTTGGCAGCAATCAACTTGAGCATGTCGTCGCCAAGAACGACACGCACGCCACGGAATTTCTCGTTGGTCAAGATTGCCGCCCGGTTCAGCGCCTGGGTCAGCAACTGGCGACCGACCGTCATGTGATTGCGCAGACTGGCTGGGACGACACGCTCGTAATCCGGAAACTTCCCGTCGATCAGTTTCGAAACAAGAACCACCGAACCGAACGAGAAGCGTACCTGGTTCGGAGCCAGCGTGACATGCAGCAGATCGTCGCTGTCGACCAGCAGCCGGTTGAGTTCAAGCACTGTCTTGCGCGGCAGGATCATCTCCTGGCGCGGCAATTCTGCCTCGATCGCGACGCTGGCAAACGCCAGCCGATGCCCATCGGTCGCCACGGCACGCAGTTCGGTGCCTTCGACAAGGAGCAGCAGGCCGTTCAGGTAATAGCGGACATCCTGCGCCGCCATGCCGAACTGCGTCTTGCCGAGCAACTGCCGAAAGGCCCTTTGCGAAATGCTGAACTGCCTGGTATCACCCTCGGCCAGTGTCATGCGCGGAAAATCGTCGGCCGGCAGCGTCTGCAAGCTGAAACGGCTCTTGCCGGAACGCACCTGCAGGCGCTTGTCTTCGAGAATCAGGCTGACTTCGCTGCCGTCGGGCAGTGAGCGCAGGATTTCCTGCAACTTGCGGGCGCCAACCGTCAGCGCCCCGTTGTCTTCGCCACCGGCGATCTCGGTCGTCGTGGTGATCTGTATTTCGATGTCGGTAGCCAGCAGCGTCAGCCTGTCCCCCTTCTTTTCGAGCAGAACGTTCGAGAGGATGGGCAGCGTATGACGTCGTTCGACAATTCCGGACACCGACTGCAACGGAGCAAGAAGCGTGTCCCTCAGGGCTTTGATAAGAACCATAAATTAAATTCCTTTAAAGACTATATCCGCAACAACTCTGTGGATAAACAAAATTTCTTTCTTATTTTCAATTACTTCTGCTGTCTTCATGGCTGTCCGGAAAGTACTTGGAAGCCTGTGGATGAATTCTTGACAATTTTCCCACAAAGGACAAATCGCGGGTTAAGTCACATTTCTCCCACAGCTTTTCCACAGCCTTATGAACACCCTTCATCCTTTCAGCACCTGCAGCAGAACATGCAAGTCATGGTTGAGTTCGCTGTCCTTGGCGCGCAGTGAATCGATGTTCCTGACTGCATGGATTACCGTCGTGTGGTCACGGCCGCCGAAAGCATCGCCGATCTCCGGGAAGCTGTGCGACGTGACTTCGCGGCATAGCCACATGGCGACCTGGCGTGGCCGGGCAATGGCGCGCGTGCGCTTCCTCGAAAACAGTTCGGCGACCTTGATCTTGTAGAAATCGCAAACTGTCTTCTGGATATTGTCCATGCCGACGTTGCGCACCGAGCCGATGAGGTCTTTCAATGCTTCCTTGGCCAGGTCGAGCGCGATGACACGACCGTGGAACGACGAATAGGCGAGCACCTTCTTCAGCGCCCCCTCAAGTTCGCGAACATTTGAGCGCAGATGCTTGGCGATGAAGAAGGCGACCTCGTTGTCGAGTTGCAGGTTTTCGGCCTCGGCCTTCTTCTTCAGGATAGCGACGCGCATCTCCAGTTCGGGCGGTTCTATCTGCACCGTCAGACCCCAGTCGAAACGGGTCACCAATCGGTCGTCGAGGCCGTTGATGTCCTTCGGATAGGTGTCGCAGGTGATGATGATCTGCTTGCGCGCCTCGATCAGCGCGTTGAACAGGAAGAAGAATTCCTCCTGCGAGCGGTTCTTGCCATTGAAGAACTGCACGTCGTCGAGCAGCAGCACGTCAAGCGAGCGGTACATGCGCTTGAAGGTGTCGAATGATTTTTGCTGGTAGGCGCGCACTACGTCGGAGTAATAGTCTTCCGCATGCACATAGCGCACCACCTTCTCTGGTGTTTCCGCAATGATGCAGTTGCCGATTGCGTGGATCAGGTGGGTCTTGCCCAGCCCGGCACCACCGTAGATGAACAGTGGGTTATAGGCACCGCCAGGATCGCCGGCGACCTGCATGCCGGCGGCACGGGCAAGGTCGTTAGCCTTGCCGACAACCAGGTTGTCAAAGGTGAAGGTCGAAAAGAGCCGTGACTTCTCATAGCCGGGATTCACCACCCGGACCTTTTCCCTTGCTGCGGTCCTGCTCGTCTGCGCCGGACCGGTAGCCGGTTCACCCTCAGTTTCAGGACGGCTGGCTCCGCGCTTGCTGCCGTCGATTACCAGCGCGATGCTGACCGGCAGTTGGAAGAAGGTACGGCTGTAGTCCTCGATGCGGGTCAGGTAGCGGTCACGGACCCATTTCTGGATGAAGGTGTTGGGCGCGAGGAGACGCAAGCCGTCACTTGGCTGATTTTCCCCTTCCAGCCTTAGCGGTTTGATCCAGGTGTTGAACTGCTGGGCAGGCAACTCCTGTTCGAAACGCTGCAGACAGGATTCCCAGAAACCAGTCATCGCTAAAGACACTCCCCCGCGCAGGCGGAAACAGACCCTGCATGAACATCAGGTTATTGATTTATATTATTATTTATCATGTTGGCCAAGAGCTTGCAGGCTCTCGGCAAGTCAGCGATTCTACCCTTGCCGGGGCAAGTTATCCACAGGTTTCGCAAATAATTGACCTTGACAGCGCTCCCGTAAACACGGTGTAATTGCACGTTTTTCTCCGCACATCAAGGAATCAGAAAATGAAACGCACGTATCAACCGTCAGTCGTGCGCCGCAAGCGCGGTCATGGCTTCCTGGTCCGTATGCGTACCAAGGGTGGCCGTGCTGTCATTGCTGCACGTCGCGCCAAGGGCCGCAAGCGTCTGGCTGCCTGACCTCCGGGCTTTCGGCGGGGTGGATCAGGCCTTCGCCAGACGTTACCGCCTGACAAGAACGGATGAATTTTCATCCGTTTTTGGTTTCAGGAGGGCAATTCGCGGCAGCTTGCTGATCATCCATTACCAGCCGCGGGCGACCGGTTTGGCGGATGCCCGCCTCGGCATGGTGATCGGCAAGAAACTGCTGAAAAAGGCGGTCGACCGCAATCGGGCGAGGCGCGTGATCCGCGAACAGTTCCGTCGCCAGCGGTCGCAACTTCCCGCTTGCGACCTGATTGTCCGGCTGGCGGTAAAGCCGGATCCGTTCGACGGCAAGTTGTTGGCGGCCGACCTGTCGTCGCTGTTCGTGCGGCTGCAACGCCAGTGGCGCGGGCGGGGAGGAGAATGAAACGAATGCTGCTGGCCCTGATCCGTGGCTATCAGTACGCGATCAGCCCGCTGTTGGGGCGAAACTGCCGTTATCTTCCGACCTGTTCGGAATATGCGGCGGAGGCTGTAACGAAATACGGTGCCATCAGGGGTGGCTGGCTGGGCGTCAAACGCGTCTGCCGCTGTCACCCGTGGCATCCCGGCGGGTATGATCCGGTACCCTGATTTGAGAATGCTTGATAACGTAGGCCGTCAATGGACACTCGTCGCCTGATCCTGGTTCTGATCTTCACTTTTTCCAGCTTCATGTTGTGGGAAAACTGGCAGAAGTACAACCAGCCGAAGCCGCCGGTCGCTGCCGCAACGGGAGACGCGGCTGCAAGCGCCGCACCGAAGCCTTCCAGCGCCCTGCAGGCAGCTTCCCCGGCCGGCAGTACGCCCGTGCCGGTGGATGCGGCACCCGCCGGTGAAACCTTCACGGTCCGCACCGATCTGGTGGAAGCGACAATTTCCGCCAAGGGCGGTGACATCGTCCGCCTCGAACTGTTCAAGTACAAGGAACACGACGACAAGCAAAAGAACTTCGTCCTCTTCGACGCCGCCCGCCATCAGTATTTTGCTCAGAGCGGCCTGATTGGCGAAGGCTTGCCGACGCATCGCTCGACCTTCCGCCGCGTCGCCGGCGCGAACGAGTTGGCCGACGGCGCCGACGAACTTCAAGGTCCGCCTGGAGGCCGATGGCGCCAACGGCAGCAAGGTCGCCAAGATCCTGACCTTCCACCGCAACTCCTATGTCATCGACGTCACTTGGGAAATCACCAACAATGGCGAGAAGACGATCATTCCGCATGCCTATTTCCAGATACAGCGCGACGGTGAAGCGCCGGCGGGCGAATCGGCGATGATGATGACCTTCACCGGCCCGGCTGTTTATACCGATGAAGGCAAGTACCAGAAGCTGGATTTCAAAGACATCGCCTCGAACAGCGCCAAGTTCGTCAAGGCGGCCGACAACGGCTGGCTCGCCATGGTTCAGCACTATTTCGTCGCCGCCTTTGTGCCGACGGAAAAGACGCCGCGCGAGTTCTACATGCGCAAGGTGGAGAACGCCAATGCCTACCAGGCTGGCGTCATCGTGCCGGTGGCTGAAGTCGCGCCGGGCGCCAGCGTTAGCACCAAGGTCTCGCTGTTCGCTGGTCCGCAGGAGCAGGCGGCGCTCAAGCAGCTGGCTACCGGCCTCGACCTGGTCGTTGACTACGGCTGGCTGACCCTCGTCGCCGCGCCGATCTTCTGGGCACTGCAGGCTATCTACGGCCTCACCGGCAACTGGGGCTGGGCCATCGTCGTGCTGACCATCATGATCAAGGCCGTGTTCTACCCGTTGTCCGCCGCCTCGTACAAGTCGATGGCCAAGATGAAGCTGCTCACGCCACGCCTGATGCAACTCAAGGAACGCTACGCCGACGACAAGCAGCGCCTGAACCAGGAAATGATGAAGATGTACCAGACCGAGAAGGTCAATCCGCTTGGCGGCTGCCTGCCGATCCTGGTCCAGATACCGGTCTTCATCGCCCTCTACTGGGTGCTGCTCGGCGCCGTCGAAATGCGCGATGCACCGTGGATCCTGTGGATCAAGGACCTTGCCTCGCCCGATCCCTACTTCATCCTGCCGGTGATCATGATCGTCTCGATGGTCATCCAGACCAAGCTGAACCCGACGCCACCGGATCCGATCCAGGCCAAGATGATGATGGCCATGCCCTTCGTCTTCGGTATCATGTTCCTCTGGTTCCCCGCCGGCCTGGTGCTCTACTGGGTGGTCAACAACATCCTGTCGATCGCCCAGCAGTGGCAGATCACCCGCATGATCGAAGGCGGCAAAAAGGCAGCGAACGACGCCAAGGCCTAAAGTGTGAAGTCGGACACCATTGCCGCCATCGCCACGGCCCCCGGCCGCGGTGGTGTCGGCGTCATCCGCATCTCGGGCAGCAATTTGCTGCCCTTTGCTTTTGCGCTGACCGGAAAGACGCCGCAGCCCCGGCATGCAACGCTGGCCGATTTCAGGGCCGCCGACGGTGCCACGGTCGACTCGGGAATCCTGCTCTTTTTCCCGAACCCGCAGTCCTTCACCGGCGAAGATGTCCTCGAACTGCAGGGCCATGGCGGCCCGGTGGTCATGCAGATGCTGCTCGCCCGTTGCCTCGATCTCGGCGCGCGGCTGGCCGAGCCCGGCGAGTTCAGCCGGCGCGCCTTCCTCAACGGCAAGATGGACCTCGCCCAGGCCGAGGCGGTCGCCGACCTGATCGATGCCGCCACGACAAGCGCTGCCCGCTCGGCCGTGCGTTCGCTCCAGGGCGAGTTCTCGCGCGCCATCGCCGAACTGAACGAGGAACTGATCAACCTGCGCATGCTGGTCGAGGCGACCCTCGACTTTCCCGAGGAAGACATCGATTTCCTCAAGGCCGCCGACGCCTTCGGCCGGCTCGAGCGCCTGCAGGGCAAGCTCGCCGAAATCTTCGATCGTGCCGGCCAGGGCAAGCTGCTGCAATCCGGGCTGCACGTCGTGCTGGCCGGGCAGCCCAATGTCGGCAAGTCGTCGCTGCTCAATCGCCTGGCCGGCGACGATCTGGCCATCGTCACGCCGGTCGCCGGCACGACGCGTGATGCGCTGCGGTTGACCGATCCAGATCGAGGGAATTCCGCTGCATGTCATCGACACCGCCGGCCTGCGCGAAACCGAGGACGAGGTCGAGAAGATCGGCATCGAACGCAGTTGGCGGGAGATCGAGCGTGCCGACGTGGTCGTGCTGCTGGTCGACGCGCGCGCCGGGGTCGCCGATGCCGACCGCGTCATCCTTGAACGCCTGCCGCGAACCCTGCGGCGCATCACCGTGCACAACAAGATCGACCTCGCCGGCTGCGCTGCCGGGCGCCACGAAGAAGCCGAGGGCGTGGCGGTTTCGCTGTCAGCCAGGAGCGGTGAAGGAATCGACCTGCTGCGCCGGGAGCTGCTGCACATTGCCGGCTGGCATCCGGCAGAGGATGTCTTCATTGCCCGCGAGCGCCACCTGCGCGCACTGGCAGCCGCGCAGGCGCATATCACGGCGGCGCGGGAAGTGGTGGCCAGGGCACAGCCGCCGCTCGAAGTGTTCGCCGAGGAACTGCGCCTTGCCCAGCGCTCGCTCGGCGAGATCACCGGCGAATTCACGGCGGACGACTTGCTTGGCGTGATCTTCAGCCGCTTCTGCATCGGCAAGTAAGTGGAAGCCCTCGACACGGGCTTCCTGGCCCTGATCGCCGTCGCCTTTCTGGCGGGGGCGGTCGACGCGGTGGTCGGTGGTGGCGGGCTGATCCAGATTCCCGCGCTGTTTGCGGTGCACCCCGGCGAATCGCCGGCGACGCTGTTCGGTACCAACAAGTGCGCCAGCGTCGTCGGCACGTCGAATGCCGCGTGGCGCTACGCGCGGCGCGTGGCGATGCCGTGGCGGACGATACTGCCGGCAGCGACGGCTGCCTTCGCCTTCTCCTACGTTGGCGCGGCGGCGGTCGCCTGGCTGCCGAAGGACGCGGTGCGGCCGCTGATCCTGGTGTTGCTGGTCTTCGCTGCGGTCTACACGCTGAAACGCAAGGAATTCGGCCAGTCGCATGCGCCGGCGCATGCAGGTCTTCACGAACTGCTCTACGCGACGCTGCTCGGCGGCGTCATCGGCTTCTACGACGGCTTCTTCGGCCCCGGGACCGGCAGCTTCCTGATCTTCCTCTTCGTGCGCTTTTTCGGCTTCGATTTCCTGCACGCGTCGGCGGCGGCGAAGGTGGTCAACGTCGCGACCAACCTGGCTGCGATCGGTTATTTCCTGCCCAACGGCTACGTCCTGCCGCTGCTGGCGGCGGTGATGGCGCTGGCCAACCTGAGCGGCTCCACCGCCGGCACCTGGCTCGCGCTCAAGCATGGCAGTGCCTTCGTGCGCCGCGTTTTCCTTGTTGTCGTCGGCGTCCTGATCGTCAAGTTCGCTTGGGACACCCTGGCGCTTTTTCTATAAGATTCAGTCACTTCGTTCGTTGAGAGTGAACCGTGCGCGTCACGCTCGTTCATCCCGCCGGCTTCAACTTCGTTCCCGGCCAGCCGGATTTCTCGGTGCTGGCCAACCGCATGCCGCCGATCGGCATCATGCAGCTCGCCTCGTGGCTGGAGAAATTCGGCCACAGCGTGCAACTGCACGACTGCCTCGGGCCCTACGCGCCGCCCGGAATCGCCGAGAATGCCGAGATCGTGCTGGCGACCGACCCGGAGATGGTCGGCTTCTCGGCGACGACCTCGGGCTTCATGGATGCGGTCGACATGGCGCTGACCATCAAGGAGAAGCGGCCGGAAATCAGGATCGCCTTCGGCAACGTGCACGTCTCGTCGCTCGGCGCGCCGATCCTCGAGCATTTCCCCGAAATCGACTACCTGGTCATCGGCGAGGGCGAAGGGGCGATGCTCGACCTCGCCGACGGCAAGCCGCTGGCCGGCATCGGCAACCTGATCTGGCGTGACGCCAACGGCCGCATCGTCATCAACCCGCGCCGCGACCGCATCCTCGATCTCGACGAACTGCCCTTCCCCGCCTACGAGAAGCTGGCCGGCTTTCCGCACGCCTACCACCTGCCGCTGTTCGCCTACGAGAAGCACCACGGCGCGACGATGATCACCTCGCGCGGCTGCCCCTACACCTGCTCGTTCTGCGACCGCACGGTGTTCGAGCGGCTGTACAAGACCAACTCGGCGCAATACACCTACGACCACATGAAGTACCTGCGGGACAAGTTCGGCGTGTATCACATCAACATGTACGACGACCTGTTCACCGCCAAGAAGCAGCGCGTCATGGACCTCTGCGAACTGCTGATCGAGAAGCCGCTCGGCATGCAGTGGAACTGCGCCATCCGCACCGGCCACACCTCGGACGAAATGCTGGCCAAGCTGAAGCAGGCCGGCGCGCTGATGGTGTCGATGGGCATCGAGTCGGCCGATCCGGGCATGATGGAGCGCCACAAGGCCGGCGTTACGCTCGATGCGGTGCGCGACACGGTCGAGTCAGATTCATGCCGCCGGCCTGCGTGCCAAGGGCCTGTTCATCTTCGGCATGCCCGGCGAAACGCCGGAGACGGTCAAAACCACCAGCGATTTCATCCTCTCGCTCGACCTCGACGAGATGAACATGACCAAGTTCAGCCCGCTGCACGGCGCGCCGATCTGGGACGAATGCGCGGCCAACATCGGTGGCGAGATGATCGAGGACTGGCGGCTGATGAACTGTCTCAATTTCGTCTATCTGCCGGAAGGCTTCTCGTCGCGCGAGGAAATGGACGCGCTGTACAACTGGCACGTCAAGCGCTTCTACGACAGCAAGGGCTACCGCCGCCGCTTCGCCAAACGCCTGTGGGCGCATCGCTGGAGCCTGTGGCATGTCCTCAAGCACCTGCCGGAAACCATCGCCGCCGCCCGCTACTTCAGCGCCAACAAGGAACAACTGGAAAAGGCCAGGCGCGAATTCGCGCTGCATCCGCGCCAGCCGGTCGGCCTCAAGCCGCAACTGTCCACCGACCTGCAGATCGACAACATCGTCTCGATGTCGCCGATCAAGCTGTCGCGGCGCGAGGCGCTGAAGCAGATCATTCCGGTCGTCTATGAAGGCGGCGCCTGCTGCACCCCGCCGGCCTCCGCGACGGCGGCGGTATAATTCCCGCTCGGCCGGAGGCCGGGGAAGGGAGGACGGCATATGGAGAGCAAGAGGGTTTTCGGGCATTTCCGCCTGTTGACCGCGGCAGTTGTCGTCGTGGCGGCGCTGGCAGCCTGCAAGGTCGCCGATACGCGGCCCGAGGACGGCGCGGGCGAGGCGCGCAAGGAGACCACCCTGCGCAGCGGCTACGCCTGCTGCAACCTGCACTACAACGACGACTGGATCAGCGATTCCAACCTCGCCCAGTTGCCCTTCATCCCGGCGGGAACGCCGATCAAGGTCAAGAAGATCGACGGCTGGCGTGCCTACGTGGATGTCGACGGCAAGCCGATGCGCCTTGGCCTCGATTACGGCCGCGTCGCCGAAACAACCGAGCAATGGGTGAACAAGCTCGTCGTCCTCGACGACCCGCGCGTGAAGATCGCCCGCTTCCCGCCTGGCGTCCGCGGCGCCATCGAAAAGGGCCAGTTGATGAAGGGGATGACCCGCGAGCAGGTCATCATGGCGGTCGGGCACCCGCAGACCGACGAGAACCCGCGCCTTGATGGCCCCTACTGGCGCTACTGGTGGTCGAGCTTCGGCCCCTACTACGTCTATTGGGGCAAGACCGGTGCCGTCAGCAAGATCGACGGCCACTCGGAAACCGTGAACAACATGACCTACAAGGGCAAATAGAAACAGTTTTCGCCACCGCAGAGAGAAGCGAGGGGTTCGGCCGATGGAGCAGCAGGGAGAGAAATTGCAGCGCCGCGAATGCGACGTACTGGTGATCGGCGGCGGCCCCGCCGGAACGACTGTCGCGCCGATGCTGGCGGAAAAGGGCTACCGGGTCGTCCTGCTCGAGAAGGCCCGCCACCCGCGCTTCCACATCGGCGAATCGCTGCTGCCGGCCAATTTGCCGCTGTTCGAGCGCATGGGCATCGCCGCAGAAGTGAAGGCGATCGGCATGGTCAAGCCGGGCGCCGAGTTCGTTTCGCCGCACCACGACATGTCGCAAACCTTTCATTTCGCCGATGCCTGGGACAAGTCGATGCCCACCGCCTACCAGGTCAAGCGCGCCGAGTTCGACGAGATCCTGATCCGCAATGCCGCGCGCAAGGGCGTCGAGGTGCATGAAGGCTGCAAGGCGAAGGCCATCGAGTTTCTGCCCGACGACACCGCCACTGTCCGCGCGGTCGACGACGACGGCCGCGAGTCCGAATGGCACGCGCGCTTCGTCGTCGATGCCTCGGGCCGCGACACTTTCCTCGCCAACCGTTTCCAGATCAAGCAGCGCAACCCGAAGCACAACAGTTCGGCGGTCTACGGCCATTTTGCCAACGCCACGCGGCATGACGGCGAGGCCGAGGGCAACATCACGATCTTCTGGTTCGACCACGGCTGGTTCTGGTTCATCCCGATGATGAACGACACGACCAGCATCGGCATGGTGACCTGGCCGTACTACATGAAGACCAAGGGCGAGCGCAGCCTCGAGCAGTTCCTGCTGGACGGCATCGCGATGTGCCCGGCGCTCGCCATGCGCCTCAAGGACGCGAAGCTGGTCACCGAGGTCGAGGCGACCGGCAACTTCTCCTACGTTTCGGAGCGCAATCACGGCAAGAACTACGTGATGCTCGGCGACGCCTACGCCTTCATCGACCCGGTGTTTTCCTCGGGCGTGCTGCTGGCGATGAACAGCGGCGTCATCGCCGCCGAAGCGATCGACACCTGCCTGAAGAATCCCGCGCAAGCGGCGGCGGCGTTGAAGCGCTTCGACGAACTGATGCAGCACGGGCCGAAGGAATTCTCGTGGTTCATCTACCGGGTCACCAACCCGATCATGCGCGACTTCTTCATGGACCCGAAGAACATCTTCCGCGTCAAGGAAGCGCTGCTGTCGGTGCTCGCCGGCGACATCTTCGGCACGACGCCGATCTGGCGCTCGATCCGCATCTTCAAGGCGCTCTACTACGTCGCCAACATCATCCAGCCGAGGCGTGCCTTCATGGGCTGGAAGCGGCGGCGCTTCAACATCCGCAAGGTTGACGAAGCCGTCCTCTACAACGCCTAGTGACGCTGCAACTTGTGACGCTGCAATTCGTCTCCGCGCGGGCCGCGGCTTCCCCTGAAACCGGCGGCGAACTCGGCGGTACCGTGCTCGGCGCCGGCGCCGAAGCGGCGCGTCCGGACTGGCCGGTGCAACGCATTTCCGCCCCCCTGCCCGGGTCGACCGCAACCGTCGTCGCCGAAACCTGGCGGGCGGGAACCGCGTTCGCCGCCGGCAGCAGCGAGGGGATCGCCTGGCGGCGGGCGGGCGACCTGCTCTACGGCGTGCTCGACCTGGACGAGGCGGCGTTCGCCGGCGATGCCGCCTGCCCGCCGCTGCAGGCGGCCAGCGCCGAGGCCTACCGGCGCATCTTCCGCCTGCTCGACGCGCAGGGCCTGCCGCACCTGTGGCGCGTCTGGAACTACCTGGCCGACATCAACGCCGAGACGCACGGGCTGGAGCGCTACCGCCAGTTCAACATCGGCCGCCAGGACGCCTTCCTCGCCAGCCACCGCGGCGCCACCGGCAACGTGCCGGCCGCCTGCGCCATCGGCCTCGCCGGCGGGCCGCTGTCGGTCGCCTTCCTGGCCGGGGCGACGCCGGCGCTGGCGGTGGAGAATCCCCGCCAGGTCAGCGCCTACCTCTACCCGGCCGCCTACGGCCCGCGCAGCCCGACGTTTTCGCGCGCCGCGCTCGCCCTGCTGCCGGGGCAGGAAGTCCTGTTCGTTTCGGGCACCGCCAGCATCGTCGGCCATCGCACGGTGCATGCCGGCGATGCCGCCGCGCAATGCCGCGAGACGGTGGCCAACATCGCCGCCGTCGTCGCCGAGGCGAACCGTGCCAGCCGTTCGTCGCCGTTCGCGCTGGGCGAACTGGCCTACCGCGTCTACCTGCGCCATGCCGCCGATTTTCCGGCGATCCGCGCGACGCTGGCGGACCTGCTCGGCGCCGGCGCCGACATCGTCTTCGTCCAGGCCGATATCTGCCGCGCCGACCTGCTGCTCGAAATCGAGGCGTTCGCCTCGCACAACCTGGAGAACTGCTGATGAATCCCGTGCAACCCTTCCTCGTCGCGGCGCTGGTGCTGACCGCGACGGCGGCGCAGGCCGCCGAGGAAAAGCCGCTGTGGGAAATCGGCGCCGGCGCCGGTGTCTTCACGTTCCCCGCCTACCGCGGTGCGGACAAGAACAGCAACTGGTTCCTGCCGGTGCCCTATTTCACCTACCACGGCGACTTCTTCAAGGCCGACCGCCACGGCATCCGCGGCAGCTTCTTCGATACCGACCGTCTCGACGTCACCGTCAGCGCGTTCCTGTCGCCGCCGAGCGGCAGCGACAACGTCCCGGCCCGTGCCGGCATGCCCGACCTCAAGGCGACCTTCGAGATCGGCCCGCAGGTGGACGTCACCCTCTGGCGCGCCGAGAACCGCGCCCGCTTCGTCAAGCTGCGCATGCCGCTACGCGCCGCCTTCACGGTCGAGGGGCCGCCGCAGGATGTCGGCTGGGTCTTCAATCCCAACCTGAACCTGGACATTACCGACCTGCCCGGTCTGCCCGGCTGGAACCTCGGCCTGGTCGGCGGCCCGGTGTTCGGCAACCAGCGCCAGAACGCCTACTACTACAGCGTCGCGCCGCAGTATGCGACGCCGGTGCGGCCGGCCTACGAGGCGGCCTCCGGCTATACCGGCAGCCAGTTCCTGGTCGGTGTCTCCCGGCGTTTCCCGAAATTCTGGGTGGGGGCCTTTGCCAGCTACGACAACCTGAACGGCGCCACCATCGCCGACAGCCCGCTGGTGCTGGAAAAGAACAATTTCGCGGCGGGTCTCGCGGTTTCGTGGATCTTCGGCGAGTCTTCGACGCGTGTCATGGTCAATGACTGAACGTGGCCATCCGGCCAACCTGCTGTGGGCGGCCTACGAAGCCGTCGCCATGGTGGTCGGCCTCGGCGCGCTGGCGGTTTTCTGCCTGTGCTGGCTGCCTTTCGCCCTCGTCCTCAAGCCGCTGCTGCCGCGCCGGATAGGGCAGCCGTTCGGGCGCCGGGCCATCATGCGCGGCTTCCGCTTCTACCTGGGTTTCCTCGGCGCTCTTCTGCGCCTGCCGCTTCGATTTGTCCGAGCTGGACCGCCTGCGCGACGAAGGCCCGCTGATCCTCGTCGCCAACCATCCGTCGCTGCTCGACGCGGTGATGATCGTCTCGCGCCTGCCCAACGCCGTCTGCGTGATGAAGGCGGAGTTGATGGACAACATCCTGTTCGGCGCCGCCGCGCGTTTCGCCCGCTACATCCGCAACGATGCGCCGCTCGCGATGGTCCTCGATGCGCGCGAGGAACTGCGCCGCGGCGCCCAGCTCGTGATCTTCCCCGAGGGCACGCGCACGCGCGATTTCCCGGTCAATCCCTGCCAGCCGACCGCCGGCCTGATCGCGCGCGGCAGCGGCGTGCCGGTGCAGGTGCTGCTGATCGAGTTCACCTCGCCCTACCTCGGCAAGGACTGGCCCTTGTTCCGCCGGCCGGAACTGCCGCTCGGCTGCCGCATCCGCCGCGGCGAGCGCTATGCGCCGCCGAAGAACGTGGCGGCCTTCACCGCCGAGCTCGAACGCCATTTCCGCACGGAATTGGGCGAAAAAACGCCGTCGACCGCAGCCGTCGTCCGCTGATCGACCACCATGCCCGCCTCGCCGACGCACCTCGTCCTCATCCCCAGCTACAACCCCGGGCCGCGGGTTGGCGATACCGTGCGCGCCGCGCGCGCGCAGTGGAACCCGGTGTGGGTCGTCGTCGACGGCAGCAGCGACGGCAGCGCCGAACAGTTGCAGGCCATGGCGGCGGCCGACGACGGCCTGCAGCGTCATCGTCCTGCCCGAGAACCGCGGCAAGGGCGCCGCGGTGCTCGCCGGCATCACGCAGGCCGCCGCGCTCGGCTACACGCATGCGCTGACCATGGATTCCGACGGCCAGCACCCGGCCGACCTGATCCCCGCCTTCATGGCCGCGTCGCAGGCCGACCCGGCGGCGATGGTGCTCGGCAAGCCGGTGTTCGGGCCGGAGGCGCCGGCGCTACGGGTCAACGGGCGCAAGGTGTCGAACGGCTGGGCCAACCTGGAAACGCTGTGGATGGGCATCGGCGATTCGCTGTACGGCTTCCGCGTCTATCCCATCGCGCCGCTGCTGAAGATCATGCGCGCCAACCGCTTCATGCGCCGCTTCGACTTCGACCCCGAGGCCGTCGTCCGCCTGTGCTGGGCCGGCGTGCGGCCGCTCAACCTCGACGCGCCGGTGCGCTACCTGTCGCGCCGACGAAGGCGGCATCTCGCACTTCAAATACCTGCGCGACAACGCGCTGCTGACCTGGATGCACACGCGGCTGTTCATCGGCTTCGTGCTGCGTCTGCCGCTGCTGCTCGTGCGCCACGTGATGTCCTGAACCATGGCCAAGCCCGAACCACGCAACGCCGCCCTCAAGTCCGACCCCCGGCTCGGCGGCTATTTTTCCGGCGAAGAAGAACGCCGCCGCGTCACCCGCGAAATGTTCGACCAGGCCGCCGCCGGCTACGACGAAGCCGAACGCTGGACCGGCCTCGGCACCGGCCCCTGGTATCGCCGCGACGTCCTGCGCCGGAGCGGCCTGCAGGCCGGCATGCACGTCCTCGACGTCGCCGCTGGCACCGGCCTGGTCACCGTCGCCGCGCACGAACTGGTCGGCCCGCAGGGCCGCGTCGTCGCCCTCGACCCGTCACCCGGCATGCTCGCCGAGCTGAAGAAAAAGCTGCCGGTCGAGACGCTCGAAGGCTACGCCGAGGACATCCCGCTGCCCGATGCGAGCGTCGATTTCGTCTCCATGGGCTATGCGCTGCGCCACGTCGGCGACCTCGACCGTGCCTTCGCCGAATTCTTCCGCGTGCTCCGGCCGGGCGGCCAGGTCTGCCTGATGGAAATCAGCCGCCCCGCCAGCCGCATCGGGCAGACGCTGCTCTCCGGCTACATCCGTAGCATCGTGCCACTGCTCGCCCGCCTCGCCGGCAGCCGTGCCGACGTCGGCCGGCTCTGGGAATACTACGGCGATACCATCGATGCCGCCGTCGAGCCCGAGCGCATCCTCGCCGCACTGCACGGCGCCGGCTTCGCGGACGTGCGCTGCCCCGTCACCTTCAGCATCTTCCGGGAGTACCTCGCCCGCAAGGCCGATTTGCCATGAACACCACCGAGCGCTTCCTGATCGCGATGACGATCATCTTCACCGTGCCCTGGCTGATCTGGCGGCTCGGCAGGACCGACTACTTCGCCCCGCTCGTCGTCGTCCAGATCATCACCGGCATCCTGCTCGGCCCCGGCATCCTCGGCAAGGCCTTCCCCGACTACTACGCCTTCGTCTTCACCCCGGCGGTGATCCAGTCGCTGAACGGCATCGCCTGGTGGGCGGTGATGCTTTTCGTCATGATCGCCGGTGTCGAGCTCGATCTGCGGAAGGCCTGGGAACACCGGCGCGAGAGCGGCATCACCGCCGGCCTCGCGCTCGGCGCGCCGCTCCTCTTCGGCTGCGCCGCGGCCGTCGCCCTGCTCGCCTTCGACGGCTGGATGGGCCCGCGCGCGCTGACCTGGCAGTTCGTCGCTGGGCATCGGCATGGCCTGCGCGGTCACCGCGCTGCCCATCCTGATCCTGCTCATGGAGAAGCTCGACATCCTGCGCCAGCCCATCGGCCAGCGCATCCTGCGCTACGCCAGCCTCGACGACATCGCCATCTGGGGCGTGCTGGCGCTGATCCTGATGGATTGGGAGCGGGTCGGCAAGCAGCTCGCCTTCCTGCTCGCCTTTGCCGTCGTCGGCTATGCTTTCCGCCGGCTGATGCAGCGCCTCGCCGAGCGCGACCGCTGGTATGTCGCGCTGATCTGGCTGGCCGCCTGCGCCTTCGGCGCCGACTGGGCCGGGCTGCACTTCATGGTCGGCGCCTTCCTCGCCGGCGCCATCATCGAGGCCGACTGGTTCGACCAGGCACGCATGGACCAGCTCCGCCACCACGTGCTGCTGGTCATGATGCCGGTCTTCTTCCTCAGCACCGGCCTGCGCACCAACTGGAGCCTCGGCGGCGAGGCCGTCTTCCTCGCCGCCGCGCTGCTGCTGGTCGCCTCGGTCGCCGGCAAGCTGCTCGGCGTGCGCATCGCCGGCCGCATCCTGAACTGGGCGCCGGGCGAAGCCGGCATCATCGGCTGGCTGCTTGCAGACCAAGGCGCTGATCATGATCATCTTCGCCAACATCCTGCTCGACAAGCAGATCATCACCAGCGAAGCTTTCACCGCGCTGCTGCTGATGGCCGTCGCCAGCACCATGCTGACCGTGCCGGTGGTCGCCCCCCGGCTCGCCCGGCTGAAGTCGCTGATCAACCGTTCCGCCTGACCTGGAGTTGCCCATGCCCTACCAAGCCGCCTACCTGGAAGCCGCACCCGAACGCAGCGAACTCGACGCCAGCCGTGGCCTGCTGGTCATCGAATTCGGCACCGACTGGTGCGGCCACTGCCTGGCCGCCCAGCCGGCCATCCGCGCCGCCTTCGCCGCCCACCCGGACCTGCCCCACCGCAAGATCGAGGACGGCCCCGGCCGGCCGCTCGGCCGCAGCTACCGCGTCAAGCTCTGGCCGACGCTGATCCTGCTGCGCGACGGCCAGGAAGTCGGCCGCCTCGTGCGGCCGACCGAGGTGGCCGAGGTGCGCGATGCGTTGAAGTCGCTGGCAGGGGGCTGAGGCGACACGATGGCCGCGAAGGAAGCCAAGGCCCGCATCAAGATCAACAAGCTGCTCGAAGAGTCGGGCTGGCGGTTCTTCGACCACGCCGCGGGCAAGGCCAACATCGTCCTCGAACCCAAGGTCAAGCTGACCAAGGCGGTCATCGACGCGTTCGGCGACAACTTCGAGGAATCGGGCAAGGGTTTCATCGACTTCCTGCTGCTCGACGAAAACGGCTTTCCGCTGGTCGTGCTCGAAGCCAAGTCCGAAGACAAGAATCCGCTGGTCGGCAAGGAGCAGGCGCGCAAGTACGCCAGGTCGCAGAATTGCCGCTTCGTCATCCTCTCCAACGGCAACCTGCATTACTTCTGGGATCTGGAACAGGGCAACCCGCACATCATCACGCGCTTTCCCGCGCCGGACTCGATCAAGAGCTATCACCGCTTCCAGCCCAACCCGCAAAAACTCATCAGCGAACCGGTCGGCAAGGACTACATCGCCCTGACGCAGATGCCTGGCTATGCGGTCGAGGCCGCCTGGAACAATCCCGCCGAGCGCGACGCCTTCATCCAGAAGAACCGCCTGCGCTTCCTGCGCGATTACCAGAAGCGGGCCATCGCGGCGATCCAGGATGCCGTCGCCGAGGGCCACAGCCGTTTCCTGTTCGAGATGGCTACCGGCACCGGCAAGACGCTCACCGCCGCCGCCGTCATCAAGCTCTTCCTGCGCACCGGCAACGCCCGGCGCGTGCTGTTCCTGGTCGACCGGCTCGAACTCGAAGACCAGGCCAACAAGGCATTCATCGCCCAGCTCAGGAACGACTACACCGCGGTCATCTACAAGGAGCGGCGCGACGAATGGCGCAAGGCCGAGATCGTCGTCACCACCGTGCAGTCGTTGCTGTTCAACGACAAATACCGGCGCCTGTTCTCGCCGACCGACTTCGATCTCGTTATTTCCGACGAAGCGCATCGCTCCATCGGCGGCAACGCCCGCGCCGTCTTCGAGTATTTCGTCGGCTACAAGCTTGGCCTGACCGCGACGCCGCGCGACTACCTCAAGAAGTTCGACGCCGCCAAGCCGACGACGCGCGACCCGCGCGAAACCGAACGCCGCCTGCTGCTCGACACCTATCGCACCTTCGGCTGCGAATCCGGCCAGCCGACTTTCCGCTATTCGCTGCTCGACGGCGTTCGTGACGGCCACCTCGTCAGCCCGGTCGTCGTCGATGCGCGCACCGACGTCACGACGCAACTGCTTTCCGACAAGGGCTATGCTGCGGTCAACCTCGGCGAGAACGGCGAAAGCGAGGAAGAAAGCTTCTTCCACAAGGATTTCGAGAAAAAGTTCTTTTCCGAGGCGACCAACCGGCTCTTCTGCCAGACCTTGCTCAAGCACGGGCTGCGCGATCCGATCAGCCACGAATACGGCAAGTCCATCGTCTTCGCCGTCAGCCAGAACCACGCCGCCAAGCTGACGCAAATCCTCAACGAACTCGCCGATACCCTCTGGCCCGGCAAGTACCAGTCCGACTTCGCCGTGCAGGTCACGTCGCAGATTTCCGACGCGCAGCAATACACGATCAATTTCACCAACAACAACCTGCTCGGCTCGGCCAACTTCCTCGACGCCTACAAGACCAGCAAGGCGCGCGTCTGCGTCACTGTCGGCATGATGACCACCGGCTACGACTGCCCGGACATCCTCAACCTCGCCCTGATGCGACCGGTGTTCTCGCCGTCCGACTTCGTCCAGATCAAGGGGCGCGGCACGCGCAAGCACGGCTTTCCGCGAACAGCTTTTCGACAAGCAGTTGAAAGCGCAGATCGGCAAGCAGGAAAAGACCGCAATTCAAGTTCTTCGACTTCTTCGCCAACTGCGAATACTTCGAAGAGAAGTTCGACTACGACGAAGTGCTGCAAGCTGCCGCGCCCAGGCGCCGGCGAAGGCGATGGCGGGGCGGCACGCACCGTCGGCCCGAACGGCGAATACATCCACGGCGGCAGCGACGCCATCTCGCACCTGGCCGAGCAGCCCGTCGGCCCGCAGGGCATGAAGATCGACCGCATGTTCTTCGACAGCTTCGAGCAAGCCGTCAAGGCCGACGCGATCCTGCAACAGAAGGTCGACGACGAGCAGTGGGACCAGGCCATCGACCATGTCACCGCCCACCTGCTCGACAAGCCCGCCGAGTTCTATACGCTGGATAAATTGCGCCGCGCCGCCGGCGTTGACCGCAGGCTGACCTTGCGCGAAATCCTTGAAAAGATTTTCGGCCTGATCCCCGGCTTCAAGAGCAAGGACGAACTGCTCGAAGACGAATTCCAGAAGTTCCTGCTCGACCAGCCGCCCGACGCCCTGGGCAAGCACGCCGACGCCATCGTCGCGCTCAAGTATTTCTTCAAGGCCTACGCCACCGACGGGCGTTTGCGCGACACCATCGACAAGGGGCGGCTGACCGAACTCAACGTCAATCCCGCCTTCAGCATGGCCGACTTCAAGGCCGTGCCCAGAGAATGGCGCGACCGCATCCCGGAATACGTCAAGGACTACGTGTCGCTCAACCAGTTCATGTAGCGGGCATGAACCGCGGCCCATGGGAGCGGGTTTCGCGAGCGAAGCGCGTCGCACTGGACGTCTGGCCATCGTTGGAATAGGATTAAATCCCATCAAAGAGATTGGAGGCTCGCCATGCGAACGACACAGCAACTGAGCATTACCTTGCCCAACGAAATGGCCGACGTGGTGAAGGCCAAGGTCCGGACTGGCGAGTACGCTACCGAAAGCGAGGTCATCCGCGACGGGCTGCGTGTCCTCCTGGCGCGTGATCGAATCGTCGAAAGCTGGCTGCGCCAGGAGGTTGGCCCAGCCTACGATGCCTTGAAAGCCGACCCCTCTCGCGCCGTCAGCCCGGACCAGGTACGCGCCCGCCTTGCCGCCGAACACGCCAAGGCGCGATGACGTTCCGCGTCGTCTTCTCGCCCGAGGCCGCAGAGCAGCTTGCCGCCCTCTACCGTTACATTGCGACAGCCGCCTCGCCCGATATTGCCGCACGCTACACCGAGGCAATCGTGAACTACTGCGAGAGCCTGCGAACCTTTCCCCAGCGTGGCGTCCTGCGCGATGACGTGCGGCCCGGCCTGCGCATCACCAACTACAGGAAGAGAGGCCGTGATCGCCTTCGACGTGGATGCGGCGCAGGTTTCGATCATCGGCGTCTTCTACGGCGGGCAGGACTACGAAACGATCCTCCAGGACGATCACTTCGAGGGCGACCAGGAGCGCTGAGCTTCTTGGCAAAAGCGCCGGAAAAATCCGCGAACAACCGTTGAAAGAACTACGTCTCGCTCAACCAGTTCATGTAGCGGCAACTGAAAATTCCGATTGAAAATGGTGTCGCTATTGATACCATTCGCAATCGACAAACTGGAGGGACTGCGCAATGAGCGTTGATCACTACACCTACCGCGTCACCTGGTCGGCCGAGGATGGCGAACACGTGGGCCTGTGCGCCGAGTTTCCGTCGCTGTCATGGCTGGCGGCAACGCCGGAGGCGGCCCTGCAGGGAATCCGGGGCATCGTGTCCGAAGCGGTGGCCGACATGCAGGCCGCGGGCGAGGCCATTCCGGTACCCCTGGCGGACAAACACTACAGCGGCGAATTTCGCGTGCGCATTCCGCCGCAGGTGTCATCGCGCCCTGGCGACGGAGGCCGCCGAACAGGGCGTCAGCCTGAACCGGCTGGCGAGCGCGAAGCTGGCCGCCTGAGATCGCCCGCTCCCTGATCGCGGATTCCGCCAGCGCGCAACCCCGCCGCTGGCGCGGATGCCATCGCCGCAACCTTCACACGCCGGACCGCTGACCCCATGCTCGACACCGACACCAAACGCCGTATCGACACCTGCCGCGACATCCTCGTCGGCAAGGTGCCCGACCCCAAGTCGCAGGTCGAACAGATCACCATCGCGCTGATCTACAAGTTCATGGACGACATGGACGCCGAGGCCGAGGAACTGGGCGGCAAGCGCAGCTTCTTCGCCGGCGACTACGGCAAGTACGGCTGGGCGCGGCTGATGGCGCCGACCCTGGGCGGCTTCGACGTGCTGGCGCTGTATTCCGAAGCCATCGGCCGGATGAACGAGAACCCCGGCATCCCGGCGCTGTTCCGCGACATCTTCAAGAACGCCTACCTGCCCTACCGCGACCCGGAAACCCTGCGCGCCTTCCTCAAGGAAATCGACGGCTTCACCTACGACCATTCCGAACGGCTCGGCGACGCCTTCGAATACCTGCTCTCCGTGCTCGGCAGCCAGGGCGACGCCGGCCAGTTCCGCACCCCGCGCCACATCATCGACTTCATGGTCGACGTCATCAACCCGCAGAAAAACGAAAGCCTGCTCGACCCCGCCTGCGGCACCGCCGGCTTCCTGATTTCGGCGTGGAAGCACATCCTCAAGCAGAACACCAAAGACCGCGCCGGCGACCAGCTCACACCCGACCGAACGCGCCAGCCTCGCCGCCAACATCCACGGCTACGACATCTCGCCCGACATGGTGCGCCTGTCGCTGGTCAACCTCTACCTGCACGGCTTCAGCGACCCGCACATCGTCGAATACGACACGCTGACCAGCGAGGAACGCTGGAATGAGACCGCCGACGTCATCCTCGCCAACCCGCCCTTCATGTCGCCGAAGGGCGGCATCAAGCCGCACAAGCGCTTCTCCATCCAGGCCAAGCGCAGCGAAGTCCTTTTCGTCGACTACATGGCCGAGCACCTCTCGCCCACCGGCCGCGCCGCCATCATCGTCCCCGAAGGCATCATCTTCCAGAGCCAGACCGCCTACAAGCAACTGCGCGAAATGCTGGTCAAGACCTCGCTGGTCGCCGTCGTCTCGCTGCCGGCCGGCTGTTTCAATCCCTACTCCGGGGTCAAGACCTCGATCCTGATCCTCGACAAGTCCATCGCCCGGAAGAGCGACACCATCGCCTTCTTCAAGGTCGAGAACGACGGCTTCGGCCTCGGCGCCCAGCGCCGCGCCATCGAGCAAGAACGACCTGCCGCAGGTCCAGGCCGAGCTCGCCGCCTACCTCCAGGCGCTGCGCGCCAGGCAATCCACCGACACGCCTCCAGCCGACCTGCGGCCTGATCGTCGCCGAAAGAAAAGATCGCCGCGAATGGCGACTACAACCTGAGCGGCGAGCGGTATCGGGAAGGAGTGGCGACACGATCACACGTTTCCGTCGGTGCCACTTGGGGAGGTCTGCACAGATCTCGAATCGGTCGCGCAAGCCTGCCGAATGGCAGAAGCGGGATGCTGATCCGTTAGTCACAGAATCGCTCCGATGACAATCGGACAGTCACAATTACGCGTCATCGTCAGCGAAGAAGACTCTCATCGCGAAGAACTCGACGAGCCATAGTCAGTTCGAGGACGGCGATGTCCATCGTCGCAACGATTGGCGCAGCTTGGTCGAACAGACGACATGCCGTCCGAGCATGCATTCAGCGAATCGTCGCTGTCTCAGTCAGACCACGTCCTCGATCTGCAGCCAAGACTTCTGCTCGAGTTCTATCAGTCGCTCGCTCAACGACCAGGCCTTGCGCAAGCTGACGCTGCGCGACAGGAATCGGCGCATCACAGTTCAACGGAACGTCTCGCGCGAACTCCAAATCCCCCTGCCGCCGCTGGAGGTGCAGAAGGAGATCGTGGCGGAGATCGAGGGCTACCAGAAAGTCATCAACGGCGCCCGCGCCGTCCTCGACCACTACCGCCCCCACATCCCCATCCACCCCGACTGGCCGATGCGTGGATCTTGGCGAGCCTGCGGAGAACTCTGGATTCGCGGCGCGTTCCCATCACCAAAGGCGACCGCAAGGCAGGCCGTTCCCTTATCTACGGCGCATCGGGCATCGTCGATTCCGTTGCCGATTATCACTTCGACGAAGACATCCTTCTCATCTCGAAGCTGGCGCGAACCTGCTCGCTCGCGCAACGCCGATTGCGTTCATCCGTGTCGCGGCAAATGCTGGGTCAACAATCACGCTCACGTTTCTGAAGTTCGCAGACCCGGCGACGCAGAAGTTCGTGGAGGTCTATCTCAATTCCATTTCGCATCGAAGAGTTCGTCACGCGGTGCGGCGCAGCCGAAGCTCAATCAAGCAGGCGTTGAACAGATCCCAATTCCCCTCCCGACCCCTCGCCACCCAGCAAGCCATCGTCGCCGAGATCGAAGCCGAGCAAGCGCTGGTCGCCGCCAACCGCGAACTGATCACCCGCTTCGAGAAGAAGATCCAGGCCACCCTCGCCCGCATCTGGGGCGAGGAAGCAGCGGCCGTCCCCGCGCGCGGGAATTCCGTGCCGACGACGTGACTGCCGGCGCTCAGATCATCGCGCCGTTGATCGAGATGACCTGCCCGGAGATGTAGGCGGCCTGGTCGGAGGCGAGGAAGGCGACGAGGTCGGCGACTTCCTCCGGCCTGCCGGCGCGCTGCATCGGGACGAGTTTCCTGATGGCGTCGGCGTCGAAGGCGCCTTCGCTCATGCCGGTGGCGATGATGCCCGGGGCGACGGCGTTGACGGTGATGCCGCGGCTGGCGAGTTCGAGCGCCAGCGACTTGCCGGCGGCGTGCAGCGCGCCCTTGGCGGCGGCGTAATTGACCTGGCCGCGGTTGCCGGCGATGCCGGCGACCGACGAGATGTTGATGATGCGGCCCCAGCGCGTGCGGATCATCGGCATGACCAGCGGCTGGGTGACGTTGAAGAAGCCGTTCAGCGAGACGTTGACCACGCTGTCCCACTGTTCGCCGGACATGCCGGGGAAGACCGCGTCGACGTGGATGCCGGCGTTGTTGACCAGAATCTGGATGGCGCCGGCTTCGAGCAGAGCTTCCAGCGCGGCGGCGGTGGCGGCGCGGTCGGTGACGTCGAAGGCGATCGCCTCGGCGCTGCCGCCGGCGGCGACGATGGCGGCGACGACGGCCTCGGCCTTGTCGCGGCCGCGGTTGGCATGGACGATGACGTGATGACCGTCGGCGGCGAGGCGCGTGCAGATGGCGGCGCCGATGCCGCCGCTGCCGCCGGTGACGAGGGCGCGTTTCATGGGGTGGGTTCCTTCAATGAGGTGGCGTCGAGCACGACGGTGGCGCGGCCTGCGAGCAGGCAGCGGCCGGCGTGGCTGACCGAGAACTGGTAGAGGACGTTGCTGGCGTCGCCGGACAGGCGCTCGGCGCGCACATCGAGCTGGCCGGGCAGGTCGTCGAGGCGGTCGACGTGCAGGGTGACGCCGCGCACGCTGGCCAGGTAGCCCTGGCGCGGCGCGCCGTCGTCGCCGGCGAGCAGCGCGCCGTGCACGGCCATCGCCTGCGCCGCGTACTCGATGCCGGCGGCGGCGCCGAGCCGGCCGTCGGCGCGCAGCGGGTTGGCCGGGTCGGCATGGCTGGTGGCGATGCAGGAAATGGCCGTTTCCGACCAGTCGACCACGGCATCGAGCAGGCACATGTCGCCCTGGTGCGGAATGCGAGCGGCGATCCAGGCGTGGTCTAGCACGGCTGGACGTCGACCTGCAGTTGCATCGGCGGCAGGTAGTCGAGGCAGACCTGACCGCCCTCGCCCGTCGCCAGCTTCAGCAGCAGCGGCAATGCGCGCAGGGCCGGGATGGTGGTGCGCAGGGCTTCCAGCGCGGCGTCGGTCAGCAGGCTCGGCCGGCGCCGTCGGTTGCGGCCACCGTGATGCATGCGAGCGAGCGCTCACTGTGTTCCGGTGCGAGCAGCACGGCGACGCCGGCAACGTCGGGCAGCGGACGCGTGGCGTGCAGCGGCTCGGGATATTCGCTGTCGTAGGCGATCAGCAAGGTCGGCTGGCGGTCGAGGACCACCTGGCCGAGCGCGTCGAGCAGGCCGGCGCCGAAGCTGGCGTCGTAGGCGCAGATGACCTGGCACGGCGCCATCGACCCGGTGGCGATGCCCCAGTAGCCGGCGGCGGCGTTATGCACCGAGTTGTGGAAGCGGGTCGGCGAGATCTGCCGGTCGTCGGTCGCCAGTTGCTCGCAGATGGCGTGGCAGTTGTGGCCGTCGGCGCCCGAGGCGGCGAACACGGTGGCCAGCGTCGCCACGTCGGCGTTCGCCTGGGCGGCGGCTTCGAGGCCGACCGCCAGCGTCAGCTTGACGACGCGGCTGGCGCGGCGGCGCTCGGCCGGCGGCAGGATGGCGGGCGCCGGCAAGACGGAGGGTGCCGGCGGTCAACGCCGCCTCGCCGCGCAAAACCGCGCGGGCGCTCGGCCAGTCCGGCAGGCCGGGAGCGAGGAAGCCGATGCCTTCGATCCAGGCGGTGCAGCGGGCGTGCACGCCGCGTCCATGCGGCCGCGACTCCGAGGACCAGGCTGCAATTGCTGCCGCCGAAGCCGAAGGAATTGCTCAGGGCCCGGCGCGGGTGGCCGGCGCGGGTGGCCAGCAGGTAGTCGACGGCGATCGTCGGGTCGAGGCTTGCGGTGCCCGGGCTGCCGGGCAGGAGACCGTCGCCCAGCGCCAGCGCGCAGATCACCGCCTCGACGGCGCCGGCCGCGCCCAGCGTGTGGCCGGTGGCGCCCTTGGTCGAACTGCACGGCACGCGGTCGCCGAACAGCGCGGCGACGGCCTTGCCCTCGGCGGCGTCGTTGGCCGGCGTCGCGGTGCCGTGCAGGTTGATGTAGTCGATGTCGCCCGGCGCCAGCCCGGCCGAGCGCAGCGCGGCTTCCATCGCCAGCCGGGCGCCCAGGCCTTCCGGGTGCGGCGCGGACATGTGGTAGGCGTCGCTCGATTCGCCGGTGCCGAGCAGCAGGATCGATCCGGGCGCGGCGCCGTGGGCGCGTTCGAGCAGTGCGAAGGCGGCGCCCTCGCCGATCGAGATGCCGTCGCGGGCAGCGTCACAGGGCCGGCACGGGTTCGCCGAAGTGAGCTGGAGCGAGGCGAAGCCGTACAGCGTCGTCAGGCACAGGCTGTCGACACCGCCGACGATGGCCGCGTCGAGGGTGCCGAGCGCGAGCTGGCGGGCGGCGGCGGCGAACACCTTGGCGCTCGACGAGCAGGCGGTCGAGATCACCATCGCCATGCCTTCCAGGCCGAAGTAGTCGCGGGTGAATTCGGCCAGCGAAAAGGAGTTGTGCGTGCGCCGGTAGTCGAAGTCGGCGGGCAGCGCGCCGGTTGCCGGGTCGCGGCGGCGGTAGGCGAGCTCGGTCTGCAGGATGCCGGCGGTGCTGGTGCCGAGGAAGACGCCGACGCGCGTCTTGCCGTAGCGGGCGATGGCCTCGCGCACGCGCCCGGCGAAGCCGTCGGTCTCCAGCCCCATCAAGGCCAGGCGGTTGTTGCGGCAGTCATAGCGCGCCAGCGATTCCGGCAGTTTTTCGGCGTTGACCGCGGCGACCTCGCCGATCCAGGTATCGAGCTGCACGGTCTCGAAGGCGCACGGCCGCAGGCCGCTGGTCCCGGCGCGCAGGGCCGCGCGCGTGGCGTCGAGGCCGCGGCCGAGGCAGGTGGTGGCGGTACAGGCGGAAAGGAGCAGCGGGGTCAAGGCGGGAACCGGGAGGGTGTTGCCGCAATTCTAACCGGGCGGCCGGCGTGCGTCGGCATCGATCGGACGCGCCAGGCAGGTCCGGTAGCGCTCGTTCGACGCGCTTCGCGAACCATTCGGTGGTCAGCTTGCGCTGGATTTTCGGACTCTTCAGGTCGATCTGCGGCAGCGCCTGGCGGGCCTGCGGGCGGCCGGCGGCGCGGTCGGCGAGTTCGAAGACGCGGAGGTAGAGCGGGCTGCGCCCGAAGTCCGGCGACTTTTCGAGGAGCAGGTCGCGGCGGATCTGGGCCCGGTTCATGTCGAGCCGGGGGGCGATCGCCAGCGCCGCCTCCTCGACGCTGCTCGGGGTCGCGACCGCCTGGCCGTGGTCGTAGCGCAGGAGGTCGCCGTCGGCGGCCAGCGGCTCGCCCGGCGACGCGGCCGAGGGCAGTCTGGAAGGCGGCATTGCGGCTGCTGTAGCGGCCGGCGTTGAAGTCGGCGAAGCGGTAGACGGCGGCGTCGTAGGGCGCCGGGTAGTCGAGCAGGATGGCGCTGCCGAAGTAGACGCCGCCGCGCCGGGTGAACACCTCGTCGCGCAGGCTGCGGCCGACCGGATACGGGTAGGCGCGTTCGCGGGCCTGGCGCTCGGCGAAGTCGATGCTGACCTGCATCGGCCCGCCGGTGCGCACCGGGTTGTAGTCGGCGAAGAGGCGGCGGCCGAGCGGCAGGCGGTCGATCATTTCCTCGAACAGTTGGTTGAGCTGCTTCTCGGTCCTGAGCGCGTCGATGCGCTCGTTGTAGCTGCGCCCGTCCGGCGAATCGAGACGCAGCGCGGCGCTGACGACCAGCGCCGGGATGCCGTAGCGGCCGGCGCGCTCGTCGAGTTCGCGGCGGACGATGGCGGGCAGGCCGGGAACGACGGGGTCGGCCGAGAAGCTCGATTCCTGCTCGATGACGGCGATCGCCGCGCAGTAGGTCGGCGCCGCCTGCGGGATGTCGAGGGCGACGAAGGCGGCGTGCAGGTCGCCGGCCCAGCCGGCCTTGTCCTTGACGTAGGCGGGCAGCAGGCGGGCGATGCGCTGCTTCGCCTCGCTCGCCGGCAGGGACGCAGGCCAGCCGGTGACGGGCTTGCCGTCGGCGCCGCGGGCGAGGTCGGGCGGCAGCGGCGGGCCGGGCGGTTCGCCGCTGTCGATGGTCGTGCAGCCGGCGACGACGGCGAGGATTACGGCGGGCAGCCGGCGGATCGTCGCCATGCGGCTAGAAGACACCGGGGACGAAGCGGCGCGGCGTGCGCCGCATGTAGTCGGCGTAGGGCTGTCCGAACCAGGCGAGGCACTCGCGCTCGTCGGCGGTTGCGGTCAACCACAGAAAGAACGAGGAAACGGCGGCGACCGCCAGGCCCGGCCACGACGGGCCCTGGAAGAAGATGCCCCAGGCCAGCGCCAGCAGCGAGGCGTACATCGGGTGGCGGATGTGGGCGAAGATGCCGGTCGTCACCAGCGCGGTGGTCTTCTCCCAGTCATAGAGTGCGCTATCGCTGCGGGCTTCGGCAGCCGTGCCGTGGTTCCGCAGCGCGGCGGCGCCGAGCGCGACCAGGACGATGCTGGCGAGCAGCAGCAGCCAGGAAAGCATCTGGTGCGGCGAGAACGGATCCATGCCCCACGGTTCGCGGTTGATGACGATCAGAGCACGAGGATGCCTTCCCAGGCGAAGAAGCGGTAGAAGCCGTGGCTGCCCGGATGGCGCAGCGGCCGGCGCGACAGCCAGGCGACCAGCAGCGAGCCGGCGAGGATCAGTTGCGTGTCGGTGAACGCCTCGGTCATCCCGGCACCCGGCAGACGAGCATGACGTTGGCGAAAGGCTTGCCTTCGTTCATCGGATCGGTCTCCACCGTGAAGCCGAGGCGGCGCAGCAGTTCCACCCATTCGGACAGGGGGCGGCAATAGAGGCGCGGCAGGCGGTGGCCACGGACGAAGGTGACGGTGCGGTCGACCCAGTTGCACAGGTGGTAGGGCAGGCCGGCCGCGGCATCGCCGACGCGGGTCAGGAACAGGCCGCCGGGCGGCAGCGCGGCGCGGATGCGCGCGAGCACCGCTTCCTGGCCGGCGTAGTCGAAGTAATGCAGCGCGTCGAGGATGGTGATGACATCGGGGTGGCCGAAGTCGACGGCGTTCATGTCGCCCTGCTCGATGCGCACCAGCGGGTGGTCGCTGCCGAAGGCGCGGGCGGCGCGGTCGACGTCCTTCTGCATCAGCTCGACGCCGCGCAGCGCCAGCGGCTTCGGGGCGCGGCCGGCCAGCCGGCTGGCCAGTTGCCGGCCTCGTACAGCGTGCGCGCGGCGAGCAGCCAGGCGAACAGGCTGCCCTGGCCGCAGCCGAGGTCGAGGTAGCGGCCCTCGGCGGGCAACAGGCCGCGCCGCAGGATTTCGCGGAAGATGCTGTCGGACGACAGCTTGCCGCGCGCGTAGTGGTAGGCGAAATGGCCGCCGCCGCGGAAGGGTCGGCTGGCTTCGTCGAGCAGGTCGTTGAGGAAGCGCCGGGTCATGGCGTGGCGTCGTGCAGCGTGACGGGGTTGAGGTGGCGCTCGCGGATGGCGGCCAGCAGGCGCGGCAGCACGGCGAGGATGACCGGCTCGCCGGACGGCGTGCGCGCCGCGTGGCCGTCGTGCAGCAGCAGGATGTCGCCGGCGGCGAGTTCGCCGGTGAGCCGGCGCAGGACCGTTTCGGGATTTCCCTCGCGGGTGTCGAAGGGGCGCCGGGTCCATGACGCGAGTCGCAGGTCGAGGCCGGCGAGCACCGGGTCGAGCAGCGGGTTGCGCAGTCCGGCGGTGGGGCGGAAGAAGCGCGGCGCCTGGCCGCTGATTTCACTCAGTGTCGCTTGCGCGGCGGCGATGTCGGCGCGCATGCGGCGCATGCCGAAGGTGGCGAAGCCCCACGAATGCGAATCGCCGTGGTTCTCGACACGGTGGCCGCGGGCGACGATTTCCCGGCACAGCGCCGGGTGCCGGCGCGCCTCGCGGCCGATGCAGAAGAAACTGGCGCGGGCGCCGGCGGCATCGAGCAGGTCGAGCACGCGCGGGGTGACCTCGGGGTCGGGGCCGTCGTCGATGGTCAGGGCGATTTCGCCGCGGGCGGCGGCGGCCGGCGGCAGCCGGTTCAGGTTGGGGCCGAGCAGCGTGCTGCGCGGCAGCATGCCGGCGCCGCTGATGATCGCCTGGTTGATCGCGACCGCCGCGAGCGCCCACGGCCAGGTGGCCGGCATGGCGAGCGCCGCGATGCCGGCGGCGCCGTGCACGGCGAACGACAGCTTGATGGCGGGCGATGGATGCCAGTGCTGCGGCATGGCGTCAGGCCTCCCGCCCGGCTCGCCGGCGTCGGCGCGAGCGGCGAAATGACCGAGATCGAGAAAGTATTCCCAGAGATCGCGCCAGACCGGCCAGTCGTGGCCGCCCGGGAGCGCGCAGCGGGCGGCCGGCGGAAAGCGGCCGGCGATCTCCGCCATGCCGGCGGCGAAACGGTCGTCGCTGCCGTAGCCGACAAAGGCGGGCAGGTCGGCTGGCGGCCGGCGCAGCCAGTCCCAGACGCGGAACTCGGGATCGTCGCGTTCGCCGGCGGCCGGCTGCCAGCGGTCGAGGCCGCCGGCGCGGGCGATGGCGTTGGTCGTCAGGCGGCTACCGGGGTAGGGTGCCAGCAGGCACAGGCCATCGACGCTGCCCGGCGCGTCGGCGGCGTGGCACAGCGCCAGCAGCCCGCCGAGCGAGATGCCGCCAAGCCAGACCCGGGCGTAGTCAATGCGGGCGGGCGCGAGGATTTCGCGGTGAACGGTGGCGAGTGCGCTGCCGCTGGAAATCGCTTCCAGATCGAGGTCGACCGCAACCAGGTCGAGCGCCAGCCGGCGGCGGTCAACAGCGGCGAAGAAGCCGTTATCGGCGAAGTGCTCGGGCGTCATGTAGGCGCCCGGCAACAGCACCAGCAGGTCGGGCGCGCCGCTTCCCTGGCGCAGCGTGCGCAGTCCGTCGCTCATGGCGTGCCGGCCCGCCCGACGAAGATCGCCGACAGCAGCAGCGCGAGGATGGCGCCCGGCCCGACGGTGACGCCGATGGCGTGCAGCACCGGCACCTGCGACAGCGCCAGCGTGCCGAAGCCGATTGCCGTGGTCAGGTTGGCGACGGCGAGCGACGCCAGCGTCGCCGGGTCGCGCGCCGGCGGCGAGGCGATCGAAGAAGAGCGCGTAGTTGGAACCGACGGCGACGATCAGCAGCATGCCGATCAGGTGCAGCAGGTGGAGCCGTTCACCGAGCAGGTGCAGGCCGGCGACGACGAAGGCGACGGCGACCAGCAGCGGCAGCAGCACCGCCGCCAGCCGGCGCGGCGAGCGCAGCGTCGCCGCCAGCAGCACGACGATGGCGAGCAGCCCGGCGAGCGAGAGCAGCACCGCCTCCTGCAGGTAGTCGGCGTAGAGGCTGTCGAACTCGGCCTTGAGGTCGACGAACAGCGCGTCCGAACCGGCCAGCGCGGCGCGCACCGCCGGGACCGGGATGGCGAGGCCCGCCGCGTCGCGCGGCGGGCGCAGCGGCAGCAGCACGCTCCACTCGCCCCCATGTTGCAGCAGCAGCGAATCGACGACCAGCGCCAGGCCGCTGCCGTCGAGGTCGCGGCGATCGATGTCGGCCATGGTGCGGGCTGCGGCGACATCGGCGACGAAGCCGTCGAGCTTGCCGGCGGCCAGCGGCAGGCCGTCCACCGCCGTCGCCAGGCGGGCGCGCAGTTCGGCGGCGGCGGGCAGGCTGGCGCGGCGCGCGGCCTGCGTCGCCCGGCTGGGCAGGAAGCGGGCCGGGGTGTCGTAGCCGCCGATGACGCCGGCGGCGACCAGTTTGTCGAGCTGAGCACCTGCCCGCTCGGCGCCCTGCAGTGCCGCCTCGCGGTCGCCGGCGCGGACGACCACCATGGTGCGGGAATCGGGTGGCGAAATATCGGCGCGCAGCGCCATGTCGACCGCGGAGTCCTCGGCGCTGGCCGTGCTCAGCGCCGACAGGTTGGCGGTCCACAGGCGGTCATGCTCGCTGCCGAGCCAGGCGAGCGCCGCGACGGCGAGCGCCAGCACCGGCCAGCGCAACCGCCGCAGGCCATCGATGGCGCGGCCGAGCGCGCGGCCGAGCGCGCCGACGTCGCGCACGCGGAGATCGTCGCCGGCGAGCGGCGGCAGCACGAAGCGGGTCACCAGCGCGGCGGTGGCGACGCCGGTCAGCGAATAGAGGCCGAGCTGGGCGAGGCCGGGAAAGCCGGAGAAGAGCAGCGCGCCGAAGCCGCACACCGACGTCAGCACGCCGAGACGGATGGTCGGCCAGAAGCGCTCGCGCCACGCGGCGACGCCGAGCCGGCCGGACTGGACGAAGTAGTAGATCGAGTAGTCGATCGCCTCGCCGATCAGCGCCGAGCCGAAGCCGACGGTGATGCCGAAGACCGTGCCGTAGGCCAGGCTGACGGCGACGATGCCGGCCAGCGCGCCGCTCGCCACCGGCAGCAGGCCGAGCGTCAGCAGCCGCGGCGAGCGGTAGACGAAGAACAGCACGGCGACGATGGCGAGCGTGCTGATCGCCGACAGGCGGGCGATCTCGTCCTTGATCGTCGCCCGTGCCTTGACGGCGAACAGGCCGGGACCGGACAGCGTCAGGCTGAGGCCGGTGGCGCCGGTTGCCGCCGTGGCGGCGGCGAACTGCTCGCGGATCAGCGCGGATCGCCGTCTCCTGGCCGTCGGTGTCGGAGCCGAGCGCCGTCGTCTGCACCAGCAGCAGCGCCCGTTCGCCGTCGCGCGAAGCCCAGACGCCGGCACGGCTGGCCGGCTGGGCGCCGGCGTCGAGGCCGCCGACGAGGGCGAACAGTTCGCCGGTCGGGTCGCGCGGCAGCAGCGCCTTGAACATCAGGCCGGCCGGCGAGGCGAGGCGGTCGATGCTGTCGGCGATCGCCGTCCGCAGCCCGGCGACGGTGAAGCGCTCCGGCGTCACCGCCGGGCTGAGCAGGTAGCGGTGGGCGAACAGGAAGTCGCGGCCGGCGTCGAGGCTGCCGGCCTCGCCGTTCTGCACCGCGACGAATTCGGGCATTTTCGCCAGTCGACCGCGCAGGTCGCGCGACAGCGCGGCGCGCTGCTCGCTCGTCGCCGCCGGCGATGGCGACCATCAGCAGGCGCGAGACGACGCCCTCCTTGATCTGGTCGACCAGCACCTGCTGCTCGGCGCTCGGGCGGGCCGGCAGGAAGAAGCTCATGTCGGCGCTGAAGCGGGTGTTCCAGACGATGACGGCACCCGCCAGCATGGCCAGCAGCCAGAGCCCGAAGGTGCGGCCGGCGGCGCGTGTCATCTCGCCGCGACCGGCTCGATGGCGAGCAGCGAGCGGTCGCCGTCGGCCTGCAGGTATTCGATGCTGCGCACCTGGTCGCGGCTGCCGCTGACCGTGATGCGCTGCAGGAGCGCGGCGATCTTCGGCTCGCTCGGCAGCATTGTGAGCACCCACTTCTGTTGTGTTCCGCTGAGATGGAGGGCGTAGTTCTTCTCGAGCGCCGCGCGGTTGCCCGACAGCGTGCCGCGGATGCTATCGACGAACGCGAGCGCCTCGGGCTGGTTGGCGAGGTTGATCGACAGCTTCTGCTGCTCGCGCTCGATGCTCAGCATGTCCTTGTCGAGCCGGAGGATCTCGGGTTTCGGCGTCAGCGTGCGCTTCTCCAGCCGGTCGGGCGGCGTGTAGGTCATCTCGCCGGTGGCGACCAGCGGCTTGTCGAGCAGCGCGAGATAGCGGGTCTCGACGAACCTGGCGCGGCCGCCGCCGTGGCGGGCAAGGTCGGCCATCAACTGGGCGACGTCGAAGGCCGCCCAGGCCGGCAGGGCAAGGCCGGCGAGCAGGAGACAGGCGGTCAGGCGGCGGGCGGTCATCTTTTCTGCCAGAAGTCGAAGAAGTTGAACCAGTTGTACGGGGCGATCCGGCAATAATGCGTCAGGCGATCCGCGTAGCGCTGCATCGCCGCGCGGATCGCGGCGTCGCGTTCGCCGCGTGGCACGCCGGTGAAATCGGCGAGCGGCTCGAAGTGGATGCGGTAGCGGTTGCCGCCGAGATAGAGGCCGGCCATGAAGAAGACCGGCCGTTCGAGCATCGCCGCCAGGCGCCACGGGCCGAGCGGGAACGGCGCCGGTTCGCCGAGGAAATCGCAGTCGACCGTCGCCTCGCCGCTGTCGCCGAGGCCGCGATCGGCCAGCATGCCGACCAGGCAGCCCTGCTCCAGGCGGTCGCGCGCCACCAGCATCGAGTCCATGCGGCCGAGGGCGACGATGTCCTCGGTTGCCGCCGGGTTGATCGCTTCCAGCGTCGCATTGATCTTGCGGGCGTTCTCCTCGTACATCAGCATCGTCACCTTGAGCCCCGCCCTGCCGCGGCCGACCGCGCGCAGCACCTCGAAGCTGCCGAGGTGGGCGCCGATCAGCAGCGCACCCGGCTGCCTCGCCAGCGCGGCGTCCAGCGCGTCGGCGCCATGGACCTCGATGTCGAACAGGTCGAAACGGTCGTTGAGCAGGTAGATGCGGTCGTGGATGGTGCTGGCGAAGGACAGCACGTGGCGGAAGCCGTCGCTCCACTCGGCCCAGCGGCCGAGGGCGCGGCCCAGATAGGCGCGGCTGGCGCGCCGGGCGCGCGGGGAGAAAAGGACGAAATAAAGCGCGATGCCATGGAGTACGAGGCGGCCGACGGTGCGCCCGAAGGTCAGCGAGATCCATACCATCAGCCGCAGGATGGTGCGGTTGCTGCGCTCCTGCTGGCGCAGCCAGGCCGGGGCGGCCGGGGTTTCGCGGCTCATGGCGCCGGCGCCAGGCTGCCGCTGGCGACTTCGCGGTCGCCGGCATGGACGCGGAAGACCAGCCCGCCGGTGCGGCCGGCGGCGAACGCGAAGACCAGTTCGGCGCCGGGCCCGACCGGCGCCAGGAACTTGGCATTGCCGACCTGCCAGCCGGCGACGGGGCGTACCAGCAGGCGTTCGGCGAAGACGATGGCGCGATCGAGCAGGACGACGCCGGGAACGATCGGCCGCCCGGGAAAGTGGCCGGCGAAGGCCGGGTGGTCGGCCGGGACCGTCCACGCGAATTCAGCGGCCACCATGCCGGACCCGTTCGTCGTAGAGCGCCGCCAGCCGGGCGCGCGGCAGCTTGCCGGTGGCGTTGCGCGGCAGTGCGTCGACCAGCACCAGCGGCCGCGGCAGGAAGACCGGATCGATGCGCCGGCGCAGTTCGGCGAGCAGCCGCCGGCTGTCGAGCCCGGGCGCGACGGCGAAGGCGCACAGGCGGGTGATGCCATCGCTGCCCTCGTCGTCGGGCAGGAAGAAGGCGGCATCGACGACGCCGGCAACGGCGCCGATCTGGTGGTTGAGGTAGGCGAGCGAGGTGCGCCTGCCGGCGATGTTGACCAGGTCGGCGTGGCGGCCGTGCAACAGGAAGCGGCCGTCGGGCAAGAGTTCGATGACGTCGGCGAGCGGCACGCGGCCCTCGACGTGGCCGCCGCTGGCCACTGTCGCGCCGTCCTGCTGCTCGAGGCGGATGCCGGGGAAAAGTTCCCAGGCGGCGCCGGCGGTCGTGCGCCGGCTGGCGATCTGGCCGCTTTCGGTGCTGCCGTAGATTTCGTGCACCGGCACGCCGAAGCGCCTTTCCGCTTCGCCGGCGAGTTCGGCGGACAGCGGCGCGGTGGCCGACAGCACGCGGTCCACCGGCGGCAGGTCGATGCCGGCGGCGAGCAGCGCCGCCAGGTGGAACGGCGTCGTCACCAGCAGGCGCGGGCGCGGCACGGCGGCCAGCGCCGCGACGATGTCCAGCGGATAGAACGGCTTGCCCGACCAGAACGACGAGCCGCCATGCAGCGCCTGCAGAAAGGTCGATTCGAAGCCGTAGGCGTGCTGCACCGGCACGGTACCGACGATGGCGTGCGGCTGTACTGCCAGGCCGAGGCGCTCGGCTTCGGCCCGGCCGTTGGTGACCAGCCTGCCCCAGGTCTTCGCGTGCGGCATCGGCAGGCCGGTCGAGCCGGAGGTGAACAGGCAGGCGGCGACGTGATCGGCGGCTATCGCCGGGATTTCGCTCACCCTTGCGGGGTCGACCGCGGCAAGGTCGGGAAAGTCGAGGCGCGGCAGGTCGCCGCTGTCGAATTCGCCGTCGCACAGGCAGCAGACGTCGGGCGTCGCCGCGTGGATGTCGCGCAGCGTCTCGGCCGATTGCGAGGCTGGCTGCAGGCTGGTCATGCCGCGCAGCAACCCGGCGGCGAAGCCGACCGCGAAGCGGTAGCGGTCGTTGCAGACGTTGAGCAGGTTGCGCCCGGGCGGCAACATTGTCGCCAGCGCCGCGGCCTCGGCGAGGAAGCGGCGAACCGGAACCGGCCCGTCCGTCCGCCACGCGACGATCGCGTCGAGGCTGGCGTGCGCGAGCAGCGGCACCCTGCTCATGGCCGGTCGGCCGGCGTCTCGCCGCGCTGCCGGCGCATCGTCGCGCGGTAGGCGCGGATCGTGTCGGCGATGTCGGAACGGTCTTCCGGTGGCAGCACGCGGATGCGGACAAGGTACTCGGCGGTGAACATCAGCACCAGCAGCGGCAATGTCAGCAGGTTGGCGAACACCGACCAGGCGGCTGGCGGTGCCAGCAGGAAGAGTGCCGTCGAACAGCGTCGCCATGGCGGCGAAGTAGAGGGTCCAGGCGATCGTCACCTGGTGCGTGTAGCGTGTCCTGGCGGGAGAAAGCATGCCGTTGTGCGCCCTGCGGGCGAAACGGGTGACGAGCGCCTCGTGCCCGCCGGTCAGGCTGCGGCCGAACACGGTGCCGAGGGCGAGATGGGTGCCGAGATGCTGGATGAAGTAGAGCAGCGCGACGTTCTCGCGCAGCGCCGGCCACAGCCAGGCCGTCAGCGCGGCCGCGGCGACGGCGCCGGCGACCGGCCACAGCAGGCTGCCGGCACGCCACAGCAGGATGACGACGGCGGCGAACAGCGGTGCCAGCGCGACGGCGGCGGCGAGGTCGGGCGGCATCCGGCCGGCGCTGCCGAGGTGAGCCAGTGCGGCCCAGGCGACGACCAGCGCGGCGACGGCGATCCCGCGCAGGATGGCGGCCGCGCCGACCGCGGTCATCTCGTCCGCTGGGCGGCGATGTGCGCGGCGAGCGAACGCAGCGACGAGAAGATGCGCACGTTGTCCTCGTTGTCCGACTTGAGCTGGAAACCGTAGCGCTTGGAGATGACCAGCGCCAGTTCGAGGATGTCGATCGAGTCGAGACCGAGGCCCTCGCCGAACAGGGGGGCATCCGGCGCGATCCCGGCGGGTTCGAGCTCGAGGTTGAGGGCCGTGACGATCAGTTCGGCGACCTCCGGCAGCAGGGCTTCGACAATTTCGGGAGTGATCTGGGTCATGGCGGTCTTTCTGCGGGTTCATCGGACAACGGCGCGGAAGGCGAGAGCCGCGTTGCTGCCGCCGAAGGCGAAGGAATTGGAGAGCGCCGCGCGCAGCGGCCGGTCGCGTCGCGCGCTGGTCACGTGATCGACACCGGCGCAGGCCGGGTCGAGGTTGCCGGCAAGGTTGATGGTCGGCGGGATGACCTGCTCGCGCAGCGCGAGCACGGTGGCGATCGCCTCGATGGCGCCGGCGGCGCCGAGCAGGTGACCGTGCATCGACTTGGTGGCGCTGACCGGCAGTTGCGCGGCACGCCCGCCGAACACCGCCGCCAATGCCGCGATTTCGACCGGGTCGCCCTCGGCGGTGGCTGTGCCATGCGCATTGACGTAATCGATGTCGGCCGGCGCCAGGCCGGCGTCGGCCAGTGTCGCGGCGAGCGCGCGGGTCTGCCCGGAAACTTCCGGCCGCACCAGGTGGGTGTGGTCGCAGGTCGTGCCGTAGCCGATGATCTCGCCGTGGATGCGGGCACCGCGGGCGAGCGCGTGGTCCCAATCCTCGAGTACCAGCGCCGCGCCGCCCTCGCCGAGCACGAGGCCGCGGCGGTCGGCGGCGAAGGGGCGGCAGGCCACCGGCGCAGGTTTCGGCATCGCCGGGTGCCAGCACGCGCAGCGCTTCCCAGGCGCGAACCACGGCGTAGGCCTGCGGCACGTCCGAACCGCCGCTGACCATCACCGTCGCCTCGCCGCTGCGCACGCGGCGGAAGGCTTCGCCGATGGCGATCGCCGACGAGGCGCAGGCGACGGTATGGCTCATGCTGACGCCGCCGAGGCCGAGCTGGATCGAGATGTGGGCATTGGCCGCGTTGTTCATGCCGAGCACGACGGTCAACGGCGACAGCCGCTCGCGGCCCTTCTGCCACAACTCGCGGTAGCCCTTCTCGAAGGCCAGCGTGCCGCCCAGTGCCGTGCCCCAGGTCACTCCCCAGCCATCGCGGGATTCGCCGTCCGGCATGCGCGGCAGGCCGCAGTCGTCCCAGGCGGCGAAGGCGGCCGCGACGCCGAGCTGGGCGAAGCGGTCCATCATCGCCGCGAGCGGCTTGCCCAGCACCGCATCGGGGTCGAAGCCGGGGCAACCGACAAAGGGAATCGACAGCGGGCGCGGCAGGTCATCGTTCAGCAGGTGGCGGATGGCGGATTCGCCGGCGACGAGGCGCGCGAAGAAATCGGGCAGGTCACCGCCATAGGGACTGACCAGGCCGATGCCGGTGATCGCGACCCGTCGCTGGTCCATGTTCAGGTCTTCTGCCTGGCGATCAGCCCGTCCATCAGCGCCGCCATCTCGCCGACCGTACGGGGAGTCTTGAGGTCTCTGACGAGCTTGATGCCGAAACGGTCCTCGAATTCGAACATCAGTTCGAGCATCATCAACGAATCGACGCCGAGATCCGCCAGCAGGGCATGCGGAACCACCTTTTCAGGTTCGGCGCCGAGGCGGTCCTGGAGGAATTCACGGATCAGGTCAATGGAAGCCATAGCCTTGGCATTTTAGCCGAACGCCACAGGTTCCCATAGGTTCCGCCGGTGTTCGCCCGTGTCCGGCGGGCGATTTGATACCATGCGAGATTCCCTGTCCCGTCTGCCGGCTACCGATGACTTCCTTTCCCGTCCTGTCCTGGCAGCAGCAGATCGCCGCCCGGCTGGGCGTCCTCTCGCGGCTGAAGGCGGTCGGCACGATGATCTTCATGGCGCTGTTCTTCTGGGCCTACTTCGCCGTGCTGCGCAATCCGCCGGTGCCGCCGCTGGTCATGCCGCTGACCGCGATCGACGCCTGGGTGCCGTTCACCGCGGCCGCCTTTCCCGTGTACGTGTCGCTCTGGGTCTATGTGTCGATCCCGCCGGCGCTGATCGGCAGCTTTCGCGCGCTGGCCGTGTTCGGCATCTGGATCGCGGCGTTGTGCCTGCTCTGCCTGGCGATCTTCTGGCTCTTTCCGACCGCGGTGCCGATGCCCGCCATCGACTGGGCGAGCCATCCGGAAATGGCCATCATCAAGGGACTCGACACCGCCGGCAACGCCTGTCCGTCGCTGCACGTGGCATCGGCGGTGTTCTCGGCCTTCTGGCTGGAACGCCTGTTCGCCAGGGTCGGCGCGCCGGCGCTGCTGCGCGGGGCCAGCGTGCTGCTGTGCCTCGCCATCCTGTGGTCGACGATGGCGACGCGCCAGCACGTCTTCCTCGACGTGCTCGCCGGCGTGCTGGTCGGCGCGCTGTTCGCCATCCTCTCGCTGCGCCAGGCCGGGGCGGTGCACCGCCCCGGGCGGCATCTAGCCGCCGACGCCCGCCAGCACGGCGAGGAACCTGGCCGCGTCCTGGAAGCCGACGACGCGCAGCCCCTTGATCTCGTGGCCCCTGGCGTCGAAGAAGATGATGCCGGGCGGGCCGAACAGCCCGAAGCGGGCGAGCAGCGCCTTGTCGTCGTCGCTGTTGGCGGTGACGTCGGCCTTGAGCAGGGTGAAGCCGGCAAGTTTCGCCCGCACCGCCGGATCGGCGAAGGTGTATTTCTCCATCTCCTTGCACGACACGCACCAGTCGGCATAGAAATCGAGCATCACCGGCCGGTCGACCGCAGCCAGGCGGGCATCGAGTTCGGCCGGCGAGCGCACCGGCGCGAACGGCAGCTTCGCCGGTTCGGCGGCAGTCGCCATGCCGCGCATGCCGGCCAGCGGCTGCAGCGGGTCGCGGCTGCCGGCCAGCGCACCGACCAGCAGCGCCGCGCCGGTCAACAGCATGACGATGCCGACACCTTTCCAGAAGCGCTGCCAGCCCTTCGCGTGCGGCGGCAACGGGTCGAGCGCGTGCAGGTAGATGGCCGGGATGATCAGCAGCGCCGCCCAGGCGAGCATCGGCACGACCGCCGGCACGACCGGCGAGACGAGCCAGACGGCGGTGGCCAGCAGCAGCACGCCGAACGCCTTCTTGACCCCTTCCATCCACGGCCCCGTCCTCGGCAGCAGCGAGCCGCCAGCGGTGCCGACGGCGATCAGGGGTGCGCCCATGCCGAGCGCCATGATGAACAGTGCCGCGCCGCCGAAGACCGCGTCGCCGGTCTGGCCGATGTAGAGCAGCGCGCCGGCCAGTGGTGCGGCGACGCAGGGACCGACGATCAGCGCCGACAGCGCGCCCATCAGGAAGACGCCGATGCCGCGCCCGCCCTGCAGGTGGCCGGATTCCTCGGACAGCTTGCTCTGCAGCGCGGTCGGCAGTTGCAGTTCGTAGAAGCCGAACATGGAGAACGACAGCGCGACGAAGACGAGTGCGAAGGCGCCGAGCACCCAGGGGTTCTGCAGTGCCGCCGAAAGCAGTGTGCCGGTGAGTCCGGCGGCAACGCCGGCGGCGGCGTAAGTCACCGCCATGCCGAGCACGTAGGCGAGCGAAAGCGCGAAGCCGCGGGCGTGCGACGCCTTGTGCCCCTGGCCGGCGATGATGCCGGACAGGATCGGGATCATCGGGAAGACGCAGGGGGTCAGCGACAGGCCCAGCCCGGCGAGGAAGAAGAAGGCGAGATTGGCCCAGAAGCCGGCATGCTTGAGTGTCGCTGCGATCGTCCCGCTTTCATCGCCGTCGGCCGCGGCAGCCGCGGCGGCGGCGGGCACCGTTGCCGGATCGGGCAACTGCACGGCGACCGTCTGCGTCTGCGGCGGATAGCAGACGCCGGCGTCGGCGCAGCCCTGCGAGGTGATGTTCAGCTTGAGCGACAGCGGACCCGAGACGTTGCGCTCGACCGGCAGACGGATCGCCACCGACTGGTAGAAGACCTCGACCTTGCCGAAGGTCTCGTCGTCCTTCTCCTTGCCCTTCGCTATGACCGGTTCACCAAGCGTGACGGCATCGCCCTCGACCGCGAAGCGGAACTTGTCGCGGTACAGGTAGTAGCCCTTGGCGATGGCGAAGCTGACCTCGATGGTCTGCCCGTCCAACGCGCGTGCGGTCGGCTTGAAGGCGACGGCCGGGTCGAGGAACTCCTCGGCATGGGCGAGCGAAAGCAGCAGCGGAAACAACAGGAAGAGGAAGCGCATGGTCATTGGAGCGTTTCGCCGGCGACCCAGTTCAGGTAGGCCGGCAGGCCACGGTCGACGGGCAGGGCGATGATCTCGGGCAGCGCGTAGGGATGCAACTCGCGGATCCTCGCCTCGAGCGCCGGATAGGCTGCTGCGGTCGAACTTGATGAAAAGGGGAATTTCCGTCGCCGACTCGACCGCACCCTGCCAGCGGTACAGCGACTGCACGCGCGGCAGGATGTTGACGCAGGCGGCCAGCCTGGACTCGACGACGGCCAGTGCGATCGCATTGGCGACGGCCTCGTCGGGGCAATTGGTGATGACGAGCAGGGTATCCATTGGCGAATTCTACTTGAGCAGGCGCCTGCGGGTCAGGTGCAGCGCGATGGCGAAGGCGACAGCGGCCGTCGCCAGCAGCACGATGACGTGGATCGCCGCCGCCGCCGGCACCTCCCCGGCGAGCAGCGGGCGGACCAGCGCGACGCCCTGCGCCAGCGGCAGCCAGGCGCCGATCACCGCCAGCCAGCCGGGCAGCTGGTCCGTCGGGAAGAAGACGCCGGAGATCAGCGTCATCGGCGTGATGAACAGCGTGAAGTAGTACATGAAAAAATCGTACGACGGCGCCAGCGCGTTCCAGATCAGGCCGAGCGCGGCGAAGGCGAGCCCGGTCAGCACGATGACCGGCAGCGCCCACAGCGCCAGCGGGCCGTTGGTCAGCCCCATGGCGGCGATGACGACGAGGATCGCGGCGCCGGAGAAGAGCGACTTGGTCGCCGCCCAGAACAGTTCGCCGGCGACGACGTCGGCCAGGCCGAGCGGCGTGTTGAGGATGGCGTCCCAGGTCTTCTGCACGTGCATGCGCGAGAAGGCCGAGTAGAGCGCCTCGAAGGTCGCCGCGTTCATCGTCGAGGCGCAGACCGTGCCGGCGGCGAGGAAGGCGACGTAGGACTGGCCGGCGATCTCCGGCAGCATGGCGCCCAGCCCGTAGCCGAGGCCGAGCATGTAGATCAGCGGGTCGGCCAGGTTGCCAAGGATGGACGGCAGCGCCAGCTTCCGCCAGACGAGGAAGTTGCGCCGCCAGACGGGCAGCCAGCCGAGGGGCGGGGCAAGGACGGCGCCCGTCATTCTTGTCGCGGCTGGCCGCTGGCGTACTTCATCGGCCGAAGATGCCCTTGAGTGCGTTGCCGACTCCGGCGGGCAGCAGCGCGTCAGCCGCCGATTCGCCGGCCGGTGCGGAAGCTGGCTCGGCGCGACCGCGCGGGCTTTCGCCGGCGGGCATGCCGAGGATCACGCTGTCGTAGCCCATGACCCGGACCGTCGCCGACCAGATCAGGGGCAACTTCTTCTCGCCCGGCGGCTGCGGGGGATAAGAGAAGCCCTGCACCGGGCCGTGCGCGACGCCGGACAGCATCGCCATCTCCGACTTGGCGAATATCCCTTCGGGAATCGTGCATTCGCGCTGGCTGGCGGGCAGCATCGGACTCTTGTTGCGCGCCGCCATCCAGATGACCATTTCCTTTTCGCCAATGGCGCCGAATGCCTGCAGATCCCAGCCGCGGGCGCGCGTCAGGCCGTCCCAGCCCAGCGGAATCGCCGCCTTGAGGTTCTCCGAGCGCGCCTTCAGGTTCATCGGTTCGAGGAAGTCCAGCGCCGGCGCAACGTTGTAGCGGATGTCGTCCTTCATGAAGCTGGCCTTGACCAGATGCTCGCCTACTGCCGAGGCCTCGGCCGGGATGCCCTTGAAATCGCGGTCGCCGCTGGGCCACAGGATCGACCGCGGCGGCAGGCTCGTCTCGCCACCCGTCGACTTGCCCTGGCTGCGGCTTTGGCGCGCCATGCCCATGATTTCGGGCGGAACCTTGCCGGCCAGCGCGCGGAAGTCGATGACCTCCGGCTGGCCCTTGGGCACGGTCGCCGAGCAGCCCCAGTAGATCAGCACGCGACCGTCCGGTTCGCGCTCGTCGCCCGGGGCGCCGCCGCCCCCGCTCCGGCGCTCGCCGCGCAGCGGCAGTTGCGGGCCGATGCGCATCACGTCGGGCACCGTGTGGTTGGCGTCGTAGCCAGCCGGGATATCGCTCGGCGAGGTGAGTTGCAGATGCATGCTGCGCGTCACGCTGCTGCCACCCGTCATGGCACCGAACATGGCGGCCATGCCCCCTCCCGCCCCCATGCCACCGCTCGTGGTCAGGCGCATTTCGTAGACGGTTGGCGCGCCGCTGGCAGGCAGCGCAAATGCCGCAAGTGACAGCGACAGTGAACCGAGAAGCGGTGACAGGAATTCGGTTTTCATGGCATGGCCTCCTTGGCTGGTGTAAGGGAAAGACGCCCTCATTCTAGACCATCGGCGGAGCGTGCCGGTTCCTCTGTGGGTGCGGCGCGTTCAATCCTCGACGAGCCCCGGAACTGGGCGACCGCCGCGGCTCAGTCGCGCAGTTCGCGGCCGGTCAGCTTGATGAAGACGTCCTCGAGGTTGGCGGCGCGGTGCACGTAGCGCAGCCCGTCGGCATCGGCGAGGGCGGCGAGCAGCGGGTGCGGCTCGCGGCAGTAGAAGAACGCGGTTTCGCCGCTGGTCTCGACGCGCTCGGCGAGGCGGCGGTGGTTTTCGGTGAATTCCGGCAGTTGACCGCAACCTTCGTCGAAGACCTCGATCACCTGTGGCTCGATGTGCCCGGCGATCAGGTCGCGCGGGCTGCCCTCGGCAATCTTGCGGCCGCGGTCGATGACGATCAGCGCGTCGCACAGGCGCTCGGCTTCGTCCATGAAATGGGTGGTCAGGATCAGCGTCTTGCCAGCCGACTTGAGCTGCTTCAGGCGCTCCCAGATCAGGTGGCGGGCCTGCGGGTCGAGGCCGGTGGTCGGCTCGTCGAGGAAGACGATGTCGGGGTCGTTGACCAGCGACCGGGCCAGCGTCAGCCGCCGCTTCATGCCGCCCGACAGTGTCGCCAGGCGGGCATCGGCCTTGCCGGTCAGCCCGGCGAATTCCAGCAGCGCCGGGATGCGGGCGCGGATGTCGGCGTCGGCCAGCCCGAAGTAGCGGCCGAAGACGAGGAGGTTCTCGGCGCAGGTGAAGTCGGGGTCGAGATTGTCGAATTGCGGCACGACGCCGACCCGCGCCCGCGCCGCCTGTGCGTCGGCCGGGATGGCATGGCCGTTGAGCGTGATGGCGCCGGCGTCGGGCGCGGTCAGCCCGAGGCAGAGGCGCAACGTGGTGGTCTTGCCGGCGCCGTTCGGGCCGAGCAGGCCGAAGCAGGTGCCGGCCGGGACGGCGAACGACAGTCCGGCGACCACTTCGGCGCCGGCGTAGGCCTTGCGCAGCCCGGCGACGTCTAGTGCCGCCACGCGCGCGTGACGATGTCGCGGATGACGTGCAGACGACGGTGGAAGAAGTGGTCGGCGCCGGGCACGACGACGACCGGCACGTCGAGCGGCAGAGCCCAGGCGAAGACGTTGGCGAGCGGCACCGTTTCGTCGGCCGAGCCGTGGATGATGACGCTGTCGTGCGGCACCGATTCGGTGTCGTAGTGGCGGGTGCCTTCGACGAAACCGGCGGCGGTGCCGACCAGCACCAGCCGCTGCGCCGGGTGGTGGGCCTCGGCCAGCCGTTTGGCGACGCGCGTCTGGCAGTAGGCGCCGAACGAGAAACCGGCGAGCGCGACGGGCAGGTTGCCGCAGCGGCATTTCGCATCTTCCAGAACGGCGAGCAGGTCCTCGGTTTCGCCGTGCCCTTCGTCATGATCGCCCTCGCTGTCGCCGACGCCGCGGAAGTTCGGGCGGAAGGCGGCGTAGCCGAGGGCGACGAAGGTGCGCGCCAGCGTGTAGGCGACCTTGTTGGTGTTGGCGCCGCCGCCCATCGGGTGCGGGTGGGCGATCAGGGCGATGCCGCGCGGTGCGTCGGGGCGCTCCATGATGACGTCGATCCGGCCGGCCGGGCCGTCGACTATGATGCGTTCCTCGGGCGCCCTCATAGCTTCAGGCGCTCGACGACGCGGCCGCCGATCAGGTGTTCCTGGATGATCTCCTCGACGTCGTCCTTGTCGATGTAGGTGTACCAGACGGCTTCCGGGTAGACCACCAGGACCGGTCCTTCGTCGCAGCGATCGAGGCAGCCGGCCTTGTTGATGCGGACCTTGCCCGGCCCCTTGAGCTTCAGTTCGGCGATGCGGTCCTTGGCATAGGCTTGCACGTCGCTGGCGCCGCGGGCGTTGCAGCAGGTCTCGCCGGGCTCGCGCTGGTTGCAGCAGAAAAACACGTGGTGCTTGTAATGGCTCATCTCGATTCTCCTCGGGGATGAGCCATTATAGTTCGCGCGGCGGTCCACCGTTTCTCGAGTGCGATCGCCAGCGAAGCGCACAGCGCGAAGCCGACGATTTCGAGCCAGTCGATGACGCTGATCGGGGCCGTCTGGAACACCCGGTTCAGCGGCGGCCAGTAGGTCAGCAGCAATTGCAGCGCCAGCATGCTGGCGACGCCACCCCATACCCACAGGTTGGAGAAGACACCCAGGCTCCAGAAGCTGCGGCTCAAGGAGCGGCAGTTGAACAGGTAGAGCATTTCGACCATGACGAAGACGTTGACCGCGACGGTGCGCGCCTCGGCGAGGCCGCGTCCCTGGTCCAGCTTGAGCAGGAAGAGGCCGAAGGCACCGGCCAGCAGCAGGACCGAGACCAGCACGATGCGCCGGATCAGCGCACCGTCGAGCACCGGCGTTTCCAGCCGGCGCGGCGGCCGGTGCATGATGCCGCGCTCGATCGGCTCGAAGGCGAGCGGCAGGCCGAGCAGCACGGCGGTGGTCATGTTGATCCAGAGGATCTGCAGCGGCGTGATCGGCAGCGTCGCGCCGAACAGGATCGCCGCGACGATGACCAGGCCCTCGCCGAAATTGGTCGGCAGCGTCCATGTGATGAACTTGACCAGGTTGTCCCAGACGCCCCTGCCCTCCTCGACGGCGGCCTCGATGCTGGCGAAGTTATCGTCGGTCAGCACCATGTCGGCGGCCTCCTTGGCGACTTCGGTGCCGCCAAACCCCATGGCGATGCCGATGTCGGCCTGCTTGAGGGCCGGCGCGTCGTTGACGCCATCGCCGGTCATCGCCACCACCTCGCCCCGGCCCTGCAGGGCGCGCACCAGGCGCAGCTTCTGTTCCGGCTCGACGCGGGCGAATACCTCGGTGGCGTGCACCGCCTCGGCCAGCGCGGCGTCGTCGAGGCCGGCGAGTTCGCTGCCGGTCAGTGCCCGCCCCGCCGACAGGCCGATCTGCCGGGCGATCGCCAGCGCGGTGATGGCGTGGTCGCCGGTGATCATCTTGACCCGGATGCCGGCCGAGTGACAGTTGCGGATGGCCGCGATCGCCGCCTTGCGCGGCGGATCGATCATGCCGACCAGGCCGAGCAGCGTCAGTCCGTCGATCGCCTCCAGGGTCAGCGACTGGCTGACGGGCGCGACCCGCTTCGCCAGCAACAGCACGCGCATGCCTTGCGCGGCGCAGGCGTGGGCGGCTGCCTCGATGCTCGCCGGATCGAGCGGCGCCTTGCGTCCCTGGCTGTCGAGACAGTCGCTGCAGCGCGGCAGCAGGCGCTCGAGCGCGCCCTTCACATAGACGATGGCTGCATCCTCGCCGGCATGGATGGTGGCCATGAATTGCCGGCTGGCGTCGAAGGGCAGTTCGTCCCGGCGCGGATAAAGGGCCTGCAGCGTGTGCTCGTCGAGCCCGCCCTTGCGCGCCGCGACGAGTAGTGCCGCCTCGGTCGGGTCGCCGGTGATCTTCCAGTGCTGGCCCTCGCGGCTCAGCCCGGCATCGTTGCACAGGGCGCCGGCGACCAGGCATTCGCGCAGGGCGCCGGCGATCGTGGCCGGCAGTGCGTCGTGCGTGATTTCGCCGTCGGGCGCGTAGCCATGGCCGCCGACCGCATAGCCGGCGCCGCCGCACCAGACCGTGCGGACGGTCATCGCGTTCTCGGTCAGCGTGCCGGTCTTGTCGGAGCAGATCACCGTCGTGCTGCCCAGCGTCTCGACTGCCGGCAGGTGGCGGATGATTGCCCGGCGCCTGGCCATGCGGGCGACGCCGATCGCCAGCGTCACGGTGACGGCAGCCGGCAGGCCTTCGGGAATCGCGCCGACGGCGAGCGCGACGGCTGCCATGAACATGTCGAAGAGGGCTTCGCCGCGCGCCAGCCCGACCGCGAAGGTGAGCGCGGCGAAGCCGCCGATCGCCCACAGCAGCCAGTTGGAGAAGGTCGCCATCTTGCGGGTCAACGGGGTGGCGAGGTCGGGCGCGGCGGCGATCAGGCCGGCGATGCGGCCGGTCTCGGTGGCGTCGCCGGTACCGACGACGAGACCGGCGCCCTGGCCGGCGACGACCGTGGTCCCGGCATAGGCCATGTTGACGCGCTCGGCGAGCAGCGTGCCGGGGGCCAGCGGGTCGATCCGCTTGGCGACCGGCTGTGATTCGCCGGTCAGCATCGAGTCGTCGGTATGCAGCTCGCGTTGGTGGAACAGCCGGAGGTCGGCCGGAATGCGGTCGCCGGCAGCGAGCACGACGACGTCGCCCGGCACCAGTCCGGCCGCATCGAGCTGCCGGCGGTGGCCGCTGCGCCTTACGGTGACCGGCGTGGCGACGCTCCGCGCCAGTGCTGCCAGCGCGCCTTCCGCCTTGGCTTCCTGCCAGTAGCCGATGATCGCGTTGACCAGCACGACGCCGAAAATGACGCTGGCGTCGGCGCTCTCGCCCAGCCCGCCGGTGATCAGCCCGGTGGCGATCAGCACGAGGACGAGCGGCTGCATGAGCTGGTCGGCAAAGCGCTTCCAGGCCGGGCGGGCTGGCTTCTGGGTAATCAGGTTGGGGCCGTGCCGGGCGAGGCGGGCAGCCGCCTCGGCGTCGCTCAGGCCGTGCGTCCAGTCGACCGCGAGGTGACGGGCGCTGTCGGCCGCGGCCTGGGCGTGCCAGGCTACGGTCAACGCGTCGTCAGGAGCAGAAACGGCAGGGTCAGGAAAGGCCACAGGATGCCGACCAGGCGCGTGAGACCGTTGAAATTGAGGAAGTGCCCCTGCCGCCAGGTGGCGAGCGCGGCGAGCGAATAGGGGTTGGGCGGCGCCAGGTTGACCAGCACCGTGCCCGCCATCAGTGCCAGCGCGGCGATCATCAAACCGGCGACGGATGGCAGCGGCAGCGTCAGCACGAGCATCCCGGTGGCGAGAAGCAGTCCGCCCTGCGCGCCCGGCGTCAGCCAGGCCAGCGCTTCGCCCGGGCCGATCAGGATGGCGGTCCCGAGCGTGCGGATGGCCAGGCCGAGGAGCAGCAAGAGCGGTACGGCGAGCCAGGCGACGAGCCGGCGGGCGCACAGCATGCGTACGATCAGGCCGACCGCCAGCGCGTTGAGCGCGGTGACGCTGGCTTCGATGACGACGAAGCTCTCGGCGGCGAACGGCACCGCGCCAGCGAGGCCGAGCGGTTGCCGGAGGTCGCCGGCGCCGAACAACAGGGTTTCCGGCGACAGCGGGACGAACAGCCAGAGGCCGAGAAGCGTCAGGCCGAGTTCCGCGTGCGTCACCGGCGCGACCAGCCGGTGTTGCCACGCCGCGATGCGGACGAAGATGCGCGGCCCGACGGCAGTTGCCGCAAGCGCGCCGAGCAGCCCGCCGCAGGCGTTGCTGGCGAGGTCGAGGTTCGACGGTACGCGCGATGGCAGCCACGTCTGCAGCGCTTCGAGGCCGAAGCTGAGCGCGGCGGCGAGCACTACGGCCAGCACCGGCGCGGTGAAACGGCCGGGCACGCGGTTGAACGCCAGCGTCAGGAAGAAGCCGAGCGGCAGGTACACCACGACGTTGGTGACGAGGTCGAAGGCCGTCCAGTAGCGCGGCCAGGCGCCTTCGAGGAAGGCGAAGGGCGAGATGCCGGTGTCGTACCAGCCGGAAAACGGGTGCAGGCTGGCGTAGATGACCAAGCCGCACCAGGCGAGCGCGAGGTAGCGGGCGAGCAGGATCGGGCCGCGAAGGTTCATGGCCCGATTCTACCCGCCTTGGGCGGCTCCACCGGGGCGGTCAGGCGGCAGCTCCGCGCAGCAGCCTGAGCAGCGGATGGCGCTGCCCGGCAGTGGTCAGCGCGGCTTGCAGGGCGTCGCCGGAAAAGCGCGCGTCGCATTCGGCGATGACGGCGAAGTTCATCGACGAGAAGTGGTCGAGAAACCAGCAGAAGGCTTCGCTGCGATCAAGCGGGCGCGGCAGGGAAATGGGGGGCATGGCGGGTTCCGGGAGGGGTCAGATCGGTGATGCGGGTGATCGGTGACGTGATGCGTTTCCGCCGCGGCGCGGTGGTGCAGCGCGGCGTGGATGTCGGGCGCCGGCGTCGGGTGGCCGACCCGCTGCGGCAGCAGCGAGCCGGCGATCATGCCGAGCAGGCTGGCGCCCAGCCCGATCAGTTGCGGCGGCACCAGGCTGGCTTCGCCGACCAGCAGTTCGACCAGCAGCCAGGAGGCCAGTCCGCCGAAGATCGCCGCCAGCGCGCCCTGCGTCGTCGCCCGCGGCCAGAAGGCGCCGGCGAACAGCGGCACGAAGGCACCGGCCAGCGTGATCTTGTAGGCGTTTTCGACCATCTTGAAGATGCTGGCGTTGGAATACAGCGCGAAGGCGAGGACGATCGCGGCGAATCCGACGATGGTGGCGCGCATGACCTGCAGGAAGCGGTGGTCGCTCATGCCGGGGAAGAAGCCGCGCACGATGTTTTCCGAAAAGGCGACCGACGGGGCGAGCAGCGTCGCCGACGAGCAGCTCATGATCGCCGAGAGCACGGCGCCGAAGAAGATGGCCTGGGCGAACACCGGCGTGTGCTGCAGCACCAGGGTCGGCAGGACCAGTTGCGAGTCGCTCTCGAGCAGGCCGGCGAACAGCGCCGGGATCGATCAGCGTCGCCGAGTAGGCGATGAACATCGGCACGAAGGTGAAGCAGAAGTAGATCGAGCCGCCGAGGATCGAGCCCCAGATGGCGATCTGTCGCGGTCTTGGCCGAGGTGATGCGCTGGAAGACGTCCTGCTGCGGGATCGAGCCGAGCATCATGGTGATCCAGGCGCCGAGGAAGGTCAGCCACTGCCGCGGGTCGGGCGGCGGGAAGAAATCGAGCTTGCCGGCTGCCGACGCGTGCTGGACGACCGCTTCGACGCCACCGGTCAGCCCCGAGACGATGCTAGCCGATGTACAGCATGCCGCCCATGATGACGCCCATCTGCACGAAATCGAGGATGGCGACCGAGAGCATGCCGCCGAAGGTGGTGTAGGTCAGGACGATGGCGGCGCCGAGGATCATGCCGGCCGTCTGGCTGACGAAGCCGTCGGTGACGACGTTGAAGACGAGGCCGAGCGCCTTGATCTGCGCCGACGACCCAGCCGAGGTAGGAAGCGACGATGCAAAGCGTGGTCAGCACCTCGACCGTGCGGTTGTAGCGCAGGCGGAAATAGTCGCCGAGGGTCAGGATGTTCAGCTTGTAGAGCTTTTTGGCGAAGAAGAAGCCGGCGATGATCAGGCACAACGAGGAGCCGAAGGGGTCGGCGACGACGCCGCGCAGGCCGTCCTTGACGAAGGTGGCGGAGACGCCGAACACTGCCTCGGCGCCGAACCAGGTGGCGAAGACGGTGGCGGTGACGACCGGCAACGGCAGGTGGCGGCCGGCGACGGCGAAATCCTTCGCCGTGTGCACGCGGGTGGCGACGTAGAGGCCGATGCCGATCGACAGCATCAGGTAGAGGACCACGAACCAGATGAGCATGCCGCGCCCCGGGAGCAAGCGGATCAAGGAGCGCTGATTATACGGCGAGCGCCGCGCCCCGGGCCAGCACCGCAGCCGTAGCGAGGCAATGTCAGGGCATCGGAATCAGGCCTGGCTGGCGGGTTGCCCGCAACCGTTGCCGGGTTGGCTCACCGGATGCTGACGGACTGCCGCAAGCTTGCCAAGCGGCAGGTTTCAATGTACTGTATGTTTCAACAGTAGTCGGCTTCGTCCGGGCGGCGGCGCGATGCAGAAGCGAAGCCGGTTGCTGTCGAAGCTTGCGTCGCAGGCTGCGGAATGTCCCGGCTTTCCGCCGGGCAGCCGTCAGCAAGTTCTGTTCCATCCCTGGCCCCTGTGCCATAATCCCGTCAACTTCCCGAGGTACCGCAATGGACGACAACAAGGCGAAGGCGCTCGCAGCGGCGCTGCAACAGATCGAAAAACAGTTCGGCAAGGGTTCCATCATGAAGATGGGCGCCGCCGAGATCGACGAAGGCATCCAGGTGGTTTCCACCGGCTCGCTCGGCCTCGATATCGCGCTCGGCGTCGGCGGTCTGCCGCGTGGCCGGGTGGTCGAGGTCTATGGCCCGGAATCTTCCGGCAAAACGACGCTCTGCCTGCAGGTGGTCGCCGAAATGCAGAAGCTCGGTGGCGTCGCCGCCTTCATCGATGCCGAACATGCGCTGGATCCGGGCTATGCGCAGAAGCTCGGCGTCAATGTCGGCGAGTTGCTGATCTCGCAGCCGGACACCGGCGAACAGGCGCTGGAGATCGCCGACATGCTGGTGCGTTCGGGATCGGTTGACATCATCGTCATCGACTCGGTCGCCGCGCTCACGCCGCGTGCCGAGATCGAAGGCGAGATGGGCGACCAGATGGTCGGCCTGCACGCCCGCCTGATGAGCCAGGCGCTCAGGAAGCTGACCGCCAATATCAAGAAGACCAACACGCTGGTCGTCTTCATCAACCAGATCCGCATGAAGATCGGCGTCATGTTCGGTTCTCCGGAAACCACCACTGGCGGCAACGCGCTGAAGTTCTACGCGTCCGTGCGTCTCGACATCCGCCGCATCGGCGCGATCAAGAAGGGCGATGAAGTGATCGGCAGCGAAACCAAGGTCAAGGTCGTCAAGAACAAGGTGGCGCCACCGTTCCGCGAAGCCATCTTCGACATCCTCTACGGCGAAGGCATTTCGCGCCACGGGGAAATTGTCGAAATGGGCGTCGCCCACAAGCTGGTCGACAAATCCGGTGCCTGGTATGCCTACAAGGGCGAGAAGATCGGTCAGGGCAAGGATAACGCCCGCGAATTTCTCAGGTCGCATCCCGAAGTCGCCCGGGAGATCGAGGCCAGGATCCGCGAGGCGGCAAGCATGACGGTGATCAAGCCGACCAAGTCGGCGCCCGCCGATGCCTGATCTGCGCGGGCGCGCCCTGCAACTGCTGACCCGGCGCGATTTCAGCCGGGCGGAGTTGAGGGCCAGGCTCGCGGCTGACGCCGGATCCGCAGAAGAACTCGATACCGTGCTCGACACCTTGCAGGCCGAGCGCCTGTTGTCTGACCGCCGCTACGCCAGCCAGCGCGTCATCGCACGCGCCGGCCGCTACGGCAACGGTCGCCTGCGCCAGGAATTGAAGCACCAGGGGGTCGCCGAGGAGGACATCGCCGCGGCGCTGCCCGAGGGAGGCGACGAGTCGGCACGCTGCCGGGCGGTATGGGCGAAAAAGTTCGACCGTCTGCCGCAATCGGTGGAAGAACGCGCCAAACAGATGCGTTTCCTGCAATATCGCGGCTTTTCCGGCGAGTCGATCCGTCGGCTGATGCGCGGAGTCGATGAATGAACAATGTCGCTGTTTCGCTCCTGTCGGCCCACAGCCTGCGCAAGAAATACAAGGCACGCACGGTCGTCGAGGATGTCTCCTTCGAGGTCAGGTCGGGCGAGGTAGTCGGGCTGCTCGGCCCGAACGGCGCCGGCAAGACCACCTGTTTCTACATGATCGTCGGCCTCGTGCCTTCCGACGGCGGCGACGTCTACATCGACGATGCCAAGCTGACCCACCTGCCGATGCACCGCCGGGCGCGTCTCGGCCTTTCCTATCTGCCCCAGGAAGCGTCGGTCTTCCGCAAGCTGAACGTCGAGGAGAACATCCGCGCCGTCCTCGAACTGCTCGATCTTCCCGCACCGGAACTGAACGATCGCCTCGAAGGCTTGCTCGCCGAACTGCATATCGGCCACGTGCGCCACATCAATGCCGCGGCGCTTTCCGGCGGCGAGCGGCGGCGGGTGGAAATCTGCCGCGCGCTGGCCACCAATCCACGCTTCATCCTGCTCGACGAGCCGTTCGCCGGGGTCGACCCGATTGCCGTGCTGGAAATCCAGAAGATCATCCGCTTCCTCAAGGAGCGCGGCATCGGCGTGCTGATCACCGACCACAACGTCCGCGAAACGCTGCGCATCTGCGATCACGCCTACATCATCAGCGCCGGAAATCTCCTGGCCGCTGGACGTCCCGACGAAATCGTGGAGAATGAAAGCGTGCGCAAGGTCTATCTGGGCGAGCACTTCAGCCTCTGACCCAGCGGCCCGCCCGCCCCTCCTCATGAAACCTGCCCTCCAGCTAAAACTCTCGCAGCATCTGGCGCTCACACCCCAGCTGCAGCAGTCGATCAAGCTCCTGCAGCTGTTGACGGTCGAGATGCAGCAGGAGATCGAGCGCTACCTCCTGGAAAACCCGATGCTGGAGCGGGATGACGACGGCGACGGAGCGTCGTTTGCCGCGGCCCAGCAGTTCGATGCCCCGCCCGTCGATAGCGGGCGCCAGGAACACGACGAGCGCGTCGAGCGCGAGGCTCGCGACGAGCATGAGCACGAGCGGTCGCTGCCGGCCACCCCGTCGGAGGTCGACGACGACCGCTGGGCTGCCGATGCCGGGACCTTCTACCGGTGCCGGGCGTGACGAGAGTGACGACAACGACGCCCAGGACATGCAGGCCGGGACGACCACGCTGCGCGACCACCTGGTCTGGCAGCTCGGGATGACCCAGCTCTCCGACCGCGACCGCGGCCTGGTGCGCTTCCTGATCGAGGCGCTCGATGACGACGGCTATCTGTCGTCGCCGCTGGAGGAACTGCGCGCGACGCTGCCGGAGGAATACGAGGTCGAACCCGAAGAACTGGAGATAGCGCTGCGCCACATCCAGAGCTTCGACCCGACCGGCATCGGCGCCCGCAGCCCGCAGGAATGCCTGGCGCTGCAGCTCAGGGCGATGCCGGATGCCGGCGAGCGCGGGCTTGCCCTGACGATCGTCGAAAAGCATCTCGAGTTGCTGGCCGCGCGCGATTTCGCCAGGATCCGCCGATTGACCGGGTGCCATGACGAGGCCTTGAAGGCGGCGCATACGCTGATTGTCAGCCTCGATCCGCGGCCGGGCGCCCCCTTCGCGCAACTGGAAGCACGCTATATCACGCCCGACGTGATGGTCAGGAAGCTCAAGGGCAAGTGGACGGCCTACATCAACCCGGATGCCTTTCCGCGCCTGCGCGTCAATCGCCTCTACGCCGAGGTGCTGGCCAGCCAGCGGCGCGGCAATGCCAACCTGGCCGGCCAGTTGCAGGAGGCACGCTGGCTGATCAAGAACGTCCAGCAGCGCTTCGACACCATACTCCGCGTCACGCAGGCCATCGTCGAACGCCAGCGCCAGTTCTTCGAGCACGGCGAGGTTGCCATGCGCCCGCTGGTGTTGCGGGAAATCGCCGAGATCCTCGGCCTGCACGAATCGACCGTGTCGCGCGTGACCAGCCAGAAGTACATGGCGACGCCGCGCGGCATCTTCGAATTGAAGTATTTCTTCGGCAGCCATGTGTCCACCGATTCCGGTGGCGCCTGTTCCGCCACGGCCATCCGCGCCCTGATCCGGCAACTGATCGGGGCCGAAGATGGCAAGAAGCCCTTGTCGGATAGCCAATTATCCGAAATACTAGGCCAGCAGGGTATTGTTGTGGCTCGACGCACGGTGGCAAAATACCGCGAGTCGCTCAACATCCCGCCGGTCAATTTACGCAAGACCCTGTAGTGAGAGGAGAAATCATGAACCTGCAGATCGCTGGTCACCATATCGAAGTCACGCCAGCCCTTAACGATTATGTCGTGAACAAGCTGGAGCCTGTACTTCGTCATTTTGACCGCGTTACCGGCGTCAGCGTCGTCCTGTCCGTCGAGAAACTGATGCAGAAGGGCGAGGTCACCATCCACGTGCCGGGCAAGGACATCCACGTCGAGGAATCCGGCGTCGACCTGTATGCCGCCATCGACGCCATGTTCGACAAGCTGGACCGCCAGGTCCAGAAGTACAAGCAGAAGGTGCAGGACCACCACCGCGGCGACAAGGCCAACCAGCCAGATCGCCAGCTGACTTGCTGTCCAGGCCGCAGCGCCAGCCGCTGCGGCCCCTACCCTATTGGTATCCGCCATGAATCCCCTGAAAAACTTTCTCCCGGCCGACGCAGGTTCTGCTCGACCTGGATGCCAGCAGCAAGAAGCGGGTTTTCGAACACGTCGGCATGCTGTTCGAGACGCGGCTCGGCTTGGCCCGTTCCGTTGTCTTTGACAGCCTCTTTGCCCGCGAGAAGCTCGGCTCCACCGGTCTCGGCCAGGGTATCGCCATACCGCACGGTCGCATCAAGGGGCTCAAGCAGGCGGCCGGAGCCTTCGTGCGCCTCGCTGCGCCGGTTGCCTTCGATTCGCCCGACGGACGTCCGGTCAGCATGCTTTTCGTGCTGCTGGTGCCGGAACACGCGACCGAGCAGCACCTGCAGATACTTTCCGAACTGGCGCAGCGATTTGCCGAACGACCCTTCCGCGAGTCCCTGCAGGCCGCCCCGGACGCGGCGGCCGTCGTTGCCCTGTTCCAGGCCTGAAGAACAACAGTGCCGCGCAACATCAGCCTGGTTCAGCTGTACGAGGACAATCGCGAAAACCTGCTGCTGAACTGGGTGGTCGGGCAGCGTACCGATCGCCGGATCGAGATCAAGCTGTCAAACAACTACGGCGCCGATGTCGTCGGGCACATCAATATCATCCACCCCGAGCGCATGCAGGTCATGGGACAGGCCGAGTACGACTGGTCCGTACGCATCGGCGAGCGCCGCTTCTCGCATCAGTTCGATGATCTCCTGGCCGCGCATCCGCCCGCGGTCATCGTCGCCGACGGCCTGGCGCCGCCCAAGCCGCTGCTCGCCGCCTGCACGGCGACCGACACGCCGGTCATTCTGTCGCCCAAGCACTGCTCGGCGGTCATCGACCAGTTGCGCATCTACCTGTCGGCGCGCCTCGCCGACACCGTCAACCTGCACGGCGTGTTCATGGATGTCTTCGGCATGGGCGTGCTGATCACCGGCGATTCCGGCGTCGGCAAGTCGGAACTGGCGCTCGAGCTGATTTCGCGCGGCCATGGCCTGGTTGCCGATGACGTCGTCGAAATGGGGCGGGTCGCGCCGACGATGGTCGAGGGACGCTGTCCCGGCATGCTGCGCGACTTCCTCGAAGTGCGCGGCCTGGGGTTGCTGAACATCCGCACCATCTTCGGCGAGACGGCTTCGCGGCGCAAGATGAAGCTCAAGCTGATCGTTCACCTCTACAAGCCGGTCAGCAGCGGCGAGGCGCCCCGCCTGCCGCTCGACGCGCAGACTCAGGACGTGCTCGGCGTGCCGGTCCGCAAGGTGGTGATCCCGGTGGCCGCCGGCCGCAACCTCGCCGTGCTGCTCGAGGCGGCGGTGCGCAACACCATCCTGCAGTTGCGCGGCATCGACAGCATGCAGGATTTCATCGACCGCCAGCAGCGGATGATGCTTGACGACGATGCCTGAATGCCAGATAGTGCCCCTGCCTAACCAAACCAGAACAGGAGACAAGCCATGAAGACCATTATCGCCCTGCTGCTTGCCGCATTTGCCGCAACCTCTTCCTATGCCGCCACCGACTGTGCCGCCGCTGCGGCCGAGAAGAAGCTTGCCGGTGCGGCCAAGGACAGCTTCATGAAGAAATGCATGGCCGACCAGGGCGGCGGTGGTACCTGCGAAGCGGCCGCCGCCGAGAAGAAGCTGGCGGGCGCCGCCAAGAGCAGCTTCGTCAAGAAGTGCGAGGCCGATGCCAAGGGCAACCAGGCGGGTGCCACCTGCGAAGCGGCCGCCGCCGAGAAGAAGCTGGCGGGCGCCGCCAAGAACAGCTTCGTCAAGAAGTGCGTCGCCGACGCCTCGGCCGCCAAGTAGCCATTTCCCGGTTCCCCGGGACGTCGACCGCAACGGCCGCCCACGGGCGGCCGTTTTTCATGCCTGCCTGATGCCTACAGGTGCTCGAACTCGGCGCAGTCGGCCTTCGGATCCTTAACCGACGCGCCGAAGCAGATCCGTCCGCTGCCCTTCAGTTCGATCTCGCGGCGCCGGATCATGATCTCCGGCTGGTCACCACCGGATATGTAGCTGCCGTTGGTGCTGCTGTCGGCGTAAAAATAGCGGCCGTTGCGGCGCTCGATCCGCGCGTGCGTGCGCGAACCCTTGCGGTCGGCGATCACCAGCTTGCTCGCCGGGTCGCGCCCGAGCGTCAGCAGGGGCGCCTTGTCGTCAAGCAGGTAGGCATTGCCGCGGTAGCGCACGCACAGCCGGCCCGGCGGCAGCGCGGCGGCGGGCGCGCGCTCGGCGGCGATGTTCGCCGGCTTGCGTGGCGGGGCTTCGTGGCCATGCCTGACGATCTCGACGGGCGTAAAGGTGACGCCATCGTCGCCGGCCGTGCGCAGGTCGGGCCGGGCGCGGATCGTGATCGCTGCCTGGTCCGGCAGTTCGCCGACCAGCGCAGGACAAGCCAGAATCTGGTCGCTGCCCGCCCGTGCCGCGATACGCCGGGCGCCAGCCGCGGCTTGCTCGGCGTCTGCTGCTCCACTGTGCAGGCCGATGCGGACGGCGAGCTTGAGGCCCGAAACCGGGGGCAGCTTGGCGACGCGCTCCAGCATGTCGATCGCGGCAAGACCGGCTTGTTCGGCGGCTGCGAATTCGGCCAGCATCCCGCCTTCCGCAGTCTTGAGCAGGCGTCCCCGGTGGCCGGCAATGGCGCGCTCCATGCGCTTCATGCAGCGCTCGACGGCATACGCCGCCTCGGTACTGCCGAGCCGCTCGATCAGGCGTGTCGCGTCGGACACATCGGCAAAAAGCACGGTCATCCTGCGTTGCTTGTCCATCGTCGAAGATCACGGTCCCATTGTAGGCGCTGATTATCGCATCGCTGGCGGTGCGACAACAGCACCGCGTCAGCCGCGTGGCCAGTATCACCGCAGGCGTCTGTTCGTCCCGTTAGGTCTTTCACAGGCTCTTGAATTTCGTACGAAATCCGCGGGTCAGGTGGCTATCACCATCGGGATGCCGGGCAGCGGCATCTCCGGTTCATCGAAGGCGATGTCGCCCTCGTCGACGGGCGTGTCGAGTGTCAGGCCGCGGAAATCGAACAGCGCGTTGTCGGCGAGATGCGAGGGCACGATGTTCTGCATCGCGGTGAAGACCGACTCGGTGCGTCCCGGATAGCGGCGGTCCCACTCTTCCATCATTTCGCGGATCTTCTGGCGCTGCAGGTTGTCCTGCGAGCCGCACAGGTTGCACGGGATGATCGGGAACGCCATGCCGCGCGCGAATTTCGCGATGTCCTTCTCCGGGCAATAGGCCAATGGGCGGATGACGACATGCGCGCCGTCGTCAGTCACCAGCTTGGGCGGCATCGCCTTCAGCTTGCCGCCGAACAGCATGTTGAGGAACAGCGTATGGACCATGTCGTCGCGGTGGTGGCCGAGGGCGATCTTGTTGGCGCCGAGTTCCTTGGCGGTGCGGTAGATGATGCCGCGGCGGAGGCGCGAGCAGAGCGAGCAGGTGGTCTTGCCTTCCGGAATCTTGTCCCGGACGATCGCGTAGGTGTCGGCCTCGACGATGCGGAAGTCGATCCCAAGCGATTCGAAATGGCGCGGCAGCACGTCGGCCGGGAAGCCCGGCTGCTTCTGGTCGAGGTTCATCGCGATCAGCCGGAAGCTGACCGGTGCGCGCTGCTGCAGGGCCATCAGCATGGCGAGCAGGGTGTAGGAATCCTTGCCCCCGGAAACGCAGACCAGGATGGTGTCCCCGTCCGCGATCATGTTGTAGTCGCCGATCGCTTTGCCGACGCGGCCTTCGAGGAACTTGCGGAGTTTCGACAGGGTGTTCGATGTGTTCATGGCGGGATATTGGGCGTTGGTCGCGGTCGACCGCGGCAAGCGGCGAAGTTTACCGCGAGACGGCGCGATTGGCCCGGCGCGATTCACCGTTGCCCGCTAAAATCGGCGCCTTTCCGGAAACGCCATGAGCCTCCCCTCTCCCACTCCCGACGCAATCGCGCACAGCCAGCGGCTGGTGGCGTCGATCGCCCGCGAAATTGGCGCGCGCGGTGGCTGGATTCCCTTTGCCCGCTTCATGGACATGTTGCTTTACGAACCTGGACTCGGCTATTACGCGGCCGGAGCCATGAAGTTCGGTGCCGCTGGCGATTTCGTCACGGCGCCCGGCATGACCGGGCTGTTCGGCCGGGCACTGGCCCGTCAGGTGGGCCAGGTCATGGCCATGTCGGCACCGGCGGTGCTCGAGGCGGGTGCCGGCACCGGCCGGCTGGCAGCGGACTTGCTGGCCGAGCTCGAGCACCTCGGTCAGTTGCCCGAGCGCTACGACATTCTCGATCTCTCGCCCGATCTGCGCGAGCGACAGCGGCAGACGCTGGCGCAAGCGGTCCCCCACCTGCTGCCGCGCGTCCGCTGGCTCGACCGCCTGCCCGAAACCTTCGCCGGCGTTGTCGTCGGCAACGAACTGCTTGACGCGATGCCGGCACACGTCGTCGCCTGGCGCGAAGACGCCATCTGCGAGCGGGGTGTCGAACTCGACGGCGAAACCGGCTTCGCCTGGGTCGAGCGGCCGGCCGGCGGTGCGCTGCTCGCGGCAGCCGAGGAAATCGGTCGCCAGTGCCGACTACCGGCGGGCTACCAAAGCGAGATCGGCCTCGCTGCGCGCGCCTGGGCGGCAGAGTGGGGTCACCGCCTGGAGCGCGGCGCGCTGCTGCTGATCGACTATGGCTTCCCGCGCCACGAGTTCTACCATCCGCAGCGCAGTGGCGGCACGCTGATGTGCCACCACCGGCATCACTCGCACCCCGACCCGTTCCATCTCCCAGGCCTGCAGGATGTCACGGCGCACGTCGATTTCACCGCCATCATCGCGGCCGCCCACGCCAGCGGTCTCGACCTGCTCGGCTACACGAGCCAGGGCCAGTTCCTGCTCAACTGCGGCATTCTCGACCTGCTTGGCGGCCAGCCGACCGACACGGCCGACTATGTGCGCGCTGCCGGCGCCGCCAACCGGCTGCTGCTGCCGCAGGAAATGGGCGAGCTGTTCAAGGTCATCGCCATTGGCCGCGGCATCGACCAGCAGTTGCTCGGCTTCGCCAGCGGCGACCGCAGCCACCGGCTCTAGTCAGAGGCTGGCGGCCTTCGCCTCCAGGTAGGCGAGACTGACGTACTTGCCGATGTTTACTTCGCAGCCCTTGGTATCCCTGGCCGGGCTGGCCTTCATCGTCTCGGCCATCGCGCTGGTCGGCTCCGGCGTCTTTCCGCTGTCATCGACAAGCTCAAGGAAGACGAAGGCGCCTAGACGCAGACGCCGGCGAGACGGCAGCTTCCCTGGTCAGGTGCGGTAACGCGTGGGATCGCCGATGCCGGCGGCGGCGAAGCCCTCGGCACGCAGCCGGCAGGAATCGCACACGCCGCAGGCGCGGCCTTCGCCGTCGGCCTGGTAGCAGGAGACGGTCAGGCCGTAATCGACGCCGAGCGCGGTGCCGGCGCGGATGATGTCGCCCTTCGACAGGTCGATCAGAGGCGCGTGGATGGTCAGCGTGTTGCCCTCGACACCGGCGCGGGTGGCGAGATTGGCCATCGTCTCGAAGGCGGCGATGTATTCCGGCCGGCAATCCGGGTAGCCCGAGTAATCGACCGCATTGACGCCGATGAAAATGTCGCGGCTGCCCAGCACTTCTGCCCAGGCGAGCGCCAGCGACAGCATGATGGTGTTGCGGGCCGGCACGTAGGTGACCGGAATGCCCGGCTGCACACCATCGGTCGGAACGGCAATGCGGGTGTCGGTCAGCGCCGAGCCGCCGAACTGGGCGAGGCCGAAGTCGATCACGCGCTGCTCGGCGGCGCCGAGTGCGCTGGCCACTTGCTCGGCTGCCCTCAGTTCGGCGCTGTGGCGCTGGCCGTAGTCGAACGACAGGCAATGGCAGGCGAAGCCCTCGCTGCGGGCAATCGCGAGACAGGTGGCGGAATCGAGTCCGCCGGAGAGGAGGAGGACAGCTTTCTTCGTCATGGGGCGCGAATGGTAACCGATTTGCCCGCGCCTGCCCCGGTATCTGCTTGTTCCTGCGCTACAATCTGCCGCTTTCCAACCCTTGCCGGGAGTTCCCGATGCCGCTTCGCCTGACCGCCCTCGCCGCCGCACTGATGCTCGCCGGCTCCGCCCTTGCCGCCGACAGGATCAAGGTCGGCTTCGTCTCGACCCTGTCGGGCCCGGGCGCCGGCCTCGGCGTCGACATCCGCGACGGCTTCAACCTGGCGATGAAGCAGATGGGCGGCAAACTGGGCGGTATCCCGGCCGAGGTGATCATCGCCGACGACCAGCAGAAGCCGGAAGTCGCGCAGCAGATCAGCGAGAAGTTCCTCAAGAAGGACAAGGTCGACCTGATGACCGGCATCGTCTTTTCCAACATCATGCTGGCGGTCGGCCCGGCGGTGTTCGAGAGCAAGACCTTCTACATCTCGGCCAATGCCGGCCCGTCGCAGTACGCTGGCGAACAGTGCAACCCCTTCTTTTTCAACGTCGCCTGGCAGAACGACAATCTGCACGAGGCGGTCGGCAAGGTCGTGCAGGACAAGGGCTTCAAGAACGTCGTGATCGTCACGCCGAACTACCCGGGCGGCAAGGATGCGGTCTCGGGCTTCAAGCGCTATTACCAGGGCAAGGTCGCCGAAGAGGTCTATACCAAGCTCGGCCAGCTCGACTACGCCGCAGAGCTGGCGCAGATCCGCAGCATCAAGCCGGATGCGCTCTTCTTCTTCCTGCCTGGCGGCATGGGGATCAACTTCGTCAAGCAATTCGTCGCCGCCGGACTGTCGCGCGACACGCAGCTGTTCGCGCCCGGCTTTTCGGCCGACGAGGACGTGATCAAGGCGGTCGGCGCGCCGATGATGGGCATGTTCAACTCGTCGCACTGGGCGCACGACATGGAAAACGCCGAGAACAAGCGCTTCGTCGCCGAGTTCGAGAAGGAATACAAGCGCCTGCCGTCGCTCTACGCCTCCCAAGGCTATGACGCCGCGCTGATGATGGACGCCGCGGTCCGCGACGTGAAGGGCAAGGTCGAGGACAAGGCGGCGCTGCAGAAGGCGCTCGAAGCCAAGCGCTTCAAATCGGTGCGCGGCGACTTCAGGTTCAACAGCAACCACTACCCGGTGCAGAACTACTACCTGCGCGTCATCGGCAAGGACGGCGAAGGACGCATCACCAACCGCACCATGGGCACCATCTTTACCAATCATGCGGATGCCTACGTGGCTCAGTGCAAGATGAAGTGATACCTGGACGTCATTCCCGCTTTCGCCGGGAATGACGGTTACTGCCAGACCATGACCCAGCTCCTCCTCGAACAAGCCCTCAACGGCCTGCAGTTCGGCCTCATGCTCTTCCTCCTCGCGGCCGGACTGACGCTCGTTTTCGGCATCATGGACTGCATCAACCTGGCCCATGGCTCGCTCTACATGGTGGGCGCCTACTTTGTCGCGGCGGCGGCGCAGGCAGCCGATTCGTTCTGGATCGGCCTCGGCGCCGGGGTGGCCGCCGCGGCCGTGCTCGGCTTGCTGCTCGAGGTCGCGCTGTTCCGTCGCCTCTACCAGCGTGACCACCTGTCGCAGGTGCTCGCCACCTTTGCGCTGATCCTCATCGCCAACGAGGCGGTGCGCCTGATCTGGGGGCCGGCGCCACTGATGCTCAACCCGCCGGAATCCCTGGCCGGCCCGGTCGAGATCGGCAACTTCTTCTACCCGGCCTACCGCCTGGTCATCATCGCCTTCGGGGTGGCCGTCGCCGCCCTGCTCTACCTGCTCGTCGCCAAGAGCCGGGTCGGCATGTGGGTGCGCGCCGGCGCCGCCAACCGCGAGATGACCGAAGCGCTGGGCATCAACGTGCGCGCCCTGTTTACCGCTGTTTTCGTCTTCGGCGCGGCACTCTGCGCGCTGGCCGGCGGCCTGCTCGGGCCATTGCTCGCGGTGCAGGTCGGCATGGGCGAGAGCGTGCTGATCCTCGCCTTTGTCGTCATCATCATCGGCGGTATCGGCTCGATCCGCGGCGCGCTGGTCGGCAGCCTGATCGTCGGTACGGTCGACACGCTGGGACGGGCGCTTTTGCCGACGCTGCTGCGCGCCATGCTGCCGGCGGACGCCGCCTCGACGCTCGGGCCAGCGCTGGCCTCGATCCTGATCTACCTGCTCATGGCCGGCATATTGTTTTTCAAGCCGCAAGGGCTGTTTCCTTCGCGGGCATAGATGGCCTTCTATCGCCCCGCCGCCTGGCAGAAGCCCCTGTCGCTGGCCCTGCTTTGCGCGCTTCTGGCCCTGCCGACCGGCCTTGAAGCGCTCGGCCAGGAGTTCTACATCGGCTTCGCGACGCGCGTGCTGATTTTCGCGCTGGCGGCGACCAGCCTGAACCTCGTGCTCGGCTTCGGCGGCATGGTGTCGCTCGGCCACGCTGCCTTCTTCGGCACCGGCGCCTATGTCGCGGCGATCTGCGAGCAGGCCGGCATCGCCGAGGCCCTGCTCGCCTTCCCGCTGGCGATGGCGGCCGCCGGCCTGCTGGCACTGGCCGTCGGCGCGATCAGCCTGCGCACGCGCGGCGTCTATTTCATCATGATCACGCTGGCTTTTGCCCAGATGGCCTATTACCTGTTCGTCTCGGCGCGCGCCTGGGGCGGCGACGACGGCCTGTCGCTCAGCCGGCGGATGACGCTGGCGGGCTTCAGCCTGGCCAGCGACACTGCGCTGTTTTTTGCCGCTTTGGCGGCGTTGACCGCAACCATGCTGCTCTTCGGTCGACTCGCCGATGCTCGCTTCGGTCGCGCGCTGCAGGCCATCCGCGAGAACGAGACGCGCATGGAGGCGCTCGGCTATCCGGTGTTCCGCTACCGCCTCGTCGCCTTTGCGCTCGGCGGCGCGCTGGCCGGGCTGGCCGGCGCCCTGCTCGCCAACCAGACCGGGCTGGCCAGCCCCGGCCTGCTGCAATGGACGCAGTCCGGCACGCTGCTCGTGATGGTGATCATCGGCGGCGTCGGCTATCTCTACGGCGGCGTCGTCGGCGCCGTGGTGCTGCTGATGCTGGAGGAAACGCTGGTCGGCTTCACCGAGCACTGGCACATCGTCCTTGGCCTGTTGCTGCTCGGCGTCGTGCTGTTTGCGCCGAAGGGGAGTCGCCGCCCTGTTCGGGAAGCGTCATGGCTGAGGCGTTGCTCGAAGTCCGCCGGCTTGCGCGCCGTTTTGCCGCGGTCGACGCACTGAAAGATGTGAATCTCGCCGTCGAGAGTGGCGAGGTCCACGCGCTGATCGGCCCCAACGGCGCTGGCAAGACGACCTTCATCCACCACGTCTCGGGCGCCTTGCGGCCGGACTCGGGCAGCGTGCATTTCGCCGGCCGCGACGTGACCAGGCTGGCGATGCACCAGCGCGTCGCCGCCGGCATGGCGCGCTCCTGGCAGATCACCAACGTCTTCCGCGGCCTGTCGGCGCTCGACAACGTCGCGCTGGCCGTGCAGGGGCGCGCTGATTCCGGCAGCAGCTTTCGCTTCTGGCGGCCGGTGAAGGGCGAAGCGGCGATGTTCGACGCGGCGCAGGGCTATCTCGAACAGGTCGGCTTGCAAGGGAAGGCCGACGCCGTCGCCGGCAATCTCTCGCACGGTGAGCAGCGGGCGCTGGAACTGGCCATGGCGCTGGCGACGAAGCCGCAACTGCTTCTCCTCGACGAGCCCATGGCTGGCACCGGCCCGGAGGAGTCGGCGCGCATGGTCGAACTGATCGAACACCTCGCCCGACACGTCACCATCCTGCTGGTCGAGCACGACATGGATGCCGTCTTCCGGCTGGCCGACCGCATCTCGGTGCTGGTCAACGGCGAACTGGTGTGCACCGGTACGCCGGAGGAAGTGAAGAACGACGCCGGTGTGCGCCGCGCCTACCTCGGCGACCACCTGTGAGCGGGCTGCTCGAAGTTTCCGGGCTCGAGGTCGCCTATGGCAGCAGCCAGGTCCTGTTCGGCCTCGACCTGGCGATGGCCGCGGGCGAGGCGGCAACATTGCTCGGCCGCAACGGCATGGGGAAGACGACGACGCTGCGCGCCATCTGCGGTCTGCAGCCGGTCACGGCGGGAACGATCCGTTTCATGGGCGAAAGCATGGCCGGCTGGCGCCCCGACCGCATCGGCCGCGCCGGCATCGCGCTGGTGCCGGAAGGCCGGCAATGCTTTCCCGAATCTTACGGTTGACGAGCATCTGGTGGCTTTCTTCGCCAATCGCCGCCAGCAGCCCGACCCGTGGACGCCGGCCCGGGTTTACGACCTGTTCCCGCGCCTCAGGGAGCGTGCGAGAAACCTCGGCAACCAGCTTTCCGGCGGCGAGCAACAGATGCTGGCGATTGGCCGCGCCCTGGTCACCAACCCGCGCCTGCTGATCCTCGACGAAGCGACGGAAGGTCTGGCACCGCTGGTCCGCGAGGAGATATGGGCCTGTCTCGCCCGCCTGCGTGCCGCCGGGCAGAGCATTCTGGTCGTCGACAAGTACGT
>CAVTQL010000039.1:0-61883 GCA_963736845.1 uncultured beta proteobacterium
GGCGAGACCGGCCAAGTCGGCGTCATTGGTCAGCACCTCGTCGGCCGCCGCGAGGCGTTCGCCGCGCGTCGCCTGCGTCGCCATGATGGCGCGCACCTCGTCCGCGGCCAGCCCGCTGCGTGCCATCACGCGGCTGATTTGCACGCTTTCCGGGCAGTCAACCGCGACAATGCGATCGCAACGCTCGCGGTAGGTACCCGATTCGACCAGCAGCGGCACGGCGAGGATCACGTAGGGCGAAGCGGCCAGCCGGCAGCGTTCGCAGGAAACCTGCCGGATCAGCGGATGCAGGATGCCTTCCAGTTGCTGGCGCGCCTCTGTGTCGGCAAACACCAGGGCGCGCACGCGGGCGCGGTCCATGGCGCCGTCCGCCGCCAGGATGCCGTCGCCGAAAGCGGCGACCAGCGCCGGCAGGGCGGCACCGCCGGGGGCCGTCAGTTCGCGGGCGATGGCGTCGGTGTCGATGACGGCGATGCCGTGCGCGGCGAAGCAGTCGGCGGCAGCGCTCTTGCCGCTGCCGATGCCGCCGGTCAGGCCGACGACGAAACCGCTCACTTGCAACCCTGCGCGGTCGCCTTCGGCAGCAGCGCGGCGGCAGCCTCCTGCACTTCCGCCTTGCGCGCGGCCGGTCCGCGCACCTCGACCACGACGTGGCTGTCCTTGCCCGGGCGCGGCATCAGCTTCGCCCCCTTGATGCCCTTCTGGCGCAGTTCGGCCAACCGGTCCTGGCCGCCCTTCTCGGTCGAGAAGACGCCGAGCGAAATGGCCAGGCGATTGGGGGCATTGTCGGGAACGATGAAGTAGTCCTCGACGCCCGCCTGTTTCAGTTCGCCCGCCCGCTTCTCGGCGTCGGCGCGGCCGGCCAGCGGCGGCAGGTAGACCCACCAGCCTGCCACATCGGCCACCGTCCGGCGCTGCGCCCGGAAGCCGGCGAACTGCGCCGTCAGCTCCGACGCCAGGCGGTCAGCCTCGGCCGACGCCAGGCGATCCCAGAGCAGGCAGGCCTCGTCGTTCTCCGCGCGCGGCTCGGCCTGCTTGCCGCTGCCGTTGTTGGCAGCCGCCCCTTTCGGTGGCGGCGCGTCGCCGCGGCCGACGATGTGCACCTGGTCGGCCGCGACCTGCTGCGCGCTCCGCCCGGCATCGGGATTGCCGGGATACACGAGGTAGCCAGCGGCGAATGCGTAGAACAGCAGATTTGCCAGCAGCAGCGCGAAGACCAGTGCCCGCACCGGGTCAGCCCACCTGCGGCAAATGCTTGAGCGATTCGGCGATGGCCTCGGCCGGGTATTCGTAGTCCTCGAGCTGGCCCGAGAAATACCGGTCGTAGGAAGCCATGTCGAAATGGCCATGGCCGGTCAGGTTGAAGAGGATGACCTTTGGCTCGCCGGTCGCCTTGCAGCGCAGGGCCTCGTCGATGGCGGCGCGGATACCGTGACACGACTCCGGCGCCGGGATGATGCCCTCGGCGCGGGCGAACTGCACGCCGGCCTCGAAGGTGGCGACCTGCGGCACGGCCAGCGCCTCGATGCGGCCTTCGTGCAGCAGTTGCGACACCAGCGGCGAATCGCCGTGGTAGCGCAGGCCGCCAGCGTGGATGCCGGGCGGCATGAAGTCGTGGCCGAGCGTGTACATGCGCATGATCGGCGTATAGCCGGAAACGTCGCCGTAATCGTAGGCGTAGTGCGCCCTTGGTCAGCGTTGGGCAGGAGGTCGGCTCGACCGCGATGCAGCGCAGGTTGGCGGCGCGCTTGTCGCCGGCTGCCTTGTCGGCGAGGAAGGGGAAGGCGATGCCGCCGAAGCTTGAACCGCCGCCGCAGGGACCGAAGATCACGTCCGGATAGAGGCCGATCTTGGCGAACTGTTTCTTGGCTTCCAGCCCGATTACCGTCTGGTGCAGCAGCACGTGATTGAGCACCGAGCCGAGCGTGTAGCAGGTATCCGGGTCGCCCGCGGCTTCCTCGACCGCTTCCGAAATCGCCAGGCCGAGCGAGCCCTGGTTGTCCGGATCGGCGGCGAGCGCGGCGCGCCCGGCATTGGTCAGGTTGGTCGGGCTGGCGAAGACTTCGGCGCCCCAGGTCTGCATCATCGAGCGGCGGAAGGGCTTCTGCTGGTAGCTGACCTTGACCATGAAGACGCGCACCGGCAGGCCGAACATCTGGCCGGCGAAGGCGATCGACGAACCCCACTGGCCGGCGCCGGTCTCGGTGGTCAGCTTCTTCGTGCCGGCGAGCTTGTTGTAGAAGGCCTGCGGCACGGCCGAATTCGGCTTGTGCGAACCGGCCGGCGAGACGCCCTCGTACTTGTAGAAAATCTTGGCCGGCGTGCCCAGCGCCTGCTCCAGGCGCAACGCCCGGCACAGCGGCGACGGACGCCACAGCGCGTAGATCTGGCGGACTTCCTCGGGAATGGCGATCCAGCGCTCGCCCGACATTTCCTGCTCGAGGATCGGCATCGGAAAGATGGCGCCCATCTGCTCCGGCGAAACCGGGTTGCCATCCGGCGCGAGTGGCGGCACCGGCGGGATGGGCATGTCGGCAACGACGTTGTACCAGTGGGTCGGAATGTCTTCCGGTTCGAGGTTGATGCGCAGCGGTGTCATGTTTTTCTCTCCCTGAGATAGTGTCCGCAAAGGCGGTAAGTTACCCGAAAAGCCTGCCCCGACCAAGCGTGGAGCGGGTAAAGTACGGGCTTTTCAAGCCCGTTTGCCGCCGTGCCGACCGCCCACCTGCTCTGCCATCCGACGACACCCTGCCCGGCGCTCGCTGCCATCGCCGTCACCGCGTCGCTGGGGGCCGACGGCCTGACGCTGAGCTACCGCCTGCACGGCGACCCGGCAGGAATCCGGCTGCCGGCGCCGCAGCCGCCAGCCCCCGCCGACGACCTGTGGCGGCACACCTGCTGCGAGGCTTTCGTTGCTGCGGTCGACGGCCCGGAATACCGGGAATTCAACCTGTCGCCGTGCGGGCGCTGGGCTGCCTGGAACTTCACCGGCTACCGCCGGCGCGACGAATCCTGGCAGGCGGTCGCGGCGCCACGCATCAGCCTGCTTCACCTGCCCGACGGGCTGCAAGCTCGACACCGTCGTTCCTGCCGCGTTGCTCCCCGCGGACCGGCCGCTGCATGTCGGCCTCACCGCCGTCGTCGAGGCCCGTGACGGCGGCAAGAGCTACTGGGCGCTGGCCCACGCCGCCGCCCAACCCGACTTCCACCTGCGCGACAGCTTCATGCTGATCCTGAACCCGCCATGAGCCAGACCCTCCAGTTCGGCATCGACCGCCTGCTCGCCGACCCCGCCCTGCGCCGCCCGCTGGCCGGCTGCCGCGTCGCCCTGCTCGCTCACCCCGCCTCGGTCACCGCCGACCTGACGCATTCGCTCGACGCCCTCGCCGCCCTGCCCGACATCAAGCTGAGCGCCGCCTTCGGCCCGCAGCACGGCCTGCGCGGCGACAAGCAGGACAACATGGTCGAATCGCCGGATTTCCTCGACCCGCAGCTCGGCATTCCCGTCTTCAGCCTCTACGGCGAAGTGCGCCGGCCGACCGCCGCGATGATGGACAGCTTCGACGTCCTGCTCGTCGACCTGCAGGATCTCGGCTGCCGCATCTACACCTTCATCACCACGCTGCGCTACGTGCTCGAAGCCGCCGCGCAACACGGCAAGGCCGTCTGGGTGCTCGACCGCCCCAACCCCGCCGGGCGCCCGGTCGAAGGCCTGACGCTGCGCCCCGGCTGGGAGAGCTTCGTCGGCGCCGGCGCGATGCCGATGCGCCACGGCCTGACCATGGGCGAACTGGGCCACTGGTTCATCGCGACGCTGCAACTCGACGTCGATTACCGCGTCATCGCCATGCAGGGCTGGCACCCCGACGCCGCCCCCGGCTACGGCTGGCCGCTCGGTGAGCGCACCTGGATCAACCCCAGCCCGAACGCCCCCAACCTGTGGATGGCGCGCGCCTACGCCGGCACCGTGATGCTCGAAGGCACGACCCTGAGCGAAGGCCGCGGCACGACGCGGCCGCTGGAAATTTTCGGCGCGCCCGACATCGACGCCCGCGCCGTCATCGCCGAGATGCAGACCCTCGCCCCGCACTGGCTGCAAGGCTGCAAGCTGCGCGAAATCTGGTTCGAGCCGACTTTCCACAAGCATGCCGGCAAGCTCTGCCACGGCATCCAGATCCACGTCGACGGCCCCTGGTACGACCATGCCGCCTTCAAGCCGTGGCGCCTGCAGGCACTGGCCTTCAAGGCGATCCGCCGCCTGTATCCGGACTACCCGCTGTGGCGCGATTTCGCCTACGAATACGAACACGACCGCCTCGCCATCGACCTGATCAACGGGTCGCCGCTGTTGCGCGAGTGGGTGGATGATCCGGCCTCGACACCCGAACAACTGGACGCGCCAAGTGCCGTGGATGAAGCGGCGTGGCAGGCGGCCACGGCCGAATTCCTCCTCTACCGCTGAGCGGCCGACCGCCATGACCGCCGTTCCAAACCCCTACGCCGACGCCGCCGACACGGAGGAAATCCTGAGCGCTACCCGGCGCTGGCTGGAACGCGCCGTCATCGGCCTCAACCTCTGCCCCTTCGCCAAAAGCGTCTTCGTCAAGAAGCAGGTCCGCTACGCGTTGACCGCGGCAAGCAGCGCCGATGAACTGCTGGCCGAACTGGAACACGAACTGAATCTGCTGGCGGCCACCGACCCGGCCGAACTCGACACCACCCTGCTCATCCACCCGCAGGCGATGACGGATTTCCTCGACTATCACTTCTTTCTTGCCGAAGTCGATGCGCTGAATCGCAACCTCGGCTACGAAGGCGTCTTCCAGATCGCCAGCCTGCACCCGCAATACGAATTCGCCGGCAGCGACCCTGACGACATCGCCAATTTCACCAACCGCTCGCCCTACCCGACGCTGCACCTGCTGCGCGAAAGCAGCATCGACCGCGCCGTCGCCGCCTTCCCCGATGCGGCGGAGATCTTCGAGCGCAACATCGAGACCATGGAACGGCTCGGGCACGAAGGTTGGCGCAAGCTCTGGCTGAGCTGAGGCGCAAACCGGGCGACGTGAGCACCCGCTCCGCCGCCACCACCCCGCGATAATGCGCCTCCTCGAACAGCGAGCGTCATGGGGACCAGGCTCGAATAGCCTGTGGCAACAACCGGACCGCTGCAGTGGTTTACCGTGGCGGGCGCCGGCTAGGCTCCCGCCGTTGCCGCCGCCCCGAGCCGGTACGGCTGGAGGAACTCCACCGCCCCATGGAAGATCAGTGCCATGCCCATCGCGGCGACGAAGAAGCCGACGATGCGCGTCGCCGCGTCGATGCCCGCCGGGCCGATCTTCAGGACGATCTGCCGCGAGTAGGCCAGCGACAGGTAAGTCACCCCCAGGCTGGCCACGATCGCGAGTACCGCGGCCGCGAAATGCAGGACCTCCTGATCCGACTGCTTGATCGTTGAAGCCATGCTGATGACCGTGGCGATGGCGCCTGGCCCGAACATGATTGGCAAGGCAAGGGGAACGAAGGCGACGTCGCTGTTTCCCGAATCGTTCCGCGAGACCATCCCCCCGGAAGGCGAAGGGGAAAACAGCTCGAACCCGAGGCGGGTCAGGATCACCCCGCCGACTACCCGAACCATGCTCAGGGGTACGTCGAAGGCGCGCAGCAGCAGCGTTCCGAAAAGCAGGAAGAAAAGGCTCAGCAGGAGCGCGTAGAAGCAGGCCCGCTGCGCCACCCGCCGCTGCTCGTCTTCCGGCTTGCCCTCGATGAGTCCCAGGTAGACAGGCAGGGCTTCGAGGGGGTTGATGATCGCCAGCAGGGTGACGAACAAGCTGACGAAAAGAGAGATCTCCGGCGGCATGGACATTTCCTTCCGGTAGTGCAAATGTAGAGTCGATCCTGCTCTCAGCGCAGGTGAATGCAGGACATCCCGGCGCGAAAAGATAGCACGAAAGGGATCGCCCCGGCGCCGGTGTCAACAACAATCAAAAACTGACCCGCCAAGGTGATTTCCATCAACTTGCAATTGCCCCATATGGACCAGGTGTTGCATCTTTCTGGTTGGACAGTTCTGAGCTTACTTCTGAGTCCGACCACAAGCGCTCCTGCCCAGTTGCACTCTGAACCGCTCAGTGAAACGCAATGAGCGTATGTAATCTGCAAACCTGTGGTTGCGCCCGTGTTGAACCGCAGGTAAGTTTCAGGCTGTCCGGTTGCGCAGTCGCGTAGCGAGATGAATATAAGAGTAACTCCCTCAATGCCATGCGGAACAAGCGGTTCGGACAGCGTCCTGTGTTCGAGGTTGTTGAACAGCGACGGAACAATTGGACACTTTTGACATCTAGGATACCTTGGGCCGCACCGTCGGGACGCGGACGCACAGTAAGCAACCCCGGATTTACCCCTCAAAAGGAGAAAGACCATGCAGGGAACAGTCGAAACTACCTATTGGCGGCAGTGGCCGCCATCGTTTTGTTCGCGTCAGGTGGAGCCTTCGGGCAGGCGCCTGCTCGAGCGCCGGCGAATCCTCAGTTCAAGTTCTCGACGCCCATCGCCCCGGGCGTCGCCGTGCCGGACAAGATCGAAAGCTCCATCGGCACCCTGAATCTGACCTACGGCTATCCCAAGGCAGACACCGTCGAGAAAATCTATGACAACCTCGATCGTTCGCGCGCCCTGCAGGCTTACCTCATGGCGATTCCGATCGTGAATCAGGCTGGCATGCGCGACTCGCTCAGCAAATTCGGGCCGGCCAACCAGACCGATGTCATCTGGGAAGACCTCGTCGATGCCCGGACGGTGGAACTCACGGCGAACGACAACACCATCTACAACTTCATCTGGCTCGACACGAAGAAAGGTCCGCTGGTCGTGGAGATTCCGCCCGAGGTCCTGGGCGCCGTGAACGATTTCTGGTATCGCTGGGTCGCCGATGTGGGCATCACCGGCGAGGATCGGGGCAAAGGTGGCAAGTACCTCTTTCTGCCGCCCGGGTACAAGGGTGAGATCCCTGCAGGTTATGTGGTCGTTCGGCCGAGCACGTTTGGCAACTGGCTTTTCTTTCGCGCCTTCCTCGTCGATGGCTCCACGAAGCCCGGCGTCGAGTTGGTCAAGAAGCACCTGAAGATCTATCAGCTCTCGGAGGCCGCGAATCCTCCGGCGATCAAGTTCGCCAATGCCTCGGGCGTTCCCGCAAACTTTGTCGCACCCGGCGACTACGCGTTCTGGGAACTCTTGAACAAGGTCATCCAGGAAGAGCCCTCGGAAGGCAGCGATCCGACGACGCTTGGCCTCTTTGCCTCCATCGGCATTGTCAAAGGGCAGCCTTTCTCGCCCGACCAACGGATGAAGAAGATCCTCACGGATGCGGCAAACATCGGCGCCGTGACGGCGCGCACCATCGCCTTCAAGGTGCGCTCGAAAGACGCCTACTTCTTCCCGGACAGCGCGTGGCGCCTGCCGTTCTTCGGCGGCTACAAGTTCGAGAGCGCGCCCGGCGTGACGAACATGGATGGCTACATCCAGTATTACTACTTTGCCACCGGCGTTACCCCGGCCATGGAGATGAAGATGGTCGGCAAGGGGTCGCAGTATCCGTGGGCAGTGCAGGACTCGAAGGGCAACCCGTTCGACGGCGGCAAGACCTACAAGATGCGCCTGCCGCCCAACGTACCGGTGAAGGATTTCTGGTCGGTCATCGTCTATGACAACCAGACGCGCTCGATGGTCCAGACGGATCAGAAGTCCCCGAGCGTGAGCAGCCAGAACAAGGCGCTGAAGACGAATGCAGACGGGTCGGTGGATGTCTATTTTGGCCCGCGCGCGCCGAAAGGACTTGAGAACAACTGGGTGCAGACGATTCCCGGCAAAGGGTGGTTCATGATCCTGCGACTCTACGGGCCGCTCGAACCGTGGTTCGACAAGACCTGGAAGCCGGGGGAGATCGAGCTTCAGCGGTAACTCGCGAGGGGCGCGCAAGCGTGGCAGCGCTCAATGCGTTGCCCAACGCCCCGGTTGCAGCGGATGGGTCTGGCGCCCCGCCGCTGAACCGGGGCGTTGAACGGCTGCTTTCGAAAATCCTGAGCTTCTGCAACGGGCCGACAGGAGCCGATGCTGCCTGATCTGATCGGACACCATCAGTCAGATCAAGTGCAAATTTCTCGACATGCGCGCGGCGCAGAGGTTTTCGCATCGCCCTGCATCGCGCGAGATGCCCTGCGCACATCGGCAGGCAAGGAAGAAATGGAAGCTGAAAGCATGTCAACGTCGTTGGACGTCAAGAGACAGCGGCATGTCCACGGACGGACAAGGAGACAAGAGCAATGAACCATCTCTGAACACCCGCGCTGCTGCTTCTCTTCGCTGGCGCTGCGGTCGCGACGTGGATCGCCGGCGTCTGGCTGGCGAAGGCGACCGACGTGCTCGACGACCGCTTCGGTCTCGGCGAGACGATCGGTGGCATGGTCCTGCTGTCGATCACCGGCGCCCTGCCCGAACTGGCGATCACGGTCAGCGCGGTCAGCAGCGGGCATCTCGATATCGCGGCGGGTAACCTGATCGGCGGGGTGGCGATGCAGACGCTGGTGCTCGTCATCGCCGACCGCTTCATGCGCGGTTCGCACCCCCTGTCAACCGCATCGGCTTCGCTCGTCCCGGCGCTCGAGGGCACTCTCGTCATCTGCGTGGTCGGGATCACCGTCATGAGCGGCCTCCTTCCCGCATCCGCGGCGGTGGGTCCGCTGGGCGTCGGCAGCATCGCCATCCTCGTGGTCTGGCTGGTCGGCATGGTGGCACTCGGCCGCTGCCGCGACCGCAAGGACATGGACCTGGCCGTACCCCCCGACCCCACCGCACCGGCCACGATGCCGGCGGCCGATGGTTCAGGAAAGAGCGGCCTGCACAACGCGAGTACCGCCAGAAACGTGACGATCTTCCTCGCCGCCTCCGTGGTCACGCTGGTGGCGGGTGTCGTGCTCGAACAGAGCGGCGACCGCCTCGCCGACCTGATGGGCATCAACGGCGTCCTATTCGGCGCGACGGTTCTGGCGCTGGCGTCGGCCCTGCCCGAGATAAGCACCGCCATCACCGGCGTAAAGATGAAGACCTACACGCTGGTCTTCGGCGACATCTTTGGCGGCAACGCCTTCCAACTCATCCTGTTCGTGCTCGCCGACCTGCTGGCGGGGCAACCGGTCCTGACGCACGAGGGACGCGCCAACGCGTGGATCGGAATGATCGGGCTGGTGATGACCGCGGTGTACGTGGGCGGCATCCTCCTGCGCAAACCCCGGCGCTACTGGGGACTCGGCGCGGATTCGTGGGCGGCGCTGCTGATCTACGTGCTTGGAACCTGGGGTTTCGTGCTGGTGTCGCGCTAGGCTCGCCGGTTTCGCAGCGTCAGATCCGCCGCGACCACGCCGCGATACTGGGCCTCCTCGAACAGCGAGAAGCCCGACAGGTCGGCGTGCGCCAGCGCGATGCGCGGGTGGCGGAAACCGGCCAGTTTTTCACGTTTGACCGTACCAGAGGCTGCCTGGCACCGGGCGGCGCATGGCGTGGCCGTTGCGGAAGACGTCGAGGCGGGTGGTCAGCCTGCGGATGTCGGGATGCACCCTTTCGAGTTCTGCAAGGATGGCTTCCGCCCACGCTTCGCGCGGCGTATCGAGCAGCAGCCGGCGGCCTTCGGCGGGGGCGACGTCGCTCAACGCCCGGTAGTACGTGAACACCGTGCCGTCCAGCCGCCGGCGGATCAACTGATGGGTCGCCACCACGTAACCCAGGCCGGGGCTGTCGTAGAGCACGTTGTCCCAGGCCGGCGGGGCGCCGTGGCGCTCCTCGGGGAAGTCGGAAAGGTGCAGGTTGGCGGTCAGCCACGGCGCGTAGTCGCCGGCCAGCGCGGCTGACCTGAGTTCGCCCGGCATGGCGGCCCAGACGCGGGGCAGCACGAAAGCGGGCGCCGCCCAGATCAGTTGTCGCGCTTCGTAGCGCACGGTTTTTTCGCCTTGCAGGACGTCGACCGCGACAGCCGCCTTGCCTTCCACGATGCGCCAGGCCAGCGCGTCGGTGACGATGCGCCCGGATGCCGCGGCGGCCAGCCCGCGCGCCAGCCAGGCGTTGCCGTCGGGCGCGGTGAGCACGGTGTCGCTGGCGGCGTTGGCGGCCTCGCCGCCGCGGCAGGCGAAGTAGTGCAGGCCGGCCCAGGCCGAGGTCTGGTCGTGGGCGGTGCCGTAGTCGTCGCGCGTCGCGTAGTTGGCCAGCCAGTGCAGGCTGGGCGCGGTGAAGCCGTTGTCGGTCAGCCAGCGGCTGAAGGAAATGCGGTCGAGCGCCCGCCACTCCGGGTCGCGGCTGGAGAGTTCCATCGGGATGGCGAAGACGCGCCGACCGTCCTGGCCGCGCGCAGCTTTCAGTTCCTCCATGCGCTCGTGGAAGCGCCGCTGCTGTTCGCGCTCGCCGACGTCGATGCCGAGATGGGGCAGCAGCCCCTCCTGCCACAGCCCGTTGCGATAGACGCGCTCCTGCGGCGTCGCGCACAGGTAGCGCTCGTCATAGACCGGCCGTTCGGCAGCCGGGTCGCCCTGCAACACGCCGAGTTCGGCGAGCAGTTCGCGCACATGCACGGCTTCGCGCGCCGGCAGCGGCAGGTAGTGGGCGCCCCACGGGTAGGCGACGAGCGGCGACTGGCCGGCGCGCGAGTTGCCGCCGAACTCGTCTTCCATGTCGAGAACGAGGAAGTCGTCCACCCCGGCCCGCGCCAGCTTCCATGCGGCGGCGAGTCCGGAAATGCCGCCGCCGACGATCACCACACCGGTCCGGCGCGTTTCCGACGGTGCCGGGAAGCCGCCGTCGCGCAGGCGGTGGCCGCGCGTCGCCGCCATGCCGAGCAATTCGCCAGGCGGCAACGGAGGGCTTGCGGGCGGCGCGCAGCCGGCGAGGGCGGCTGCGCCGACGGTGCGGAGAAAATCCCGGCGGCTAGTCAAACTTCCGCAGCGACAGGCTGACCGACAGTTGCGCCCCGAGCCAGCCGAGCAGGCCGCCGGCGCCCGCCAGCGCGGCGATTTCGAGTGGCCCCGGGCCGCGCAGCGCGAAGCTGCCGCCATAGAGCAGCGCCAGCTCGGCGGCCGGCTCGCCGAGCAGATAGAGGATTGCGGCCACCAGCCCGACGGCGAGCAGGCCGCCGAGCACGCCCTGCAGCGCGCCGAAATAGTAGAACGGACGGCGGATGAAGGCATCGGTGGCGCCGATCATGCGTGCCAGCTCGATCTCGGCGGCACGCCCGACGACCTGCAGGCGGATGGTGTTGAACGTGGCGGCGACCAGCCCGGCGGCGAAGATGCCGGCGAGTATCCACAGCGCCAGCCGCGCCAGCCGCAGCAGCGCGTCGAAACGCTTGACCCAGGCCGAGTCGAGCTGCACATGCGACACCTTCGGCCAGCCGGCGATCTCCTTGCGCAGGATCTCGAGCGCTTCCGGTGCGGCGTTGGTCGGCTCGATCACGAAGGCGTCAGGCAGCGGGTTGCGCGGCAGGCTGGCGACGATTTCGGCCATGCCCTCGCTTTTCTGCAGGCGCTTCAGCGCCTCCTCCTTCGGCACGAAGCGCCACTTGCCGGTCGCCGCCTGGCGCAGGCGGCTCTCGATGTCGCCGACTTCCTTGCGCGTGGCGTCGGCAGTCATGTACAGGCTGATCTGCTGCACACCCGAGGCGTTGCTGCCGAGGTCGCGCAGATTGTCGAGAAGCAGGTAGCCGACGCCCGGCAGCGTCAGCGCGATGCCGATGACGAGCAGCGAAAGCAGCGTGTTGAGCGGCGCCGTCCACAGCCGGCGCATGGCCAGCGCGAGTGCTGCCCGGTGCTGGGAGAGCCAGGCGCTCATGCGTCGACCAGCCTTCCGTGATCGAGCCGCAGCACGTTCGGGTGGTAGCGGACGATCCACTGCGGGTCATGCGTGGCGACGACGACGGTCACGCCGACCCGGTTGAAGTCGGCAAAGAGTTCAAGTATCTCGCTGGCCGAGTTGGTGTCAAGGTTGCCGGTCGGCTCGTCGGCGAGCAGCACGGCCGGCCGGTTGACGACGGCGCGGGCGATCGCCAGGCGCTGCTGCTCGCCGCCCGACAGCGCGACGGGATTGGCCCTTTCGCGCGCCAGCAGGCCGACCTTGTCGAGCGCCGCCTGCGCCCGGCGGATCGCCTCGCGCCGGGGCAGCCCGACAATCTGCAGCGGCAGCATCACGTTGTCGAGGACGCTGCGGTCGAAGAGCAGTTTCTGGTCCTGGAAGATCATGCCGAAGTGCCGGCGCACGTAGGGCAGCGCGCTGCGGCGCAGGGCCGAGAGGTTCTGGCCGTTGACCACCAGGCTGCCCGAGGTGGGCCGCTCGACGGTGGCGATCAGCTTGACCAGCGTCGTCTTGCCGGCACCGGAATGGCCGGTGATGAACACCATGCCGCCAGCGTCGATCGTGAAGCTGACGTCCCGGACAGCCTCGAAGCCGCCCGGATAGCGCATGGTCAGGTTGCTGGCGACGATCATTCAAACAACGCATCCACGAAGTCTTTCGCCGAAAACGGTCGCAGGTCATCGATCTGTTCGCCGACGCCGATGAAGCGGATCGGCTTCGGGCACTGGCGGGCGATGGCCGCGACGACGCCGCCCTTGGCGGTGCCATCGAGCTTGGTGACGACCAGGCCGGTGACGCCGATCGCCTTGTCGAAGGCCCGGACCTGCTGCAGGGCGTTCTGGCCGATGTTGGCGTCGAGCACGAGCAGTGTTTCGTGCGGGCCGGACGGGTCGATCTTCTGGATCACGCGGCGCACCTTGGCGATTTCTTCCATCAGGTGCAACTGGGTCGGCAGGCGACCGGCGGTGTCGGCCAGCACGATGTCGATGCCGCGCGCCTTGGCGGCGGCGATCGCGTCGAAGACGACGGCGGCCGGATCACCCTTGTCCTGGGCGATGACTGTCACGTTGTTGCGCTCGCCCCAGGCTTCGAGTTGTTCCCTGGCGGCAGCGCGGAAGGTGTCGCCGGCGGCGAGCAGCACGCTCTTCCCGTGGCTCTGGAAATACTTGGCCAGCTTGCCGATCGACGTCGTCTTGCCGGCGCCATTGACGCCGGCGATCATGATCACGAACGGCTTGTGGCCACTGACATCGAGCGGCTTTTCGAGCGGCTGCAGGGTCGCGCAGAGGATACGGGCGAGCACCCTCTGGATGCCCTCCGGGGTATCGAGCCTTTCGAACTCGGCCGCAACCTTCAGATCGTCGAGCAGGCGCGTGGTCGCCTCGATCCCGACGTCACTGGTAAGCAGCAGGGTTTCGAGTTCCTCGAGAAACTGGTCGTCGACCTTGCCGCGCGAGAAGATGGTCTTGAGCTTGCCGCCCCATTGGGCACGCGTCTTGGCAAGGCCCTTGAACAGACGCTCACGCCACTTGGGCGTGGCAGCGGAATCGCTGGGCGCAACGGGTGCCGCTTCGCTGCCGGATTTCTTGACGAAACTGAACATGAGGATTGTTGTCTGAAGCCGTGCTGACAGGCAGGTGGCAAATCGATAAGATGCCGCCCGAATGAACTTGATTTTTCGCCGCTGATTCTAGCAGAAAGCCCGATTCTCCATGCGCATGCGACACCTTCTTGCCCTTTTCCTGCTTCCCGGATTGTTGACCGCAGCACTGGCCAATCCCTACGAAACCACCCTCAAGAACGGCCTGCGCGTCATCGTCAAGGAGGACCGGCGCGCGCCCACCGCCGCGCAGATGGTCTGGTACCGCATCGGCAGCATGGACGAGGTCGATGGCTCTTCCGGCGTCGCCCACGTGCTCGAGCACATGATGTTCAAGGGAACGCCGAGCGTCGGCCCCGGCGAATTCAACAAGCGCGTCGCCGCCGCCGGCGGTCGCGACAACGCCTTCACCAGCCGCGACTACACCGCCTACTTCCAGCAGGTGCCGAAGGAAAAGCTGCCCGAGATGATGCAGCTCGAGGCCGACCGCATGCGTCACCTGAACGTCGACGCCAAGGAATTCGCGCAGGAGATCAAGGTCGTCATGGAAGAGCGCCGCATGCGCACCGACGACAATCCGCAGTCGAGGCTGTTCGAGCAGATGAACGCCACCGCCTTCCAGGCCCATCCCTACCGCCGCCCGATCATCGGCTGGATGAACGATCTCGAGAACATGAGCGCCGCCGACGCCAAGGCCTGGTACGACACATGGTACGTGCCGAACAACGCCTACGTGGTGATCACCGGCGACGTCGACCACAAGGAGGTTTTCGCGCTGGCCGAGAAATACTACGGCGCGTTGGAGGGACGCGCGCTGCCGGCGCGCAAGCCACAGATCGAGCCGGCCCAGGATGGCACGCGCCGGGTGAACGTCAAGGCGCCGGCCGAGCTGCCGGTGCTGATCATGGGCTACAAGGCACCGGTGCTGCGCGACGCCGACAAGGACAGCGACCCCTATGCGCTGGAAATGCTGGCCGCCATCCTCGACGGCCATGACGCGGCGCGCTTCAACAAGAAGCTGGTGCGCGAGGACAAGGTGGCGCTGTCGGTCGGCATCGACTACGACCCGACGGGGCGTGGCCCGGGCATGATCTACCTGCATGGCAGCCCGTCGGAGGGGCGCACCGTGGCCGACCTCGAAGCCGCGCTGCGCGCCGAGATCACGCGCATCCAGCAGGACGGCGTCAGCGAGCAGGAGCTCAAGCGCGCCAAGGCGCAACTGGTCGCCGGACAGGTCTACAAGCTCGACTCGATGTTCGGCCAGGCGATGGAAATCGGCCAGACCGAATCGGCCGGCATCCCCTACCAGAAGATCGACCGCATGCTGGAGAAGCTGCAGCAGGTCAGCGCGGCCGAGGTCCAGGCGGTGGCGAAGAAGTATTTCAATGACGACACGCTGACCATCGGCGTCCTCGACCCGCAGCCGCTCGACGGCAAGCAGCGCCGTCCTACCGTCGCCACTCGCCACTGAGAAATGACCATGAAAAAGCTGTTGACCGCAATCATCGCCGTGCTCGCCACTCATTCGGCAATCGCCGGGGTCAAGATCGAGAACTGGGTGGCGCCAGGCGGCGCCCGCGTGTTCTTCGTCGAGAGCCGCGTCCTGCCCATGCTCGACGTGCAGGTCGATTTCGCCGCCGGTTCGATGTTCGACCCGCCGGGGAAATCCGGTACCGCGGCGCTGACCCGCTCCGTCCTCGGCCTGGGCGCCGGCAAGCTCGATGAAACGGCAATCGCCGAGCAGATGGCCGATATCGGTGCCACCCTCGGCGGCGGTGCCGACACCGACCGCGCCAGCGTCGCCGTGCGCACGCTGGCCGCCGCCGACAAGCGCGACGCCGCGCTCGCGGTTCTGCGGACCGTCCTGCATGCGCCACGTTTCGAGGCGGCGGTCTTCGAGCGCGAAAAGGCGCGCACCGTAGCCGGACTCAAGGAAGCGATGACCCGCCCCGACAGCATCGCCGGCAAGGCTTTCTGGGCCGCCATGTACCCTGACCACCCCTACGGCCGGTCGGCGACGCCGGAATCCGTCGCCGCCCTGACCCGCGACGAACTCGTGGCGCATCATGCCCGCTACTACACGGCGGCCAATGCCAGCATCACCTTGGTGGGCGACATCAGCCGCGGCGAGGCCGAGAAGATCGCCGAGGCGATTGCCGCCGGGCTGCCCAAGGGGGAGCCGGCAACCCTGCCGCCGGCGCCCGCCGTCGCCCCGGGCAAGGCCGTCAAGCTCGAACACCCGGCCAGCCAGGCGCACATCCATATCGGCCTGCCGGCGATCGAACGCGGCAACCCCGACTTCTTTCCGCTGATCGTCGGCAACTACACACTGGGCGGCGGCGGCTTCGTTTCCCGCCTGATGAAGGAAGTGCGCGACAAGCGCGGCTACGCCTACAGTGTTTCCAGCTACTTCAATCCCTTGCGCCAGGCGGGACCCTTCCAGATCGGCCTGCAGACCAAGCGCGCGCAGGCGAAAGACGCGATCGCGGTGAGCCGCGACGTACTCGACGGCTTCCTGAAGGACGGGCCGAGTCCGAGGAACTGGCTGCGGCCAAGGCCAACCTGACCGGCAGCTTCCCGCTGCGCCTCGACAGCAACAAGAAAATTCTCGACAACGTCGCCGTGATCGGCTTCTACGGCCTGCCGCTCGACTATCTCGACAATTACCAGCAGAAGGTGCGGGCGGTTACGGTCGACGACGTGAAGCGGGCGTTTTCCCGTTACGTGCGGCCGGCCGACCTGATGACCGTGACGGTGGCTGCCGATTGAACTCGCTGCGCATCATCGGCGGCACGCTGGCGCCGCCGCATCCTGCGCTTTCCCGACAGCGAAGGCCTGCGTCCGACGCCGGACCGGGTACGCGAAACCCTGTTCAACTGGCTCGGCCAGGATCTCGATGGCTGGTCGTGCCTCGACCTCTTCGCCGGCAGTGGCGCGCTCGGTTTCGAGGCGGCCTCGCGCGGCGCGGCGAAGGTCGTCATGCTCGACAAGGCGCCGCGCGTGGCCACGGCACTGCGGGACAACGCCCGTCTGCTGGACAATCCGCCCGGGTTGGAGATCATCTGCGGGGATGCGCTACAATATCTGGCCTCGACGAACGCGAAGTTCGACCTCATCTTCCTCGATCCGCCCTATCGCAAGGGCTGGATTCCGCGCCTGGAGCCGTTGCTGCCGGGCGTTGCCAACGACGATGCGGCGCTCTACATCGAAGCGGAACGGGAAATCACGGCACTGGGCGAATGGCGCCCGGTGCGGCACGGCAAGGCGGGCGAAGTTCATTTTCACTTGATGCGTCAGGACAAGGCTTGGGCAAACTCGATCATCGCGTAGCGATCTATCCGGGCACCTTCGACCCGATCACCCGTGGCCACGAGGATCTCGTGCGGCGCGCGGCGACCCTGTTCGACCGCCTGATCCTGGCGATCGCCGAGAGCCCGGCCAAGAGTCCGCTGTTCGACCTCACCGAGCGCGTCGAACTGGCGCAGGAAGTCCTGGGCGACGTCCCCAACGTGGAGATCGTCGGCTTCAACACCCTGCTGATGAACTTCGTGCATGAGCAGGGCGCCAAGGTCATCGTCCGCGGCCTGCGCGCCGTTTCCGACTTCGAGTACGAATTCCAGATGGCCGGCATGAACCGCAGCGTCTATCCGGAAGTCGAGACCGTTTTCCTGACCCCGGGCGAACAGTACATGTTCATCTCCGCAACGATGGTGCGCGAAATTGCGCGCCTCGGCGGCGAAGTGGAAAAATTCGTGCAACCTTGCGTAATCCAGCGCCTGCGGGCGAAACAATCAGCCAATCAATCGAGAGAGGAAGAAAATCCATGTCCCTGATCATCACCGACGAGTGCATCAACTGCGACGTCTGCGAACCGGAATGCCCGAACGAGGCGATTTACCAGGGCGCGGAAATCTACGAGATCGACCCCAACAAGTGCACCGAGTGCGTCGGCCACTACGACGAGCCGCAGTGCGTGCAGGTCTGTCCGGTTCGACTGCATCCCGAAGGATCCGTCCCATGTGGAGAACGAGGAAATGCTCTGGGTCAAGTACGAGAAGCTCACCGGCAACAAGCGCCCCTGAGTCCTTCCCGCTGCCCAAACAAGAAACCCGCGGATACCGCGGGTTTCTTGTTGTCGACCGCAGCCGTCAGGCAGCGCGGCGGCGGGCCTCGGTCGGCAGCAGCAGGTCGCGCACGCGGGCGACGATGGCCTCGAGCGACTGGATCTGGCGCAGCAGGTTGCGTTCGTTGACTTCGAGTTCGCCGATGCGTTCCTCCACCGTGCCGGTCGCCTGGTGGATGCGCTTGATGCTGTCGAGGCGGCGCTTGAGCTGCATCTGATGCTCGCGCACCTGCGTTTCCATCGGTGCCATGATCGCCCGCAGCCAGGTTTCAGCATCCCGGTTCGCGCGCTCGAAGGCACGCCGCACCTCGACCGCCACTTCCTCGAAGAACTTCCGCGTGATCTGCCTCTTGTCGGTCGTCAGCAGGCTGCGCACGCTGTTCAGGTGCGTATCGCACCAGCCTTCCAGGCGGTCCAGTTCTCTGTGGCAACGGCGCAGCGAGAAAGCAGCCGGCGTACCGAGCTTGAGGCCGTGTTCGACCGAGAACTTCTTGTAGACCGCCTCCATCATGTCCTGGATCTCGCCGATCTCGGCTGCTGATTTCTCCAGCCCCTGGCGCGAACGGTAGAAGAAGTCCCGCATCGTGTCGGACAGCGTCTTCGAGAAATTGGCCTCGAGCATCGTCACGCGGGTTTCCTGCGTCAACTGGCGCAGCGTGTCGAGGCCGAGATGGCCAAAGAGGTTGTTGCTCAGCGTCGTGAAGACGCTGCGGACCGCGTAGTAGCGCCGCAGGGCAGCCTCGAACTCCGACTTCTCGGCGCGCACCTTGCCCATCATGTATTCGACCACGCCCTTGTTCGTGCCGCGCAATTGGGTCATCTCGGCCAATTGCTCGCGCAGGCCGTCCAGCCGCAATTCAAGCAGGCCACGAACGCGCAGGCTGACCTCGCCGAATTCGCTGTCGGTGTTGTCGTACACGATTTCCCGCTTGGCTTGAATCAGCTCGCTGGACAAGGCGGCTTCGAGGACAGGCAGACGGCTGCGCTGGAGCAGGGCGGCATCACCGGTGACTTTGCCGACCAGGCCCTTCTGCGCCGACACCGGGAAGATCTGGCGCTCCGGCAGGCCGAGGATGGTGGCGCAGGAGGACACCATGCGCCGGATGTCGGCATCGACCTCGGCGACCGATTTGAGTTCGTCCCACTGACCGTCGATCTTGTTGAGGACGACCATGCGCCCGCGCTTGGCCGTGCCACCGTCGCCGATGCGCTCCTTCCAGATGGCCAGGTCCGACTGCGTGACGCCGGTATCGGCTGCCAGGATGAACAGTACGGCGTGCGCCTTGGGCAGCAGCGACAGGGTCAGCTCCGGCTCGGCACCGATCGCATTGAGCCCCGGCGTGTCGAGGATGACCAGCCCCTGCTTGAGCAGCGGGTGCGGGAAATTGATTACTGCGTGGCGCCAGCGCGGGATTTCCACCAGGCCATCGCTACCGGCCCGGTACGTTCCGCCGACGCCCTCGCCCAGTTCGAAACCGAGCCGCTCTGCCTCACCCCGCGCGACGCGGATCGTCTGGCTGACATGGCGCAGGGCCGCCTGGATCTCCGCCGGCGAGTCCACCGGCAGCGGCACCCTGGCCCACTTCTCGGGATGTCGCCGGTACTCGCCGACACGGACATTCGAGGCGCGCGTCTGGATCGGCAGCAACTCGATGCACGGCGGCCTGCCGGCATCGTACAGAAGCTCGGTCGGGCACATCGTTGTGCGCCCGGGCGAAGACGGCAGCATGCGGCTACCGTAATCGGCGAAGAAGATGGCGTTGATCAGTTCCGACTTGCCGCGCGAGAACTCGGCGACGAAGGCGACATTCAGACGGTCCTCGCGCAGGCGTTCGAGGAGTTGCGCCAGGCGCAGGTCGCTCTGCTGGTCGGACAGATCGTTGGCGGACAGCCAAGCCTGGAAGGCACCGATACCGGCGGACAGGCGCGAGCGCCATTCGGAATAGGCGGCGAACTGGTTGGCAAGCGACATGGCAGGCTCCGTAGAGACGGTCGGATGTTTCAATTTAGCATGAAAACAGCAATTTTCCGCCGGAATTCAATGCTGGCACACAGGGCAGTAGAACGTCGAGCGGCCCCCTTGGCGAACCTGGCGGACCGTCCCGTCGCACCGCCGGCAGGGTTCGCCGGCCCGGCCATAAACGGCGCAGTCGACCTGGAAGCAGCCGGCGCCGCCGTCGCTGTGAACGTAGTCGCGAATGCTGCTGCCGCCTGCCGCGATGGCATCCGTCAGCGTCGCGCGGATGGCGGACACCAGCCGCCCGCAACGCTCGCGGCCGACCCTGCCCGCCGCGCGCAGCGGCGAAATGCCGGCGCGGAACAGGCTCTCGGCAGCATAGATGTTGCCGATGCCGACCACCAGGTGGCTGTCCATCAGCAGCGGCTTGATCGGTGCGCTGCGCCCGCGCGTCGCGGCGAACAGCCAGGCGCCGGTCAGTTCGTCACCGAGCGGCTCGATGCCGAGCCCGGCCAGCAGCGCCGGCAGGGGCGCCGAGGCCGGCTGCCAGAGGACGACGCCGAAGCGGCGCGGATCGGCCAGGCGCAGGATGCAGTGCGCGAAGATCAGGTTGACATGGTCGTGGCGGCCGGCCGGCGCGTCGAGCGCCACGAAGCGCAGGCTGCCCGACATGCCGAGATGGATGATCAGGCAGCCGTCCTCGCCGCCGCCTCGGCAGTCGAGCAGCAAATACTTGCCACGCCGGCGTATGGCGGCCACCCGCTGCCCGGCCAGCGTCTCGCCCAACCCCGGCGCCAGCGGCAGGCGCAGGCTGGCGGCACGCACGACAGCACCGCGAATGACCTGTCCCTCGACCTCGGGCAGCAGTCCGCGCCGACAGACCTCGACTTCCGGTAGTTCCGGCATCGCTTGTTCCTCCGGGCAATCCCCAATAACATCTAAAACTTCGCGAATTTTATGCGTTCCAAGATGCAACTCATGCCTGAAAGCAGCAGATGCCCAACAAGTTGATCGTCGCCGCCCTCGCCCTGGCTTTCGCCTGGCCCGCCCATGCCGCCGGCGAGAAGGCCGCCAGGGCGACCGGCAAGAAGCCGGCGGCCGCGCGCACCGCCAGTCCGCCCGTCAGCGAGGACATCGTCGCCCGCACCGTCTTCCAGGCGCTGGTCGGCGACCTGGCGCTGCAGCGCGGCGACACCGAGCTGGGCATCAGCGCGTGGAACGACCTCGCCCGCCGCACGCGCGACCCCAAGATCATCGCGCGCGCCACCGAAGTCGCGGCCAACACCCGCCAGTACGAGCTGGCGCTCGAACTGGTCCGCTTCTGGCTCGAGGTCGAACCCGATTCCGCCCAGGCCCGGCAGATGGAATCGAGCCTGCTGATCGCCACCAACCGCATCGACGATCTCGCGCCGCAGTTTGCGCGGCTGCTCGAGCAGGACAAGGCCAACGCCGGCGGCAACCTGATGCACCTGAACCGCATGCTGGCGCGCCATGCCGACAAGAAGGCGGTGCAGCGGCTGGTCGACCGCGTCGCCGCCCCCTACGACAACCTGCCCGAGGCGCACTTCGCGATGGGGCAGGCAGCGGCAGCGGCCGACGACCCGATGCGCGCCATCAGCGAATTCCAGGAAGCGTTGATCTACCGCCCCGACTGGGAGGTCGCCGCACTCGCCCGCGCCCAGGTCCAGGCACGCCAGTCCACCGCCAGCGCCATCGACGGTCTCGACAAGTTCGTGGCGCGCAACCCCGACGCCCGCGATGCACGCCTGGCGCTGGCGCGCCTGCTGATCGTCGAACGGCGTTACGACGAGGCACGGGTCCAGTTCGACCGCCTGCTGAAGAACAGCCCCGACAACCCCGACATCGTCTATCCGCTCGCCGTGCTGGCGTTGCAGCAAGGTGACAAGGCAGTCGCGCGCGCACAGCTCGACAAACTGCTGGCAGCCGACTTCGCCGACAAGAACACGATCCATTTCTTTCTCGGCCAGCTCGACGAGGAGGAAAAGAAGCCGGAAGCCGCGCTCGAACATTACCGCCGGGTCACCGGCGGCGACCAGTACATCCCGGCCCGCGCGCGCGCCGCCCACCTCCTGCTCGCCCAGGGGCGCACCGAGGAGGCGCGGGAATTGCTGCGCACGACACGGACCGGCAGCGCCGCCGAGCGCACCCAGTTGATTCTCGCCGAAGCCCAGTTGCTGCGCGAGGCCGGCCGTGGCGACGAAAGCTACGCGCTGCTCGAATCCGCCCTCGCCAACAACCCGGACAACCTCGAATTGCTCTACGAAACGGCCCTGGCCGCCGAACGCCAGGGCAAGCCGGAGGTCACGGAAAAACACCTGCGGCGCCTGCTCGCACTCAAGCCGGACCACGCGCACGGCCTCAACGCGCTCGGCTATTCCTTCGCCGACCGCAACATGCGGCTCGCTGAATCCTACGATCTCATCTCCCGCGCGGTGGCGCTGGCGCCCGACGATCCCTTCATCATGGACAGCATGGGCTGGGTGCTGTTCCGCCAGGGGCGGCTGCCGGAAGCGCTGACGACGCTGGAGAAGGCCTACGCCCTGCGGCCCGACCCGGAAATCGCCATCCATCTGGGCGAGGTCCTGTGGACGATGGGCCGCAAGGACGAAGCGGCGCGTTTCCTGAAGGAAGCCGCCGGCAAGTTCCCCGACAGCGAAGTGCTCGCCGCCGCGCTGAAGAAATTCCGGCCTTGAACTTCCGCTGTGCCGCCCTGCTCGCCGGCGGCCTGCTCGCGGGTTGCGCCGCGACGCCGCCGGACCTCGGCGCGACGCGGGAGCAGGTCGGCGATTTTTCGGTCGACGCCCGCTTCGCCCTGCGCGCCGGCGGGCCGGACGGGAAGCCGCTCAGTTCGGGCGGCCGCCTCACCTGGGAGCACAGGAGCGACAGCGACCGCGTGCTGATCTTGAGCCCGTTCGGCACCGGCATCGCCGAGATCGAGAGCGGGCCGGGCGGCGCCGTTCTCCGCCTGGCCGATGGCCGGACGCGCGCGGAGGCCGACCCTGATGCGCTGATCGAGGAAGTGACCGGCCAACGTCTGCCAGTCCGCCGCCTGCCCTACTGGCTGCTCGGCCGTGCCGCCGGGGTCGAACGCGACGGCAGCGGCCGCCCGCTGCGGGCGAGCGAGGCCGGCTGGCAGATCGCATACACCTATGGCGACGACGCACCCGGCGCCCTGCCGGCCGGCCTTACCGTCACGCGCGGCAGCGAGGTCGAACTGCGGCTGCACCTCGAGGAATGGCGGCAGGCGCCATGAGCAGCCGCACCTGGGACAGCGACTGGCCAGCGCCGGCCAAGCTCAACCTCTTCCTCCACGTCGTCGGCCGCCGTGCCGACGGCTATCACCTGCTGCAGACGGTGTTCCGCTTCATCGACCGCATGGATGGCTTGCGCTTCGAACCGCGGCCGGACAACCGCATCGTCCTCGCCGCCCCGCTGCCCGGTGTCGCCGCCGAGGACGATCTCACCGTCCGCGCCGCGCGCCTGCTGCAAGCGGCGACCGGCTGCGGGCAGGGAGCGACCATCCACCTCGCGAAGAACCTGCCGCTCGGCGGCGGCCTCGGCGGCGGCAGTTCCGACGCCGCCACCGTGCTGCTGGCGTTGAACCACCTGTGGGCAACCGGCGTTTCGCGCGCCGACCTGGAAAAACTGGGCCTGCAGCTCGGCGCCGACGTTCCCGTTTTCATCCACGGCCGCAACACCTTCGCCGAAGGGGTCGGCGAGCGCTTCAGCGACGTCAACCTGCCGCCGGAAACGTATCTGGTCCTGCATCCCGCGGTCAACGTCCCGACCGCCGCCATTTTCGGCGCCCCCGACCTGCGCCGCGACACGATCCCGCTGGCCCCTGCCGTCATGGCGCCACGGCCAGGGCCGCAACGACCTCGAGGCGGTCGCCTGCGCGAGATTCCCGGCGGTCGCCGAGCATCTCGCCTGGCTCAGGCAATTCGCCCCCGGCGCGATGATGACCGGCTCCGGCGCCTGCGTCTTCGCCGGGTTCGCCGACCGCGCTACAGCGGAAGCGGTCTTCGCCCGATTGCCGCCGGCGATGAACGGCTGGCTCGCCGCCGGTTTGCCCGCCCACCCGCTGGCCGATCTCTGAAAACACTGGATTTTCGCGGGTGGCTCCTGTAACATGCGCGCCTCGTTCGCACGCGGTCCCGTGCAGACGGCCACTGGGGAGTCGCCAAGTTGGTCAAGGCACCGGATTTTGATTCCGGCATTCGAAGGTTCGAATCCTTCTTCCCCAGCCAGCTTCGTTCGGGCAGGTCGCAAGCCTGCCCGAAATTCATTGTGACGGGCGTTTTCGGGTGGCTCGATGCGTACGAATAATGCCCCGAGGGATGTGCAGATGGCCTACAACAGCTTGATGGTCTTCACCGGCAACGCCAACCCCAGGCTGGCCACCGACGTCGCCGACTACCTCAATGTCGATCTCGGCCGCGCCAAAGTCGGCCGCTTTTCCGACGGCGAACTCAGCATCGAGTTGCAGGAGCACGTCCGCGGCCGCGACATCTTCGTGCTGCAATCGACCTGCGCCCCGTGCAACGACAACCTGATGGAGCTGCTGGTCATGGTCGACGCGCTGAAGCGCGCCTCGGCCGGCCGCATCACCGCCGCCATCCCCTACTTCGGCTACGCCCGCCAGGACCGCCGCTCGCGCTCGTCGCGCGTGCCGATCGCCGCCAAGCTGGTCGCCAACATGCTGGTCGCCTCCGGCGTCCACCGCGTGCTGACGATGGATTTGCACGCCGAACAGATCCAGGGCTTCTTCGACATCCCGGTCGACAACATCTATTCGCTGCCCATCCTGCTCGAGGACATCCACAAGCAGAACTACGTCAACCCGATGGTCGTCTCGCCCGATCACGGCGGCGTCGTCCGTGCCCGCTCGCTGGCCAAGCGCCTCGAGTGCGGCCTGGCGATCATCGACAAGCGCCGCCCGAAGGCCAACGTCTCCGAGGTGATGAACATCATCGGCGAGGTCGAGGGCCGTACCTGCATCATCATGGACGACATGGTCGATACCGCCGGCACGCTGTGCAAGGCAGCCACCGCGCTCAAGAAGGAAGGCGCCAGCAAGGTCGTCGCCTACTGTACGCACCCGGTGCTGTCCGGCGGTGCCGTCGAGCGGGTGAACCGCTCCGACCTCGACGCCCTGGTCGTCACCGATACCATTCCGCTGCGCGACGACGCCTCCGCTTCGCCGCGCATCCGTCAGCTTTCCGTGGCCGAACTCATGGCCGAAACCATACGCCGCATCAGCAACGACGACTCCGTGTCATCGCTGTTCATCGACTAGCATTAGGATCAGTTTTTCAACCCTTCCCGTTCTGGTCGCGGAGCGGGAAACACTCTGGAGTATCACCATGCAATTTGAAATTGACCGCTCAGGCGCGTACGCTGCAGGGATCGGGTGCGAGCCGCCGCCTGCGTCGCGCCGGCAAGGTACCCGGCATCATCTACGGCGGCGATGCCGCCCCGCAGGCGATCGAACTCGATCACAAGGAACTGCTCCTCGACCTGAAGAAGGAAGCCTTCCATTCGTCGATCCTGAACCTGATGGTCGACGGCAAGAAGCAGCAGGCCCTGCTGCGCGACACCCAGATGCACGCCTACAAGCCGCAGGTGCTGCATGTCGACTTCCAGCGCGTCAGCGCCACCGAGGAAGTTCACATCCTGGTGCCGCTGCACTTCATCAACGAGGAAGCCGCCCCCGGCGTCAAGCTGTCCGGCGGCCTGGTCAACCATGTCATCACCGAAGTGGACATCCAGTGCCTGCCCAAGGATCTGCCAGAGTTCATCGAGGTCGACATCAGCGCGCTCGACGTCGGCGAGGTGATCCACCTGTCCGAGCTCAAGCTGCCGAAGGGCGTCAAGCTCGCCTCGCACGCCGCCGATGACGCGGTCGTCGTCGGCGTCGTCGCCAAGGGCGGCACCTCCGAAGAAGAAGAAGCCGAAGGCGAAGCCGCCGCCGAGTAAGCACCGGCCCGCGCTTGCACTGGCCGCCGCAGGCATCCTGTCCGCGGCGGCCATTTCATTTGAACAGCCATGCTCGCACCGCGCCTGATCGTCGGCCTCGGCAACCCCGGCGCCGAATACGAAGCCACCCGGCACAACGTCGGCTTCTGGCTTGTCGACCAGTTCGCCGACAAGCTGAAGGCGACGCTCGCCCCGCAGGGCAAGTTCTTCGGCCGGACAGCGCGCGCCGGTGATCTCTGGCTGCTGCAGCCGACCACCTTCATGAACCGCTCCGGCCAGTCGGTCGCGGCGCTCGCCAACTTCTACAAGATCGCGCCAGACGAGATCCTCGTCGTCCATGACGACCTCGACCTGTCCCCCGGCGGCATCCGCCTCAAGCAGGGCGGCGGCAACGGCGGCCACAACGGGCTGAAGGACATCCAGGCACGGCTCGGTACGCCCGACTTCTGGCGCCTGCGTCTCGGCATCGGTCACCCGCGCGAGCTCAACCTGGCGCAGCAGGTCGCCGATTTCGTGCTGCACCCGCCGCGCAAGGAAGAAATGCCGGAAATCGAACACGCGCTGGCCCGCTGCCTGCTGGCCTGGCCGAAAATTGCCGGCGGCGACTATGCCGGCGCCCAGCGACAGTTGCACGGCAAAGCCGTCTAAGGAAAAACCCATGTCTTTGAAATGCGGCATCGTCGGCCTGCCCAACGTCGGCAAGTCCACCCTCTTCAACGCCCTGACCAAGGCCGGCATCGACGCGGCCAACTACCCGTTCTGCACCATCGAACCGAACGTCGGCATCGTCGAGGTACCCGACCGTCGCCTCGCCCAGCTCTCGGCCATCGTCAAGCCGCAGAAGATCCAGCCGGCCATCGTCGAGTTCGTCGACATCGCCGGCCTGGTCGCCGGCGCCTCCAAGGGCGAAGGCCTCGGCAACCAGTTTCTCGCCAATATCCGCGAGACCGATGCCGTGGTGCATGTCGTCCGCTGCTTCGCCGACGACAACGTCGTGCACGTTTCCGGCAGCGTCGATCCGATTCGCGACATCGAGATCATCGACACCGAACTGGCCCTCGCCGACATGGCGACCGTCGAAAAGGCGTTGAATCGCTATCGACGTCCTGCCAGTGCCGGCGACAAGGACGCGAAGATCCTCGTCGCCGTGCTCGACAAGTGCTTCGCCCAACTCGACCAGGGCAAGCCGGTGCGCGCCCTCGACCTCGCCAAGGAGGAATGGCTGAACATCAAGCCCTTCTGCCTGATCACCGCCAAGCCGGTGCTCTACGCCGCCAACGTCGCCGAGGACGGCTTCACGCACAACCCGCACCTGGATGCCGTGCGCGCCCATGCCGCCGCCGAAGGCGCCGAGGTCGTCGCGCTGTGCGCCGCCATCGAGGCCGAAATTGCCGACCTCGACGATGCCGACAAGATCGAGTTCCTCGAATCGATGGGCCTGCACGAACCCGGCCTCGACCGCCTGATCAGTGCCGGCTACCACCTGCTCGGCCTGCAGACCTACTTTACCGCCGGCGTCAAGGAAGTGCGCGCGTGGACCATCCACCGCGGCGACACCGCGCCGCAGGCCGCCGGCGTCATCCACACCGACTTCGAGCGCGGCTTCATCCGCGCCCAGACCATCGCCTTCGACGACTTCATCGCCTGCAAGGGTGAAGCCGGCGCCAAGGAAGCCGGCAAGATGCGCGCCGAAGGCAAGGAATACGTGGTCAAGGACGGCGACGTGCTGAATTTCCTGTTCAACGTCTGACCACGGACCCGGCGGCTGAATGTTGCGGTTGACCGTGAAAAACGGCCAAATTCCGTCGCCGTTCTGCCAGCAGACGCGGCGTGCGAGAGCGCACCCGTGACCCCCTCCGCCGCGTGCAGTCCGCTCTCCCGGCCCGACACGCCGACCCTGGTGCTGCTGGCCAGCCTGTATTGCGCGCAGGGCCTGCCGTCGGGGCTGTTCGCCCATGCGCTGCCCGTCCTGCTGCGCCAGCATGGTGTCGACCTGGCGGTGATCGGCATGCTCAAGCTGCTCGCCTTGCCGTGGATGCTCAAGGTGTTGTGGGCGCCGTGGGTGGACCGCATCGCCTCGGCGCGCCTCGGCCACCATCGCGGCTGGATCCTGCCGTTGCAGGGCACCGTCATCCTCTGCGTCGCGAGCCTCGCGGCGATCGACCCGACGTTCCTTTTCGGAAGCCAGCTGGCGCTGCTGCTCGGCCTCATCCTCGTCATCAACCTCGCCGCCGCGACACAGGACATCGCCACCGACGGCCTCACCGTCCGCCTGCTTGCCCGAACGCTGGCGCGGCCTCGGCAACAGCCTGCAGGTCGGCGGCTACAAGGTGGGCATGATCATCAGCGGCAGCGGCCTGCTGCTGGTCATGGACCGCTTCGGCTGGAACGCCAGCCTCGGCGGCGTCGGCCTGTTGCTCGTGCTGTGCACCCTGCCGATCTGGCGCTTCGACGAGAAACGCCGCATCCCGCATCAGGGCGGCGCTGCCGAAACGGCACTCGGGCCGCGCCTGCTGCTCGCGCACTACCGCGGCCTGCTCGCCCAGCCCGGGATGTTCGCCTGGCTGGCCGTCGTGCTGGGTTTCAAGCTCGGTGATGCGCTGGGCTCGCCGATGATCAAGCCGATGCTCGTCAACCAGGGCTGGACCAACGCCATGCTCGGCCAGCTGACGCTGATCAGCAGCATCGCCGGCATCGGCGGCGCCGCGCTCGGCGGCCTGCTCTACTCGCGGCTCGGCGCGTACCGCTCGCTCTTCCTGTTCGGCCTGCTGCAGGCGCTCGGCATCGCCGCGATGGCCTTCCTGGTCACCCGTGGCGGCGACGTCGCCGTGGTCTATGTGGTGGCGCTCGGCGAGCAGATCGCCGACGGCATGTCCACCGTCGCCCTGTTCGCAGTGATGATGCGCCGTTGCCGCCCGGAGCACGAGGGTGCCGACTTCACCCTGCAGGCGAGCGCGCAGGTGCTCTTCGCCGGCCTCGTCGGCGCCACCAGCGGCATCCTCGCCAAGTCGGTCGGCTATGTGCCGTTGTTCGTCATGGCCGGCGCCCTCGGGCTGATGGCGCTGGGACTGCTGCGCTTCGGGATCCCGCCGCAGGAAAACCGGACGGCGACGGGCTGACCGCGTCCCTTAGCTGGACTGCGCGGCGATGTCGGCGCGGACCTGGTCCATGTCGAGTGCCTTGACGTCGCCGATCAGTTGATCGAGCGCCCCGGCGGGCAGCGCGCCGGGCTCGCCGTAAAGGATGATCTGCTCACGGAAGACCATCAGCGTCGGGATCGAGCGGATGCTGAAAGCAGCGGCGAGTTCCTGCTGCTCCTCGGTATTGACCTTGGCGAAGGTGACGTCGGCGTGCTTCTCCGAGGCTGCCGCGAAGGTCGGGGCGAACGAGCGGCAGGGGCCGCACCACGGCGCCCAGAAGTTGACGATCACGATGCCCGGACCTTCGATGGTTTCATTGAAATTGTCCGTCGTGAGCTCGATGACTGCCATGACCGCTTCCTCGGTTGGGTAAATCGATATGCTACCCGTTTCCAGGACGGCATGGCAATGCCCCCGGCATCAAGTAATGCTGTGCGCACGCTGCCATTGCCACGCCGCACTCCTCGCCAGCGGTCGCACAGGCGAGAGCCTTTCCCCTAATTGCCGGAAAAGACCGGCTTGCGCTTTTCCTTGAAGGCGCGGATTCCCTCGGCGTAGTCCTGGCTGTCGTAGACCACGCGGCGCAGGCCCTGGACCTTCTCGAAGCCCCGCGGGCTTACCGGCTTGGCCCCGGCCAGGACGCGCAGTTGCTCCTTCATCACCCGGATGCTCAGGGGCGCATTGTCGGCGATGCGCTCCGCCATCTCGCGGGTAAAGGCTTCGATGGTGGCCGCCGGAACGACGTGGTTGATCATGCCGATGCGCTCGGCCCGTTCGGCGGCCATGGGCGCCGCCGTGAAGGCCAGTTCCTTGACCAGGCGCAGGCTGCCGGCGCTCATGAAAGTCATCATGCCGCTCACGTTGTAGGGCACCCCCAGGCGGGCCGGGGTGACGGCAAAGGTGGATTCCGGGGTAGCGATGACGATGTCGCAGGCGAGCACCGTTTCGACGGCGCCGCCCCAGACGCCGCCCTCGATCTGGGCAATGACCGGGTTGTGGTGGGTTTCGATGGTGCGCACCAGGTTGCGCAAGGGGTCGTCCCAGCCCAGGGGGTCACGGCGGCCTTCCGGCAATTCGCTGACATCGTGGCCGGCCGACCAGACCTTCACGCCCGCTCGGGCGCGCAGGATCACGACGCGAACATCGGACTCGGCAAACCGGGCCAGCGCGGCAATCACGCCTTCGACCAGGTCGTGGCTCAGTGCATTCAGCTTCCTGGGGTTGTCGAGAACGATGCTACCGACAAAACCTTCCTGCGTGACTTCGATCAATTCCACGGGCGCCCTCTTTGTCTGATTGACCGCATCGCGATCAGGAGGCCGATCGTAGGGAACATGCTGCACGGCGCCAATTGCGGACATCCACAAGCACATTCTTCAAGGCATGGGTCGGCAGATACCCGGCCCGGCAAGTAGAATCGGGATTTCATCACTCCCCATCTTCTTGCCATGCCGCAACTGCTCCTCACCCCCGTCCGCCTCGGCGCCCTCGAACTGAAGAACCGCGTCGTCATGGCGCCGCTGACGCGCTGCCGCTGCGACAACCCCGGCTACGTGCCGACCGCGATGATGGCGCGCTACTACGCGCAGCGCGCGAGTGCCGGGCTGATCGTTTCCGAGGGCACCATCGTCTCGCCGCAGGCGCGCGGCTACCCATTCACGCCGGGCATCTGGTCGGCCGAGCAGGTCGCCGGCTGGCGGCTGGTGACCGATGCCGTGCATGAGCAGGGCGGCCTGATCGTTTGCCAGTTGTGGCACTGCGGCCGGCTTTCATTGCCCGAATTTCACGATGGCCAGCCGCCGGTGGCGCCTTCCGCGGTCAACCCGGAGTGGAAGATGTTTTCGACGACCGGCCACCCGGAGACGGTGACGCCGCACGCGCTGACCCGCGAGGAGATCAAGGCCGTCGTCGCCGACTTCCGCTGTGGCGCGGCCAATGCCATGGCCGCCGGCTTCGATGGCATCGAGATCCATTCGTCCAACGGCTACCTGTTCCACCAGTTCTTCTCGCGCGCAGTCGAACCGGCGCGACGACGAGTACGGCGGCAGCCACGAAAACCGCGCGCGCTTCTTTTTTGAAGTACTCGATGCCGTCGGCGAGGTCATGCCGCTCAACCGCGTCGGCTTCCGCCTCAACCCGATGATGAACCGCTTCCATGGGGTCAGCGTCGATGCGGACACGGTGCCGATGTGGGAGCACATCGTCGTCCGCGCCAACGGCTATGGCCTCGCCTTCCTGCACCTGACCGAGCCCTTCCTGCCGCACCAGCTCGACGACACGCCGGACGGCCTGGCCGACGTCGGCGCGCACTTCCGCCCGTTGGCGACAATGCCGATCATCACCAACGGTGGTCTCGACCAGGCCAAGGGCGAAGCGCGGCTGACGGCTGGCTTGAGCGATGCCGTGGCCTACGGCCGGGCATGGATCGCCAATCCCGACCTCGTCGAGCGCTTCGCCCGCCAGGCGCCCCTCAACGAAGCCGACATGCCGACCTTCTACCAGGGCGGCGAAAAGGGCTACCTCGACTACCCGACGCTCGCCGCATGAAGGCCCTCGTCGCGCTGCTGGCGCTGGCCATCCTGAGCCGGGCGGCGCTTGCCGATGGGTTGCCGCCGAGCGTACTGAACGCGCTCAAGGCGGCGCAGATTTCCGCCAGCAGCGTCGCCGTCGTCGTCCAGCCGGTCAACGCGAAAGCCCCGCTGGTCGCCCACAACGCCGCCCAGCCAATGAACCCGGCCTCGGTCATGAAGCTGGTCACCACCTACGCCGCCCTCGACCTGCTCGGCCCGGCGTGGACCTGGAAAACCACGGCGTGGACCGACACTGCTGCGGTCAACGGCGTTTTGAACGGCAATTTGTACCTCAAGGGCAGCGGCGACCCGCGCTTCTCCATCGAGCACCTGTGGGCTCTGCTGCGCCAGTTGCGCGTGCGCGGCATCCAGCACATCGGCGGCGACGTGGTGCTCGACCGCACCGCCTTCAACGTTCCGGCCATCGACCCCGGCGCCTTCGACGACAAGCCGATGCGCCCCTACAACGTCGGCCCGGACGGCCTGCTGATCAATTTTCGGGCGCTGCGCTTCACGCTGCTGCCCGACAACGGCCGGCCGCGCGTGCTGATGGAAACGCCGAGCGAGGGATTGCGCGTCGACAACCAGTTGCGCGCCGGCGAAGGCGGTTGCGGCAGCAACTGGAAGGACTTCATCAACGTCCGCCTGATTCCCGAAAACACCGGCAACCGGCTCGAATTCACCGGCACCTACAGCCCGCTGTGCGGCGAGAAGCCGCTCAACCTCTCGCCGCTGCCTGCCGATGCCCAGGCCGGCGGGCTGATCCGCAGCCTGTGGAAGGAACTCGGCGGGACGCTGGCCGGCCAGGTGCGCGGCGGCAGCGTCCCCGCCGGCAGCAGGCTGCATCGCCCAGCACGAATCGCCGCCGCTGGCCGACGCCGTGCGCGACATCAACAAGTTCAGCAACAACGTGATGGCCCGCCAGGTGTTCCTGACACTCGGCAACGGGAATGGAAACGACGGGGCACCGGCCACCGCCGAGCGCTCGCGGCAGCGCATCGGCGACTGGCTGAACGCGCGCGGCCTGCGTTTCGCCGAGCTGGACATCGAGAACGGCTCCGGCCTCTCGCGCCGCGAGCGGATCAGCGCCGACAGCCTCAACCGCCTGCTGCTCGATGCCTGGAAGAACCCGGTGATGCCGGAATTCGTTTCCAGCCTGCCGATCGTCGGCATCGACGGCACGATGAAGAAGCGCCTGAAGGAATCGGAAGCCACCGGCCGCGCCCACATCAAGACCGGCACGCTCGACGGCGTCAAGACCGCCGCCGGCTACGCGCTCGATGCCCAGGGCCGGCGCCATGCCGTCACCTTCCTGATCAACCACCCGAAGTCGCAGGCCGGCAGCGCCGCCATCGACGCGTTGCTCGTCTGGGTGGCGCAACGGCGGGCGGGCGAGAAGAACATCGTTCTCGAAAGCGAATAGGCGGTTTGATGGGCGCCCGCCAGCCTTTCCCGGCCGCCGCGCTCGACCACGCCGGGTTGAACCGGCAGCACGTCTTCGACCTGGCCGACCTGCCGGCCGACGTCACGGCAACGCTGGCGCCGGCAGCCGGCGAACGCCAGTTGATCCTGCTCGGCCACGGCGGCCGCCGGCTGTGGGAGTGCGCCCAAGCTGCCGGCGCCGGCGGCGGCGACCCGATCGACGACTACACGGTGCAGGTCGTCGCCGGCTGGTTCGCCCAACACCTGCCGGGCGCGCACTACCGGATTCTTTATCCCGGCGAACATCCGGTCGGCCTGCAGCAGCTCGGGCAACTTGCCGGCTGGCACCACGCCTCGCCCTTCATGGTCGGCATCGATCCCGAATGGGGCACGTGGTACGCGTACCGGGCAGTCGTCCTGGCCGACACCGATTTTTGCCCTTCAGAGGCGGTCGACCGCAACCATCCCTGCGCGGCCTGTTCCGACCGACCGTGTGTCGCCGCCTGCCCGGCGGACGCCCTCTCCGGCGGCAGCTTCAGCCTGGAGAAATGTATCGCCCACCGCACCTTGGTGGATTCAGGATGCCGGTACACCTGCATGGCCCGCACCGCCTGCCCGGTCGGCAGCGAGCACCGCTACGACGCGGGCCAGCTCCGGCATGCTTACGGGATTTCTCTGGCGATGCTCGGTGCGCGCGGATGAGTTGCCGACTCCGGTCAGGATTGACCGGGGCGAACGGCTGATCTCACTTCCGGCCAAACAGGCGCGCCAGGAACCCCCGCTGTTCCTTGCTCACCTCGACCACCGGAGCACTCTGGCCCTTGTTGTTGTCCGCGTACCAGCGTCCGAAGCGCAGGTCGTGCGCCATGATGTGGCCGATGAGCCACTTGTTCAGGAATCGCCGGATCTCCTGGACGCGCTCCTCGTTCCACGGTTCGCCGCTGCCAAGGAACTCGGCGACGTGCGCACCGAAGCCTTCGTGGAGCTGCAGATGCTGCTCGAAGGCCGGATAGCCGCTCTTTTCCATGAACGCCTGTTCATTCGAGAAGTGCGTCACGACATATTCGAGGAGTTCCTCGACCGTCCGCTCGACGGTGTCCAGATTGAGGGCCTTGATGAGCGTGAACAGGCGATGATGCTCTTCATCGACCTGGGGAATGTTCACCTTGAACGCGTCGCGCCATTCGACAACATACGGCGCGCGCCTGGCCTCTTGTTCGCTCGTCATTTTCGTGCCCCCCTTTGCCCTGGCCAGTCAAGAATAAGCACGATGCAGTCTAATCGTCCGCCCGGAAGTTTGCCACGGACGGCCGCCAGCGCTAGACACCGACCGGTTTGAATCCGCCCAGCGCCACCCAGCCACGGATCACCCGGTAGCCGACCCACAGGCCGAGGATGGCAATCATGATCCAGGCGATCGGAATGCCGATGATGGTGATGATCAGCAAGCCGTAGACCACCAGCCACAGGAGAGTGAACCAGAAGGTGCGGATCTGCCAGCGGAAGTGGCTTTCGAGCCAGGTGCCATTCACGTCGCCGCGCTTGAGGTAGTTGAGGAAGACCGCAGCCAGCGACGGCAGGCCGAAGACGAAGCCGCCGGCCACGGTCGCCGCCGACGTCACGCCGATGACGACGGCCACTGCGTGCAGCCCGTAGATGACATGGGTGAGTTGGACCAGCGACGGGCGCACGCCCTGCAGGTCGGTGTTGGGGACAGGTTCTTGCATGCTTGCTCCTGGAGATAAGCGCGGTCGGCCAACCCGCAGATTTACAACCCGAGTTCGCCCCACATCGCATCGACACGCTGCTTGACCGCAGCATCCATGACGATGGGCCGCCCCCATTCGCGGGTCGTCTCGCCCGGCCATTTGTTGGTCGCGTCCAGCCCCATCTTGGAGCCGAGGCCGGCGACCGGCGAGGCGAAGTCGAGGTAATCGATCGGCGTGTGGTCGACCAGCGTCGTGTCGCGGCTGGCATCCATGCGCGTTGTCATCGCCCACACCACTTCCTTCCAGTCGCGGATGTCGATGTCGTCGTCGACGACGATGATGGTCTTGGTGTACATGAACTGGCGCAGGAAAGACCAGATGCCGAACATGATGCGCTTGGCGTGGCCGGGGTACTGCTTCTTGATGCTGACGATGGCCATGCGGTACGAGCAGCCTTCCGGCGGCAGGTAGAAATCGACGATTTCCGGGTACTGCTTCTGGAGCAGCGGCACGAAGACCTCGTTGAGCGCGACGCCGAGCACGGCCGGCTCGTCGGGCGGCTTGCCGGTGTAGGTGCTGTGGTAGATCGGGTCGCGGCGCATGGTGATGCGCTCGATGGTGAACACCGGGAAATTCGGCCTGCTCGTTGTAGTAGCCGGTGTGGTCACCATACGGCCCTTCGAGCGCCATCTCGCCGGGGTGGATGACGCCTTCCAGCACGATCTCGGCCGAAGCCGGCACTTGCAAAGCGGAGCCGAGGCACTTGATCAGCTCGGTCTTGCCACCGCGCAGCAGGCCGGCAAACTGGTATTCGGACAGCGAATCCGGCACCGGCGTCACGGCGCCGAGGATGGTCGCCGGATCGCAGCCGAGGACGACGGCGACCGGGAAGGGCTGGCCGGGATTGGCCAGCTGGTGATCGCGAAAATCCAGCGCCCCGCCACGATGCGCCAGCCAGCGCATGATGACCTTGTTCGGCCCGAGCACCTGCTGGCGGTAGATGCCGAGGTTCTGCCGGTTCTTGTGCGGCCCCTTGGTGACGACCAGCCCCCAGGTAATCAGCGGCGCGACGTCACCCGGCCAGCAGTGCTGGATCGGCAGGCTGGCCAGGTCGACATCCTTGCCCTCCCAGACGATTTCCTGGCACGGCGCGCTCGACACCGTTTTCGGCGCCATGTTCATCACCTGCTTCAGGATCGGCAGCTTGTCCCAGGCGTCCTTCAGGCCCTTGGGCGGCTCCGGCTCCTTGAGGTAGGCGAGCAGTTTGCCGACTTCGCGCAGCGCCTGCACCGACTCCTCGCCCATGCCCAGCGCGACGCGCTTCGGCGTGCCGAACAGGTTGGCGAGCACGGGAATGGTGTGCCCCTTGGGTTTCTCGAACAGGATCGCCGGCCCTGCGGCGCGCAGCACGCGGTCGCAGATTTCGGTCATTTCGAGGCGCGTATCGACCTCGACGCCGACACGTTTCAGTTCGCCGGTCTTTTCCAGTTGCGACATGAAGTCGCGCAGGTCGTGGTATTTCATCGTGTCCTGTAGGAGTAATGGCAGGCGACGCAGGCCGACATCAGGTTGGGCAGCAGCGCCAGCGCCTTGTCGCGGTCGCCGGTTTTGGCCACCGCAGCGAACTCGCTGACCGCCTTGTGACCATCCATGCCGATGCCGTGCATGGCCGGCGGCATGTGCGGGCCGGGGCGCGCCTCGAGCGGCTTGGTGCGATGCTTGCCCATCGCCGACATGCCGAGCTTCGCTTCGGCCGCCTCGCCGGCTTCCTTGATCTTGCCGGCCGCGATCAGCGACAGGATTTCATTGAGCGCAACGAGATTCCCCTGCATTTCCTCACGCAGCGCTTCCTGCGCCGGTGCGGGCAGTTTGGCCAACTGGCGTGTGTCTTCGGCGACCGCTGCGGTCAACACGAGAGAAAGGGCAAAAAACAGGGCTTTCATCCTAAGCTCCTTCCGGAAGCCAGAAAATCGACGACGATGCCGGCGAAGATCGCCGCACCGACCCAGTTGTTGTGCAGGAAAGCCCTGAAGCACGCCATGCGCTCGCGGCCGCGGATCCAAGTGTAATGCATGGCCATGATGGCGGCAGCGACACCCAGCCCGGCAAGGAAGATCCAGCCCAGGCCGAGCGTCCAGCCCACCCAGGCGACGATTGCCAGGGTCGTGGCGTAGCAGACCATGATGGCAGCGACATCGAAGCGGCCGAAGGTGATGGCCGAGGTCTTGATGCCGATCTTCAGGTCGTCCTCGCGGTCGACCATGGCGTATTCGGTGTCGTAGGCGACCGCCCAGAAGACGTTGGCGAGCAGCAGCCACCAGGCTTCGGCAGGCACCTCGCCGAGCTGCGCCGCGTAGGCCATCGGGATGCCGAAGCCGAAGGCGATGCCGAGGTAGGCCTGCGGGACCGCGAAAAAACGCTTGGTGAAGGGATAAGTCGCCGCCAGGAACAAGGCCACGAACGACAGCCAGATCACCAGCATGTTACCGAGCAGCAGGACAAGCGCGAAGGCGCACAACGAGAGGATGGCGAACAGCGCCACCGCCTCCTTCGTCGTCACCTTGCCGGCGGTCAACGGACGCTCCTGCGTGCGTTCGACATGGCGGTCGAAATCGCGGTCGGCATAGTCGTTGATGACGCAGCCGGCCGAGCGCATCAGCACGGTGCCGAGGATGAACACCCAGACGATGATCCAGTCCGGCCTCCCGAGCGACGAGAGCCACAGGGCCCACAATGTCGGCCAGAGCAGCAGCAGGATGCCGATCGGCTTGTCCAGCCGCATGAGCTTCTCGTAGAGGTCGAGACGTTCCTTGATGCGGTGGAGTTGCAGTGCCATGCGGGAATTCTAACCGAGCGCGCGGCTACTTCCACTCGCCGCGCAGCCGCCCGACGATCTCCTGCAGGTTGGCCGGGGTCGCCTGTGCCGGCGCCACCGGGTCGGCGCCGACAATCGCGATCCTTGAAAACAGCGGGCGGCGGAAGGGTTTGGTCATCGCCGGCCCGCCCTTGCGCGAAAAGAAGCTGCCCCACAGGCCTTGCAGGGCCAGCGGGATGACCGGCACCGGATTGCGTTCCAGGATGCGCGTGATGCCGGGACGAAAAGGGTTGAGTTCGCCGGTGGCAGTGATGCTCCCCTCGGGAAAGATGCCGACGAGTTCGCCGTCGTCGAGCGCCCGCGCGACCTCGTCGAAGGCCCGTTCCATCATTGCCGCGTCCTCCTTGGCCGGGGCGATGGGGATCGCCCGTGTGTGGCGGAAAATGAACGAGATGACCGGTGTCCTGAAGATGCGGTGGTCCATGACGAAGCGGATCGGCCGCGGCGATACCGCCATCAGGATGACCGGATCGACGAAGCTGACATGGTTGCAGACGACCAGCGCCGCGCCTTCGAGCGGAATGTGCTCGACGCCGCGCTTCTTCAGCCGGTAGAAGGTGTTGATCAGCATCCAGGCGATGAAGCGCAGCAGGAATTCGGGAACCAGCCCGTAGATGTAGATCGCCACACACGCGTTGCACACGGCGGCGATCGCGAACAGCATCGGGATCGACAGCCCCGCCCCGAGCATGGCGGCGGCAGCGCCGGCGCCGATGACCATGAAGAAGGCATTGAGGATGTTGTTGTTGGCGATGATGCGGGCTCGATGTTCCGGTTCGCTGCGCAACTGCACCAGCGCATAGAGCGGGACGATGAAGAAACCGCCGAACAGGCCGAGCAGCAACAGGTCGGCGAGGATCGCGCCAGATGCCGGCCTGTCCGAGCAGGACGCTGATCCCATGCACTTCGCTCACCGGCGGCAGCGCCATCGCGGCCAGCGCGAAGTCGAGGCCGAACAGGGTCAGCCCGATCGAGCCGAACGGCACCAGGCCGAGTTCGACGTGGCGAGCCGAAAGGCGCTCGCAAAGCAGCGAACCGGCGCCGATGCCGACGGTAAACACCGCCAGCAGCAGGGTGACGACCGCCTCGCTGCCACCCAGGACGTTCTTGCCGAACGCCGGGATCTGCGCCAGGAACAGGGCGCCGTAAAGCCAGAACCACGAGATGCCGAGAATGGACAGGAAGACCGTGCGGTTCTGGCGGGCAAAGCCGATGTTGCGCCAGGTTTCGGTCAGCGGATTGGCGCTGATAACCAGGTCGGGCGCCGGCGGCGGCGCTGCCGGGATGCCGCGGCTGGCGACGTAGCCGGCGACCGCCACGCCGAGCGCGGCCAGCGCGATCCATACCGGATCCAGCCCGGCGCCGGCGAGCAGCCCGCCGGCGAGCGTGCCGATCAGGATCGCCACGAAGGTGCCGGCCTCGATCTGGGCGTTGCCGCCGATCAGCTCGCTCTCGTCAAGGTGCTGCGGCAGGATGGCGTACTTGACCGGGCCGAAAAGCGTCGACTGCAAGCCGAGCAGGAAAAGGACGCTGAGCAGCACGGACAGGTTGTGCAGCAGGAAACCGGTGATCGCGACGATCGCGATGGCAACCTCGAGCAGCTTGGTCAGCCGCGCCAGCATCGCCTTGTCGTACTTGTCGGCGAGCTGGCCGGCGGTCGCCGAAAAGAGGAAGAAGGGAAGGATGAACAGCCCCGCGGCCAGGTTGGCGAGGATCTCCGGGCGCATCGCCGTCCACTGCGCCGACTGGAAGGTGACCAGCACGATCAGCGCGTTCTTGAACAAATTGTCGTTGAAGGCGCCGAGAAACTGGGTCAGGAAGAGCGGCCCGAAACGGCGGGTGCGCAGCAACCGGAACTGCCCGCCGGCAGTGATTTCGACGTCATCGTTCATTCAGCATCCGTCTCCGCATGTCAGAATCACACCCTGAACCGCCGCCATTATCGCCCGACATGCTCACTTCCCGTTCCGAATATCTCGCCCGCCCCGATTGTCGCCTGCATGTCCGCCGCTGGGGCCGGCCCGATGCGCCCTTGCTCTTCCTGCTGCACGGCTGGATGGATGTCTCGGCATCGTTCCAGTTCACCGTCGATGAACTGAAGCGCGACTGGAACATCGTCGCCCCCGACTGGCGCGGTTTCGGCCCGTCGCAATGGCTGAAGCGGCCTTATTACTTCGCCGACCACCTGGGCGATCTCGAAGCCATCGTCGACCATTACGCGCCGGACGGGCAGGTGCGGCTGGCGGGACACAGCATGGGCGGCATCCTCGCCTGCCTGTATGCCGGCATCCGCCCCGAACGCGTGGCCAGCGTGGTGAGCCTGGAGGGCTTCGGCATCGCGCCGAACCATCCGGACATGGCGCCGGAACGCTACCGGCAATGGCTGGGCATCCTCAAGAAGCCGCCGCGCATGCATGTCTATGCCGATCGCGCCGGCTTCGCCCGTCGCCTGATGCACACCGACCGCTTCCTGACCCCCGAGCGCGCCGCCTTTCTCGCCAAGCACCTGGCGCGCATCGGCGACGGCGAGAACAAGGCCGGCCAGCGCCGCCACGGCATCATCTGGAACGGCGACCCGTGGCACAAGGCACCCGGCCCCTACCTGTTCCGCCTGGAGGAATCGATGGCGATCTGGAAGCAGATCGTCTGCCCCGTCCTCTGGGTCGCCGGGCGGCAGTCGTGGGTCGTCCGCGACTTCGCCACGCGTCCGGGCGACTGGGAAGCGCGCAACGCCTGCTTCGCGAATGTCGAGGAAAGATGGATCGAGAACGCCGACCACATGCTGCACCACGACCAGCCAGCGGAAGTTGCGCGGATCATCGAGGAATTCCTGCCAGGCTGAACCGGCGGTTGCGGTCAACGCCGGGAACGGGGCGAAATCCGGCGCGGAGCGCCAGCGGTCGCACCCGCGCTTGCCACCCTCCCGGCCACGACCGATAATGATTGCATCGCAAATGCAATGCGCCGGAGGTATTCATGAAAACCGCCACCATTCCCTCGCTGCGGGTCGCTCCCGAACTGCGTCAAGCAGCCGAGTCCGTGCTTGATGAAGGCGAAACGCTTTCCGCCTTCGTTGAACAGTCGATCCGCAGCCACATCCAGCAACGACGCCACCAGCAGGAATTCATCGCGCGCGGACTGGCGGCTCGCGACGAAGCACGCCGCAGCGGTCGCTACTACTCGGCGAAAGATGTCTGCGACGAACTGGACGACCTCATCAAGGCGAAGGAAGACGCACTGCCCGTCACCCGATGAGCTTCCGCGTCCGCTTTACCGAAGCAGCGCGTAACGACCTCAAGCGGCTCTTCGAATTCCTGCTCGAACAGGATGTGCAAGCGGCCCGCCGGGCGCGCGACTCGATCGTCAAAGCGACGGAGTTTCTCCGCGACTTCCCCTTCAGCTGCCGCAAGGCGGACGCCAGCAATCCTTTCCTGCGCGAACTGATCATCCCTTTCGGCAACGCCGGCTACGTCGCGCTTTTCGAGATCGAGGACGAGTTGACCGTCACAATCCTCGCGATTCGCCATCAGCGCGAAGAGGACTATCACTGAGAAGCGACGCGAGCCCGGATGGCTCCAGGCTTCAGGACTTGAGCAACTCCTCCCGCGACCCGAGCCAGCGCTGCAGGTGCTTCTCGGCGAGCACCGGATGCTCGACCAGCATGGCCTCGGCGATGTCGCGCGCCATCTCGACCAGGTCGGCGTCCAGTTCCAGGTCGGCGTAGCGCAGCAGCGGCACGCCGCTCTGGCGGCTGCCGACGAACTCCCCCGGCCCGCGAATTTTCAAGTCCTGACGGGCGATCTCGAATCCGTCGCTGTTCTCGAAGATGATCTTCAGCCGCTGGCGGGCGACTTCGCCGAGCGGCCCGGCGTAGAGCAGGATGCAGCTCGATTCGTAGCGGCCGCGCCCGACGCGGCCGCGCAACTGGTGCAGTTGCGAGAGGCCGAAACGCTCGGCGTGCTCGATGACCATCAGGCTGGCGTTCGGGATATCGACGCCGACCTCGATAACCGTCGTCGCCACCAGCACGTCGATTTCGCCGGCGGCGAAGGCGGCCATCACTGCCTGTTTTTCGTCTGCCTTCAGGCGGCCGTGGACCAAACCCACCATCAACCCGGAAAGTTCGCCGAAAGCGCTGCGTAGGTTTCCTGCGCCGTCTGCAGTTGCAGCGCCTCGGATTCCTCGATCAGCGGGCACACCCAGTAAGCCTGCCGGCCTTCCTCGACATGCTTCCTGACGAAGCCGACGACGTCGGCGCGCCGGCTGTCGGCGACCAGCCGCGTCTTGACCGGCGTGCGCCCGGGTGGCAACTCGTCGAGCACGGTGACGTCGAGGTCGGCGTAGTAGCTCATCGCCAGCGTGCGCGGGATCGGCGTCGCCGACATCATCAACTGGTGCGGGTTGTCGCCCTTCTTGCGCAGCGCGAGGCGCTGGGCGACGCCGAAACGGTGCTGCTCGTCGACGATGGCCAGCCCGAGCCGGGCGAAATCGACGCCGTCCTGGATCAGCGCGTGGGTACCGACGACCAGTTGCGCGTCGGCTGCCGTCGCCGCCAGTTGCGTACGCCGGGCCGCGCTCTTCAGGCTGCCCGAGAGCCAGGCGACACGGACGCCGAGCGGTGCCAGCCAGTCGCGCAGCTTCAGGTAATGCTGTTCGGCGAGGATTTCGGTCGGTGCCATGAAGGCTGCCTGCCAGCCGGCCGAGATCGCCTGGCAGGCGGCGAGCGCGGCGACGATGGTCTTGCCGGCGCCGACGTCGCCCTGCAGCAGGCGCTGCATCGGGTAAGGCTGGGCCAGATCGCCGGCGATTTCGGCCATCGCCCGCAACTGGGCGCCGGTCAGGCCGAAGGGCAGGCCGTCGAGCAGGCGGGCGCCGAGGTCGTCCCGCGCTACCAGCACCGGCGCCCCTCGCTCGCGGCGGGCGAGGTAGGCGCGGCGCAGCGACAGTTGCTGGGCCAGGACCTCGTCGAGCTTGATGCGCCGCCAGGCAGGGTGGTTGCGGGCTTGCAGCGTGGCAAGGTCGGTGCCGGGCGGCGGCATGTGCAGGAAGCGCAGGCTGCGCGCGAAGCCGGGCAGGTTGAGGCGCTGGCGCAGGTCTTCGGGCAAGGTGTCGGCGAGGTCGGCTTCGGCCAGGGCCTTGCCGATCAGTTTCTGCAGCGCTGAATTGGCGACGCCCGCGGTCAACGGGTAGATCGGGGTCAATTCCGTCGGCAGCGGCTCGTCGTCGGCAACCCTGTGGAAGCGCGGGTGCACCATCTCGGCGCCGAAGAAGCCGCCACGCACCTCGCCGAAGGCGCGAATGCGCGTTCCGACCGCCAGCGCCGCCTGTTGGCTGGGGTAGAAGCTGAAGAAGCGCAGCGTGATCTCGCCGCTGGCGTCGGCGGCGCGCACGACCATCTGCCGACGCGGGCGAAACTGAACCTCGCTGCTATGCACGACGACTTCGACCTGCACCGGCTCGCCGCCGAGGGCCGCCGCGGCGGGCGTCAGTTGCGTCTCGTCCTCGTAGCGCAGCGGCAGATGCACGAGCAGATCGGCCTCGCGGTGGAGGCCGATCTTCGCCAGCTTCTTGCGCAGCGCCTCCGCAGCACGGATCGGCGCTGCCGACTGGGCGCTCATCAGCCGATGAACATCACCGCGTCGGCCTCGACCAACGCGCCGCGCGGCAGTTCCTTGACGCCGACGGCGGCACGGGCCGGGAAGGGTTCGCTGAAGTATCGAGCCATCGTCTCGTTGACCCTGGCGAAATGGGCGAGGTCGGTCAGGAAGACATTGAGCTTGACCACATCGGACAGCGAACCGCCGGCCGCCTCGGCGACTGCCTTCAGGTTTTCGAAGACGCGAACGATCTGCGCGTCGATGCCGTCTACCATCTGCATGGTGGCAGGATCGAGCCCGATCTGGCCGGAGAGATAGACGGTGGCGCCGACGCGCACGGCCTGCGAGTAGGTGCCGATGGCGGCCGGGGCGTTGGGGGTGGCAATGATGGTCCTGGTCATGGGAAACTTCCTCTGTCGACATTCAAGACGCAGATTCTAGATGAACCCACGCATCCAATCCCTCGAAAAGCTGCTTGGCGGCCCGCGCGACGGCGCCTTGCTCCGTTTTTCGCTCGGCAACGAGCACCACCACGCCGGTGACCTCGGCCAGGCCGAAAAATGCTTCCGCGAAGCGGTCGACCGCGACAGCCGCTATTCGGCGGCCTGGAAAGCGCTGGGCAGGGTGCTGGCCGAAGCCGGCAAGGCTGCGGAAGCGCTCGACGCCTACGAAAGCGGCATCGCGGTCGCCAGCGCACGCGGCGACGTGCAGGCTGCCAAGGAAATGACGGTTTTCGCCAGGCGTCTCAGGAAGGCGCTGGCGCCTCCCAATGACGCCGCCTGATCAAGCGGCTTCCGGCGGCAGTTCGCGCTTCTTGCCGTTGCCGTCGATGGCGACGTAGGTGAGTTCCGCTTCGGTCACCTTGACCGTCTCCGGACTGGCGTAGTTGCGCTCGGCAAAGACCTCGACCTTGACGGTGATCGACGTGCGCCCGGTGTGGACGATCTCGGCGTAAAGGTTGACGACGTCGCCCACCGAAATCGGCTGCTTGAAGAGAAAGGAATTGACCGACACCGTCGCCACGCGGCCGCGCGCCCGGCGCATGGCGGGAATCGCGCCGGCCACGTCAACCTGGGCCATGACCCAGCCGCCGAAGACATCACCATTCTGGTTGACGTCGGCCGGCATCGGCATGACGCGCAGCGACGGCTGCTTTGCTGACGGGTTGATGCGGTCGACGGCCATGATCGATGCCTTTCCGGCGGAAAGTCCGATTTTCGCGGAATCCGGGAAGTTTTCATATACTCGCGAAACCCACTGGAACAGGCCACCCCGACATGCGCCGCGCCACCGCACTCCCCAAGCCCCCTGCCGGCCAGCCGGCGCCGGCCACGCACGTCTGGCTGACGCTGCGCACACTGCTGCCCTACCTCTGGGCCTACCGCTGGCGCGTGATCGCCGCGCTCGCCTGCCTGGTCGGCGCCAAGGTCGCCAACGTCAGCGTGCCACTCGTCTTCAAGGACGATGATCGACGGACTCTCCAGCCCGCAGCAGGCGCTCGCCCTGCCGGTGCTGCTGCTCCTGCTCTACGGCTTGCTGCGCTTCTCGACGGCACTGTTCACCGAGCTGCGCGAGTTCCTCTTCGCCCGCGTCACGCAGCGCGCCGTCCGCCAGGTCGCGCTCGAGGTCTTCCGCCACCTGCATGCGCTCTCGCTGCGCTTCCATCTCGAACGGCAGACCGGCGGCGTCTCGCGCGACATCGAGCGCGGCACCCGCTCGATCTCCAGCCTCATCTCCTACACGCTCTACTCGATCCTGCCGACGCTGGTCGAGATCGGGCTGGTCCTCGGCATCCTCTTCGTCAAGTACGACATCGGCTTCGTGCTGATCACGCTCGTCTCGCTGGTGGCCTACATCGTGTTCACAGTCAAGGTCAGCAACTGGCGGATCGACATCCGCCGCGCGGTCAACGAGAGCGACTCGGCCGCCAACACGCGCGCGATCGACAGCCTGCTCAACTACGAGACGGTCAAGTACTTCAACAACGAGGACTTCGAGGCACGCCGCTACGACGAGCAGATGGTGAAGTGGGAGGATGCCGCAACGCGCAGCCAGACCACGCTGTCCGCCCTCAACCTCGGCCAGCAGGTGATCATCGCCCTCGGCGTGACGGCGATGATGTGGCGCGCTGCGGGAGGCGTCGTCAACGGCCGCATGACCATCGGCGACCTCGTGCTGGTCAATGCCTTCCTGATCCAGCTCTACATCCCGCTCAATTTCCTCGGCGTCGTCTATCGCGAGATCCGCCAGGCGCTGACCGACATCGAACGGATGTTCAAGCTGCTGCAGGAGAACAAGGAAATCGCCGACGCCCCCGCCGCCCGCGACCTGCCCTCGGGGCCGCTGCAGATCAACTTCGATGCGGTCAGCTTTGCCTACGAGGCGGACCGCCAGATCCTTCGCAACCTCGACTTCGCGATCCCGCCGGGAAGGACGGTTGCCGTCGTCGGCCAATCGGGTGCCGGCAAGTCAACGCTGGCGCGCCTGCTTTACCGTTTCTACGACGTCACCGGCGGTGCCATCCGGATCAATGGCCACGACCTGCGCAGCCTGAAGCAGGCCAGCCTGCGCGCGGCGATCGGCATCGTGCCGCAGGACACGGTACTGTTCAACGACACCATCTTCTACAACATCCGCTACGGCCGCCCCGAGGCGACGCGCGAGGAAGTCTTCGCCGCCGCGCGCGCCGCCCAACTCAACGATTTCATCGACTCGCTGCCGCAGAAATACGAGAGCCGGGTCGGCGAGCGCGGACTGAAGCTGTCCGGCGGCGAGAAGCAGCGCGTCGCGATCGCCCGCGCCCTGCTCAAGAACCCGCCCATCCTGATCTTCGACGAAGCCACTTCGGCGCTCGATTCGGCGACCGAACGGGCGATCCAGGCGCAACTCGAACTGGCTGCCGTCGGGCGGACGACGCTGATCATCGCCCACCGCCTGTCGACCGTGATGAATGCGGACGAGATCCTCGTCATGCAGGATGGACGCAGTCGTCGAGCGCGGCCGCACATGCGGCGCTGCTCGAGGCCAACGGCAATTACGCCCGGATGTGGCATCTGCAGCAACAGGAACACGCTACAGAATCGGCCTGAAGGTAATCTATACTGCCCCGCACTGGTGCGCGGCTTGATCGGGGCATCTGAGCTATTGCAGCAAAGCTCAACTTACCCCCAGGAGAAAACCGGAGCATGAGTGCAAAAACAGTAAATTACGCGCAGCCCTGATCGCTGCATCGCCTTGTCGCCGAGCCGGCACTCGCCCAGGATGCCGGCACCCTGAAGAAGATCAAGGATTCCGGCAGCGTGACGATGGGCGTGCGCGAATCGTCCGGCGGCCTGTCCTTTACGCTCGGCGACGGCAAGTTCGCCGGCTTCCACGTCGAACTCTGCGAGCGCGTGCTTGCCGACGTTCGCAAGCAGCTGGGCATGGCCAAGCTGAGCGTCAAGTTCCAGCCGGTCACGTCGCAGAACCGCATTCCCCTGATGCAGAACGGCACCATCGACATCGAGTGTGGCTCGACGACCAACAACGCGGCACGCCAGAAGGATGTCTCCTTCGCGGTCACCACCTTCGTCGAGGAAGTGCGCATTGCCGCCAAGGCCCGCTCGGGCATCACCTCGATTTCCCAGTTGAACGGCAAGAACGTCGCCACCACGACCGGCACCACGTCCGTGCAGCTCCTGCGCAAGCATGAACGCGCCAACGGCGTCGATTTCAAGGAAGTCTTCGGCAAGGATCACGCTGACAGCTTCCTGCTGCTCGAATCCGGCCGCGCTGACGCTTTCGTGATGGACGGGCAAATCCTGTCGGGACTGATCGCCAAGTCCAAGAACCCGGCCGATTTCAAGATCGTCGGCGAAGTGCTCAACGTCGAGCCGATCAACATCATGTTGCGCAAGGATGACCCGGCCTTCAAGAAGGCGGTGGACGACAGCCTGATCAAGATGATGAAGTCCGGCGAGATCGCCAAGATCTACGACAAGTGGTTCATGCAGCCGATTCCTCCGGCCAATGTCCGCATCGGCCTGCCGGCGTCCGACGCGACCAAGACGGCATGGGCCAACCCGAACGACAAGCCGGCCGAAGACTACGCGAAGAAGTAAGCCACCTGTCGAACCTGACGCTCCGCGCCCGCCTGTGGGCGGGGCGCGCAACCGGAGCAAGGACAAATTGAGCACTTGGGACTGGCAGGTCTTCTGCAAGGACACGATCGAGGGTGAGGTGATGCCGAGCTGCTTCGGCAGCGGCGGCGACATCACCTATCTCGACTGGATGCTTTCGGCGTGGGGGTGGACCCTCTCGGTCGCACTGCTCAGCCTGGTGGTCGCGCTGGTCTTCGGCTCACTGATGGGCATCCTGCGCACCACGCCCAACCGCGGCCTGGTCTTGCTGGGCAACGCGTGGACCGAGCTGTTCCGCAATATCCCGCTGCTGGTCCAGATCGTACTCTGGTACCACGTCTTGCCGGCCCTTGTTCCCCGTCTGCAGGGCATTCCCGAGCTTCCTGCTGGTCGTGGCTGCCCTCGGCCTGTTCACCTCGGCACGCATTTCGGAGCAGGTGCGCGCCGGCATCCAGTCACTGCCGCGTGGCCAGACGCATGGCCGGGCTGGCGATGGGGTTCACGCTGGCGCAGACCTATCGTTACGTGCTGCTGCCGATGGCGTTCCGCATCATCATCCCGCCGCTGACCAGCGAGTCGATGAACATCATCAAGAATTCCTCGGTCGCCTTTCGCGGTCAGCATCGCCGAACTGACCCTGTTCGCCATGCAGGCGCAGGAAGAGACCTCGCGCGGGATCGAGATCTATCTCGCGGTCACCGGCCTCTATTTCATCAGTGCATTCTCGATCAACCGCGTGATGCACTTCATCGAGGGACGAGTGCGCGTGCCCGGGCTGATCGCGGCGGGAGGCAAGTGATGCTCAACCTCGACTTCGCCTTCCTGACCCCCGAGGTCGTCTCCGGCTACATCGTCAAGGGGCTCATCTTCTCGGTGCAGCTGACGCTGGTCGCCATGATCGGCGGTATCGTCCTGGGGACGGTCCTCGCCCTCATGCGCCTGTCCAGCAAGTCCTGGCTGGTCATGCCCGCCGCCGCCTACGTCAATACCATGCGCAGCATCCCGCTGGTCATGGTCATCCTCTGGTTCTTCCTGCTCATCCCGCTGCTCTCCGGGAAGCCGCTCGGCGCCGAGATGTCGGCGATGATCACCTTCACGCTGTTCGAAGCCGCGTACTACTCGGAAATCATGCGTGCCGGCATCCAGAGCATCCCCAAGGGCCAGGTGGGCGCGGGCTACGCCCTCGGCATGACCTACGGGCAGACGATGCGCGAGATCGTCCTGCCGCAGGCCTTCCGCAACATGCTCCCGGTGCTCCTGACGCAGACCATCATCCTGTTCCAGGATACCTCGCTCGTTTATGCCATCGGCGCCTACGACCTGCTCAAGGGCTTCGAGATCGCCGGCAAGAACTTCAACCGTCCGGTCGAGACCTATCTCGTCGCGGCGGCCATCTACTTCATCATCTGCTTCAGCCTGTCGATGCTCGTCAAGAAGCTTCAGCAGCGCATCGCAATCATCCGCTAGGTCAGGACCCCAATCATGCCCATGATCGAGATGAAGAATGTCGGCAAGTGGTACGGCGACTTCAACGTGCTGGCCGATTGCACCACCCAGGTCGAAAAGGGCGAGGTCATCGTCGTCTGCGGCCCCTCAGGTTCGGGAAAATCGACCCTGATCAAGTGCGTGAACGGCCTCGAGCCGTTCCAGAAGGGCGAGATTCTGGTCAACGGGACATCGGTCGGCGCGGCGGGCACCAACCTGTCGAAGCTGCGTGCGCGCGTCGGCATGGTCTTCCAGCACTTCGAGCTGTTCCCGCACATGAGCATCACGGAGAACCTGACCATCGGCCAGATCAAGGTGCTGGGCCGCAGCAAGGACGAGGCGATCGACAAGGGAATGAAGCTGCTCGACCGCGTCGGCCTGAAGGCCCAGGCCAACAAGTTCCCGGGGCAACTTGTCGGGCGGCCAGCAGCAGCGCGTCGCGATCGCCCGCGCGCTGGCCATGGACCCGATCTGCATGCTGTTCGACGAGCCGACCTCGGCGCTCGACCCGGAGATGATCAACGAGGTGCTCGATGTCATGGTCCAACTGGCCAAGGAAGGCATGACCATGATGTGCGTCACCCACGAGATGGGCTTCGCGCGCAAGGTCGCCAACCGCGTGATCTTCATGGATCAAGGGCGCATCGTCGAGGACGCGAACAAGGAAGAGTTCTTCGGCACCCCGCGCTCGGAACGTGCGCAGCAATTCCTGGCCAAGATCCTGAACCACTGAAAACAGCGAAGGCCGGATTACCGGCCTTCGCTGTTTGGCTGAGAAGTACCGCTCAGGCGGCTTCTTCGACCTCGACCGGTTCGGTCGGCTCCGGACGATCGACCAGTTCGACGAACGCCATCGGCGCATTGTCGCCAACGCGGAAGCCGCACTTGAGGATGCGCAGATAGCCACCCGGACGCTGGGCATAGCGCGGGCCCAGTTCACCGAACAGCTTGACCACCATGTCGCGGTCGCGCAGCCGGTCGAAGGCCATGCGCTTGTTGGAGAGGGTCGGGGTCTTGCCGAGGGTGATCATCGGCTCGACGACACGGCGCAGTTCCTTGGCCTTCGGCAGCGTGGTCTTGATGGCCTCGTGCTTGAGCAGGGAAACGGTCAGGTTGCGCAGCATCGCCAGGCGATGGCTGCTGGTACGGTTCAGTTTGCGAAGTCCATTGCGGTGACGCATGGTTAATCCTTTCTATGTTCTGCAGGCGTCCCTTGGCGGCCGCGATCGGAAAAAGCCGGTCAGACCTTTTCCAGACCGGCGGGCGGCCAGTTTTCCAGTTTCATGCCGAGGGTCAGGCCGCGCGCGGCCAGCACTTCCTTGATCTCGTTCAGCGACTTGCGGCCGAGGTTCGGGGTCTTGAGCAACTCGTTCTCGGTGCGCTGGATAAGGTCGCCGATGTAGTAGATGTTCTCGGCCTTCAAACAGTTCGCCGAACGAACCGTCAGCTCAAGGTCGTCGACCGGACGGAGCAGGACGGGATCGACCTGGGCCGGCTTGGAAGCCTCGGTCACCGGCGCGGTGCCTTCCAGATCAGCGAACACGGAAAGCTGTTCCATCAGCACGCGGGCGGCGTAGCGAATGGCCTCCTCCGGTTCGACGACACCGTTGGTCTCGATATCGACGATCAGCTTGTCGAGGTCGGTGCGCTGCTCGACGCGCGCGCTTTCGACCGCGTAGGCAACCCGACGGATCGGGCTGAACGAGGCGTCGAGCACCAGCTTGCCGATCGTCTTCGAATCGCCGAGGTTGCGCACGTTGCCGGGCACGTAGCCGCGGCCCTTTTCGACCTTGATCTCCATCGCCAGCTTGCCGCCAACCGAAAGATTGGCAATCACGTGTTCCGGATTGATGATCTCCACGTCATGCGGCAGGTCGATGTCGCCGGCACGGATCGGGCCTTCGCCCTCCTTGGCCAGGTTCAAGTTGACCACGTCACGGTTGTGCAGCTTGAAAACGATACCCTTGAGGTTGAGGAGGATGTTAACGACATCTTCCTGAACACCATCAAGGGTGGAGTACTCGTGGAGTACCCCGTCGATGCCGACTTCCGTCGGCGCATAACCTGGCATCGAGGACAGCAGGATGCGACGCAGCGCATTGCCCAGGGTGTGACCGTAGCCGCGTTCGAACGGCTCCATCACAACCTTGGCCTGCACGGGCGAAACGCTCTGCACGTCGATGATGCGGGGTTTCAGAAGTCCACTGCTTTGCATGGGCCTAGTTCCTAAGCTTGACTGTTACTTCGAGTAAAGTTCGATGACCAGGCCTTCGTTCAGGGTCGAGGGCAGCTCCGAGCGCTGCGGCATCGCCTTGTACGTTCCCTTGCCTTCCTTGACGTCCACCGATATCCACTCCGGGAACCCGCGCGCCTCGGCAGCGCCGAGAGCAGCCTTGCAGCGAAGCGATGCACGGGAACGATCGGTCAACTGGACGACGTCGCCCGGCTTGACGACGTACGATGGGATATTCACGCGCTTGCCATTGACCAGAACGCCGTTGTGACGGACCACCTGGCGCGATTCGGCGCGCGAAGCACCAAACCCCATGCGATAGGCAACCGTATCCAGGCGCGACTCAAGCAACTGCAGCAGGTTTTCGCCGGTCTGACCCTTGCGGCGCTCCGCCTCGGCGAAAGTGCGGCGGAACTGGCCTTCGAGGACGCCATAGACGCGGCGGATCTTCTGCTTGGCACGGAGGTGGACACCGTAGTCGGACAGGCGTGCACCGGACTTCTGTCCGTGCTGGCCGGGCGCATAGGAGCGGCGCTCGATGGCGCACCTGTCGGTGAAGCACTTTTCGCCCTTGAGGAAGAGCTTTTCGCCTTCACGGCGGCACTGACGGCATTTGGGATCGAGATTGCGAGCCACTTGTCTTTCTCCTTAGATACGGCGCTTTTTGGGCGGGCGGCAACCGTTGTGGGGCACCGGGGTAACGTCGGAAATCGCGGTGATCTTCATGCCCAGTGCGTTCAGCGCACGGACCGAAGATTCGCGACCGGGGCCGGGACCCTTGATGCGGACTTCCAGATTCTTGACACCGCACTCCTGGGCCGCCTTGCCGGCAGCCTCGGCAGCCACCTGGGCAGCAAAGGGGGTGGACTTGCGCGAACCCTTGAAGCCGGCACCACCCGACGTGGCCCACGACAAGGCGTTGCCCTGGCGGTCGGTGATGGTGATGATGGTGTTGTTGAACGAAGCGTGGATGTGGGCAATGCCCTCGGCAACGTTCTTCTTGACCTTCTTGCGGACCTTGGCAGCCTTGGTCGTCTTGCTAGCAGTCTTTGCCATGTTCTGTCCCTGTTACTTCTTGCCGGCGATGGGCTTGCGCGGACCCTTGCGGGTGCGTGCGTTGGTTTTCGTGCGCTGGCCACGGCAGGGCAAGCCCTTGCGATGGCGCAGGCCACGGTAGCAACCGAGGTCCATCAGGCGCTTGATGTTCATCGTGACTTCGCGGCGCAGGTCACCTTCGACCGTGAACTTGCCGATTACATCACGCAGGCGATCCATGTCCGTGTCGGACAGGTCCTTGATTTTCTTGCTACGAACGACGCCAGCCGCGTCACAGATCTTCTGTGCGCGGGCGCGACCGATGCCGAAGATCGCGGTCAGCGCGATCTCGGCATGCTGGTGGTTCGGAATGTTTACCCCTGCGATACGGGCCATTGAATCACTCCACTATTTCCAAAATTAACGAATGCCTGTCCGCCCGGGGAATCAACCCTGGCGCTGCTTGTGACGCCGGTCCGTGCAGATGATGCGCACGACACCCTTGCGACGGATAACTTTGCATTTGCGGCAAATTGCCTTCACCGAAGGTTGCACTTTCATGTTTCACTCCTCGTCTGCGAGGGCTCGGAAGCAGCCGTGATTCCTTGCCCTGCGGTTTATTGCGTAGAGAACTCTATTACTTGGCGCGGAAAACGATCCGCGCCTTGCTTAAATCATACGGGGTCAGCTGTACAGTCACCTTGTCCCCCGGCAGGATGCGGATGTAGTGCATACGCATCTTTCCGGATATGAACGCATGCACCATGTGCCCGCTTTCCAGCTTGACCTTGAAGGTCGTGTTCGGGAGACTTTCAACGACCTCCCCCTGCATCTCGATATAGTCTTCCTTCGCCATGCCTGTCTACTTGATCAACGGGGAGCCCTTGAAGTTTGCCTTCTTGAGCAGGCTTTCATATTGATGCGACATCACGTAGGCCTGGACCTGGGACATGAAGTCCATGGTGACGACCACGATGATCAGCAGCGAGGTACCACCGAAATAGAACGGTACGTTCCACTTCAGGATCAGGAACTCGGGTAACAGGCAGACCACGGTGATGTAAGCCGCACCGACCAGCGTCAGGCGCATCAGGATCTTGTCGATGTAGCGGGCAGTCTGTTCGCCGGGACGAATGCCGGGAACGAACGCGCCGCTCTTCTTCAGGTTGTCGGCGGTTTCCTTGGAGTTGAAAACGAGGGCCGTGTAGAAGAAGCAGAAGAAAATGATCGCGCCGGCGTAGAGCATCACGTAGATCGGCTGGCCCGGGGACAACGCGCCGGCGATGTCCTTCAGCCAACGCATGGATTCGCCTGAACCGAACCATCCCGCCACGGTCGCCGGGAAAAGGATGATCGACGACGCAAAGATCGGTGGTATCACCCCGGACATGTTCAGTTTGAGCGGCAGGTGCGAACTCTGTCCGCCGTAAATCTTGTTGCCGACCTGGCGCTTTGCGTAATTGACCAGGATTTTCCGCTGACCGCGCTCCACGAAGACCACGAAAGCGGTAACGACCACGACCAGGGCGCAGATGACCAGAGCGGTCAGCGAATGCATGGCACCGGTTCGCACGAGTTCGAACAGACCGCCGATTGCACTCGGCAGACCCGCCGCGATACCGGCGAAAATGATGATCGAGATGCCGTTGCCAAGACCACGCTCAGTTACCTGCTCGCCCAGCCACATCAGGAACATGGTGCCCGTAACCAGCGTCGATACCGTAGTCAGGCGGAACATGAAGCCCGGATCATTGACGAGGCCAGGCTGCGCCTCGAGTGCGACGGCAATGCCCAATCCCTGGAAGAGAGCAAGCGCCAGCGTTCCATAACGGGTGTACTGGGTGATCTTGCGTCGCCCGGCCTCGCCTTCCTTCTTCAGGGCTTCGAGCTGCGGGCTGGCAACGCTCATCAGTTGCATGATGATCGATGCCGAAATGTAGGGCATGATACCGAGCGCGAAGAGCGTGAAGCGCGACAGGGCGCCACCAGAGAACATGTTGAACATGCCCAAGATGCCGCCCTGCTGCGAATTGAACAAGTCGGAGAGAACGTTGGGGTCGATGCCGGGAACCGGAATGTGCGCGCCGACCCGATAGACGACCAGCGCCCCGAGCAGGAACCACAGCCGGCGCTTGAGATCGCCGAACTTGCCGCCCTTGGCTACGGTATTGGGATTGACCGCCAACGCTCTGCCCCTTCTGCCTTACTCGGCGACCGAGCCGCCAGCGGCCTCGATCGCGGCCTTGGCGCCCTTGGTGGCACCGACGCCCTTCAGCACGACCTTGCGGGAGATCACGCCGGACAGGATGACCTTGGCGGAAAGCGCATCGGCCGGCACGATCCCGGCGGCTTGCAATGCCAGAGGTCGACTTCGTCGATCGGCAGGCGATCCAGTTCGCCCAGACGCACTTCATGGTTGCGGTCGCGGGTCAGGGATTTGAAGCCACGTTTCGGCAAACGGCGCTGCAGCGGCATCTGGCCGCCCTCGAAGCCGACCTTGTGGAAGCCACCTGCACGGGATTTCTGGCCCTTGTGGCCGCGACCGGCGGTTTTGCCAAGACCAGAGCCCATGCCACGGCCAGCACGCTTGCGTTCCTGCCTGGAGCCCTCGCCCGGCTTTGATGGTGTTCAGACGCATGACTTAACCCTCGACCTTCAGGAGATACTGAACTTTCTGGATCATGCCGCGCACAGCCGGCGTATCCATCAGCTCGGAGGAACTGTTCATCTTGCGCAGACCCAAGCCACGCACCGTGGCGCGGTGGTCCTGCTTGGTGCCGATGATGCTCTTGACGAGCGTAACCTTGATCTTTTTGTCAACCATGGCTTACCCCAGGATCTGATCAACCGACATACCACGCTTGGCGGCGATCTCGGCCGGCGTATTGACCTTCGACAGACCGTCGATGGTGGCGCGCACGATGTTGTAGGGATTGGTCGAGCCGTGGGCTTTCGCAACGACGTTCGTCACACCGACGACATCAAAAACAGCGCGCATGGCACCGCCGGCGATGATGCCCGCGCCCTCAGGGGCAGGCTGAATCATCACGGTGGTAGCCCCATGGCGACCCATCACGGTGTGATGAACGGTGCCGTTCTTCAGGCTGACCCTGGCCATCTTGCGACGCGCCTCTTCCATTGCCTTCTGAATCGCGACAGGCACTTCGCGGGACTTGCCCTTGCCCATGCCGATGCCACCATCACCATCGCCGACCACGGTCAGCGCCGCAAAACCGAGGATGCGGCCACCCTTGACCACCTTGGTGACGCGGTTGACCGCAACCATCTTCTCGCGCATGCCGTCGTCGCGCTCTTCAGCCTGCTGCGGCTTTTTGTTTCTTTCGGGTTTAGCCATTTTCTAACCTTGTCCTTTCGCGACGATCAGAACTTCAGACCGGCTTCGCGCGCCGCGTCAGCCAGCGCCTGGATCCGACCGTGGAACTGGAAGCCAGAACGATCGAAAGCAACCTGCTCGATGCCGGCGGCCCTCGCTCGCTCGGCGATCAGCTTGCCGATCGCCGCCGCGGCAGCCTTGTCGCCGCCGTTCACGATGTCCTTGCGGAGGCCGGTTTCGAGCGTCGAAGCCGAAGCCAGAATCTTTCCGCCGCAGGGCGAAATGACCTGAGCGTAAATGTGGCAGTTCGTGCGATTGACGCACAGGCGCACAGCCTTCAGCTCGGCGATTTTTGCCCGGGTCTTGCGCGCACGGCGCAGACGCGCTTCTTTCCTGTTAAACATATGCCACCCTTACTTCTTCTTCTTCGTTTCCTTGATAACCACCACTTCGTCGGCGTAACGCACACCCTTGCCCTTGTAGGGTTCGGGCTTGCGATACGCACGCACTTCGGCGGCGACCTGACCGACCTGCTGCTTGTCCGACCCCTTGATCAAGACTTCGGTGGGGATTGGGCATTCGACGGCCACACCTGCGGGCATCTTGTGGATGACCGGATGCGAAAAACCGAGCGACAAGTTCAGCGCATCTCCTTGGACCTGCGCGCGGTAGCCAACTCCGACCAGCAGCAGTTTTTTCTGGAAGCCCTTGGAAACACCGGTAACCATGTTGCTGATGTTGGCACGCATGGTGCCCCACATGGCGGGCTCGGCGCCTTCAACCCTTGCGACCACGACACTCCCACCCTCAAGAGAGACACTGACGTGCGGATGGAGCGCTGTCTTTAGTGTGCCCAGCGGGCCCTTGACGATGATCTGCTCGCCCAGACTGACTTCGACGCCAGCGGGCACCTCGATGGGATTCTTGCCAATTCGCGACATGTCCGCTCCCTTAAGCCACGATGCACAGGACTTCGCCGCCAACCTTGCTGGCGCGAGCCTTGCGATCAGTCATGACCCCCTTCGGGGTCGACACGATGGCGACACCGAGACCGTTCATGACACGGGGAATGTCTTCGCAGCCGCGGTAGATCCGCAGGCCGGGCTTCGAGACGCGTTCGATGCGCTCGATGACGGGCCGGCCAGCATAGTACCGGAGGCCGATTTCGAGCGTCGGCTTGCCGTCGGCCTGGCGCACTGCGAAGTCGTCGACGTAGCCTTCCTCCTTGAGTACGGCGGCAATAGCCACCTTCAGGCGGGACGAGGGCATGGAGACAGACGCCTTCTCGGCGAGCTGGGCGTTGCGGATGCGGGTCAGCATGTCCGCGATGGGATCGCTCATAGCCATTTCTGTATCTCCTTACCAGCTGGCCTTGACAACACCCGGAATCTCGCCCTGGAAGGCTAGTTCGCGGATCTTGTTACGGCACAGGCCGAACTTGCGGAAGACGCCGCGCGGACGACCGGTGATCTCGCAGCGATTGCGCAGGCGTGACGGGCTGGAATTGCGCGGCAGAGCCTGCAACTTCAGACGAGCTTCGTAGCGCTCTTCATCGGAAAGGCCGACGTTGTTGATAACCGCGCCCAGTGCCGCGCGCTTTTTCGCGTATTGAGCGACCAGCTTGCGACGCTTTTCTTCACGATTGATCAGAGCAAGTTTTGCCATGATTGCCTCAATTCTTGAACGGGAACTTGAACGCGGCGAGCAGAGCCTTGGCTTCTGCATCGGTCCTCGCGGTCGTGGTGATACTGATATTCATCCCCCGCAGGGCATCGATCTTGTCGTACTCGATTTCCGGGAAGATGATCTGCTCCTTTACGCCCATGTTGTAGTTGCCCTGGCCGTCGAAGCCCTTGCCGGAAATCCCGCGGAAGTCGCGCACACGCGGCAGCGCGACAGTCACCAGGCGATCCAGGAACTCGAACATGCGTGGGCCGCGCAGCGTCACCATGCAGCCGATCGGATAGCCGTCACGGATCTTGAAGCCGGCGATCGACTTGCGGGCCTTGGTCGTCACCGGCTTCTGGCCGGCAATCTTCTGCATGTCGCCGGCGGCATTGTCGAGAACCTTCTTGTCGGCAACCGCCTCGCCCACCCCCATGTTGAGGGTGATCTTGGTAATGCGCGGCACCTCCATCACGGACTTGTAGCCGAACTTCTCGGTCATGTGGCCGACGACCGTTTCCTTGTAATACTGTTGCATACGCGCCATGACTGTTCCTTATGCGCCGACCAGTTCGCCGTTCGACTTGAACACGCGAACCTTGCGACCGTCATCCAGCAACTTGATGCCGACACGGTCGGCCTTTTTGGTGGCAGGATTGAACAGCGCAACATTGGAGAGGTGAATCGGCATGTCCTTGTCGACAATACCGCCAGCGACACCCTTGACCGGGTTGGGCCGGACATGTTTCTTGGCGCGATTGACACCCTCGACCACGACATGTTCGTCGCCGATACGGCTCAGCACGGTGCCGCGTCTGCCCTTGTCCTTGCCCGTGATGACGACGACCTCGTCGCCTTTGCGAATCTTTTCCATCATCCGCTCCTTACAGCACTTCCGGCGCCAGGGACACGATCTTCATGAAACGCTCGGTACGCAATTCACGCGTCACCGGGCCGAAGATGCGGGTGCCGATCGGCTCCAGCTTGTTGTTGAGGAGCACGGCGGCATTGCCGTCGAAACGGATCAGCGAACCATCCGTGCGACGCACGCCCTTGGCCGTGCGCACCACCACTGCGTTATACACGTCGCCCTTCTTGACGCGACCGCGCGGCGCAGCATCCTTGATGCTGACCTTGATGATGTCGCCGATGCCGGCATAGCGGCGCTTGGAGCCGCCGAGCACCTTGATACACATTACCGAACGCGCGCCAGTGTTGTCGGCGACGTTCAGAATCGTCTGCATCTGAATCATTTAATTAACTCCAACTTTTCCCGCCAAACCGCGGTCAGTCTTGGAACCCCTAAGGGTCTAGCCACCCGCCGTCCGCCAGGATTGGGGACAGCGAAAAAAGAAGCCGGATTTTACCGGCTTCTTACCGAGCGCGCAAGCGCCGAAACGAACTTTCGTCAAACGACGATCGCCTTCTCCAGCACGCTCGTCACAGCCCACGCCTTGGTGCGGGAAATCGGGCGGGTTTCCGAAATCTCCACCAGGTCTCCCGACCTTGCGGCGTTGCCGTCGTTGTGTGCGTGATACTTCTTGGAGCGGACCATGACCTTGCCGTACTTCGGGTGCTTGACCTTGCGCTCGACGAGCACGGTCACCGTCTTTTCCATCTTGTCGCTGACCACGCGGCCGATCAGCGTGCGCTTGTTGCTGGTGGACTCGCTCATTGCTGTACCGCCTTCTCACGGATAAGCGTGCGGACGCGAGCAATGTCGCGACGCACCTTGGACATCTGGCTGGTATTGGACAGTTGCTGGGTAGCAAGCTGCATGCGCAGACCGAACTGGGCCTTCAGCAGGTCCAGCAACTCCTTGTTGAGGTCGTCCAGGTTCTTTGTTCTCAGTTCACTAGCTTTCATGATTACCCCAGATGACGAGTCACGAAGGTCGTGGAAATCGGCAACTTGGCGGCCGCGAGCGCAAACGCCTCGCGTGCCAGCGCCTCATTCACGCCGTCCATTTCGTACAGGACCTTGCCTGGCTGAATCTCGGCAACCCAGTACTCCGGGTTGCCCTTGCCGCCACCCATGCGGACTTCGGCCGGCTTCTTGGAAATCGGCTTGTCCGGGAAAATGCGGATCCAGATGCGTCCACCCCGCTTGATGTGACGGGTCATGGCACGGCGCGCGGCCTCGATCTGGCGCGCGGTCAGGCGGCCACGGCCGGTCGCCTTGAGGCCCCATTCACCGAAAGACACCTTGGTGCCGCGCGTGGCGAGGCCTTCGTTGCGGCCCTTGTGCTCCTTGCGGAACTTGCGACGGTTAGGTTGCAGCATGTCAGGCACCTGCCTTTCTTGCGTGCGCAGCAGGCGCCTTTGCGTCCCCGACAGTGCCTTCGGCCTTCTTCACCGTGCGCGTGCGCGGCTTGTCGCCTTCAGGCCTGCCCGGCGCGCGGCGCGGGGGACGGCGGTCATCGGCGGCCGGTTCGACGATTTCCCGCTGCTCGCTCGCAGCCAGGCGCTCGCCCTTGTACACCCAGACCTTGATGCCGATGATGCCGTAGGTGGTCAGCGCCTCGGAGGTCGCGTAGTCGATGTCGGCGCGCAACGTATGCAGCGGCACGCGGCCTTCGCGATACCACTCGCTGCGGGCAATCTCGGCGCCGTTCAGACGGCCGGCGCTCATCACCTTGATGCCCTGGGCGCCGAGGCGCATCGCGTTCTGCATCGCACGCTTCATCGCGCGGCGGAACATGATCCGCTTCTCCAGTTGTTGGGCGATCGAGTCAGCGATCAGGCGGGCATCGAGTTCCGGCTTGCGGATCTCCTCGATCGAAACATGGACAGGAACACCCATGATGCGCTGAAGGTCCGTGCGCAACTGCTCGATGTCCTCGCCCTTCTTGCCGATGACCACGCCCGGACGGGCGGAGAAAACGGTGACACGGGCGTTCTTGGCGGGACGCTCGATCAGCACGCGCCCGACCGAGGCGTGAGCAAGCTTGCGCTTGAGATACTCGCGAACCTTGACATCTTCGTGGAGCATTCCCGCGAAGTCCTTGCTGTTGGCATACCAGCGTGAACTCCAGTCCTTGGTGACGACCAGGCGGAAGCCTGTCGGATGAATTTTCTGTCCCATGGCTCTTCCTTAATTACCAACGGTCAGGTAGATGTGGCAGGTCGGCTTCAGGATCCGGTTGCCACGACCCTTGGCGCGCGCTGTGAAGCGCTTGAGCACCATGCCTTTTTCGACGTAGATGGTCTTGACCTTCAGTTCGTCGATATCGGCTCCGTCGTTGTGCTCGGCATTGGCGATCGCCGATTCCAGCACCTTCTTGACGATGCCCGCCGCCTTCTGGGGCGAGAAAGCCAGAATATTGAGGGCCTGACCGACCTGCTTGCCGCGCACCAGGTCCGCTACCAGGCGGCCTTTTTGCGCGGAGAGGCGGACGCCTCGCAAACTTGCACGAGTTTCCATGTCAGCTCCTTATTTCTTGGCTTTCTTGCCGGCGGTGTGACCCTTGAACGTCCGGGTCAGCGAAAACTCGCCGAGCTTGTGGCCAACCATGTTCTCGGTGACGAACACCGGAATGTGCTGTTTGCCGTTGTGTACCGCGATCGTCAGGCCGATGAACTCGGGAAGGATCGTCGAACGACGCGACCAAGTCTTGATCGGGCGCTTGTCGCTTGTCGCGCGGACCGCTTCGACCTTGTCGATCAGGTACGCATCAACAAACGGGCCCTTTTTCAGAGAACGTCCCATATCCTACCCCTTAACGCTTGTGACGACGCTGCACGATCATGCTGTTCGTGCGCTTGTTGCTGCGGGTGCGATAACCCTTTGTCAGCTGCCCCCATGGGCTGACTGGCGCGCGACCTTCACCGGTCCGCCCCTCGCCACCGCCATGCGGGTGATCGATCGGGTTCATGGCAACGCCGCGAACGGTCGGACGAACACCGCGCCAGCGCTGGGCGCCTGCCTTGCCGATCTTGCGCAGGCTGTTCTCTCCGTTGCCGACTTCGCCAACGGTGGCCCGGCAATCGACATGCACGCGGCGCACTTCGCCGGAGCGCAGACGGATCTGGGCGTACGCCCCGTCACGAGCGAGCAATTGGACCGTAGCGCCAGCCGAACGCGCCAGTTGCGCGCCCTTGCCGGGCATCAACTCGATGCAGCAGATCGTGGTGCCAACCGGGATATTACGGATCGGCAGGGCATTGCCCGACTTGATGGGCGCCTCGGAACCGCTCATCACCTGCTGGCCGACCACCATGCCCTTGTTGGCGATGATGTAGCAGCGCTCCCCGTCGGCATAGCAAACGAGCGCAATATTCGCGGTACGGTTCGGGTCGTACTCAAGACGTTCGACCGTGGCCGGTATGCCGTCCTTGTTGCGCTTGAAGTCGACCAAGCGGTAAGACTGCTTGTGACCGCCCCCCTGATGGCGAACCGTGATACGACCGTGGTGATTGCGACCGGCGTTGCCGCTCTTGGGTTCGACAAGGGCGGCAAACGGCTTGCCCTTGTGCAGGTTCGCATTGACGACCTGCACCACGGCGCGGCGGCCGGGGGAGGTCGGCTTGACTTTGACGAGTGCCATCAGGCATTCCCCCCTTCAACGAAATTGATTTCCTGGCCCGGCTTCAAGCTCACAAAGGCCTTCTTCCAGCCCTTGCGACGACCGACCGCCCCCTTGAAACGCTTGACCTTGCCCTTGACATTGGACACCTGGACCGACTCGACCTCGACTTTGAACAACAGCTCGACCGCGGCCTTGATTTCCGGCTTGGTCGCGTCGTTAACGACGCGAAAGATCACCTGCTCGTTCTTTTCGGCAACGAAAGTTGCCTTTTCGGAGATCTGCGGCGCCAGCAGCACCTGCATCAGACGCTCTTGATTCATCCCCACATCTCCTCGAACTTGGCCACCGCATTGCGGGTGACCAGCACCTTGTTGAAGCGCACCAGCGAAACCGGATCGGCCTCGTGCGCTTCCAGCACCAGAACGTTGGGCAGGTTGCGTGACGACAGGTAAAGGTTTTCGCTAAGCGAATCGGTAATGACCAGCAGATTGCCGTCCAGCCCCATACCTTTCAGCTTGTCGGAGAACAGCTTGGTCTTCGGCGCGTCCACCGAGAGGTCGTCGACGACGACCAGACGATCCTGGCGGGCCAGCTCGGAGAGGATCG